>NZ_BAABDQ010000003.1:0-773805 GCF_039539705.1 Nonomuraea rosea | reverse complement strand
GAAATCTTCGAAGTCGTGTTACTACACTCTCGGGCCTTCGTGACGCCCCGGAGCTCTCTGCAAGCCATCTACCAGCAGATTCTCCCAGCCCAGTCTCCACGTGTGACTACGAACTGCGGAACCCGGGCAGAAGGATCTCGACAATTGGGACCTCGTTCTCACATGCGATCACACGGTCCGAACCACATCCCCCCGCACCCACGGCAGCCCACCCTCATACCAGGCCGTCGTCGAGTGCGGCGCATGCAATGCGCGCCGGGGCGTGGTTCAGGCAGTTCGAGTCGGACCGACCTCACCCCCACCCGTGGACCTTGAAGATCAGGCCCGAAAGGATCAGCTGGCGAAGGAGATCCAGGCAACCAGGGGCAATCTGGAGCGACAGCGCAAGGCGGTGGAGGCCACAGAGCGCAAGATCTGCGAGCTTGCCGCAGAGCTCGAAGAACCGGAGGCCGGCCCCCTGAAGCGCGATGGCCATGCGGCAGCGGCCAGCGATGAACTATAAAGTGACCATCGCAATCACCACTCACATTTCAGAGGTTTTCCGGCCCCCAGAATCAGGTAGATGACCTTCAACGAGGCCATCTACCATCATCCGTGCCAGCGCCTCTCCCTTCGCCGCCACAGTGTGAAGGCTCGCTCGGAGTTCCTCCGCCCTCTGGAAAAGAGTTCCGTACACCCGTTGATCCGCGAGCGTCGGCAGTCTGGCACTCACCGCCCGCCGAAGATCTCTTCTGACTCCCGTCGATGATCCGCCCGCTGGCGAGTGATTGTGCACGCTCCTCAGGAAGCCCGCCAGGAAGTGTGGGTCAGCGACTTGCCGATTCACTTTGATCAACTGTTGAGGCGAGGCGATGGAAGCCCGCTGATCCAGCACTTGGACGTCCAATCGTTCACCGCCGAGCGAGACGACAAGGTCTCCTGGTTCACCCCAGATCTCCTCTGCCTTTCCAGGGCGTCCAACCGTGAGCGCCCCGACATTGGCCAGGTCCGCGATCGTCGTCAGGGAGAAGGCTGTCCTAGAGGGCAGAACCTCGAAGTTCGTGGGAAGCAACTCGTGCATCTGCCGTAGTTGCTCCTCGATCTCCGCGACGAGCGAGAGCAGGTCACTTGGTTTCACCACCGTGGAGACAAGGTGGCGCGTGGGTGTCACGTCCGTTTCGTCGTCGAGTAGATCAAGGAGAGGCACGACGCAACCATCAGGTTGGCTGGCATCGGGATCACGCTGATACCGCTCCCACATTGCCACGATCGATTCGATCTCTGCTTCACTCCCGACCTCGGAGAACAGCACGGTCGGATCAAGCCTGCTTGACGGCGCCGGTCGTCTCAGCAGCCACAGGTGCGCCGGAATCCCCGCCGTAGACGCGATCGATGATGGAACCCCGATTACGGCCCGCAAGGCACCTCTGCGGATGAGCTCAGCCCGGATCCTGCGACCGGATCTCCGACTGGCCGCGGTCACCGGCATGAGGACGACCACCCTGCCACCTGGCTTCACGTGGGCGAGTGCGTGCTGCACCCAGGCAAGCTCGGATTCCATCCGTGGCGGCAGGCCGTACTCCCAGCGCGAATCGGCGGCCAGCTCGTCATGACCCCAGTCCCTCTCGTTGAAGGGTGGATTGCAGACAACCGCGTCCACCAAGTCGCCGGAGAAGGCATCGGCTCGAAGAGCGTCCCCGGGTAGCACTCGCCTCTGGTCCGTTATCAGTGCGAGCCGCACAGCGGCCAACTGCGCAAGATCCGAGTCGAGTTCTTGACCGAGCAGCTGCCTTCCGGGGGCGTTCGCCGCCACGAGCAACGTGCCGGTTCCGCACGCAGGGTCCAGGACGGTCCTAGAGTCCTTCCCCACGAGGCTCACCATAAGAGTTGCGAGCGCACTCGGGCTGGCTGCGAAGCTTCGCTGGTGAGCCTCAAGGAAGCGGGTCGCGAAGAACTCGAACAGTCGGGCTTCGCCTTCCACCGCGGCCAGGTCGGCTACGGCGCGTAGGAGCGAGGCTGTTCCCGACGGGAGAGACTCGGGGAACCCAGCCCGTCCTTCCGCAGACCTGCGAATCTCACGGGCGACCGCAATCTCCAGGGCTTCATCGGGTAGCGCCGCCAAACGCGGCCACTCCCCCACTTTGATGTGACGGAGAAACAACCCGGTCGCGGTCAGTACCTGCGACAGCCGTAGATCATCACCCAGGGTTTTCAGCTCCTGCCAGACCCGCCCTTCGGCGGAGAGTCGGACCTTGGGTTTGTTGACTCGGAGCCAGTTCTCGATCTGGTCTAGCGAGAACAAAGGGCTTGCCGTGGTCCCCCCGACAGGCTGAGGGAAGTCCTCATACCGCCGACGCCAGTTGCTCACTACAGCCCGGTCGATATTAGCCAATCGGGCTATTTCTGCACTGGTTGCAACCGCTTCGCTACCCACCATGACCTCCTGGTTTACGCGACAACAGCACCCTACCCACAATGACTAGTTCGCGTCGAGCACGCCCTCATGACTTGTTCGCACAGCAAACATGCGCTCTACTTGTGTGCATCGCTCGATGCATCCCTGGGAGGGGTCATGGACTGGAGCATGTTCGACGGCGATCCCGAGGTCATCCGCCTCTCGGCCAGCCTCTTCGATCGTCGCGACACCGACTGCCGCGACTTTGCCGCGATCAAGGCACGCCCCCGAATGTGGCCCAAGCACTCCGAGAGGCGCCGCTACGCGCCGTGGGAGGACTTCCCTCTCGGGCGAGTCATGGCTGTGCTCGACGCGGTGGAGTTCGACGGCGACGACCTCGACGAGGCGCTCGACAAGACCCTCAGCGGAGGGCAGAGCACAGTTCATCCGGGTGTCGCAGAGTGGGTGCGACACGCCTGTGTGACCTACATTGACGTGGCCGACTCGTTCACCGGGGTGCGCCCGGTGCGCAGCCCTCGCATCGTTCAGGGTCGCTCTTCCGTTGCCCAGTTCCGGGCCATGACTGCTTGGGGCCGCTGGTACGAGTCGGAGGACGGCGCCCGGGTGGAGTTCCGCCGGCTCCGTATGGGCCGCCCCTTCGGTGCCCCCGACCAGCTCTCCACGATGGCGATGGCGTTCGTGGCGGGCTTCGGCAGACCGGCAAAGAGCCATCGCGATCTGTACACCTCCATTCCCGTCCCGGTGGTCAATGAGCATCCACTGCCACAGCGGATCCGGGTGATCGAGGTCGGGCTCACCACGGGAACGGACAAGGTGCTCGTGGACTCGAGCCCGGCAGAGATCCGCCACGAATACAAGATCGCCGTGCCTCCCGCAGCCGCTCGGTTGCTCAGCGGCGGCCACCGCGCGCCTGGGCAGGACTGCGCCGATTGTAAGGCGAGAGTGTCCTGTGACTCGCTGCCCGTCGCCCCTGGATTGCTGGGCCTGGACGATCGCGGAACACACCGCCGTACCTGGTCGATCACGACCTCGCGCTACTACGAGGTTTGCCCCGCTCAGGCGCACCTGCGTGACGTGCGGTTGCCCTCGGAGTGGAATTCGAGCGATGCGGTGCAACGCGGACGCGACGTCCACAGGTGGCTGGAGATCGCGCACCTCCGGGGCGTCCCTTGCACGGAAGCGGATCTCCCTGCGGACTGTGCTGAGGAGTTGATGAGTCAGGATGCCTATCGGCAGGCTCGGCCGTACCTGCTTCAGCATCTCAAGGTGTGTCCGCTCCGAGGCCCCGGAGTGCTCACCGAGATCCGGCCGGAGCCCAAGATCGCTGCCTACGATCCAGCGGCGGACGTCGTCGTCCTGGCCAACCCCGACCTGCTCCGCCGGGTGAATGGCCGGTTGGTCTACCGGGAGCAGAAGACCTCCGCAGCTCCTGCCGGAATCACCGCGGAGAACGCCCTGTCTGTCGTTCCGCAGCTCGCGCTGGCCGTCTGCCTGATCTCCGCTGGAGTATTCGGCGAGGCCGATGGACTGGTCGAACTGGAACAGCTCCACCCCGACTCTGCCGAGCCCGTCCTGGAGTTCGACATCGCCAAGCCGGAGATCGTCGCAGCGGCGCGGGCGATCATCCACCAGCGTGCCCGCGCCTGGCACGGCGACATCACATTCCGAGCGAGTCCGGGCTGGTGGTGCAGGTCTTGTCCGGTATCGCGGTGGTGCTCGTCCGCCGTTACCGACGGCGACGCCGCCTTTGATCCGGCCACGGGCGAGATCCGCACTGCGGCGATCGCTGATCTGATCGCCGAACCTGAGATCGACGACGAGCCCCCCTTCTGATCGAGAGGAGTGCAGCCAGATGACCACCACACCCACCGCGCTGGCACGCCCGGTAACCGCCGCCATCCGTGCGGGCTATGCATGGAGCGTCCGCCGTGAGAAACAGCAGGCGTGGCTGGAGATCGCGCGGATGACCGGCGTCATCATGCGCCACTTCGGGCCTGGCCAGGGGCCGGTCGCTCCGGCCGAGCTCGTCAATCTGCTCCATCAGCCGCTGGGCACGTGGCTGCCCACCGATGATCCCGCGCTTGCCGGGCTTGTCATCCTCGGAGACGACGGCCAACTCACCGACGACACCTACGGGATCGGCTGCGACTACACCGTCGACCTCCTCGCTGGGCAGGAGGACCCTGGGCGCACATGGCTCCCGAGGTGGCGGACACACCGAGCGGAGCAGGTCGAGCAGGAGGCGTTCAAGCGCCTGGTCTCAGGATCGGACGAGGACTACACCACCGGACGCAGGTTTCTGGTGGAGAATCCCGCCGGAGCCCAGGATGCCATCCTCGATCGGCAGACCGCCCTGGGGCTCCCTCCGCTCGTCGAATTCTCGCCGATCCCGCAGGATCGTCAGTGGCAGGGACGCTGGTGGCCCTGCCCCACCTGCAAGTGGCCGATGGCGGTCTCAACATCGGGTCATGTCAGCTGCCGCTTCCGTCCGCACCAGGCCACCTACACGTTGCTGAACGGTGCTGGGCGTTCTCCTCGGCTCCAGCCCGATGACGGCGCACCATCCGCTGGAAGGGCCCGGCTGGTGGACGGAGCGGTCTGCGTCGCAGAGTCGATCTGGCGGTATGTCGTCGTCCCCGGCGTCGTGGAGATCCGGCTGCACGACCGGATCAACGCTCTCCCTGGCATCACCGCCCACCTCTACCCGGGCAAGGACCGCTTTGATATCGGCGTCCGGAAGGCCTCGGAGCAGGAATGGCTGTTCACCCTCGATGTCAAGGACTTCGCCTCACCCGTGGCGCTCGCCGCGAAGATCAACGAAAGACCGATTTCGGCCGGGCACCTCGTGATCCCGGACTACCGGCGCGACCAGCTCCTTGAGCTTGGCCGTCTGCTGCCGGCCGTCAAGGTCGTCACCGAAACCCAGATCTACAGGCGCATCAGCCGTATGGCGAAGGAGGAGCAGTGAGTCCGTCGAAACGACGTAACAGGCCCTTGGTGGTGTCCTGTGCGTTCGCCCTCTCCGAGGCGTATTTCGGCTCTTGCGCGCCTGCCCTGGCTCAGTTGCTGCTCACCGGCAGAGTTGATATCTGGTCCGCCTACTGGGGCCTGGACGAGCTGGACCGCCAGCGGGTCGGCGATCTGCTCCGCCATCGTGGAGACGACCTCGCCAGCATCGAGGTGTTCAACAAGGCCGTTCGCGAGCTCGGCGGCGCGGGAGAGCTGGAAGGCTACCGCCTCGTCGAGGCAACTGTCAGTGCGATCCACGGCCTGCCTCCACGGGATCACGCCGACCGTCTGCTCGCCCAGCTTGCGGACCTCCGGAACCGGCCCATGCTGCCCATAGCCAAGCCCGGCCGATATCTCACGACTCTGCGGACGACCCGCGTTGGTGACGGTCCCGCGCTGGCGGAGGCGTCGTTCGATCTCACCGATCTGCGGCCTCACCGATCCGTTCCGCTCTCGGTCCGAACTGCCCCTCACGTCGAGGCTGTCGATATCTCGGTGGACGACCTTCGCAAGATGGCGGGCCGCATAGACGCCGCTCGCGGCGAGAGCCACCGTCAGGACCGCATGGACGCGGTCTTCACGAACCTGCTCTCCGCGGACGGCAAACCGGTGACCGACACGCTCAGAGTCAGGTCCGGGGGCGTCATCCAGTCGCTGCTGGCTCCCACGGGTTTCGGCAAGAGCATCCTGCTGGAGGTTGTCGGCGCTCTCGCGGCGGAGAAGAGTCTGTCTGTCGCTCTGGTCGTACCTTCCCGCGTCAACGCCCTCACCCTCGCCCATCAGATCGAGACGAACCTGACCCTCCTGGGAATCGACGGATCCTGTGCGCCGCTGGTTTCTCCGCGTGGTGTGATGAAGGACGCCGAGAAGATCGCGAAGCTGGGTGGAGCCTTCGCCGACTGGGTGTACGAGCGGCTTTCGTACGGCTGCGCCCTGTCGGCCGCGACGGAGACCGAGGAGAGTGTCGACGCCTGGGCGCCCGGCCGGGAACCCTGCCGCGATCTTCGATTCCGGCATCGTCACGGGCGCAGGTATGCCTGCCCATGGCGAGACACGTGTGGCAAGTTCCGTCTCTCGCGGGACGCCGTCACGGCGGATGTGGTCGTGACGGCACACGCCACCTTCAGCTCCGGCATCATGCACGTCCCGCTCGACAGCGGTCACGAGACGAGCGACCAGCTGGCTGTCGAGGGGTTCCTGATGCGGCGCTGCCAGCTCATCGTCATCGACGAGGTGGACCAGTTCCAGCGTTCCGTCATCGGCAAGAGCGCCCGGCATCTGGAACTGGCCAAGGGGCGTAGAAGTACTCCGATTCATCGGCTCGACGACGAGTTCCGGAACATCTTCGGTCACGTCCTCCCGGAGTCCGACGGAGAGGTCCGGGCCATCCTCTCCGATCTGCGGCTTCTCTCCGAGAACTACATCGCCAACCTGACCAAGGGCTGGATGCCGCCGGTGCGCCAAACCAAGCGGAGTTACCGGACGGATCACTGGCTCGTTCCCCGGGGGAACGACGCATGGATCACCGCCCGCCTCCTCGGGCTGCCCGATAAGGGACGGCCCGTCACCCAAGACGAGGTCGAAGGACTGCACGCCCTCTTCGGCGGACCCGACGCCCGCCCGGTGGCAGCATTGCCACTCGCCAACCTCGGCGAAGAAGCCGCAGCCGGGGCCCGTACGCGCATCACCGCGTCTCTGATCGCGATCTCAGGAGGCTGCCGCGTGGGCATCCTCATGGAGCACAAGACGGCACTCAGCGAGGCGCTCCAGAGCGTCGTCACCGATGAGTCGCTCCGAGGAAGGCTGGTCGACCGCCTTATCCGGCGTGCCCACCTGGAGCCGCTTCGGCGCAAGCTCTCCGAGCTCTTCTATCACACTCCGCATCTGGGATCCCTGGGTGCGGAGGCCGCGGAAACCGTGGCGGAAGCTCTGGGCGGGTTCACCCGCTGGGACGCCATGCCGGCGAGCCCCCTCGGCCGCCTGTTCTTCGCCTTCAAGGAGCGATTCGACGCCGACAACCCGGAGCAGTCCGCTCTGTCGGTGGCAGCCTTCGGCGGCGACCCGCACGGGTACGTCCGCTATCTGGGAGAGCTGACCGCCCGGGGACACGCCAGGATGCCGCGCGCAGTGCTCGGCCTGTCGGCCACCAGCTTCTTTCCCGGAGCCCCGCATCACCACGTGCTGACCGAGCCGACCTGGTTCGTGCCCGACACCGACTCCTCGGGTGTCACCATCCACGACGCCCGCGTCTACACCACCGAAACGGCCGTACGGATCTCGGGCGTCCAGGGACGGCAACGCGAGCTCAACCTCTCGGAGATCGGGGAAGGGCTCTACCGGCTCAAGCTCGGCAACCGGCTCCGCGACCTCAGGGATCAGCGTGTTTCACGCGGAACTCCGGGACGCGACCGCATCCTGGTCGCCACGACGTCGTACGACAGCGTGCTGACCCTCGCCGAGGGCATGATTCGCGCCGGTGCCCCGCACGGCAGCCTCTGTCTCCTTTCCAGAAGCAACCGGGAGTTCGCCGTCCGGGATCCCCGTTGGCACGTACTTTCGGCGGACCAAGTGGAGCAGTTCCCCGCGACCGGCGCCGACATTCTCATCGCACCGCTAGCCGTGGTGGAACGCGGCGCGAACATTCTGGACGGCGGCGTGTCGGCGCTCGGGGCGATCTACATGGTCGTCCGCCCCGTCCCCATCCTCGACGAGCCGGCTGAACTTCTCGCGCACATCAGTCACCGCCTCTGGGCCGACACTCTCGGGTCCGAGCCGGACAGCCGCGACGCGCTCGCTCGGCTGGAGGAACGGATGAAGCAGGCCGGCCTTCACTTCGACGAGATCGTACGTTCGGCACAGTACTTCCGAGCCCTGCCCGAGTGGGTCCAGCTCGGCATCGTCGCCGAAATCATGATCGGGCTCATTCAGCTCGTCGGCCGCGCCCGCCGAGGCGGCACACCCGGCGAGGTCTATCTCGTGGACGACGCTTTCTTCGACGCCGCTGGCCGCTCCGACCTGCCGCATCTGATCGGCCGGATCCGGGACACCTGGGAGAGCACCGGGCAACTCGACCGGCTCCTCAACCTCTACGGACCGACCCTCCAGTCCTTCTTCGAGTTCGCGGGCCGGATGATCCGCACCACTTCCACGGAGACCCCCGATGATGATCACTAGTGCTTTCCGCATCCCGCGCAGTCTGCTCGGTGAGGTCTGCGCGTATCCCCTTACCCCTGAGTTGATGGCGGCCTTCGACCAGATCAGCGACAGATGGCGAAGGCAGGCCAACAACGAACACGCAAGCGCGCCGTACAAATCGCTCGCGACTGCCCTGTCGGCGGTTACCGGCCGTCCCGTCATCATCCTCCCCGGCGCGCGCACCTACTCCGAACCACACTGGCTGATCACGACCGTGCCCATCGATCCTGCGACCCTCCGCCGGGCCACCAGAGTGTGGGAACGCCTGGCTCGCGATGGCCAGGACACCAACATCATGGGGCCGCTGCTCAGCTTGATCACGCCGCAGATGCTCCGAGTGGCCGACGACGTCGATCAGACCGTCCCCAGCCGTGTGACGGCATCCAACTGGGTCTACCGGGTACTGCGGTGGAATCTGGCCCAGGCGCTGACACGGACGCCCGTCCAGTTCGACGAACGTGGCGTACGGTTCCGGCTGGACAGCGACGGCAGCATGGTCGCCTGGGACGACCCGATCACCCTCACCCTGCGAGGCGGAGAGCAGTCCCGGGGCATCATCAAGATCTCGTTTGACGTGAAGACCCTGCCCGGCGTGAGCGATCTCGTCTGCATTCCGACGATCAGCTTCACTCGGCTGGTCAACGACTTCCGGAAAGTAAAGTCGGCCTGGATCGACCACGGCCGCGTGCCCGGCGAGTCGGTGCTGCTCCGCCTCCCCATAGTCACGAAGAAGATCGACGGTGAGTGGGCCCACCTCTGCCGGGACTTCAGCGGCCCTGTGGTCGAGGCATGCGGGCTGTCACCGATTCCCTGGGGCGAAGACGTGCTCACCGAGCATCCGGACCTGGTCCGCGCGTGGCGCGGGGTCAACTGGGGCCACCCGCTCGGCGTGGGTGTCGGCCCCAGGACCTACCTACGGTTCATCGAGCACGCGGCCACACTTCCGGACGTTGAACCGTTGACCTACAATCACACCGCGATCAAGGTCCTCAAGACCGCCAAGAAGACCACGATCAACGCGGACGCCCTGGACTCCGCCGTCCGAGCAGCCGGGTACGAGCGTCTGCGGGTCGTCCATCTCTCGGCTTTCTCGGCGACCCGAGAGCGAGTACGGCACGCGCTCCACGACTACCGGGCACTCCCGTCCGAGGTGGGGCTCGTCCACCGGCTGACCGGGGCGTCGGACTTCGTCGCTTACAACGTACCGGAGCTGCTGCGGCATGGCCAGGTCGACCGTTCCGAGCTGCTCAATCCGGCACCACTGCTCAAGGCTGAGCCGGGCACGCTCGTCCTCGCGCTGGTCGACACGGCACACGAGTCCGGTAAGAAGGTCGATGACGACGCGAAGCTACCGATCCGACGGGCGCTCGCCAAAATGGACATTCCAAGCCAGTTCATCGCCGTGCCTCCCGGTTCCGACGGCACCTCCGCGAAGGAGGTCGACTACCCGGTAGTCACGGCGGTCCGGGATCTCCTCCGTGCGGGTGGCCTCACCGACAGGCGCCTCGCCGAGGCAATCAGCCTGCAGCCGCATCCGCTGGAGCGCGACATGTGGCTGGTGGGCGTTCATGTCCGCATCCAGAACACGATCAAGAACGGCAACGGATCAAACGGCCGCCCCTTGTTGGTGACCACGATGGTGGCCGTGCACGCCCGCCACGATCACGACACGCCTTGGGATCTACGCCTGTACGTGACGGGCCAGGGCTGGGTCCAGCACGCGACGGGCCTGACCGCGTTCCACGCGGGCCCCATCGGCTCTCCCATCGAGAACCGGCAGCAGTCCTTCGCCAAGCTCCGCGGCTTCGTGGACAACGCACTGGGGGAACTGCCCAGCGGCGATCCCGTCGTTGTGATCACCGACGCCGACGAAACGCGGCGGGTCTGGACCGGGCTCAGCGATGGCAAGCTCCGCCAAGGAGTGCTGCCAGGTGACGGCCTCGCCCATCGCGACGACATCACCGTGGTTCGGGTGGGAACAGGGGATGACGCAGTTCCCCGCCCGGTCACGTTCACCGACGGCAAGCAGTCCGCAGACCCCGAGAAGCCCACCTCGCCCAGAAACAGGATCTACGAGCTCTGCGGCGACGACGGTACTCGCAGCTGGGTCCTCGGCCATGCCTCCCGCCTGTTCAACGAAGGCAGCAAGGGGCGGGTAGGAGCCGACTTCACGCGATTCAACCTGTCGGCCAAGCGAGGGAGAGAGCAGGGCAACGACTGGCATGCCTTCACAGGCACAGAGTTCATCGTGGCCCGGCCTGGCCTCCTCGGAGAAGAAGAGGCCGTCGCTGTGACAGCGCGTCTATGCGCCCAGCCGTTGTCCTGGGACGCGCAGACAAGACGGCCAGTTCCGCTCCACCTCGCCAACATTGCCGACGAGGATCACCCCGGCTATCGAAAGGAAATCGACGAATCCTGTTGACATCGCTAACACTGACGATCTTTCTTAGCCTAGTTGTCAACGGGTACGCTGACGTGGTTCGGGGTTGCATCACAGTTCAGCGTGGGAATTCTAGATATCACCGATGCGAGGAGTTGACGTGAGCCTGGACGTGGTGGCCGAACGGTTCCGCCTGCTGGGGGCCATCGGCAAGGGGAACATGGGCGAGGTTCACCGTGCCGAGGATCTGGAGGCCGCCGGTCACCTGGTCGCGATGAAGCTGATCCTGCGCAGTCCGCGGCTGGAGCCCAAGGCGGTCGAGAGGTTCGCTCGCGAGGTGCGCATCATGCGCAGGCTCGACCACCTCAATCTCCCCCGCACCATCGCCGGTGGTGTCGCCTCGGGCGGCCAGCCGTACCTCGCCATGGAGCTGATCGACGGGCGCACGCTCGGCGAACTGGTCGCCGAGCAGCCTCAGCTGCCCATCTCCTGGGCTGCCGCGCTGGGGGCTCAGATAGCCAACGGACTGTCGGCCGCACATCTGGCCGGTGTCATCCACCGCGACCTCAAACCGTCCAACGTGATGATCGCCCGCGGTGGCGTCGTCAAGGTCCTCGACTTCGGGATGGGCCGCATCCTCGACGACATCGAGAGCGCCAGAGTGACCAGTACCGGCATGACGGTCGGCACCGCCCGCTACATGGCTCCGGAGCAGTTCCAGGATTCGGCGGTCACACAGGCAGCGGACCTTTACGCCCTCGGATGCGTCCTGTTCGAGCTCCTGACCGGAGTTCCGCCCTTCCACAGCGAGTCCGCCTTCGAGCTGGGGCACAAGCACCAGAACGAAACCCCGCCCCCGGTACGACTGCTTCGTTCGGACGTCCCTGACCGCATGGCCAGGCTCATCGACCGGTTGCTGGCCAAGGATCCGGCCGAACGCCCTGCCGACGCCGTAGCCGTACGCGACACCCTGTCGCCCTTCGCCGCAGGCGAGGAGCGCGTCACCGGTTGGGAGGAGTTCAACCCCGTCCTCGACCTGCGCGTTATCGCCGTGCCCGAACCGGCTGTCGAGCCAGTGCGAACCATGCTCACCTCGGGCATGGATGTGTTCGACGTGCACCGGCGGCTCATCGAGGACTACCGGGACTTCACCCAGGGCGGCACGATCATCCGTGACGAGCGGATCGCCGCCTTCGTCGAGGACGACCTGGACGCCAAATCCCAGTGGCCCGACCCGTGGTTGTCGCTCAACCCGTTCTTCGCCTCCGGTGGCACCGTGCTCGAGCTCGCCACCGAGGGTGTACTCGACGACGAATGCGCGCGGATCTTCCAGTCCGGCAAGACGGAGGACAGCCGGGTGTGCGATGGACGCCCGCTCACCCTCCACCGCCACCAGCGTGAGGCGATCGACCTCGCGCAGCGGGGCGAGTCCTACGTCCTGACGACCGGCACCGGTTCGGGTAAGTCCCTCTCCTACATCGTGCCCATCGTCGACAAGGTGCTCCGCGACCGTGAACGAGAGGGCGCCGCGGCTCGCAAGCGCGTCCGCGCGATCATCGTGTACCCGATGAACGCCCTGGCCAACAGCCAGCGCGAGGAGCTCAGAAAGTACCTGATCTTCGGGTACGGCGAGGGCAACGAGCGGGTCACCTTCCGTCGATACACCGGCCAGGAGACCGAGGACGAGAAGAAGGAGATCCGCGACAATCCGCCGGACATCCTGCTCACCAACTACGTGATGCTGGAACTGATGCTCACGCGGCCGGAGGATCGCCGCTCGCTGATCAAGATGGCGAGCGGTCTGGAGTTCCTCGTCTTCGACGAGCTTCACACCTACCGGGGCCGTCAGGGCGCCGATGTGGCGTTGCTCATCCGCCGGGTGCGCGAAGCCTGCAAGGCCGAACGGCTGCAGTGCATCGGCACGTCCGCCACCATGTCCAGCGAGGGCACGGCGGAGGCGCGGCGCAAGGCCGTCGCTGGGGTGGCCACCACCCTGTTCGGCCTTCCAATCGACCCCGGCAACGTCATCGGCGAAACCCTGGTGCGAGCCACCGAAGAGCCGCCCGACGTAGTGCCCATCGAGCGTATAAAGGCGCCGGGGGCGCCACGCGCCTACGGCGACCTGGTGAAGGATCCGCTCGCCCGGTGGATCGAGACCCGTTTCGGGCTCACCACCGACGAGACCCGACGGCTGGTGCGCCAAAAGCCGGCCAAGATCGAGGAAGCGGCCGAGGAACTTGGCCTGGCCAGCGGGCTGCCCGAGACGGTGTGTGCCCAGGCAATCCGCCAGACGCTGAAGGCCGGCTCCGAGGCCAGGAACCCCGTCACCGACCGGCCGTTGTTCGCCTTCCGGCTGCACCAGTTCCTGTCCAAGGGCGACACCGTCTACGTCACCATCGAGGAGCCGCTGACCCGCCCGCTGACCCGGGACTACCAGCTGATCCAACCTGGCTCGGGCGGCAAACTCCTGCTGCCGCTAGCCTTCTGCCGCGAGTGCGGGCAGGAGTACCTCACGGTCTGGCGTACCGAGAAGGGCGGCCAGATCCTGTACGGCTCCCGCCCGGACACCGCCGCCACCGGCGGCCGGGCTGGTGACGGTTACCTCTACATCGACACCGACCGGCCATGGCCGCCCACAGCCGAGCAGGCCATGGGCGACCGGCGGCTGCCCGAGTCTTGGCTGGAGTTCGACGATCAGGGAAACCAGGTGGTCCGCACCGCCTTCCGGGAGCGGCTGCCCAGCGCCATCACCGTCGACCCCTACGGGGTCGAGGGCCGCGGTGACCTGCAGGCCGCCTTCATCCCTTCCCCGTTCCTCTTCTGCCTGCACTGCGGCGTGAGCTACGAACAGACCAGGGGGAAGGACTTCGCCAAGCTGGCCCGGCTCGATCAGGAGGGGCGTTCCTCGGCGACCTCGCTCGTGTCCGCCTCGATCGTCCGCTCGTTGAAGGAGGCGCCCCCCGAGGCGCTCAAGAAGGAAGCTCGGAAACTTCTCACCTTCGTCGACAACCGGCAGGACGCTTCCCTGCAGGCCGGTCACTTCAACGACTTCGTCCAAATCACCCAGCTGCGCAGCGCGCTCTACCATGCCGCGGTAGAGGCGGGCCAGGACGGCATCAGTCACGAGGATCTCGCCGCCCTGGTCGCGGGTGCCCTCGGGCTTGAGCTGGCCGACTACGCGGGAAGCTCGGACCTGTCGCCCTCGATGGCGCGCAATGCCGCCAGAACCCTGCGGGACGTGGTCGCCTTCCGTCTCTACCTTGACCTAGAGCGGGGCTGGCGCATCACCATGCCCAACCTGGAGCAGACTGGCCTCCTCGTGATCGATTATGCGGATCTCGACTGGATCGCCGCTAAAGAGGAGCGGTGGTCGGACAAACATGTCGAGCTGCGCGAGGCCGAACCAGGCCGCCGCGCCGAGATCATGCGAGCCCTGCTGGATGAGATGCGCCGAGCCCTGGCCATCGACGTCCAGTACTTTCGCGAGGACTTCGACACCCTCCAGCGGGCCAGCGAGGAGCGCCTCATCGACCCCTGGACGCTGTCTCCCGGCGACCGGCCTCAGGTAGGCACCGCCTATCCCCAGGGCTCCCGGCCGGGCATCGACCGTTCCGGCTTGTTCGTGTCCGGGCGCGGCAAATTCGGCAAGTACCTCAAGCGCGAGCACTTCAAGGGGCTGCCGCACGAGGACGCCCAGCAGATCATCGTCGATCTGCTCAAGGTCTTGTCCAAGGCCAAGCTGGTGACGGAGATCGAAGCAGTCCCGCAGCGAGCGGGCCGTTACCGCCGAGCGACCGGCCCGGCCATCACGGGTTACCGCATCTCGGCCGCCTGCCTGATCTGGCGGGCCGGGACCGGCGAGACAGGTGTCCACGACCCGCTGACCCGCACCTACGCCAGCGGAGACGGCCCCCGGGTCAACACGTTCTTCCGCGACCTCTACCGCAGTACGGCCAGCGCGCTGGCGGGCATGTCCGCCCGCGAGCACACGGCCCAAGTCGCCCCCGAGGAACGGGAACGCCGTGAGGAGGCCTTCCGCAAGGCGGATCTCAAGCTGCTCTACTGCTCTCCCACGATGGAGTTGGGCGTCGACATCTCCGAACTCAACGCCGTCATGATGCGCAACGTGCCGCCCACGCCGGCCAATTACGCCCAGCGCAGCGGACGCGCGGGCCGGTCCGGCCAACCCGCGCTCGTCACCACGTACTGCGCGACCGGCAACAGCCACGACCAGTACTACTTCCGCCGCTCCGAGCGCATGGTCGCCGGAGCCGTCGTCCCACCGCGCCTCGACCTGGCCAATGAGGACCTCGTCCGCTCCCATATCCAGGCCATCTGGCTGGCGGAGGCCGGGCTGAAGCTGGGTCGCGCGATTCCCGAGGTCATCGACATCGGCTTCGACGAGAACAGCCGGCACCCCGATCCCTCCCTCCCCCTCCACGACCACATCTTCGACAAGTTGTCCGACCAGCGGACGCAGGCGAGCACAGTCGCGGCAGCCCGGAAGGTGTTCGGCGCGCTGCTCCCGGAGTTCGCGCAGACCACCTGGTGGCACGATCAGTGGATCGAGGAGAAGGTACGGCTGGCGCCCGAGCAGCTTGACCGCGACTTCGACCGCTGGCGCGACCTCTTCCGCGCAGCCTTGATCGACCAGGCCGAGCAGAACCGCCGCGTCCTGGACCACACGCTCTCCGAGCGCGACCGCAAGATCGCCGTGGGCCGCCGCCGGGAGGCTGAGACCCAGCTCAACCTCCTCAAGAACGAGAGCGTGGACAGCAGGTCGGTGCTGTCGGACTTCAACCCCTACCGCTACCTGGCCAGCGAGGGCTTCCTTCCCGGCTACTCCTTCCCGCGTCTGCCGCTGGCTGCCTACATCCCCACCACGGGACGACGTTTCGGGGACGGCGACTATCTGCAGCGACCTCGCTTCCTGGCGATCCGCGAGTTCGGCCCGGGTGCTCTGATCTACCACGAGGGTGCCCGCTACCAGGTCGAACGCATCCAGCTACCGCCCGACTCAACCGGTGACGTGGCCACAACCGAAGCCTGGCGCTGCCTGAGCTGCGGCTACCACCACGACGTCAGTGACAACGCCGACAAGTGCCGCATGTGCGACAGGCCCCTTACCGGCGAAGACAAGATCACTGGCCTGCTCCAGCTCCACACCGTCTACACCAAACGGCGGGAACGCATCTCCTCCGATGAGGAGGAACGGCGCAAGGCAGGGTTCAAGCTCGTCACCTCCTACCGCTTCCACGATCACGGGCAGCGCCCAGGTCGACGGGACGCGCTACTCTCCGATGCGGCCGGAGCACTCGCTACCCTCTCCTACGGCGACTCGGCGACGGTCCGCATCTCCAACATGGGCCGGGTGCGTGCCAAGGAGGATGAGCCCGCCGGCTTCTGGCTGGACCCTGCCGACGGCCGCTGGATGAACGAGCGCGACGCCTCCAATGCCTCCGGCGACTCAAGCGAGATGCCCGTCGTCGACACCGACGGCAACGAGAAACGCCGTAAGAAGCGGGTCATCCCCTTTGTTCAAGACCGGCGCAACATCCTGGTTCTGAAGCTCGAACAGCCGCTGGAGCTGCCGGTCGCGCTCTCCTTGATGTACGCGCTGGAACGTGGCATCGAGGCAGCCTTCGAACTGGAGGACTCCGAGCTCAACAGCGAGCTGCTGCCTCCGGACGAGGGTCCCCGCGATCGGATCCTGTTCACTGAGGCGGCAGAGGGCGGCGCCGGAGTGCTGCGACTTATGCAGGCCGAGTCCCAGGCGCTGGCCCGCGCCGCTGCCGAGGCGCTCGCGATCTGCCACTTCTCCCCCGATGGTACCGATCAGGGCGGCCCGCACCCTGACCGGCTCTGCGCCCTGGGCTGCTACGAGTGTCTGCTCACCTACGGCAACCAGGGCCACCACGGCGCGATCAATCGCCATGCCGTACGTGACCTGCTCCTGCGCTTCGCGTCAGCCGAAGCCGTCACCACGGGCCGTGGCGAGTCTCGGTCCGAGCAGTTGGCACGCCTGACCTCCCAGGCGGAGAGCAGCCTCGAAGGCGAGCTCATCATCTGGCTCAAGGACAGAGGACTGCGCTTGCCCGACGAGGCCCAGACCTTCATCACCGACGCGCTGGCCCGCCCCGACTACATCTACCGCTTGCCTGGCGCGAGCGTCGCGGTCTTCGTTGACGGCCCCGTGCACGATCACGCAGTGATCGCCGAGCGGGACTCCGACGCCGAGGAGCGGCTGTTTGACAAGGGCTGGGACGTCGTCCGTTTCCCCTACAACGGCGACTGGGCAGCCATCGCCGCACAGTTCACGCGCTATTTCGGCGGCTGAGCCAGAAAGAGACCTGACACCCCGATGAGCTCCTTCACTCCCGGCTCCCTTGTCTCGGCACGCGGCCGAGACTGGGTCGTGCTGCCGGACAGCGCTCCCGACATGCTCGTCCTTCGCCCGCTGGGCGGGGCCGACGACGACATCGCCGCCCTCTTCCGCGGGCTGGAGGAGGTCACGAGCGCCGAGTTCGCTCCGCCTTCACCGGCGGATCTGGGCAACCAGCACGCAGCAGGGCTGCTGCGTTCGGCTCTGCGCATCGGCTTCCGATCCGGCGCCGGCCCCTTCCGCTCCCTGGCGGGGATCGCCGTGCAGCCACGCGCCTACCAGCTGGTTCCGCTGATGATGGCATTGCGCCAGCGGGTTGTCCGCATCCTGATCTCCGACGACGTCGGCATCGGCAAGACCGTCGAGGCCGGGCTCATCGCCGCCGAGTTGCTCGCCCAGGGCAGCGCCAAGAAACTGGCCGTGCTCTGCTCCCCTGCGCTTGCCGAGCAGTGGCAGGAGGAGCTGCGCGTCAAGTTCGGCATCGATGCCGAACTGGTGCTGGCCTCCACGGTCGCCAAGCTGGAGCGAGGCCTGGATTTGGGGCAGTCGCTGTTCGACCGGCACCCGCACGTGGTGGTTTCGACAGATTTCATCAAATCCACCCGGCACCGCGACGACTTTGTGCGGCACTGCCCCGACCTGGTGATCGTTGATGAGGCGCACACCTGCGTGGCGACCGATGAGAAGACCTCCACTCAGAACCAGCTGCGCTACGAACTCCTCCAACGCGTCGCCGCCGACACCGAACGTCATCTGCTGCTGGTGACGGCGACTCCGCACAGCGGCAAGGAGAGCGCCTTCCGCAACCTGCTCGGCCTCGTCAAGCCGGAGCTGACAAAAGCCGACTTCGACACCGAAGCGGGCAGAGTCCTCCTCGCCCAGCACTTCGTTCACCGCAAGAGGGCCGACATCCGCCAGTTCCTCACGACTGACGACGGTCTGGCCGACAACAGCCTCGCGGAAGAGACCTCCTTCCCCTCCGATCGATTCTTCAAGGACGAGACCTACCGCCTGTCCCCCGCCTACCGAGCTCTGCTCGACGACGCCTTGGCGTACGCGGGTGAACGAGTGAGCGCAGCAGGCGACCGCGGGAAAAGGGAGGCCCGGATCGCCTGGTGGTCGGCGATCGCATTGCTCCGCTCGCTGGTTTCCTCTCCGCGCGCCGCAGCCCAGACGCTGCGGACCCGCTCTGCTGCCGCGCAAGCGGCGACCGCGGAGGAGGCGGACCGGTTCGGTGCCCCGCTCACCAGCGACTCCGCCGACAGCGACGCCCTGGAGGGTATCGATGCTGTCCCCGGCGCGGAGATCGACGGAGCGGGAGCCCGCCTGGCCGAGCTCGCCGACCGGGCCGAACGGCTGGAAGGCCCCGCCGAGGATCTCAAGTTGGCAGCTCTGATCAAGCACCTCAAGGCTCTGCTGGCAGACGGCCACCACCCGATCGTCTTCTGCCGCTACATCCAGACTGCCGACTACGTCGCCGAGCACCTGGACGGGAAACTCGGCAAGAAGACTGTGGTCAAATCCGTCACCGGCACGCTCTCCCCCCAGCAACGCCTCCAGCGCATCGACGAGCTGGCCGACCTCGCGGGCAGCGACCCGGCGGCACGCCGTGTCCTGATCGCGACCGACTGTCTGTCGGAGGGTGTCAACCTCCAGCACTACTTCGACGCTGTCGTCCACTACGACCTCGCCTGGAACCCGACCCGCCACGACCAGCGCGAGGGCCGGGTCGACCGCTACGGGCAGAAGCGTGACACCGTGAAGGTCATCACCCTGTACGGCAGTGACAACGGCATCGACGGAAAAGTCCTCGAAGTCCTCATCAGGAAGCACCGGCAGATCTTCAAGGACCTGGGCATCTCGGTCTCCGTCCCGGACGCCGCCTCCACCGGTGTGACCGACGCGATCGTCGAGTGGCTTCTGATGCGCAGCCAGAACCGTGAGCAGGAGGCCCTGTTCAGCTTCGAAGAGATCGAGGGCAGGACCGAGGCGCTGGAGGCCGACTGGAATTCGGCCGCGGAACGTGAGCGGACCTCCCGCTCCCGGTTCGCTCAGCGTTCCGTCCACCCGCAGGAGGTCGCGCTGGAGGTTGCCTCGATCAGGGACGCTCTGGGGGGCACCGGCGAAATCCGCGACTTCGTCCGGCACGCTCTGCGGGATCTCGAAGGGCTCCTGAAGGAAGGGGCAGACGAGAGCTTCACCGCCGACCTCAGCGGAACTCCCGCCGGGCTGCGCGACGCTCTCGCTCCTGTCCTCGGTGGTGATGCTGTGGAACTGGGCCGTCCGGTCCCCTTCCGGAACACCGCCGCGGTCGCCCGGGGTGAGGTGGCACTGGTCCGCACCGATCCCGTGGTAGGCGCGCTGGCGAGTTACGTGCTCAACGCCGCCCTCGATCAGCAGGCCGACGGCAGACGCCCAGCCCGTCGTTGCGGCGTGATCCGCACGAAGGCGATCGAGACGCGCACCACTCTCCTGCTGGCCCGCTATCGCTTCCATCTCACCTTGCCGTCACGGATGGGGATGCGGCAGCTGGTCGCCGAGGACGTGCGGCTGCTGGCTTTCCAGGGCTCCCCCGCGAACGCCACCTGGCTGCCGACCGAACAGGCCCAGGCGCTGCTGGAGGTCACTGCCGATGACAACACCGACCTCGACTTCGGTGTGCGGACCATGAGCCGGGTTCTCGACGGCCTGCCCGCCACGACCGCCCACCTCGAGGAGTACGGCCGGCAGCTCGCCGCAGAGCTGCTTGCCTCCCACCGCCGGGTCAGAAGCGCCTCCGGCGAGATCGTCCGTGGCCTCACCGTCACCGTCCAGCAGAACGCCGACATCCTCGGCGCCTACGTCTACCTTCCGGTGGGAGCCGCCTGATGTCCGCCGTCGCCCGCAATCAGGTCTTCCCCGCCGTCCACACCGTGGGCGGGCTGCTGCCCGCCGACATGCTGCTCCGCATCTCGGAGGCCAAGGACGTCAAGGGCTCGCTCCCCGCCGACTACCGTGTCATCGGCTCGCGCACGGTCCGTGACGATGCCGAGCGGCACTGGGACTACCTCAAGTCGGTCTGGAAGGAGCTGCGCGAAAAGCTGCCCGTCGCCCCAGAGGCCGAGATCCCCGCCGATCCGACGGGGCTGGCGGTCACGCAGTGGCTTGAACCGCTTTTCGCCGAACTCGGGTTTGGCGACCTCACCCCCGTCGGTTCGGCAGGCATCCGCTCCGACGACGGTGCCAAGACCTTCGCGATCAGCCATCGCTGGAACCACGTCCCTCTCCATCTGGTGACCTGGAATTCTCTGCTCGACAAGCGCCAGGGTTCCGGCACGATCCCGCCGCAGTCACTCATCCAGGAGTGCCTGAACCGTACCGACGCCCAGCTGTGGGGCGTCGTCACCAACGGCAGACAACTGCGCCTCCTGCGCGACTCCAACGCGCTCGCCACGGCCTCCTACGTCGAGTTCGACCTGGAAGCCATCTTCGACGGCGAACTGTTCAGCGAGTTCGTCCTGCTGTATCGGCTACTGCACGTCACCCGCTTCCGGGTCGAGGACGGCGAGGCAGCCTCGGCCTGCTGGCTGGAGAAGTGGCGCGGTGAGGCGATCACCTCGGGCACTCGGGCGCTCGACCACCACCGCGACGGCGTTCAGCGAGCCATCACCACACTGGGAACCGGGTTCCTCCGCCATCCCGGTAACCGGGAACTGCGCCGCAACCTGGACGTGCACGCCTTCCACAACGCGTTGTTGCGGCTCGCTTACCGCCTGATCTTCCTGTTCGTAGCCGAGGACCGCGACCTGCTCCACACGCCGGAGACCGACGAGGAGACCCGCCGCCGCTACGCCACCTACTTCTCCTCCGGTCGGTTGCGCCGCCAGGCCGCCCGGCGTCGCGGTACGGCACACAGCGACCTCTACCAATCGTTGAAGATCGTCCTCGATGCTCTGGGAGACGAGGACGGGCACGAGAAGTTGGGGCTCCCCGGACTCGGCGGATTGTACGACGACAAGCCTGCCGACGCCCCATTGCGCGGGCTCTCGCTGGCCAACGCCGATCTGCTGGAGGCTGTCCGGCACCTGTCACGGGTCCGTGACGTGGACTCTGCGCGCTGGCGGCAGGTCGACTACCGCAACATGGGTTCGGAGGAGCTCGGCTCCATTTACGAGTCGCTGCTGGAGCTCGTTCCCAAGCACAGCGCTGTGGACAGCACGTTTGAGCTGGTCAACCGGCTCGGCAACGACCGTAAGAAGACCGGCTCCTACTACACTCCGAGCTCGTTGATCGAGACCCTGCTGGACTCGACGCTCGACCCGGTGATCGACGACGCCCAGAAACGCGGCGAACAGAAGGCAGCAGTCGCCAGCTCACCCGACCCGAGCGAGCACATCGTCGCTGAGCTGCTGTCGCTGACCGTCTGCGACCCGGCCTGCGGGTCTGGGCACTTCCTGGTCGCCGCTGCCCGCCGCATCGCCAAACGGGTCGCCGCCGTGCGCGAGAGCAACCCCGAGCCGACCCTTGATGCCGTAAGGCATGCACTGCACGAGGTGATCGCCCGCTGCGTCTACGGGGTGGACCTCAACCCCATGGCGGTCGAGCTGGCCAAGGTGTCGCTCTGGCTGGAGGCGATGGAGCCGGGCAAGGCACTCGGTTTCCTCGACGCGCACATCAAGCACGGCAACGCGCTGATCGGTGCCACACCGGCGCTCATGCTGGACGGCATCCCAACCAAGGCGTTCAAGGCCGTCGAAGGCGACGACGAGAAATATGCGAGGTTCCTCGCCAACCAGAACGAACAGGAGCGCGCTGGTCAGGGCGGTCTGTTCGATCTGGAAGTGGAGATGAAGGTAACCAACACCGCATTCGCCTCGGGCTTGCGCGCCATCGCCGCTAAGCCGTCGAACACCCTCGCCCAGGTTCACCAACAGGAGGCCGACTACCTGGTGTGGGAGTCCTCACCCGAGTATGTCCGGGCTCGGCACGTGGCGGACGCCTGGTGCGCGTCATTCATGTGGCATAAGGCCAAGGACGCCCCACCCGCGATCACCCATGACGTCTTCCTCGCCCTTCAGGACCCTGCGGCTGAGGCCGCCTCGCAGAAAACCCATGAGGAGATCGAACGGCTTCGGGAAGAGTATCGATTCTTCCACTGGCACCTAGCGTTCCCCGATGTCTTCACGGTGCCGCAGCACGGCGGCCCGGACGTCGACCCGGCGACTGGCTGGGCAGGCGGATTCTCATGTGTGCTCGGTAACCCGCCTTGGGATGAGGTGGCTTTCGCAGAGAAAGAGTACTTCAGTGTCGTTGAGCCGTCTATCGCGGCCATGGCTGGTGCTGCGAGGAGGGCTCGAATCGTTGAATGGTGTCAGGAGAATCTGGAGGCAGGCAAGGAATATCATAAGTCGCGAAGGAAAATCAAGACTACATTTCACTACGCAGGCAGCTCGGGGGTGTTCCCGCTGTGCTCGAAAGGGCTATCAGTTAAGGGCGTTATTTCACTCCAGACTGATCAACTCTTCGTAGAACGCTTCACCTCCATTGTCGCCGGGCAAGGCCGAATCGGCTGCATAGTCCCTACTGCCATCGCGACTGGCGCAGGATCACAGCACCTATTCAGTGGCCTCACACGACTTGGGTCAATAAAATGCCTCTATGATTTCGAGAATCGGAGGCTGCTATTTGCCGGCGTGCACGCTAGTCAAAAGTTCTGCCTATTTTCACTGGTCGGACGAAGGCTGAGTGAACCCGCGGCCAAATATGCGTTCTTCCTTCGGGAGGCCGTCGACCTCGACGACACAGAGCGGATTTTCGAGCTCACTCCGGACGAAATCGCGCTCATCAATCCCAACACTGGCAACGTGCCAGTTTTTCGTACGCGTCGGGACGCTGATCTGGCATTGGGAATCTACCGCCGACTCCCTGTGCTGTGGAATGAGACAAAGCAGCACATCAATGCATGGCCCATCGATTTCACGCGCCACTTCGACTTGACTGATGACTCCGACCTGTTCCGTTCCAGAGAGAGAGCCGAGGCAGAGGGTTGGATGTTGCGAGACAACGTCTTCCTTCGGGGCGAGGAGGGGATGTTGCCGGTATACGAGGCCAAGATGGTCACGTACTTCAATCATCGAGCTGCCGACGTCGTCAAGAGCGAGACTGCAGTCAACCGCCAAAACCAACCGCGCTACCTGTCCGTAAACGAAGTTCAGGATCCGTCGCGGCTCGCGATGCCGTTGAACTGGATTACACATCGTGGACTAATCCCGACCGTGAGAAAGAAGAAGGAAGTCAAGATCCCAGGGGTAGCTGTTCGTCTGGAGGAACTGAAGTGGGGGCGAGACTGGCTCTGCGGCTGGTGCGATGTGACCTCGGCAACCAATGAGCGCACCGCCGTTCCGTTGTTCCTCCCTCTCTCTGCGGTAGGCAATACCATCTTGCTGATGCTTCCCCGTACCACCCCTCGCGTAGTTGCCGCGCTCATCGCTGCGCAGAGTTCGCTCGTCTTCGACTTCGTCAGCAGGCAGAAGGTGGGTGGCATCCATCTGGGCCTGATGATCTGGAAGCAGCTTCCCGTCCCTACACCGCAGATGCTGGAGCCCCACACCTGCTTCACCACCACGCGCGTCCTGGAACTCGTCTATACCGCTTACGACATGAGCGGGCTTGCCCGTGACCTCGGCGACCTCGATGAGCCCTTCCAGTGGGACGAGGACCGCCGGGCACAGATCCGCGCCGAGCTGGACGCCTACTTCTTTCACCTCTATGGCATCGCCCGTGACGACGTCGAGTACATCCTGGAAACCTTCCAGTCCGAGACCGGCGGCCTCAAGAACAACGAGATTGCCAAATACGGCACCTACCGCACCAAAGACCTCATCCTGGCCGAGTACGACCGCATGGATCTCGCAGGCGTGGACCTCGGCACCCCGCTCATCGACGGTGAAACCTACATTTCGCCGCTCACCCCCCCGCCCGGTCACGGCCCCCGCCATCCGGCTCGCGCCAGCCGTGCAGTGACGGAGGAAGCCTGATGTCCGGCGAATATCCCGAATTCCGTATCCGCCTGCCGCATGGCGGCCCCATTGGGCATGGACGGCTGCTGGACGAGAAAGGGACTAACGGCAGCCAGAGGTTCAAGGTGCTTGCCGGGTCACCTGTCCGGGCAGAGGTCGTGCCCTCGTTCCCGGTACGGATGCCCGCATCCAACGGGCTGCGGGAGCGGCTGATCGCCGAAGGCAAGATCATCCGGTCGACGACCTGGCCTGACTACCTGGAGACCGCAGAGGACATCGTCTGCAACTCCCCGTCGTCGGCAGCCGAGATTCTCGTTGGCCGCAGTTCCAACGGATTTCTGGAGTGGAAGACCGCCGATGGGCATCCTCTGGCCGACTTCCTGGAAGCGTCCTGGCACGGGCCTAACCGTGTCTGGTTGATCCGCGGCTCCAACGTCTCCGGAATGGACCTCGTCCAGAGGCTGTGGCTGTCCGAACAACGCGTGAGTCTGGCAGCGGGCCGCCTGCGCGAAGGCGTGACCCAGGGGATGACCAAGGACCAGCTGCGCACCTTCGTCGACGAGGACTACGAGTCGGTCGCCTACAGCCAGCGATCACGGCTGGTGGAGGAGTTCCACTTCTTCCTGTCACGGATGAAGCCTGGCGACACGGTCTGCACCATCTCCAACGGTCACCTCTACGTCGGTGAGATCACGGGAGACGTCGAGCAGGTCGCCTCCGAGGGAGGCAGATCGAACCTGCGCCGACCGATGGAATGGCAGAGCATCGGCTACCCCTATGAGGAATTGCCCGAGGAGTTGCAGCAGAAGCTCTCCATCCAGCACGACGTCGTCGACCTCACCTCGGTCGATGCACTGGTGGCCGGCCTCGGTCGCAGCGACGAGGAGCTGATCGACGAAGCCGAGGGAATCACCGGCGAGCTGAGCGCCGAACTCCCCGCACTCACCGCACGGCGAGAGCTGGAACTGCCGGAGCCGACCAAGGAACTCGCTGACGACCTCCTCGTCCACGACGTTGAGTGGCTGCGCGAAGTTCGTGACCTGCTCTGGGATGACCGGCAGCTCGTCCTGTACGGGCCGCCTGGCACTGGCAAGACGTTCCTGGCCTTGAAGCTGGCCGAGTTCCTCGGCGGCGGACCCGAGCAGGTCAAGCTGGTGCAGTTCCACCCGTCGTACGCTTACGAGGACTTCTTCGAGGGATTCCGGCCCCAGGAGGACGAGGAGACCCGGGAGGTAGCCTTCCGGCTGACCGCGGGTCCGCTGCGCGAGCTGGCCGATCTCGCCTCCCGCGAGGGGAACCGGCATGTGCCGCATTTCCTCATCATCGACGAGCTCAACCGGGCCAACCTGGCCAAGGTCTTCGGCGAGCTGTACTTCCTGCTGGAGTACCGAAACAAGTCGGTACGGCTCACCTACTCCGGCGACGACTTCGCGTTGCCGTCCAATCTCTTCGTCATCGGAACCATGAACACCGCTGACCGCTCGATTGCGCTCGTGGATGCGGCCATGCGGCGGCGCTTCTCCTTCGTCGAGCTCTCGCCGAGGACAGAGCCAACCAGCGGCCTGCTGCGCCGCTGGCTGGAGCGCGAGGGACGGGACTCCGAACCCGCCGATCTGCTGGACGAGCTCAACCGGCGCATCGCGGATCCCGACTTCCAGGTAGGCCCGTCGTACCTGATGAAGAAGGGGGTGTACCGCGAGGGCGGGCTCGATCGCACCTGGCGGACGAAGATCCTTCCGCTGCTGGAGGAGCACCACTACGGCGAAGGCATCAACATCGCCAAGCGTTACGGGCTGACCGAGCTGAGAAAGGCCGTCGAGCCTCCGACAGAGACCGACGAGCCGTGACCTCAATCGAGCTCATCGAGCATGCTCCCGCCCGTCAACTCACGCTGGACGACATGACCGGCCAGGCATTGGCCGCCTCGGGCATCGCCGAGGCGGCGCCCGATCCCTGGATTCCCGGCCAATGGCGCATACGGGCCGGGACCAAGGTAGGAGTGACGGCGGTGACCCTGCCCGACGGTCGCGTGATCACTGTCCGAATCAGGCCAAAGGTACCCATCGCCCGGCTGTTGTTCTTGCTCGGCTACAGCCGTAACCCGAAGGGGTGGCGCACCGACGAGGTGCCAATGGCGGAGGAGACGGAGTTGCTGCCCGTGCTGGCGCGGCTTTTCGCCGTGCAAACCGAGGAGGCTCTCCGGCAGGGGTTGATCCAGGGGTACCAACCCACGGAGGAAACCGCGCTCATCGTCCGCGGGCGCATCCGCGAAGCCGATCAGATCCGAAAGCATCATGGCCGGTTCCTCCCGCTGGAGATTGCCCACGACGAGTTCACCGCTGACATCGCGGAGAACAGGCTGCTGCGCACGGCCTGTGAACGGCTTCTGCGGTTGCCTGTGCGCGTCTCGAAGGACACGCGTGGAAAGCTCCAGCGGCTCCGCGTTCGATTGGCGGAGATCACTCCGATCGACCGGGGCCACCAGGTGCCGTCGTGGCGGGCCAGCCGGCTCAACGCGCGCTACCACAAGGCCCTGCGCCTGGCCGAGCTCGTACTGCACGGCTCCTCTGTCGAGCATCATCCCGGCGACGTCATGGTCAGCGGCTTCCTCTTCGACATGGCCAGGGTCTTCGAAGATTTCGTCACCGTCGCGCTCCGCGAAGCACTCGCCGACGACGGTGGCCACTGCGTCCTTCAGGACGGACATCATCTCGACGAGGACCGGCAGATCAGGATCGTCCCCGACTTCGTCCGCTACAGCGGCGACGGCATCCCGGTCGCAGTGGCCGACGCCAAGTACAAGGCCGAGAAGCCCGAGGGTTTCCCCGACGCCGACCTCTACCAGATGCTGTCCTACTGCACCGCGCTCAACCTGCCCGAGGGCCATCTGGTCTATGCCAAGGGCAACGCCACACACGCCGCCCACCGGGTACGGCACGCCGGGATAACGATCCACCAGCATGCGCTCGACCTCGATCAGCCCCCCGCCGAGCTGCTCGACGAAATAGGGGCTCTGGCCCGACTGCTCAGCACATGATCCACGCCTGACGATCACCCCAGGAGGCCCATCGTGCCGCAGCTCGCCTTCGCCAACAGCTTCTGGGAGAGCTATGACGCCTTGGAGAAGCCCGTCAAAGCCGGGGTGCGCAAGGCGATGGCAAAATTCCAGCAGCTCAGCGTCGCCGGGCTGCAAGCCGACAAAGGCCTGCACCTGGAATCGGTGACGAACGCACGCGACCCTCGGATGCGCACCATAAGGATCACCGACTTCTGGCGAGGCGTCGTGCTCGCGCCCGACGACGGAAGTCAGACCTTCCTGCTGCTGAACGTCGTCCCGCACGACGAGGCTTATGGCTGGGCAGCCAAGCGGCTCTACACGGTCAACTCTGCGACGCAGGCGTTGGAAGTGCGTAACGTCGTCGCGATTGAGCAGCTCACCCCCGCGCTGGAGAAGGCCGCAGCCGAAGCACCCAGCCTGCTGTTCGCACGCCACTCCGACACCGTGCTGCGCGACCTCGGCGTAGACGACCAGGTGCTGCGTGCCGTGCGGACGATCATTGACAAACCGCAGCTGGAAGCATTCGGCTCCCTGTTCCCCGAGGACCAGTTCGAGGTTCTGCAGTTCCTCGCCGAAGGCTTCTCGCCCCAGGAGGTCTACCGAGACGTCGTCGCCGAGCGTCGCCCCGCCGTACCCGCGGGCGACGCCAGCGGCAGCCTCGCCATCGCCATCGCCAACACCTCAAGCCGCATCACTCTGGTCACCGGCCCGGGCGAACTCGCCGAGATCCTTGACAAGCCATTCGCGGCGTGGCGGATCTTCCTCCACCCAACCCAGAGGCGAGTGGCCTACCGACCGTCCTACAACGGCTCCGCCCAGGTGACGGGCGGGCCGGGGACCGGCAAGACAGTGGTGGCCCTGCACCGGGTCAAGCACCTCCTCACCCGCTCGCCACACTGCCGCGTGCTGCTCACCACCTACACCACCGCACTCGCCGGTGCGCTGCGAGAGAACCTCGCTCTGCTGATCGACAACGAAGAGCAGCTCGCGAGGGTGGAAGTCACCACGGTGAACGCCTACGCCTACCGCACTGTCCAGAAGCTGGCCGGACGCGTGCCGTACATCGTCGACGACACAGACGAACGACACCTGTGGAGACGGATCCGGCAGCGGCTCAACCTGCCCTGGACCGAGCAGTTCCTGGAGCAGGAGTTCCGGCATGTCGTACTCGCCCAACGGATCGTCACCAAGGGTGAATATCAGAAGGCCGAACGACGAGGGCGCGGCACGCCGCTAGGCCCCCGCCAACGCGACCAGCTATGGGAGGCAATAGAGACCTTCCAACTGGAGTTGCGGACTGCGGGCAAGTGCACCCACCTGCAGCTCTGCGCGGAAGCTACCCGCTTGCTCGGTGGCGCCGACCTGACGGCACACGGTTTCGATCACGTCGTCGTCGACGAGGCCCAGGACTTGCATCCCGCACAGTGGCGCGTGCTGCGGGCTGCAGTTCTGGAAGGGCCTGACGACCTGTTCATCACGGGCGACCCGCATCAGCGGATCTACGACTCCAGAGTATCTCTGGGGTCCTTGGGCATCGCCGTGGCAGGGCGGAGCGCTCGGCTACGGATCAACTACCGCAGCACCGCAGAGATCCTCACCTGGTCAACCAAGATTATCGATGGCTCGCCTATCGAGGACATCGGCGGAGGAGGCCCCGACAGCCTGACCGGCTACCGCTCCCTGCTGCATGGCAAGCAGCCGCACACCACCGGATATCCCAACGAGCAGACAGAGGTGACCGCCGTAGTCGCGCAGGTGATGGGGTGGGTCAGTCAAGGCGTCCGGGCTGACGAGATAGCCGTCTGCGCTCGGTTCAATCTGTTCCTGGACAAGGTCGGCGAACGACTTGCTGCCGCCGGTATCGCTGCTGTCCGGGTGAAGGACCAGCCGGGCCCCGGCGTCGAAGGTGTCCGATTGGCGTCCATGCATGCCATGAAGGGGCTGGAGTTTCGATGCGTGGCGGTGGCGGGAGTAACGGCGAGAGCCGTCCCTTTCGAGAAGGAGGTCACTCCGCAGGACGTGGACCGTCTCCAGCATGAGAGCGACATCCTCAGGCAGCGGTGTCTTCTCTTCGTCGCGTGCACCAGGGCGCGCGAAGCGCTCCATGTTTCGTGGAACGGTACGGCCAGCCCTTTCCTGCCCGTCCACTGAAAAGCCATCCGGCCTGCTCATCTGCGAAGGACGTTGACCCGTTCTGCGCCGATCAGCGGGGCATCCTCGGGTCCCGCGATGTATGGCGCGATCCAGATGGGCTTGTGGTCCTGGCGGGAGGGAAACCAGTGGTTACGCCAGTGACCTCGGACAACCCACTGATGGTGGTAGTTTCGCCCCGGCTCGGCACCCAACGGCTCGGCTCTCCCCGGGCGGCGGGCGCGGCGCAACGTCAGCAGCCGGATCGGCTGGACAACCGCCCCCTGCCGCTCCAGCCTGCGACGAGTTCCGCGATCAGGATCGAGCCGTTCTTCTGTCGCGATCTCCTGGCTCGCCAGCAGCCATGTGGCGATCATGGTGCGTCCCAACGACTCCAGATAGCCCATATCCTCCGGGCGAGTGTCCTCCCCGAAGTCCAGCCCCGTCCAGTCGGGCTCCTCCCGGAAGGTGAACACCGCCTCGGAGGTCATCGAGAGCCGCCCAACGCCGAACATGTTGCGGTGCCCGCGTAGATACGCACCCCCCTTCTCGATCACTTGCGTGTAGAGGGCAGTCTCCGTGTGGTCGTAGTAGAAGCTCACCCCTACCGCGTCCCCGTCAGGAGCCCAGGAGGCCGCGACGACCGGCGCCTCGCGGGGGTCCCTCTTGGCCCAGGCGATCGGGCTGCCCCAGACGATGAATCCCTGCGGCGCGGGCAGATCCTCAGGCATGAGCCGAAAGGCCGGCAAGCTTGCTCCGGCAGCCACCGCGACTTCAGTCATCGCATCGGAGACATAGAACAGCTCGGCATCCCGCACGCGCTTGATCGTTTCGACGGTCAGGTAGGCGGCCAGCTCCTGCTCAGTGAGCTCGGACGTCTCTCGGGCGCTTGCCTCAAGGAGGCGGGCGTCAGTCGGATGGTCCCGGATGAACCGGAGCATCTGCTCAGGTCCGATGCGGAAGAGATCCTCAACAAGGTTCTGCCGAACCTCGGGTACCTGCCGGGCCTCGATGGGGTTGTCCACGTTCCTCCTCAAGCCGCGAGTGAGCGGCGACCGGCGGCGGGGAAGGCGTCGCCGACGGTGGCGGCGAGCACTAGGTAGGCGTCCCGGGTTTCCTCGGTCAACCGGTCGAGGTCGCCTTCGGAGTCTTCCTCCAGATGCGGGTCGAAGGGGATCTCGACGACCGCGCGGCATCGCTCCCCGAAGTAGGCACGCAACGCGTCCAGGTCGACCGTCGACTTACTGCGCGGCCGCACGCTGGAGAGCACCACGGTCGCCGTCTTCACGAGGTCGGAGTGGTCGTGGGCGTGCAGCCAGTCCAAGGTCGCCTCGGCCGACCGGGCTGCCGCCACCGACGGGGAGGTCACCAGCACGATTTGGTGCGACAGCACGAGGATGCTCGACATCGCCGAGTGCAGGAGCCCGGTGCCGCAGTCGGTGATGCTGATCGAGTAGTACTGCTCCAGCAGCCGGGCCACCTCGCGGTAGTCGTCCGCGCTGAACGCCTCGGAGACAGCGGGGTCCCGCGCGGACGCAAGGATCTCCAGCCGGTTGGACAGCGATTGGGAGGTGAAGGCTCGCACGTCGGCATAGCGGGGATTGGAGAAGGTCCGCAGCTCGGTCAGCAGTTCGCGGACCGTGGCGGCGGTCTCGACCCTGACCCGGTCGGAGAGGGTGCCTCTGTCCGGGTTCGCGTCCACCGCGATCACTCTGTCGCCGCGGATGGTGGCCAACGTGGCGCCGAGCCCGACCGTGGTCGTGGTCTTCCCGACGCCGCCCTTCAAGCTCAGGACGGCGATGCGGTGGTGGCCGTCGGAAACGGGCGCCATCACCCGCCCCTTGAGGTCCCGTTGCCGCAGCGCCTTCGGGGACTCCCCCGGATGGATCAGCCCTCCGGTCGAGCGGTAGACGAGGCGCCGCCATCCGTCAGACGGAGCGTGCCGCTTCCCGCGCAGCAACATCTCGGGCGAGAGCCGGTCGATCGTGCTCGGTCGTGGGAGCCCCACCGTGGGGTCATCGTCCTCGTACGGCGAGACCGCGCTGTCCTCGGTCATCCGGCCTCCCGGTGGCTACGGAGCGTATGCGAGCCAGGAGTACCGCCATTCAAAGATTGATAAACATCTCTCCATCTGCGGTTATCCAATGGATGCCCGCTCACGCCTCCGATAATCCCCAAAGCATCAAACCGAGCAATTAAGCATTAACCACCCTAAAAGTCACGCCTTTAAGCCTGCTCTCTAGAGAGTTTGGTTACGTTCTGAAATACATACTGGTCAGGGCTACCCACCCCCTTGCACTTTGTCCGACTCCCGACTTACTCTCCCCATGCACACGGCTGACTCCTCAGAGTCAAATATGGGGTGATTACGGTGGCTCGCCCGGCTATGAGACGGCATGCGACTCTCCTGGTATTGCTGAGCATCGCCTCATTGGCGAGCTGCTCCACTACCAAGGGCGCAGTCCTTCCGCCCCGTAGTTCGCCCCCACCATGGCCGGACGTAGGGGTCCCTGCCTCGGTCCTGTATCACGCTCGCTACGTGTTGCATCGCGTCGCCGATCACATCCAGCTCAACGAATGGACCCGCAGCACTAACGAACGCCAGGAGTTAAACGAGGAACTTGCGAGGGCGTTTCGCCAGGATGCCATGCGTATTGATGCTGTTCTGCAATCCCTGCCTGGAACGCAACCGCCCGACCTGCCAGATGCGGCGTAGCCTCTGGTCGGGAGACGAGTGCTACCTGGGCCACTCCCCATAGATCGTGACCCTGAGTAGTCGAACTCCCTCCGGTCTGCGCCCCACATCCACACCGCTTCATCTCTCTGGCGGAACAGCGGCGGATTTGATGATCCAATATCAGGCGATGAACGCGCCCGAGAGAAGATCGTCGAAGCGCTCCAGCTCCTCCGAGGGACGGTCGATGCCACGCAGTGGACCATGATCCACGAGGTGCGCTTCGACGTAGAGCCGGGCCACCAGGGCCTTGCGGGAACCGTACTCGGAGCGCTCTTCCCAGCCCGCCTGCTCAACCAGCAGAGCCGCCGAGTAGACGTCCGCCATGAGCTGGGCCAGCGGAAACAGCCTCGCCTCGGCGGTAACCGGGTCGAGTCCAGACCAGACGGTGATCGCCTTGCGGAGGTCGTCGATCCGGCCGCGGACGAGGTCGGCCGTGGCCGAATCGCTCGACGGAGCCTGGTCGACAGCAGCGGCCAATCGATCGAGGAAATGCTCGTGGGCGTTCTCGCGGAGCATCGCTCGCCGTACATCGAGGCAGAGAATGTTGTCCCCGCCCTCCCAGATCGGGTTGACCTGGGCGTCGCGCAGGAGCCTGGCCACGGGCCACTGCTCGATGTAGCCGTTGCCGCCGTGCACCTCGATCGCGTCGCTGGCCGCCGTCACCCCGAGCCGGGCGGCCCGCAGCTTGATCAGGGCGGGCGCGAGGCGCAGCCGCGGGCCCACGAGCCCGTCGAACACCATCGCCTGCGCGGCCTCGACCTCGACGATCAGCTCGCTCAGCTTGCGGCGCATCAGGGGCTGCTCGATGAGCGGCCGCCCGAACGCCTCGCGGGCCCCGGCGTAGCAGATCGACTCCACCAGCGCGCGCCTGGCCACGCCGACGCCCATCATGGCCACGCCCAGCCTGGAGGCGTTGGTGAGCTTCATCATGGTGCCGAGCCCCGAGCCGGATCCCTGGCCGGCCAGCAGGAACGCCTCCGCCTGCGCGAACTCGACCTCGGCCGACGCGACGGACCTGGTGCCGAGCTTGTCCTTGAGCCGCCGGATCCGTACGCCGTTGCGGGTGCCGTCCCGCCGCTCCCAGAGCACCAGGAACGGGGCCACGGCCCCGTCAGGGAGCCGGGCGAGCACCACGAACGCCGACCCGTTGGCGTTGGAGGCGAACCACTTGAACCCGGACAGCAGCCACGACTCGCCGTCGGGCACCGCCGCGGCCTCCAGCGCCGCCAGGTCGGAGCCGCCGGTCCGCTCGGTGAACATCTGAGCGGCCTCGCCGGAGTAGAACCCGTTGGCGAAGATCTCCCGCACCCGATCGCGTACGTCCTCGGGCGCGTACTTCTCCGCCAGGGAGACCACCATGTCACCGCCCGTGCCGAGCGCGCAGCCCATCCCGACGTCGGCCTGATCGAGCAGGTACGTCCACGCCGCCGCGAGCGCGGCCGGGTTCGCCCCGTTCGCGCGGGCCTGGCCGGCGAAGGAGGGCGAGGTGAAGTTGTTCTCCATGAGCGCCCGCCTGGCGGCGTGGAACGACGGCGGCATGACGACCTCGCTGACGTCCCTGCCCCACTTGTCGTACTTCTCCAGTCGCGGCGGGTTGCGGTCGGTCTCCTCGGCGCACTCGGCCACCAGGCCGCCCATCAGCGCGCCGAGCTTGTCCAGGTACGGCTCCGCCCAGGCGAAGCCCTCGCCCAGGTGGCGCCGCATGAGAAGTCGCAGCGTGGGATCGCAGCGCCACCAGTTACGCCCGGCCGCGCCCTGATAGCGCTCGGTGGCGTAACGGTCACTGCGGTCGAAAGGTTCGATGAGATAGCGCCCCATACTCGCGAGTGTTACATATACTCAACACGCGATGGAAGAGCGTAATGGTCTCAGTGCCAGATCGGCCGTGCTGAGCGCACTGCTGGGCAGCCACCCGCCCCGCCTGTCGGCCCGCCACCTGGTGCGCATCGGCGCGCTGTTCGGGATCGCCGAGGGCACCGTTCGCGTGGCATTGTCACGGATGGTCGCGGCCGGCGACCTGCTGCAGTCGGGCGGCCGCTACACGCTGTCGGAGCGGCTCGTCGAGCGCCAGACCAGGCAGGACGAGAGCCGCGACCCGCACACGAAGCCGTGGGACGGCACGTGGGAGGTGGCGGTGGTCACCGCGGAGCGGCGCGCGCCCGCCGACCGGGCCGCGCTGAGGCAGGCGATGACCATGCTGCGCCTGGCCGAGCTGCGCGAGGGCACCTGGCTGCGCCCGGCCAACCTGGTGCGCGCATGGCCGGAGATCGTCACCGCGCAGTGCACGCTGATCGACGGCCGCCCGCACGGGGACCCCACGGACATGCTGTGGGACCTCGACGGCTGGGCCGCCGAGGCGCACCGGCTGGAGCGGGCGCTGGATCGCGCGGACGGGCTGGCGGAGGGCTTCCTCGTGTCGGCCGCCGTGCTGCGCCACCTGCTCGCCGACCCGCTGCTGCCGGACGAGCTGCTCCCGGCCGGGTGGCCGGGGACGGAGCTACGGGCCCGGTACGACGACTTCGACCGCCGCTACCGCGAGGTCCTCTTCCTGCATCTCAAGGACTGAGCACGCGCCGAGAAGGTCAGAGCGCGACGCCGAAGATCACTCGCTTGTCCTTGAACTCGGTGACGCTCCACAGCTTGCCGCCCTGCACGGTCAGGTCCTCGGGCCCGATCGGGAACGGCCTGGTCTGCAGCGTGTCACCGGCGTGGACGAGCAACTTGCCGTTGGCGGTGGAGTCGGTGGCCTGGCTCAGGTACCACGTGCCGCCCCGCGAGACCGCCCCCTGGATCTTGGGGTGTCCCAGCACGAAGGCGTCGCTGGGCTCGCCGCCGGCGAACGGCAGATCCCAGCGGCCCACCCATCCGCCGGGACTCTTCTCCCGGTATTCGCCGGTGATCAGCTGGGGCGTCCCGCCGCTGCGGTCGATCGACACGAACGAGAAGTGCGGCCCGGCCTGCACGACCCGCCAGAGGTCGGTCTGCGGGACCACGTAGCGGTAGCCGAACGCGTGGAACTTGCGCCCGTGCCGGCCGATCCGCTTGGCGTCGCCCAGGTCGTTCTGGGCGGTGCGCAGGTCGAGCAGGTTGCCGAGGTCGAAGACGCGCAGGCCCTTCTCGGTGTCGGCCACGTAGAGCAGGTCGCCGTATGCCGCGATGCCGCCCGCGTGAATGTTGATCGGCCCGTACGAGCCGTCCGGCTTGGCCTCGACCAGCAGCGCGTGCTGGTACTTCAGCGACTTGGGGCTCGCGAAGGACACCCGGATCCCGCGCTCGCCCGCCCCCGGCTTGAAGTACCAGCTCACCATGAACACCGGCACGCCGATGGAGCCGGAGTCCTCCCCGCAGGTCAGGCCCTGCGGATACCAGTCGGTGGTGTCCTGGTCCCTGTCGTCGAAGGCGTACCACTCGGACGGCTTCGGCTTCATGGACCCGAGCGCGCCGGCCGCCCCCTTGCTCCGCAGGTTCCTGTTGGCGCTCGCCAGCAGGGCCTCGACCCCCGTGGCGCCGATCTCGCCCGCCAGCTTGGCCGCCCCTTCGGCCAGGTCGCCCGTCTCCTGCCGCAAGGCATAGGGGGCCTTGTCTGTCGGAACCATCCCCGTTGCCGCCATTTGTCCCTCGCTTTTCCGTCTCTTGACTCTATTTTGACGGATCGCGTGCGGCCTATGTTGGCGATCAATCCCACAAATGAACCGGCAGCCCCGACAATGCCCGTTCGCGGTATTCGCGTACCAGCCGCTCCCGGTCCCCGTCGTAGCGCGCCAGCGCCTCGCGCTGCCACACCGCGCCGGTGCGGCGCAGCCGGGTGCGCTGCGCGATCACGTCCAGCGCGCGGTCGGCGTCGTTCGCCGCCACCCCGGCGGCGAGCAGCCCGGCGCGCGCCTCGGGCAGCAGGCGCAGCACCAGGTCCGCCGCCTCGAACTCGCCGTCGAGCCCCGGCCAGGAGAGCTTGGCGTCGAGTCCCTGCATGGCCGCCCGGTAGAAGTTCTGGTACGCCTCCGCGAACTTGTAGCCCGTCAGGTCCCGCTCGGCCTGCGACAGCGTGAGCCCGAGGAGGAACGCCGTGTTCGCCGCCATGTCCGCGCACGAAGGCCCCGCCGGCAGCGCGCGCATCTCGATCCGCAGGTGACCGCCGTCGGCCGGGTCGTAGACGGGCCGGTTCCACTGCCAGATCGTGCCCTGGTGCAGCCGCAGCTCCGGCACCTCGTGCCGCTCGGCGTCGTCCGACATATCCGGCATGACGGGGTCGTAGTCCCGTACGTACCGCTCGAACAGCTCGTACGCGCCCTCCCGCACCCAGTCCGAGCCGAACGTGACGCGCCCGTCCCTGCGCTCGCGCCGCTGCACGTCCCGGTCGTCGGCGGCCTCCTCCATCAGCGCGATCCGCGTCTCCTCCCAGAGCTGCCTGCCCAGGAAGAACGGCGAGTTCCCGCAGGCGGCCAGCACCGGGCCGATGGCGAGCTGGGCGGCGTTGAACAGGCGGGCGAACCGCTCGGGCGGCGTGCGGATGTGCACCTGCCAGGAGGTGTTGGCGCTCTCGAGGATCACGTCCTCCACGGACAGCTCCAGGTCGTCGATCTTGACCAGGAACGGTTCGAGCCGGAGCCGCCTGATGCCCCTGCTCATGGCCCGGTAGCGGTTCTGGTCACTGATGGCGCCCAGCGTGAAGTCCTCGGTGCTGAGCGTGGGCAGGATGCCGATGGGCAGCGCGCCGCCGCCCTCGACGGCGGCGTCCACCTTGGTGATCGTCTCCTGCACCTCCGCGCTCATCACCTCGAAGGGGTTGCCCGCCAGCGGCGTCGGGGTCAGGTTGACCTCGATGTTGAAGCGGCCCAGCTCCAGGACGACGCGGGGGTCGTCCAGCGTCTCCTGCACCTGGCTGTTGTGCGGCAGCGGCCGGCCCTGCTCGTCGATGAGGAACAGCTCCAGCTCCGCGCCGATCGTGGCCGGACCCTGCCCGAAGCCGGGGGTATCGAGCAACTCGCGCAGGACCGCGAGCTGCTCCTGGATGCGCTCACCGAAGCGGGCGTACTCCGCTTCGGTAAAGCGCTCTTTATCGAGATCTCGTCCCATCACCACCTTCTGTCCTTTTTGTCAGCCTTGACACCTCACCAGGGGAGGTCGCCCGCATCCTCCAGGTAGCCACCGGTCGGGCCGTCCGCGCCGATCGTCGCGAGCCGTACGGCGATCGCCGCCCCCTGCTCGGCCGTGCGGAATCCGGTGTGGTGGTTGAGGTCGGTGGCGCAGTAGCCGGGGTTGGCGGCGTTCACCTTGATCGGGGTGTCCATCAGCTCCTTGGCGTAGCTGACGGTGATCATGTTGAGCGCCGACTTGGAGGAGTTGTAGGTGATGTAGTTGGCGTCCCAGTAGGGGGTGCTCCGGTCCATCGCGAGGGTCAGCGAGCCGAGCTCGCTGGACATGTTCACGATCCGGCCGGCCTCGGAGGCGCGCAGCAGCGGCAGCATCGCGTTGGTCACGGTGACCACGCCGAACACGTTCGTCTCGTAGACCTCCCGGAGCGCCTGCGCCGGCGTGCCGCTGGGCGCGGGCGCGGACAGGCTGCCGGCGATCCCGGCGTTGTTGACCAGGATGTCCAGCCGGCCGTACTCCTGCTCGATCCACTTGGCCGCGGCGGCCACGACGGCCTCGTCCGTCACGTCGATCCGCACGTACGGCAGCCCGAGCTTCTCACCGGCGGCCCGCCCGCGCTCCTCGTCGCGCGCCCCGATGATCGCGGTGACGCCCTGCTCGGCGAGCAGCCGCGCGATCTCGAAGCCGATTCCCTTGTTGGCGCCCGTGATGAGGGCAATCTTCGTCATGGGGACCACGTTCGCCCAGGTGACGGCAGGTCCGGGAGAGACCTGCAAAGGCTGGGATCGGCAGTACCACCCACCCGTCGCCCATCATCGCCGCAGGTCACCGATGATGGAGGCATGAACCGCGACGAACTTGCCGATTTTCTGCGCAGCTGGCGCGCCCGCGTCACCCCGGCCGAGGTGGGCCTGCCGAACGGGGAGCGCCGTCGCACGCCGGGCCTGCGCAGGCAGGAGGTGGCGCAGCTGGCCGGCATGTCGATCGACTACTACATCCGGCTGGAGCAGGCCAGGGGCCCGCATCCCTCCAGGCAGGTGCTCGGCGCGCTGTCCAGGGCCCTGATGCTGAGCCAGGACGAGCGCGCCCACCTCTTCCACCTGGCGGGGCAGCAGCTCGACGCGCCGCGGATCAGGGAGGACGTGCCCGGCAGCCTGCTGCACCTGATCGCGTTCCTGGAGGAGGTGCCCGCCTACGTGCTGGACGCCAGGTACGACATCCGCGCCTGGAACCCGGTGGCCGGCGCCCTGATGGGCGACCTCGACAGCCAGCCCCCTGACCAGCGCAACGTCATCCGCTGGGTGTTCATGTCCCCCGACATCGCCGAGCATCTCACCGACGAGGAGAAGGGCCGCTTCGCCCGCGCCTCGGTCGCCGACCTGCGCGCCGCGGCCGGCCGCTACCCCGACGACCAGCAGCTCCAGGCGCTGGTCACGGAGATGCGCGGGCTGAGCCGCGAGTTCGCCGAGCTGTGGGACAGACACGAGGTCCAGGTGCGCAGGGAGCAGCGCAAGCGGATCACGCATCCGGTGGTCGGCTTGATCGACGCGATCTGCCAGGTCATGGCGGTTCCCGACCGCGACGATCTCCGTCTCGTCCTGTACACCACAGAACCTGGGTCACCCTCGCACCAAGCCTTGCGCGAGCTGCGGCAATTGACCCTAAGCTCATGAGATGCGAGCGGTTGCCTTTGACATCTTCGGTGGAGAGCTCGACGTGCGCGAGCTGCCCGACCCTTCACCCGCCCAGCACGGAGCGGTGATCAGAGTCGAGGCTACGGGGCTTTGCCGCTCCGACTGGCACGGCTGGCAGGGACACGACTCCGACATCAAGGTCCTGCCGCACGTGCCGGGGCACGAGCTGGCGGGGGTGGTCGAGTCCGTCGGCTCCGATGTGCGCGGCTGGCTGCCAGGCGCGCGCGTCACCGTCCCGTTCATCTGCGCCTGCGGCTCCTGCCCGTCCTGCGCCACCGGCGACCAGCAGGTGTGCGAGCGCCAGACCCAGCCGGGCTTCACCCACTGGGGCTCCTTCGCCGAGTACGTCGCCATCGACCACGCCGACGTCAACCTGATCGCGATCCCCGAGGACATGGCCTACGCCACGGCGGCCGGGCTCGGCTGCCGCTTCTCCACCGCCTTCCGCGCCGTGGTGCGGGTGGGCCGGGTACGGCCGGGCGAGTGGGTGGCGGTGCACGGCTGCGGCGGCGTGGGCCTGTCGGCCGTGATGATCGCGACGGCGGCGGGCGCCCGGGTGGTGGCCGTGGACATCAGCAGCGACGCGCTGCACCTGGCCGAGCTGGCCGGGGCCACGCACTTCGTCAACGGCTCGGCCGGCGACGCGGCGGCCCAGGTCAGGGAGCTGACCAGAGGGGGCGCACACGTCTCGATCGACGCGCTGGGCAGCCCCCAGACGTGCGCCGCCTCCATCGAGAGCCTGCGCCGCCTGGGCCGTCACGTCCAGGTCGGCCTGCTCCCCGGCGGGCCCACACCCGTGCCGATGGACCGGGTGATCGGCTACGAGCTACGGCTGCTCGGCAGCCACGGCATGGCCGCGCACGCCTATGCGCCGATGCTGGAGATGATCAGGGCCGGGATCCTGCACCCCGACCAGCTCGTCACCCGCACGATCGGGCTCGCCGACGCCGGCAAGGCGCTGGCCTCGATCGGCTCGGTGCCGGGCGTCACGATGATCACTCCTCGATCTCCACTCTGAGCGTCCTGAGCACGAGCGCCAGCATGCCGTAGTGGGCCACGAGCATGACGAGCTCGATCCTGCCCACCTCGTCGTAGCGGTCGCAGAGCGCCGCCCACGTGGCGTCGGTCAGGTCGCCGGCGTAGTGGAGGTCGTCGGCCACCTGGAGCACGAGTCGGTCCTCGACCGACCAGAGGGCGTCGAGCTGGCGTACCGACTCGATCTCCATGTCGGACAGGCCCGCCTCGCGGGCCAGGCGGGTGTGCTGGGCCCACTCGTACGCGCTGTCGGTGTGGTACGCCGTCCGCAGGATGGCCAGCTCACGGTCGCGGGCCGGCAGCGTGCCGTCGAGCAGCACCCCGCCGAACCGCAGCCAGGCCCGGTAGAGCCGTGGATGGCGGGCCAGCGTGGCGAACACGTTGTAGGGGTTGGCCTTCGTGAAGTCGTCCCACTCTTCCGGGGGAAGGGGCCGCACGCGAGGATCCATGGTCGTAAGCATCCCCCCAAATAAGCGGGCGATAGCGACACCTTTTGTCTGACGCCTCTATACAAGGACTTTTCACCACCCGGTCAATAGGTCAGGATTGGGGGGCCCGCAGACGTTGCAAGCCCGTCGACCGCAAGGACGCGCACGGTGATTCGAACGTTGCTCGCTGAGGACATGCACCTGGTACGCGGGGCGCTCGTGGCGCTGCTGGCCTATGAGGAGGACATCGAGGTCGTCGCCGAGGTCGAACGCGGCGACCGCATCCTGGCCGCGGCGCACGCCTGCCGCCCCGACGTCGCGGTGATCGACATCGCGCTGCCCGGCAAGGACGGTCTCACCGCGGCCGGCGAGCTGCACGAGAAGCTGCCTGACTGCGGGGTGCTCATCCTGACCGGCGTGGGCACGCCCGGCCTGCTCAAGCGGGCGCTCGACGTGCACGTGCGCGGCTTCATGGCCAAGGACGCGCCGCCCGGCCAGCTGGCCGACGGCATCCGCAGGGTGGCCGAGGGCGAGCGGGTCATCGACTCGGAGCTGGCGATCGCGGCCATGCGGCCCGCCGAGGCGCCGCTGACGCAGCGCGAGCTGGACGTGATCGGCGCCGCGGCCGGCGGGGCGTCGATCGGGGAGATCGCGGCGGCGCTGTACCTGGCCGAGGGGACCGTACGGAACTATCTGTGCCGGACCACGGCCAAGCTCGGGGCGCGCAGCAGGATCGACGCGATCCGCATCGCCAGGGAGTCCGGCTGGATCTGAGCCCGGCCCATCCGGGGCGTCAGGACGTGTGCGCGGCCAGGAAGGCCAGGACGTCGGCGGCCAGCCCGACCGAGCGGCTGACCGCCCGGGCGCCGTGCCCCACGTCCGGCTCATGCCTGAGCAGCACCGTCCGGTCGCTGCCGGTGGCCCACTGGAGCGCGGCGCACATCTTGCGCGCGTGCATCGGATCCACCCGCGTGTCCTCCGCCGAGACGGTGAAGAGCGTCGCCGGATAGTCCGTGCCCTTGGCGACGTGGTGGTAGGGCGAGTAGGCCAGCAGCCAGCCGAGCTGCTCGGGGTCATCGGGGTCGCCGTACTCGCCGGTCCAGGCGGGGCCGAGGCCGCTGTGGTGGTAGCGGGCCATGTCGAGCAGCCCGGCCGAGCACACCGCGGCGGCGAACAGGTCGGGCCGCTGGGTGATCGCCGCGCCGACGAGCAGGCCGCCGTTCGACTCGCCCCAGATGCCGAGCTGCTCCGGGGTCGTCCAGCCGTCGGCGATCAGCTTCTCCGCCGCCGCCACGAAGTCGTCGAACACGTTCTGCTTGCGATCCAGCATGCCGTCCCGGTGCCAGGACTCGCCCTCCTCGCCGCCGCCCCGCAGGTTGGCGATGGCCAGCACACCGCCGGACTCGACCCAGGCCAGGGAGTCCGCGGCGTAGCCGGGGGTGAGGGGGATGCCGAAGCCGCCGTACCCGCTGAGTATCGCCGGCCGGGGGCCGCCGTCCGACGGCAGCGCGACGACGACCATGCGGACGCGGGTGCCGTCGGCCGAGTCGTACTCGACGTGGTGGCTGCGCGCGTCGGGCAGCCAGACCCGGCCCGGCGCGGCCGACCAGGGGGTGGTGGCGTCCGTACGGGCGTCGTAGCGCCAGATCTCCACGGGCGTGACCGCGTCGGTGTAGGCGAACCACGCCTCGGAACCGGCCTCGGGGCGTGAGGTGAGCGCGGCGATCGTGCCGCTGCCCGGCAGCGGCACGGTGCCCAGCCGCTCCCCCGTGCGGCTGTGGTGCACGGCGATCTCGCCGACCGCGTGGCGCGTCCTGGAGACGAGGAGCCGGTCGCCGTCGAGCACCGTGAACGCGCCCAGGACCGCCTCCTCGTCCTCGGGCACCAGCTCCCGCCAGACGTCGGGCGCCTCGGGATCGGCCACGCAGAGCCGGCGTCTCGGGGCGTCCCGGTCCGTGAGCAGGTACAGGCGTCCGTCGCAGGCCACCGCACCCGCCGTCCTGGCGTGCGCCCCGTCCTGCACGGGACGCGGGCTGAGCTCCGCCGGATCGCCGGTCACGTCGGCCAGCCAGAGGGACGTGCCCGATCCGGTGCCGGCCGCGATCGTGAGCCAGCGGCCGTCCGCGCTGATCTGGACGCCGTACGAGATCGGGCCCCTGGTGAACACCGGCACGTCGGCCGCCTCGCCGATCCTGTGCAGGTGCACACCCGCACGGAAGCGCACGTAGTAGAACGCCTCGCCGCCGGGCAGCCAGGCCACCGCGGAGTACCGGCAGCCGCCGATGGGCCCGTCGACGACGGTCCCGGTGGCGATGTCCCTGACGTAGAGGTCCGCCTGCTCGTCGCCGCTCCTGGAGATCTGGTACGCCAGGCGCCGCCCTTCCAGGTCGGGCTGCCAGTCGTCCAGCGTGGTGAGCCCCGTGGGGTCGAGGTCCATGGGGTCCAGGACCACGCGGTCGTCGCAGTAGAGGACCGGGTGCTCCTGGGAGGTGGACTGCCACAGGTGGAAGCGCCTGCTGCCGCGCCACACGGGCGGGGTGACCAGCCCGGTGTCGCTGAGCTCGGTGAGCCGGGCCAGGAACCGCTCCCGCCCGGGCAGCTTGGCGGCGTGGTCGCGCCAGAGCTGGTCCTGGGCGGTCAGCCAGGTCTCCGTGCGGGGGTCGAGGGGGTCCTCCAGCCAGCGGTAGGGGTCGTCGATCGCGTGGCCGTGGTGATGGGCGGTGAGGGGAAGGCGTTCGGCGAGCGGATAGCTGTCTGGAAATTTCATGACACGGGCTCCGGGTGCCAGTGGCCGGCCAGGTCCGCGTACAAGGGCGAGGTCCTGACCAGCTCGTCGTGGGTGCCGATGGTGACGGTGGGGCCGTCCATGAGCAGGATGCGGCGGGCGCGCAGCGCGGAGGTCAGGCGGTGCGCGACCACGATGAGCGTGCCGCCGCGACGCGCGAACGCGCTCTCCGCCCGCGCCTCCGCGGCGGGGTCGAGGTGGCATGTGGCCTCGTCCAGGACGACGAGGGGCGCGGGGGCGAGGTAGGCGCGTACGAGGGCGATGAGCTGGCGCTGCCCGGCCGACAGGGCCACCGGCTCGACGACGGCCGCGTACCCGCCCAGCTCGGCCACCAGCTCCCCGGCGCCGAGTGCCGCGACGGCCTCGTCCAGCGCGGTGGCCGGCGCGTCCTCCCGGAGGTAGGCGAGGTTCTCCATGAGCGTGCCGCGGAAGACGTACGCCTCCTGGGGGATCAGCACGCGGACGGCGGGGTCGAGCCGGTCGGCGGGGATGCCCCCGACCAGCGCCGCACCGCTCTGGGGCCGGAGCATGCCGCTGATGAGCGCGGCCAGCGTGGACTTGCCCGCGCCGCTCGGCCCCACCACCGCCAGGTGGTCGCCCTCGGGGACCGCGAGGTCGAGGCGGTCGAGGACGGGCGCGGAGTGCGGCCCGTACGCGAAGGTGACGCCGTCGAGCCGCACGTCGCAGGAGAAGGGCCGGATCCTGGGCCGGGACGGCGCGGGCGCCGGGACCGCGCCCGCGATCCGCCCCAGCGTGGCGGCGAGCCGGACGCCGCTCACGCCGAGCCCCTGCACCAGGCCGCCGAGCGCGGGTGCGAGGGACTGGGTGACGTACGCGAGCGCGCCGACCACCACCCCCGCCCCGAGTCCGCCGCTCATCAGCCACGGAGTGCCCGCCAGCACGAGGACGACGGGCAGCCAGCCGCCCACGGCGAGTGCGGCGGTGCGGACGGCGGTCACCCCGGCCAGCGCCCGCGCGGCGGCGGCCTGCTCGCCGGCCTGCCGCCCGAGCCTGGACGCGACGCGTTCCTCCAGGCCGCACGCCTCGATGTCGCGCAGGCCGCCCGCCATGGCCGTCATCGACTCGGTCAGATGCTCGTCGGCCATCAGGAACGCCCGCTGCCGCCGCGCCAGCGCGGGCAGCGACGCCAGGAACAGCCCGAGCCCGGCCACGAACGGCGGCAGCACCAGCACGAGCAGCAGCGGGGCCAGCGTCAGCAGCCCCAGCAGCACGCTGATCACCGTGAACACGAACCCGCGCACGGTCGTGACCACCGCCGCGAAGGCGTCCCTGGCCAGCTCCACCTGGAGCCCTGCCCTGGCCACCGCGGCGCTGTCGATGCGCGTGGACGGCTCGCGCCGCAGCGCCCCTTCGACGACGTGGGTCAGCAGGTCGTCGCGGAACGGCTCGGCCACCGCCGCCACGGCCAGCACGACCTGGCGCGCGGCCACCGCGGCGGCCAGCCACGTGACGGCCAGCGCCGCCAGCCAGCCCAGCCCCACGAGCGGCTCCCCTTGGGCGAACCCGTCCTCGATGGCCCGCGCGATCGCGTGCCCGACGAGGAACGCGGGGCCCGCCTCCAGCACCGACCAGAGGCCGATCCTGACGAGGACGCGCGGCCTGCGCCGCAACGCCCGCCAGAACCCGATCCCGTCCCGTTCCCGGCCCGATGCGCTCATGTCTCCCCCTGGAAAACCGCGCGGTAGGCGGGGTCCTGCCACAGCGTGTGGTGCGGCCCCCGGCCGCGCACTTCCCCGTCCGCGAGCCAGACGACCTGGTCGGCGCGGGCGGCGGTGGCGAGCCTGTGCGCCGCGATCAGCCGGGTGCGGCCTCCGTGATCGGCGGTGAGTGCCTGGCCGACCTGGCGTTCTGTGACGGTGTCGAGGCTGGAGGTGGCGTCGTCGAGCACCAGCAGCCGCTCTCCTTGGGCGAAGGCCCTGGCCAGGCCGATCCGCTGCCGCTCGCCGCCGGACATCGGCGCGTCCTGCAGCGGCGTGCCGTAGCCGAGGGGCAGCCGCCGGATGAACGCGTCCGCGCACGCCGCCCCGGCGGCGCCGGCCACATCCGCCGCTCCCATCGAGTCGGCCGCATCCCCCGCCGCGATCGGTCCGGCCGTGTCCGCCGCTGCGATCGGTCCGGCCGCATCCCCCGCTGCGATCGGTCCGGCCGTGTCCGCCGCTGCGATCGATTCTCCGACGGTCTCGCCGACCAGCACCGGGCGTTCGAAGGCGTACCCGATGGCGCGGCGCAGCTCCGCGCGCGTCAGTTCGCCCAGCGGGACGCCGTCGAGCAGGACCGTCCCGCGCTCCGGGTCGGCCAGCCGGCCCGCCAGCGCGGCCAGCAGGGACTTGCCGGAGCCCGACCGCCCCACCACGGCCGTCACGGAGCCGCCGGGCAGCGTCAGGTCGCCGACGGCCAGGCCGTTCGCGGTCACGTCGCGGAACTCGACCGTCCCAGGACCGGGCGGGAGCGTCCGCGTGCCGTGCGCGACCGGGGTCATGGCGAGGACCTCGGCGACCCGTTCCGCCGCGGCCCGTGCCCTGGCCAGGCCGCCGACATGGCCGAGCGCCGTGCTCAGGGCCGCGCCGAGCACGGCGTAGCGGGCGGCGGCGTACAGCTCGCCGATCGTCAGGTCTCCCGCGGCGAGCATGAACCCGCCGGCGATCAGCACCACCACCTCCAGCAGCGGCACCACCACGCCCGCCTGGATCGCGGCCCCCGCGTTGGCCCGCCACAGGGCCAGGCCGTGCGCGCGCAGCCTGGGCAGCGGCGCCAGCACGCGCCGCGCCTCCTGGGCGGCGGTCCCGGCCGCGGCGATCGTGCGGGCGCCGTCCATGGCGGCCACCAGCCGCGCGGCGATCTCGCCCTGTACCTCCTGGTACCCACCGGCGATCACGGTCGTCGCACGGAGGAAGGCGCGCAGCGCGAAGAGGATGACGACGATGCCCACGCCGAGCGTCAGCGTCAGCACGGGCGCGATCAGCGTGAGCGCGACCAGCGCGCCCGCCGTGGGCACCAGCAGGGCGAGCGCGCTGGTCACCGTCTCAGGCGCCCGGCCCGCCTCCTCGGCGTTCAGTCCCGCCCGGGTGACGAGCTCGCCTTCGGGAAAGCGGCGGACGGCCGCGTGACCGGTGCCGAGCACGTGGCGCAGGACGCCGAGCCGCAGCCTGGCCGCCGCGTGGGCGCTGCTCGCGCCGCGGGCCCAGACGCCGATGCTCTCGCAGAGCATGACGACGGCGATGACGGCCACGCAAAGCGCCAGCCAGGGAGTGCTTCCTGGCTGGCGCGAGACGAGGACGTCCACGGTGCGGCCGATGAGGTAGGGAACGGCCAGCTCGCCGGCCGCGCCCGCGACCGCCGTGACCGCCAGCACGGCCGGCCAGGGGCCGCCGCGCCGTATCGTGCCGGTCAGCAGCCGGTCACCTGCCCGCACCGCGCGCCTCCTCACGGGTAGAGTTCGTGGTGTCCCCGCGCCGACTCCTACGGCACGGGGACCGAGATCACGCGATCAGTGGCAGAGTGCGACACTGAGGTTGCTGGGATGCCCGGAGTGGCATGAGAGAACGGTGAGCGTGCTGCCGCCGCTGGCCACGTCGCTGGCCGCGGGAGCCTCAAGACCCTGCAGGTCGAGAAGTACCATGTGTTACACCTCCTTCCAGGTCTCATCAGAGGTAGGCCGCTCGGGTGCGGCCTCCAGGAACGGCAGGCGGCATGGCTGGTCTCCCAGCGCCGCGCCGAGGGCGAAGAGCACGCCCGCCGTTCCGGTCGCGAAATCCATGGAGAGGCGCAGCAGCTGGTCGCCGGGGAACGCCAGTCCCCCGCCGTACGGCAGCGCGTGCCACCTCAGTCCCTTCACCTGGCTGTCCGCCCCTGCGGGGAAGGCGGCGATGATGCCCGCGCGCCCGGTGAACAGCCCCGGCTGCACGAAGAACCCGGCCCGCGCGACCAGCCGCAGCTCCGCCAGCGCCGTCGCGAGCTCCTCGTCGGGCCGGTGCGCCAGATAGCGCTCCAGCACCAGGGCGATGCCGGCCGAGCCCTCGTCCAGGTACGGCAGCAGCCGCCAGCCCTGGTTCACCTGGAGCGAGCCGTCCTCGGAGTGCCGGCAGCGCCGCAGGTCCTGTTGGAGCGCGGTGTGCGCCAGGTCGAGCAGGGCGCGGTCGCCGGTGTGCTCGTACGCGCGCAGGAACAGCAGCGCGGGTCCCGACGAGCCGTGCAGCAGCCCGGCCCGCGGGTTGGCGCCGCCGCTGATCTCGGACACGGGCCCGCCGAGCCGCTCCGCGCAGATGTCCACGGCGCGCAGGGCCGGGCCGGTGCGGCCGGCGTCGAGGAGGTTCAGCCCGATTCCGGACAGGCCGGAGAACAGCGCCGACTCCAGGAGGTCCCATTTCTCGCGCAGGCAGACGTCGATCAGGTCGTCGGCGTCCTGGCGGTGCCCGAGCAGGCGGAGCACGTACGCGATGCCGTGCAGCCCGTCGTAGAGTCCGAGGCCCGAGCCCTGGGCCGGGCGGAGCGCGCGTTCGCGTAACCAGCTCTCGTACTCGGGGAAGGGCCCCAGGCCCGCGCGGGAGAGTGCGAACAGCACGCCGGCCGCGCCGTGGGCCAGGTTGAGCCCGCCGCCCGGCCGGAACTGGGCCACGTCCCCCGGGAACAGCCGGTCGTCCCGCTCGGGGGTCGCGCTCGCCACGATGGCCCGGCACATCGCGTCGCGGAGCTCGGGCCAGGTCGCGGTGCCCGGCATGGGCACGGCGCGCTCCCACGCCTGCTCCGAGATGGTCCGGACGGCTTCGTCCACCATGGGCGCCGGCACGGGGAACGTCTCCTTGACGATCTCCCCCAGGTGCGCCACCTTCGTCCGGTGCAGCGGCAGCATGATCGTGCACTGCGGCGCGAACAGGCCGAGGCGCAGGCAGGCCAGCGCGTACCTGTCCACGTCCACGCCCTGCCGGTCGGCGGGCGCGGCGAACGCGGGGTGCGCGAGCGCGGCGCGGGCCCGGTCTCCGGCGAGCGTGGCGACCTCGTAGTCGATCAGCGCCACCCGGCCGTCGTCGGTCAGCAGGATGTTGTCCGGGTGCAGGTCGCCGAAGACGACCCCGCGCTCGTGCAGCGACTCGACGGCCTCCTCGACGGCCCGCAGCGTCTCGGCCGCCCACGCCGTGTACTCGGCGAGGTCCTGGTCGGTGCAGGTGGCGCGGGTCAGCGGGTAGCGGTGCACCAGCCGCCGCTGGAGCGGCGTGCCGTCCACGAACTCCTGTACGAGGAAACGGTGCTCGCCCAGCGTGAAGAAGCCGCGCGGCTCGGGTGAGGCGGGCAGCCCCGCCAGGCGCTCCAGGATGTCGCGCTCGTGCTCGATCCTGGCGACCGCGTCCCGTCCCGCCGCGTCGAGCCCGGCGTGCGGCCTGGCCTCCTTGAGCACCACCTGCTCCCCCGTACGCGTGTCCCGTCCCAGGTAGACGCCGCCGCCGTTGGAGAAGTGCAGGACGCTCTCGATCTCGTACGGCACCCCGCCCAGCGTCACGGCGTTGCGCGCGGCCAGATGGGGCTCCAGGAACGCGGGCAGCGTCGTCCACGGCGGCACCGAGAACGTGGCGCCGCGCACGTCGGGCACGAGCCGCCCGTCGCCGTCCTCCAGGGCCAGCACCCGCTCGCCGGCGGCGGACAGGCAGTGCCGCTCGGCGAAGCCGCCGTACCTGACGAACAGGGGGCCGGCGCCGTAGCGCAGGTCGCTGAGGATGTACGGGCCCCGCACGCCGCCCAGGAGCTCGCCGAGCTCTTTGAGCACGAGTTCGAGCTGGCCTTCGTCTCTGGGATAAACGGTGATGAGTTTTCCGCTGGACGCCCTGGAGGCGGCCTTGGAGTTCACCATGACGAGCACCGGGAGCCCGCGCAGGAATTTGAACGCGATTCCCTTCGGCACACAGTAATCCCAGACGGCGGCGATGGCCTGGTCCGCGTCCTCCACCCGGGCCGACACGTGAATCTTCCAGCCCTGGGCCGGCAACGGCGGCTCGTTGTCGGGGACGTAATAGCACCAGGTGTCGGTCACCGCGTTCGACCAGCCGGGGGGCGTCGGCCTGCGCAAGATGGAGAAGTCGGCGTCCTCGGCCGTGCTGTGCTCCAGAGAGTCGTAGAAGCACGGATCCGTTAGGCAATAAAGCTCGTACTTGTCCATCTGGCGGGCCTCCAAGGCGATGTCCTTAGAGACTGACGCCATTGGCGGCGGCAGGCTAGTTACATGCGGCATTACCGCACCGTGCCTATATAATGTGCATTTGTGCGTTCCTCACAATAAACCAGGTGACGATTATTTCTTTCGTGGGGCGTACACGCTGAAGGTGAACTGGCCGGTCCGCGAGGACGTCGCCTCCAGCCAGCCGCCGAGGCTGGAGACGCGCTCGGCCAGGTTCAGCAGGCCCTGTCCCGCGTCGCCCGGGCGGCGCGGCGGGCGCACGCCGTCGTTCCTGATCGTCAGGCGGACCATCTGGTCGCGTTCGAGGAGATGGATGGAGCATTGGCGGGCCTCGGCGTGCCTGAGCACGTTCGTGACGCCTTCGCGCAGGGCGTGCGTGAGCGCCTCCTCGACGTCCTCCGGCAGGTCGCGGCAGGACACCTTGATCTGGCAGCGGACCCGTGCCGACTCCAGCAGTGTCCGCGCCGAGCCCAGCTCGGCCGCGAGCGAGGAGCTGCGCAGGCCGTGGGCGACGGCCCTGACGTCCGCCGACAGGCTGCGCAGCAGCTCCAGCGTCTGGCTCACCTCGTCGCCCGCCCGCTTGTCCTCCTCCGCCACCAGCCGCTGCACGAGCTGCGCCTTCAGCACCAGCACCGTGAGCCGGTGGCCGACGAGGTCGTGCAGATCGCGGGTGAAGCGGCGGCGCTCCAGCTCGACCGCCTTGCGCATCACCTCCGTACGCTCCTTGCCCAGCTCCCTGGCCCGCGCCGCCAGCGTCACCAGCGCGTACTCGACCAGGCCCACCAGCGGGCTCACCAGCGCCCAGCCGTGGTGGACCAGCGACGGCGCGGGGGCGGCCAGCACCACCAGGCCGCAGGCCAGCGCCAGGACCGCCAGCACGATCGACCGGAGCCGGCCGGCCATCACCAGCAGCGCGCCCGCGAGCAGCCCGCACACCGGCGTCCACGCCGCCCCGAACACCGTCAGCGGCACGTACGTCAGCCACGCCTGCACGGCCACGATCCACCACGAACCGGCCCGGCGTACCGGAGTCTCCAGCACGAACCTGACGTGCAGCCCGATCAGCACGAGCAGCGTCGCCGCGCCCTCGAGCGCCATCCCCGACCCGGCGAGCCCGACCTGCACCGGCACCGTCAGACCGATGACCCCCGCCACCAGCCCCAGCCCGCCGACCCAGCTGGAAGTGGACAAGAGCTCCAGTTTGGAACGTGCCCAACGAACGGATCCCCGATGCGTTTGCTCCACCTCACCCCCGTGCTGTGCGGTCGGCTCCGCGAGGTGCCCGCCTCTCCCCGGCGTTGCCCCGCGCTCTCGTGCCTCTAATCGACCCGATCAGGCTCTCCCCTGTAAAGGTCGTTTCCGCTTTCGGACAAGCCTGACTTCCCGTTGGAAAGGCAGTTAACCAGTACATACGCCTCTATCGTGGACGTTATGGACTACACACGACTTGGCACCACGGGCTTGCAAGTTTCACGCGTCTGCCTCGGCATGATGAGCTACGGCGATCCGGCGCGGCAGGAGTGGGCGCTGCCGCAGGATCAGGCCGAGCCCATCATCCGCAGGGCCGCCGACGCGGGCGTGACGTTCTTCGACACCGCCGACGTCTACAGCGAGGGCGAGAGCGAAGTCGTGACGGGCAACGTGCTGCGCGGGATCTTCCCCAGGCGCGAGGACTACGTGCTGGCCACCAAGGTGTACTTCCCCATGAGCAAGCGGGTGAACGACCGTGGCCTGTCGCGCAAGCACATCCACGCCGCCATCGACGACTCGCTCCGCCGGCTCGGGACCGACCACGTCGACCTCTACCAGACCCATCGCTGGGACGACGAGACGCCCATCGAGGAGACCATGGAGGCGCTGCACGAGGTGGTCAAGGCGGGCAAGGCCCGCTATATCGGCGCGTCGAGCATGTGGGCCTGGCAGTTCGCCAAGGCGCAGCACGCGGCGGAGTCCAACGGGTGGACGAAGTTCGTCTCGATGCAGAACCACTACAACCTCCTCTACCGGGAGGAGGAGCGCGAGATGCTGCCGCTCTGCGCCGACCAGGGCGTGGGCGTCATCCCGTGGAGCCCGCTGGCCCGGGGCGTGCTGGCCAGGGCGGGCGCGGCGACGGCGACCGCCAGGACGGGGTCGGACGAGCGCATCGACGCCCTGTACGACCCGGAGAACGACAAGCTCATCCTCGACCGGGTGGCGAAGGTGGCGGCGGATCGCGAACTGCCCGCCGCGCAGGTCGCCCTGGCGTGGCTGCTGCACCAGCCGGGCGTCACCGCGCCGATCGTCGGGGCCACGAAGAACCGGCACGTGGACGACGCGGTGGCCGCCGTGTCGGTGACGCTGTCGGAGTCGGAGCTGGCCTTCCTGCAGGAGTTGTACCGGCCGCGTGAGGTGCGCTTCTGACCGCCTCGTCTTTTCTTAATTGTCGGCCCGGGATCCTAAGGTAAGGGCATGCGGGCAAACGAGGACGCGGCGGCGGCGCTGCAGGAATACGCGGAGCTGTTCGCGCTCTGCGGCGGCGACGCCTTCCGGGTGCGGAGCTATCAGAAGGCGGCCAAGGCGATCGCGGGCTTCCCCGAGGACATCTCGGTCGCCGACGTGCGCTCCGTCCCAGGGGTGGGCGAGGCGATCGCCAAGAAGATGGAAGAGTTCCTGCAGCGCGGGAGCTTCCGGCAGCTCGACGACCTGCGCGGCCGGGTGCCCGAGGGCGTGCGCAAGCTGACCAAAGTGCCGACGCTGGGGCCCAAGACGGCGATCATGCTGTTCGAGGACTACGGCATCGACTCCCCCGTGGCGCTGAGCGAGGCGATCACCTCCGGCCGCCTCGACGGCGTCAAGGGCCTTGGCCCGAAGACGCTGGCCAACCTGCTCAAGGGCGTCGAGCAGCTGGAGCAGTCCGGCCGCCGGGTGCACATCGGCGTGGCCATGTCGCTGGCCGAGCAGGTGATGGGGTCGCTGGAGGCCGAGCGCATCGCCTATGCCGGGTCGCTGCGGCGGATGAAGGACACGATCGGCGACATCGACGTCCTCGCGGTCGCGCCCGAGTCCATCATGACCGCCTTCCGCGCGCAGCCCTACGTCGCCGAGGTCATCGCGGCCGGCGACAAGAAGACCTCGATCCGCACCACGTCCGGCATCCAGGTGGACCTGCGCGTGGTGCCCGCCGAGTCGTGGGGCGCGGCGATGCAATACTTCACCGGCTCCAAGGAGCACAACGTCACCATCAGGGAGATGGCGGTGAAGCGGGGCTGGAAGCTGTCCGAATACGGGCTGTACGAGGGCGAGCGGGTGATCGCCGCCGAGTCGGAGGAGGACATCTACGCCGCCCTCGGCATGCAGTTCGTGCCGCCGCCGATGCGGGAGGACGGCGGGGAGGTCAAGGCGGCGCTGAAGGGCGAGCTGCCGGAGCTGGTGGAGCTGGCCGACCTCAAGGGCGACCTGCACACCCACACCGACCTGACGGACGGGATCGCGTCCCTGGAGGACATGGTGGCGGCCGGGCACGCGCGGGGCTACGCCTACTACGCGGTCACCGACCACGCGCCCGACCTGACGATGCAGCGGATGACCCTGGACAAGGCGCTGGAGCAGCGGGAGCAGGTGGCCGAGCTACAAGGGAAATATCCCGACATGCGGCTCCTGCACGGCACCGAGCTCAACATCGCCCCCGACGGCTCCGTGGACTGGCCGGCGGAGGTCCTGCGGGGGTTCGACGTGTGCGTGGCGTCCGTGCACTCCCATTTCGGGATGTCCAGGGACGAGATGACGCGCCGGTTCATCACGGCGTGCGAAAACCCTTACGTCGACATCATCGGGCACCCGACGACCCGGAAGATCGGCAAGCGCCCTTCTGTCGATGCCGACTGGGACGCCGTCTTCCGGGCCGCCGCCCGTACAGGGACGGCCATGGAGATCGACTCCTACCCTGACCGCTCGGACCTGCCGTCGGATCTGGTGCGGCTGGCCAAGCATCATGGGGTGAAGTTCTCGATCGACAGCGACTCGCACGCGATCCCGCATCTGGCGCACCAGCGGTACGGGGTGGGGATCGCGCAGCGGGCGTGGCTGACGACGGAGGACGTCATCAACACGTGGCCGGTGGAGCGGCTGCTGTCCTTCCTCGGACGCTGACCCCACTTCCGAGCTCACCAACTTCAGGCCGCCCCCTCCGGGCTCACCGCTCCAGGCCGCGTGCCCTCCAGGGCCACCACCACGAGCTGCGTCCTCGGGATCGGGTAATAAGGGGCCTCTCCGGGCTGGCACATGACCTTTCACCGGCTTCACCCGCCCCAGGGCTGGAGCCGATCGCGCCAGACCCAGAGGCCCTCGTGGTCGCCCTGCTTGAGCCGTACCCAATGCTCGGGTCCGCGCCCTCGGGCGGCGCAGGTCGCCTTGACCGGGTCGTCGGAGGCCGGCAGTTCGCCCCGCGCCCGATACTTCTTGCCCGGACCCGACCTGACCGGCGCCGGGTCGTCCGCGATCACCACGTAGCGGCAGGTCTCGGCCTGCAGCCCATACGGCGCGACGGCCACCGGCCGAGCCGACCCAGCCCTCGCGCCGGCCGGGTAGGCGCTGACCGGACGGACACCTGGCGAGCCGGCCAGATGAGCGCTGACCGAACGAGCACCGGCCAGATGAACGTTGGCCGGACGGCCGCCAACCCGATGGCCACCGGGCGGACGAGCGCCGTCCCGATGGACACCAGGTCGATGGACGCTGGCCAATCGGGCGCTGATCCGATGGGCACCGGTCATCTGGGCTCGCGCCAGATGCGCTCCGTTCGGGCGGGCAGGCGTCGGACGGGCAGCGCTCTGCGGGCCGGCCTGCTGGGCGGCGTGAGCGTTCGTCAAACCCAGGCCGCCGAACGCGAGCGCAACGACGGCGCCGGACCAGAAACAGGCGGCGATCCCCATGAGCAGCCCCCCTTCCAACGAAAAGGTACGTCGGCCAGTCCCTGCTCAGTGCTCGTGGACTTAACACCACAAACCTGGACATTTTGCCCACAATTTAACGCGACACCACCCGCAAACGTTGGCCCGCGCCAACATAGCGACGCGTTCCCCGACCCGAATGCCTTCGTTGACCCCCAACGAGTTCATTCACCTGGGCAAGTTCATTGGACCCGAGCGAGCTCCGAAGCGGCAAAGGGCCACCCAAGGCACCCACGCACCTTGAGCATCTGGGCACCTTGAGCATCTGGACACCTTCGGCATCTGGGCACCTTGAGCACCTGCAGCACTGGCACCTTGGAGGACCCCTGCAGCCCTGCAGCACTGGGCGCCTGGAGCGCCTGGAGCGCCCGGAGCAGGAGACCACAGCGAGGCAGCCCCCACCATCGACCCCAAGGATGACAAACCCTGGGTGGATGTGCCGCCACCAACAATCCGAAAGAGTGTCCCCACCAGCTCGACCACGCACCCAAGGAGCACCCCGGGCATGCACTCCGTCCGAAAGAAGTCACGCACGCCGCGAGCGCGCATCCTCGCGGCCCTGCTGGCGTTCGTCGTGCTCCTCATCGCCGCCACCGCCGGAGCCGCCTTCGCCTACCCCTCCGTAGCCTCGACCACCTGCCCCGGCTGCTACGGCCTGACCGAGACAGAAGAAGGCGTCTACGCGGAAGACAACCTCTCCGACGCCCAGCGATCGCAGGTCCACCAACTGGTCGCCCAGGCACGCCGGCTGATCACCGGCTTCTACGGCACCCAGACGAGCTCCCCAAGCCTCCTCATCTGCCTGACCGAAGCCTGCTACCAGCGCATCGGCGGCAAGAAGGAGCGCGGCATAGCGGTTCTCAACCGAGCGGTGATGTTGTCACCCCGAGGCCTCAACGCTGTGATCGCCTCCCACGAGATGTCCCACGTCGAGCTCCATGCCCGCCTGGCCTCCAGCGCAGCCGTCCCCCAATGGTTCGACGAGGGCCTGGCCGTGGTGGTCTCCGACGACACCCGCTACCTGGCACCCGCACCAGCAGCAGACCGCTGCCTGATCGCCCCGACGGGCCCGCTACCGGTCACCCTGGAGGAGTGGTTGAGCGCCGCAAGCAAGGACGCCAGCACCTACGCCAAGTCCGCCTGCCAGGTGAGCCGCTGGCTACACGCCAACGGCGGCCGTACGGCACTGCTGTCCTTAATCGAGCGCCTCAACGCCGGCGAACAGTTCGACTCGATCGTGAAGCTCCCGGCGAACTACCCAGTTCCCTCCTGACATCCACCCAGCCATACCCTTCCCCCACCCTTCACAGCTCTCCCCACCACACTCCTTCGTGGCTTCCCCACCCCCACCCCTTCGCAGCTCCCCTGCCACGCACCTTCACGGCTTCCCCTGCCACGCCCTTTCGCAGCTCCCCCCACCCCACCCATTGCAGCTCTCCTGCCACATTCCTTCGCAGCTCCCCTGCCGCACTCCTCCGCTGCTCCCCCTACCACACCCCTTCACGACCACTCACAATCCGCCCGTTGCGGCCTTCACGGCGCGGCGCGGCCTGCAACCCCCAGCGAGCTACCCGCTCCTTCCTGACGCCTGCCCAAGCCGACCTCCCCTGCCACACCCTTCACAGAGGCCCCCTGCACACCCCTCACAGCCAACCCCTCCCTTCACAACCGACACCCAACACCCCTCCATCAGCTCAGCCGATCACATAACCCCAGGTCGAGCCCATGTAGCCGACCGGGGATCGACCAGAACGTGGCTCCGCGTGCAGTTCCTCCCGCTGGGGAGCCGGGTAAGGCCTAAGGCGATGGGATGGAACGTTCCTGAACTGTTCGGACACGCTTTGGCAATGAAGGACGCGGGGAGGCAGCCTGAAGAGATTAAATGGTTTCCTGGTAGGAAATAAGGATTGCGGAGGAGGGCATCGATGACGCAGGCCATGGCGACGATCGTGAAGCCGCTGCCCGACCACCTGTTCAGGGTGCACGGCGCGAGCGCGGAGATGCGCTGGGAGACCATGTCGGGGCAGGGGTATCACACCCCGAACGACCGGTTCTTCGTGCGCAATCACACGTTCACCCCGCTCATCGACGTTACGACGTGGCGCCTGCGGGTGCACGGCGCTGGTGTTCGATGTCCGCGCGCGTTCGATTATGAGGAACTGCGGGCCATGCCGTCACGTACGTTCGACGTCGCGATCGAGTGCGCCGGAAACGGGCGGCGGTTCTACGGGACACAGCAGCACGACGGTGCTCCCGGCACGCAGTGGGGGCTGGGTGGCATCGGGGTGGCGCGGTGGCGGGGAGTGCCGCTGAGATACCTGCTGAAGCAGGCGGGCGTGCTGCCGGGCGCCGTGGACGTGCTGCCCACCGGGCTCGACGCGCCGTTCGAGGACTACGGGCACGTACGCCGGCCGATGCCGATCGACAAGGCCATGGACGACGTCCTCGTCGCGTATGAAATGAACGGCACACCGCTCCCTCCCGATCACGGATTTCCGGTACGGCTGGTAGTTCCGGGATGGGTGGGAATCGCCTCGATCAAATGGCTTGGCGACATAGAAGTTTCAACGACAGAGCTCTCCACACCCTGGAACACGGTCTTTTACGCGAACGTCACGACGCAGCCGGTGAAGAGCGCTTTCGAGCTCCCTTGGAATGCCCGCCTGCCCGTCGCCAGACCGCACATCCTGCACGGACGGTCATGGTCCGGGCGGGGCAGGATCGTCCGGGTCGAGGTCAGCTTCGACGGCGGAATGAGCTGGCGCGAGGCAGAACACCACGGTCAACACCTGGTCAGCGCCTGGCTCCCCTGGCACATCGGCTGGGCTCCCCAGCGTACGGGAGCGGGCGTGCTCATGGCGCGCGCGACCGACGAGACCGGCGCCACACAGCCGCTCGTCACGCCGCGGCACCCCTTCGGCTATCACTTCGACGGGGTAGTGCAACACCCCATTCACGTGGTCAACGGATAGGTAATTGTCACCGATCCCGGCTGAGCTGGACAATCACTAAATGCAGGTTCTGCGCACCTGAATTCATCTGAAAGACTCTCGCGGAAACCTTCCAGAAATCCCTTCATGTGATGCTGCCCAGATCACGGGAAAAAGGAGAGCAGATGCGCCAGCTGACCGCGCTCGACGCCCAGTTCCTCAATGTCGAGACGGCGACGACCGCTGCACATGTGGCCGGGCTGGCGATCCTCGACTCGGCGGACGGCTCGGTCACCAGGGATGCGCTGGCGGAGCTCCTGCTCGATCGGCTGCACCTCTCCCCCGCGCTCAGCCTGCGGCTGGCCCACGTGCCGCTCGGGCTGGATCGCCCGTACTGGGCGGCCGACCCCGACTTCGACATTGACCACCATCTGTTCGAGATGGCGCTTCCCAAGCCGGGCAACGATTGGCAATTGGCGGAGGCTGTAGGCGAGATTCACGCCCGCAGGCTCGACCGGTCGCATCCGCTGTGGGAGATGCATCTCATCAACGGGTTGCCCGACGGGAGGGTGGCCGTGTACACGAAGGTGCACCACGCGGCCATCGACGGCGTCTCGGGCGCCGAGACCCTCGCCACGTTGCTTGATCTCAGTCCGGACGGCGGTCGCCGTACCAACACGCAGAACGGCAGTACGAAGGGCGCCACGCACGTTGAGCGCGTCACGTCGGCTGCGCGCGGCGATCGTACGAGAGTCGCGGCGCACAGCAGCCTCTCGAAGACGGTGACGCACGAGGATGGGCCCCTAGAGGCAGCGCGCGGTGAAGCTTCGCTCGGCGGAGTTGCGCGCAGGGGCGCAGGACGTGACGAGGACATGCGTGGCGACGCTGGACGCGGTGGCGGAGGGCGCGGCGACACCGAACCTGGCGAGGGCGTGCGTGAGGCCAGCGGACCTGCTGCCGGCGTTCGCAAGGCCGCCGGACGCGGTGGCGGAGGGCGCAGGGACGGCGAAGCTGGCGAGGGCGTGCATGAGGCCACGCGACATAACGGCGGCCTTCATGGGGACGCCGGACGTGGTGGCAGCGTGCACAAGGACACTGGGCGTGGTGGCCGAGTGCGCGGGGGCACCGGGCGTAACGACGGCGTGGCCGAGGAAGCCGGACACGGTGAGGCTGTGCGCGGCGACACCGGGCATCACGACGGCGTGGCCGAGGAAGCCGGACACGGTGAGGTTGTGCGCGAGGACGCCGGGCGTCGCGACGGCGGGGGCGAGGACGCTGGGCGTGGTGAGGTTGTGCGTGGTGGGGCGGGAGAAGTGGTGCAGGAGGGTGCGCCTGGGTTGATCGGGATGCTGGCCGGGGCGGCTGTTCATACGGCGACTCACCCCGTGCGGGCCGTTCAGTCCGTGGTCAGGGCGGCCGGTGACCTGGACGCCATCCCGCTGGCGGCGGGGCTGCCCGGTGCGAAGCTGATCGCCAAGGCCGCGCGGCTGGTGAGCGGTGATCGGCAGCAACGTCCGGAGCTGCCCAGCCTGAGCGTTCCGCGTACGCCGCTCAACGGCCCCATCAGTGGCCGCCGGCACTTCTCGTTCGGCTCGCTCTCGCTCAAGGACGTCAGGAGCGTCGCCAAGGCCAACGGCATCAGCGTCAACGACGTCGTGATGGCCCTGTGCACCTCGGCCCTGCGTTCGTGGCTGCAGGAGCGGGACGCGCTGCCGGAGACGCCGCTGATCGTCGCCGTCCCCGTGGCGGTCCGTACGGCCGGCGCCAAGGACCTGGTCGGCAACCAGATCTCCGCCATGGTGGCGCCCATGCCCACCAACGTTCCCGACCCCAGGGAACGTCTGGCCGCCGTCGGCGCGACCATGGGCAAGGCCAAGCGGCGTTTCGCGGTCGCCCCGGCCACCTGGCTGAACGAGCTGTGCTCGTTGCTGCCCGCCCCCGTCACCAGCCTGGCCACGCCGGCGATCTTCCGGCTGGCGGCGCTGGCGTTCCCGCCGGTCAATCTGATCATCAGCAACGTTCCCGGTCCGCAGTTCCCGCTGTATCTGTGCGGCGGGAGGGTGCTGTCGTACTACCCGCTGTCCGTCCTGACCGACGTGAGCGGCGGCCTGAACATCACCTGCTTCTCCTACGACGGCATGATCGACTTCGGCATCGTGGCCTGTCCTGAACGCGTGGACGACGTGTGGAGGTTGATCACCCATCTGCGTACGGCGCTCGATGAGCTGCTAGACGAGCGAGTGGGCGATGAGTTCCGCGACGGCGTCGGGGTCGATCTGGTGGCCGGTTAGCTGGCAGAGGTTCTCCTGGTAGAGCAGGACTGCGGCGAACGTGGCCGCCGCCACTTCCAGCCTGGCGGCGTCCCCGCGCGCGCCGGGCAGGGCCAGCTCCAGCGCGAACCTGGAGCGCCTGATCAGCTCACCGTTCAGTCGGCCGAGGCGTTCCTTGACCGAGCCGTGTGTGTCGGCCTCCCGGAACAGGATGCGCCGCATCGCCGGTGAGGCTCTCAGGGGCAGCCCGCGTGCCAGTTTGGACAGCGTGCCCGCCGGGTCGCCGGGCACCGCTTCGACGTCGTGCCCCTCTTCGACCAGCGTGCGCTCGTCGACGAGGGCGACCAGGACGTCGATCTTGCGCGGGAAATAGTGGAAGATCAGCCCTTTGGGGACCATCGCTAGCCTGGCGATGACGGCGGTCGGGGTGGCTTCGTAGCCGCCGCCCGCGAAGAGTTCTTCGGCCGCATCCAGGATGCGCGTGCGCGCGTCACCGATCACCACGCTCGCACCATAGCGCCACCTGCGACTTCGCCACCATGCCGCAAAAGCGAGACCCCTGTGTTGTTGTCCCGCCTGGCCGTCGGGCCCCTGTTGTTCCGCCTGGCCGCCGCTCCCCACTGTCCGGCCCGGCCGCCGCTCCCCGTTGTCGCGCTTGGCGTCGGTCCCTGTTGTCCCGTCTGGCGTCGGTCCCTGTTGTCCCGTCTGGCGTCGGTCCCTGTTGTCCGGCGTCACTGTGGCCGCCGTCGTTCCGACTGTTCGGTGCCCCCGTGCCCGCCGTCATTCCGCGAGCGTCGGGGGTGGGCGTTCGCGGGTGGCCACCCGGGTTGAGCACCCGGGTTGGGCACCCGGGTTGGGCGCTCGGGTTGGGCGCTCGGGGGTGGGCGTTTGGGGAGGCGGTGTGCTGGGTGCTCGGCGGTGCTTCGTGCGCGCTCGGTGCCTGGTCGCGAGCGTTCCGCTGTTCGTTCTGGAGGCCGGTAGGGCTGGCGAATGGTTCGCCTGTGAGGCAATGGTGTAGCTTATGAGACATATTTGTCTCATATGACACGGAGATGTGTAATGGTGATGAGCCGGGAGCAGATCATGACCGCGGCGATCCAGCACCTCAACAAGGATCCGATCGCCTCCATGGCTCAGCTCGCCGAAGCGGTGGGGATCAGCAGGGCCACGCTCCACCGGCAGTTCAGCAGCCGGGAGGAGCTGATGCTGGCCCTGGGGCTCCGGGCGCTTGAGCAGTGGCAACGGGTCCAGGAGGCCGCCGGCATCGCCGAGGCGACCGGCTCGGCGGACCCGCAGGTGCTCGACAAGGCCATGACCGCCTTACTGACCGGCCTCATCGACGTCGCCGACGAATACGGGTTCGGGCTGACCGACTACGCCATGGCCGTCCATCCGGAGCTGCTCCGGCGTTCCGACGAGCTGGAGGAGAGCGAGATCGCGTTCTATGCCGCCGCCCAGCGAGCGGGCCTGCTGCGCGGCGATCTGCCCGCGCGCTGGGTGAGCAACACCGTGTACGGCCTGCTCGTGGCCGTACGAGAGAGCCTGCGGCGCGGGGACGTCGCCCGCCGGGACGTGCCCCGGCTGCTCCTCGGCACCTTCCTGCACGGCACCGCATCTCGGGGGAACGCATGATGACCACGACTTCGCCGGTCACGTCGAGGAGACGCTGGGCGGGCCTGGCCGTGCTGTCGGCCAGCGTGCTGCTCGTGGTCATGGACATGACCGTGCTCAACGTCGCGCTGCCCGCCATCTCCGAGGACCTGCGGCCGGGCTCGATCGAGCTGCTGTGGATGGTGGACGCGTACGCGCTGGTGCTGTCCGGGCTGCTGGTCACGGTGAGCGCGCTGGGCGACCGGTGGGGGCGCAAGCGGATGCTGCTGACCGGGTTCGCGGTGTTCGGGCTGGCCTCGATGGCGGTGCTGCTGGCCGACAGCGCGATCGAGGTGATCGCCGTACGGGCGCTGCTCGGGGTGGGCGGTGCGATGATCATGCCGTCGACGTTGTCCATGATCAGGAACCTGTTCACCGACCCCGCCGAACGCGCGCGGGCGCTGGGCGTCTGGGCCGCCATGGCCGCGGTCGGGGCGGCGCTGGGGCCGATCCTGGCCGGGCTCCTGCTGGAGCATTTCAGCTGGCATTCGGCGTTCCTGGTGAACGTGCCCGTCATGGTGGTGGCGATCGCCGCCGGGCTGTTCCTGCTGCCGGAGTCCAGGAACCCGCGGCCCGGCCGGTGGGACGCGCTGGCCACCGTGCTGTCGATGACGGGGATGGTGGCGCTGGTGTTCGCAGTGAAGACGTTCGGCAAGTACGGCCTGGCGCCCACCGCCCTGATCGCGACCGTGCTCGCGGCGGTGACGCTGGGCTGGTTCGTGGTGCGGTGCCTGCGCAGGCCGGATCCGCTGCTGGAGATCGGGCTGTTCCGCAACGGGCCGTTCTCCGCCGGGGTGGTGACGGCGCTGACCACGTCGATCGCGATGGCCGCGGTGTTGCTGCTGCTCGCGCAGTGGATGCAGCTCGTGCAGGGATACTCGCCGCTGGAGACCGGCATCCGGCTGCTGCCCGCCGCGCTGGCCGCGATCGTCGCCTCGCCGCTGGCTCCCGCGCTCGCCGCGAAGATCGGCGCCCGTACGGTGCTGGCGGGCGGGCTGGCGGTGACCGGGCTGGGGTTCCTGCTGCTCTTCCTGGCGCCGAGCCCGCTGGGTTACTGGCCGGTCGCGGGTGCGCTGACGCTCATCGGCATCGGGAACGGCGCTTTGGCGATCGCCTCAGCAGTGATCATGTCGGGTACGCCGGCCGAGAAGGCGGGCAGCGCGGCGGCCATCGAGGAGACCAGCTACGAGGTGGGCGGGGCGCTCGGCGTGGCCGTCCTGGGCAGTCTCGCCGCCGCCGTCTACCGTGACCAGCTGGACTACGAGGGGCCGCAGGCCGGCGTCGTACGCGAGTCGCTGGGCGGCGCGCTGGACGCGGCCAGGGAGCTGGGGTCTGCGGGCGGGCAGGTGATCGAGCAGGCCAGGACGGCGTTCACCGACTCGCTGATTCTGACCAGCGGGGCGGGGGCTTTGCTGATGCTGGCCGGCACGGTGGCGGTGTGGCTGCTCATGCCACGCGGCCTCGACCTGTCCACGGCCGAGCATTGAGGCGGTTGGCCCCTCGGGTCGTGGATTTCGGTGGTGGTCGGGGTTCGACGGTGGTGGTGAGGCAAACGTCGGGCCCCGGCCTCGGTGGCGGGGTCTCGGTGGCGGGTGTGGGGGGCTCGGTGATGGTGCAGGCGGTGCGATGGTGGCGGTGTCGGGGGCTCGGTGATGGTGCAGGCGGTGCGATGGTGGCGGTGTCGGGGGCTCGGTGATGGCGCAGGCGGTGCGATGGTGGTGGGTCAGTGGGCGTTGATGGCGTTCATGAGCGTCGGGTAGGCGCGGTGCAGCTCCCGCTGCCAGTACGTGTGGTTGTGGCCGCCGCGGTAGAAGTGGGTGCGTACCGGGATGTCCAGCTCGTCCAGCCGGGCCGTGAACGATCGCGCCGCCCGGTTCGCCAAGTCCTCCACCAGGTCGCCCTCGCCCGCGGCCACGTACAGCTCGACGCCCTTGAGCCGGTCCGCCTGGTCATAGGGGTTGTGCGCTCGCCAGACGGTGCGCTGCGCCTCCGGGTCGCCCCAGATGCGCTTCCAGTCGGTGCCGAAGCAGCCGATCGCGGTGCCGGCCATCACGGCCTGCGGAACGCCGGGGCCGAGGATGTGCACCGCCCCGCTGAACGAGGCGGCGGCCTTGAAGTAGCCCTTGGCCGCGTACAGCATCGCGCCCTGACCGCCCATCGAATAGCCGGCCACGGCGCGCGCCCCGCCTGCGCGGTAGCGGGCCTCCAGCAGCGGCAACAGCTCCGTGAGGTGGTAGGTCTCCCAGCGCGGTGGGCCGCCGTCGCCGCCGTTCCACCAGTCGGAGTAGCTGCCGCACTTGCCGCCGTCCGGCATGACGACCAGTACGCCGGTGTCGCGGGTGAGCGCGTCGACGTCGGTCTTGGCGGTCCACGAGGTCTGGTCGTCCAGCCCGCCGTGCAGCAGCCACAGCACGGGCCAGTCCGTACGCGACTCCCAGCCGCGCGGCAGCAGCAGGCGCACCTTCGTGGTGGCGGCGAGTGCGGGCGATCTGATCGTCAGCTCCATCCGGCGTTCGTCGAGCCGGTTCTCCTCGACCACCTCCGCCGGGGTCGCGGTCTCGGTGGTACGGCGTTCCGGCGCGGCCCGCTCGTCCCTGCCGGCCAGCAGCATGGACAGGACGAGCAGGAACAGGCCACCGGCGACGACGGCACCGACCAGGCATCCACGTAATCGGGGGCGCATCGAGCCTCCTTGTTGGATGCGCGGATAATAGCGGGATGAGATCAATAGGCACCACGGCTCTGACCGTTTTCCCGATATCGCTCGGCACCAACGTCTTCGGCTGGACGGCGGACAAGGAGACGTCGTTCGCGGTCCTCGACGCGTACGTGGAGGGCGGCGGCAACTTCCTCGACACGGCCGACGTGTACCCGTACTGGGCGACCGGTGAGTCCACGTCGGAGTCGATCATCGGTGAGTGGATGGCCGATCGCAAAAACCGCGACTCGCTGGTGCTCGCGACCAAGGTCGGCATGCTGGAAGGGCTGCAGGGCCTGTCGCCCGCGACCATCCGCACGGCGGTCGAGGACTCGTTGCGGCGGCTCCGTACCGACTACATCGACCTCTACTGGGCGCACGTGGACGATCACGACACGCCGCTGGTGGAGTCGCTCGCGGCGTTCGACACGCTGGTGCGCGAGGGCAAGGTCCGCCATGTCGGGGCGTCCAACTACGGCGCGGGACGGCTGGCGGAGGCGCTCAAGGTCTCCGACGACGAGGGGCTGGTCAGGTATGTGGCGCTGCAGCAGCCGTACAACCTGGTCGAGCGCGGGTACGAGGGTGCGCTGCGCGATGTGGTGGCCACGGAGGGGCTGTCCAGCACGCCGTACTTCGGGCTCGCGCGCGGGTTCCTGACCGGCAAGTACGCCCCGGGCGTGACCGTGGACAGCCCCAGGGCGGGCAAGGCCGCCGAGTACCTGGACACCGAGTACGGGCGCAGGACGCTGGAGGCGCTGGCCAAGGTGGCGAACGAGCTCGAGGTCGCGCCGGCGTCCGTGGCGCTGGCCTGGGTCGCAGCCCAGCCGACGATCACCGCGCCGATCGCCAGTGCACGAAACGTCGAGCAGCTCCAGCCGCTCATGACGGCCGCGGCGCTGACGCTGAGCACCGAGGAGCTGGCGCTCCTGGACGAGGCCTCCCGCCCCTGACACCCGCAGGCAGCGGCTCGCAGGCGCAGGCTTTCACGCAACCGCCCGCAGGCGCGGGGTCCCGGGCTACCCGCAGGTCCGGGACGCCCGCAGGTCCCGACCCGCTATGCGCCGCAGGGCCCGGTGCGCGCTGCCAAGCCCGCTATGCGCTGCCGGAAATGTCCGCTTGGGCGGATTTCCAGCGGCACTCCTGGGGCGTCCGGGCCCCCGAGCCTCGGGGCGTCTGGACGGCTGAGCGACTGGGCGACTGCGGCGGCTGCGGCGGCTGGGTGGCTGCGGCGGCTGAGCGACTGCGGCGACTGGGTGGCGGGCGTTAGTGGGCGCGGTTTACGAGGGAGGCGCACAGCGCGCGTAGCTCCGTGGCGTCCGGCAGGCATTCGTCCATGACGCCCAAGGCCGACGACAGGTGCCGCTCCGCCTGCGCCTGGGCCTCGGCGCGGCCCCCCGCCTCCGCCGTCAGGCGGGCCGCCCGCCGTACCGAATCGTCGTCGTTCGCCCCCGACGCGAGGATGGCGGCCAGGTCGCGGGCGGCGGGGCCGCCCGCGGCGAGGGCCGCGAGCACGGGGAACGTCTTCTTGTCGCGCCGCAGATCGTTGTGCACCGGTTTGCCGGTGATGACAGGGTCGCCCCAGATGCCGAGCATGTCGTCCACGATCTGGAAGGCCACGCCGAGATCGCGTCCCATGGCCCACATGCGGTCCGCGAGCTCGGGCGCCCCGCCGAGTGCGACGCCCGCCGCCGCGGCGGCGCCCAGCAGGCCGCCGGTCTTGCCCGCGGCCATCTCGGTGTACTCGTCGACCGTGACCTGGGCGGGGCCGGTCCACGGGCGGTTCTCGAAGGCCATGTCCGCGGTCTGCCCCTGGACCAGCTCGATCAGCGCCGCCGACAGGTATTTCATCGCCTCCGGCCGCTCGGCGAGCCGGCTGACGGCCAGGGCCAGGAGCGCGTCGCCGGCCAGGAGCGCGGGCCCCACGCCGTACGCCTTCCAGAGCGCCTCGCGATGCCTGCGCAGCTCGTCGTTGTCGATGATGTCGTCGTGCGCCAGCGAGAACGCGTGCACCAGCTCCACCGCCACCGCGCCGGGCACCGCCGCCTCCGCCGGCCCGCCGACCGCCTCGGCGCTGAGCACGGCGATGGCGGGCCGCACGCTCTTGCCGCCGTCGCCCCTGTCCGGCCTGCCGTCCACATCCGACCAGCCCAGAGCGAACGCCGCCATCTTGGCGCCCCACGGATGCAGCACGGAGACCGCCTCACGAAGAGCCGGCTCGACCAGAGTCCGGCAGCGGACGATGGCGCCGCCGCCCGATGCATGGCTGAGATTCAACACCACTCCTACCCCGCTACGATCTTGAATCTACATGCATAAGCATGTGATACTCCACTCACCGGTTGACATTTGTCAGGGAATGTCCGTCATCTGAGACGGACACGGTCCGCGATGGAGGAATCACCCGTGGCGATCGCCGCCGCCCCCACCCGAACACTTCCATTCCTCCGCAAGCTCACGAGACACGCGCGCATCCCCGTCAACGCGTTCGAGGAGGCAGGGACGCAGGCCGATGGGGACCTCGTCCGCCTCACCATGGGACCGTTCCGCCCGTACCTGGTTACCCACCCTGACCACGTCCAGCACGTCCTGGCCAGGAACCAGCCGAACTACGTCCGCGAAGGCATGTTCTGGGACCCGCTCGCCCCGCTGCTGGGCGAGGGAATCCTGTCCGACGGCGAGACCTGGTCGGAGAGCCGGCGGATCCTGCAGCCCCTGTTCACGGCCAAGTACGTCAACTCGCTGGCCGAGCGCATGGCGGAGATCATCACCGAGCTGATCGACGAGACCGTGGTCCCGGGACGGCCGTTCGACGTGGCCAAGGGCATCTCGGCGATCGTGCACCCGACGATCGTGCGCCTGTTCTTCGGGGCGAAGATCTCGGTGGCCGACATCAACCGGCTGGTGCCCGCCTACGACGTGGCCGTCACCGCCAAGGCCATCCGGCTGCTGATGCCGTTCGTGCCCGAGCTGGTCCCGCTGCCCGGCGACCAGGCGTTCAAGAAGGCGATCAAGGCCATCGACGAGGTGGTCTACCCGCGTATCAGGCAGGCCAGGGCCGAGGCGCAGGAGGGCGACGACGTCGTCTCGCGGCTGTGCAAGGCACGCCAGGACGAGACCGGGGCCGAGGGCGACCGGCGGATCAGGGACGACCTGGTCGCCATGCACGGCGCCTCCACCGAGACCTCGGCGACGGCGCTGACCTGGGCCTGGCCGGTGCTCCAGGCGTACCCGGAGATCGCCGCCAAGCTCTACGCGGAGGTGGACCGGGTGGTCGGCGACGACCCGGTCAGCACGTCGCATCTGCCGGACCTGGTCTACCTGCGGATGTTCGTCAGCGAGCTGCTGCGGCTCTACCCGCCGGGCTGGATCCTGCCGCGCAAGGCCCTTGAGACCGACGTCGTCGGCGGGGTCACGATCGAGGCGGGCTCCACGGTGATGCTGAGCCCGTACCTGACGCACCGGATGAGCGCGTTCTGGGACCGGCCGCTGGAGTTCGACCCCGAGCGGTGGAACCCCGCGAACGAGGCCAAGCGGCACCGGTACGCGTACTGGCCGTTCGGCGCGGGCCCGCACGTGTGCCTGGGGCAGCACCTGTTCATGATGGAGGCGCCGCTGCTGATCGCGGGGATCCTGCGGAAATACCGGCCCATGGTCCACCATGACGGACCGGTGTCGCCGCGCCTGGCCTCCTCGCTGCGGCCCGCCGCGGGCCTGTCGATGACCCTCGTCCCGGTGGGACGGCAGTGATCGCATCGTTCACGGCCGGGCGGACGTGCGCCCTGGCCGTCGCGGGCGGGCGCGACCTCGCCCGCACCGCGGCCCGATACGACGGGCTGTTCCCGGAGAGGTCGTTCGACGGAGGGCTCTACCACTCGCTGGCCCTCGCCGGCGCGTTCGGCTCCCCTTGGGCCTCGCCCGCTGAGCTGCGCGCGGTCAACCGGGCGTCGCTGCTGGTGTTCGCCGTCGACCGGCTGATCGACGAGGAGGCGACCGCTCGGGAGCAGGTCGTCTCCCTCGTCGGCGAATGCCTGGACGCGGCGGCCGGCGGCGCGCCCGCCTCCCCCGTCGCCGCCTTCGTGGCCGGCCTGCGGGCCGAGCTGGCCGCGCCGGCCGAGCTGGAGGCGGCCTGGCGGGACCAGCTCGAACGCATGCTCCGGGCCATGGCCCGCGAATGGGACTGGAGCCGGGCGGAGCGTCCGCCGGCCCCGGAGGAGCACCTGGCCGGGGCCGACAGTTGCGGCGCGCTCTTCATCGGCGTCTCGCACTGGATCCACACCGGCCAGGCCCGCACTCGCGGCGACCTGGACCGGCTGCGGCCCGCGGGCGACGCGGTGCAGCGCTATCTGCGGCTGCTCAACGACCTGGCCACCCGGCACAGGGAGGCGCGCTTCCAGGACGTCAACGCGTTCACGCTGGGGATGAGCCCCGGCGAGGTGAACGAGCGACTGGCCGAGCTGGCGCGGGAGGCCACCGCGCTGATCGAGCCCCTACGGGACGCGTATCCGCGCGCGGCCGAGTATCTGGCCTGGCAGATCCACTACAGTGCCGGCTTCTACGGGCTGTCCGACTTCTGGGCTCCGGAGGGCTCGTGAACGACATCGCGCTCCGGGCCGACGAACTGGTCGCCGAGCTGATGGCCAAGCCGTGGGGCCAGGTGTCCCTGTCGGTCTATGAGACGGGGCGGCTGGTCACGATCGCGCCCTGGCTGGTGGGGCAGCGTGAGCGGGTGGCGTACCTGCTGCGTGAGCAGCGCGAGGACGGCTCCTGGGGCGCGCCCGACGGCTACGGGCTCGTGCCCAGCCTGAGCGCCACCGAGGCGCTGCTGACCGCGGCGGACCGCGGCGACGGCGACCCCGTCGTCCTCATGCCGGCCGCCCGCGCCGGGCTGGCGTCCCTGCGCCGGGTGCTGGAGGATGCGCCCGAGCTGCCCGACACGCCGGCGATCGAGCTGATCGTGCCGCACCTCGTCTCCCTCATCAACGAGCACGGCCACGCCGAGCCGCTGCCGCTTCCGGCCGGCATGGACACCGGGCGCCTGGGGAAGATCCGGCTGCTGCTGGAGTCCGGTGGCGAGCCGCCGCCGAAGGTGCTGCACGTCCTGGAGGTGGCGGGCGCCGCCGCGGCCGGGCGTGGCGCCGTGCGGCCCACGCCCATCGGCACGGTCGGGGCCTCGCCCGCGGCGACCGCCGCCTGGCTGGACACCCTCTCGCCGCCCGACTCCGCCGACTCGGCCAGGCGCCATCTGGAGGCGGTGGCCAAGCGCTACGGCGGGCCGGTCCCCGTCGGGCTGCCCATCACCGTGTTCGAACGCGGCTGGGTGCTGAGCTGGCTGGTCAGGGCGGGCGTGCCGGTGGAGGTGCCGCCGGAGATGATCGCCGACCTCAGGGCCGCGATCGGCCCGGACGGCACTCCCGCGGGGGCCGGGCTGCCGCCGGACGCGGACACCACCAGCGTCGCCCTCTACGCCCTGGCCCTGGTGGGCATGCCGTGCGAGCCGGAGTCGCTGCGGACGTTCGACACGGGGGCGCACTTCTGCACGTGGCAGGGCGAGGACGGCTTCTCCGTCAGCGTGAACGCCCATGTGCTGGACGCCCTCGGCCAGTACGCACGGGCCCGGCCCGGGGCCGCGGGTGCGTACGAGCCGGTGATGACCCGGGTGGCCCGCTGGCTGGGCTCGCGGCAGCGGGCCGACGGGAGCTGGCACGACAGGTGGCACGCCTCGCCGTACTACGCGACGCTGGCCTGCGTGCTGGCGCTCGGCGAGTTCGGCGGCCCCGCGTACGCGGACGCGGTCCGCGCGGCGCGGGACTGGGTGCTGGCCACCCAGCGGGAGGACGGATCCTGGGGCCGGTGGACCGGGATGCCGGAGGAGACCGCGTACGCCATGCAGGCCCTGCTGTTGTCCGGGCCCGCGCCGGACGAGCGGTGCGAACGGGCCGCCGTACGCGGATACGACTTCCTCACGCGTGCCGATGAGTTATCGGATTATCCACCATTGTGGCATGACAAGGACCTTTACACGCCCACGGCAATTGTCCGCGCGGCGGTGCTTGCTGCCCGGTATGTGACAAGGATGCACACTGAAGGGAATTTTAGACGAAAAAATGGGACATAGTGCCTCAATAAGGCTCTTTCGTGTTGAGGCAGTAATGTGCCGTTGCTAGGGTGATCCGAGTGTCAGATTCCTGGGATGCCCATTTCTTCCTCTTGACATGGCACGCTGACCGCGCTGCTTTCTCTCTTGGTGGGCTTGATGCGCTTCCGTAACGCCAGTGTCCGGTCAAAGGTCACGGCACTCATTGTCTCACTCGCCTGTTTGTGGGCGTTCGCCGCCTGGGTGACGCTGCGAGAGGGTGTGAACCTGCTGTGGGCCGCCACGGTCAACAGCGGTGTGATCGACCCGAGTGAGCCCCTGCTGGTCGAGCTGCAGCGGGAGCGCCGCATGACCGTCGCCCATCTGGGCGCGGGCACGCGTGAGCCCGACAGGCTGCTGCGGGACCAGCGCGCCAAGACCGACCGCCTGGTCTCCGACTTCCGGAGCGCCGCCTCGGGCGCCGTGGTCGAGTTCGCCATGGACGAGTCGCTCAGCCGGCGGCTGGTGGAGGTCAAGACCCAGCTCGACTCGCTGGCGACGGCCAGGAAGTCGATCGACTCGGGGAAGACCGGCCTCACGCAGGCCGCGACGCAGTACAACACCGTCGTCGACGCCTTCTACCGCATGTATGACTCCGTGGCGGAGTTCGACGACAAGGAGACCGCCAAGGACGGCCGGACGCTGTCCGAGATGCACCGCTCCCGGGAGATCTTCGCCCGCGAGGACGCGCTCATGGCCGGCGTCTTCGCCAAGGGCGGATTCACCGAGACCGAGCACGCCGAGTTCGTCAAGACGACCGGCGTCTTCCGCTACTCGCTGGGCGAGGCGCTGCAGAAGCTGCCCGCCGAGGACAGGACGGCCTTCGACGCCTGGCTGAAGACCGCGCCCGTCGTCCGGGTGCAGGCCATGGAGTCGCAGCTCATCCGGCACGACGCCGCGATGGAGCCGCTGCCCGTGAGCGGCGAGGACTGGCGCAGGTCCGCCGAGGCCACGCTGACCAGCATGCAGACGGTGACGCTGGCCGGCGGTGACCGGCTGCTCGAGCGGATCACGCCCGTCGCGATCGGCGTCATCGTCCGGCTGCTCCTCGCCGGCGGTCTGGGCCTGTTCGCCGTCATCGCCTCGATCGTGCTGTCGATCACCACGACCAGGCAGCTGCTCGCCCAGCTCAAGAAGCTGCGCGACGCCGCGCACGAGCTGTCGGACGACAGGCTGCCCGGCGTGGTCGAGCGCATCGGCCGCGGCGAGGAGGTGGACCTGGCCAAGGAGGTCCCCGCGCTGGACTTCGGCGACGACGAGATCGGCCAGGTGGGCCAGGCGTTCAACACCGTCCAGCGCACCGCGATCGGCGTCGCCGCCGAGCAGGCGGAGCTGCGCCGCAGCATCCGCGACATCCTGCTCAGCCTGGCCCGCAGGACGCAGGGCCTGGTCCACAGGCAGCTGACCGTGCTCGACGTGATGGAGCGCCGCGAGGCCGACCCCGAGGAGCTGAAGGAGCTCTTCCGGCTCGACCACCTGGCCATCCGCATGCGCCGCAACGCCGAGAACCTCATCGTGCTCTCCGGCTCCGCCCCCGCCCGTACGTGGCGCCGCTCGGTCCCCATGGTGGACGTGGTCCGCGGCGCGCTGGCCGAGGTCGAGGACTACACCCGCGTCACGCTCATGCCGATGGGCGACGTCGTGCTGCTCGGCCGGGCCGTCGGTGACGTCATCCACCTGCTGGCCGAGCTGATCGAGAACGCCGTGTCGTTCTCGCCCCCTTACACGAACGTGCAGGTCAGCGGCCAGCTCGTGGCCAACGGGTACGTGATCGAGATCGAGGACCGCGGCCTCGGCATGAAGCCCGATGACCTGAACAGCGCGAACGAGCGCATCTCGGACCCGCCCGAGTTCCGCATCACCGGCACCGCCCGCCTGGGCCTCTACGTGGTCAGCCAGCTCGCCAAGCGCCACGACATCCAGGTCGTGCTCAAGGCCTCCCCCTACGGCGGGACGACCGTCGTGGTGCTGCTGCCGCAGGAGCTCGTCCAGCTCGACCCGACGCCCGAGCCGCGCGAAGGCGACAAGCGTGACCGGCTGCCGCGCAGGCAGGCGGGCGTCGCCACGGCGGCGCGGCCGGTCGCGGCGGAGAACGTGCGCACGCTCAAGCCCGCGCGCCACGCCTCCGGCTCCTCCCCCGTCCCGGACGCCCGGCCCTCCTCCGGGCCCGTGCCCGCCGCGCGCCGCCCCACGTCCCCAGCGTCAGCCCCCGCACCAGCACCAGCACCGATGCCCGAGCCGGAGAAAGAAGCAGAAACACCGCCGGCGGAACCGGAGCAGCAGCCTGTGGCCGCGTTCACGCCGTCAGGACTACCGCTCCGAGTGCCCCAGGCCAACCTGGCGCCAGCGCTGCGTGACGACATGCCCACGCAGCCCGATCTCGAGGAGGACGATGACGAGCGCTCGCCGGAGGAGATCCGCGCGATGATGGGATCTCTGCAGTCAGGCACCCGTCTTGGCCGGTCGCAGGCCGCCAAGATGCTGGACGAGCAGCAGGGAGGCGAGGCATGAGCCCCTCCTCTGGCACCGACCTCAACTGGCTGCTCGACGACCTCGTCGGCCGCGTCAGGGAGGCCGATCACGCCATCGTGCTGTCCTCCGACGGACTGCTGATGGCCTCGTCCGCCGGCTTGCAGCGGACCGACGGCGAGCACTTGTCCGCCGTCGCGTCCGGGCTGCAGAGCCTGGCCAAGGGCGTCTCCGACCACATCTCCGGCGGCCCGGTGCGGCAGACGGTCGTGGAGTGGAAGACCCAGTTCCTCATCGTGACCACGGCGGGCGAGCGCGCCTGCCTGGCCGTGCTGTGCGCGCAGAACGCCGACATCGGGCTGATCGCGTACGAGATGGCGATGATGGTCGCCCGGGTGGGCCAGTACCTCACCTCGGGCGCCCGCAGCACCGCCGAGGCCGCGAGGAGCGAACGGTGAGAGGGGCGGATGAGCCCACGGGCGAGCCCACGGATGAGCACTGGGTGGATCCGGAGATCATCCGGCCCTACGTGGTCACCCGCGGCCGTACCCAGCCCGCCCACGGGAAGTTCGACCTGATCTCCATGGCCCTGGCGGTCGGTCCGCCGCCGGGCCCGGACGCCGGGCTGGACCCGGAGCACATCCGTATCCTCCAGCTTTGCCGTGAACCTAAGTCCGTCGCGGAGATCGCCGCCTATCTGGACCTTCCGGCCGGTACGATCCGGGTGCTGCTCGGTGATCTCTTCGACCGCGAACTCGTCTCTGCCCAGGAACCACGATCCGAGGTGGACATGCACGACATGAAGATGTACAGGGCGGTGCTCGATGGTCTTCGCTCGCTCTGAGCGCCCGCGCCTGCCGACGGCGATCAAGATCCTGGTCGCCGGCGGATTCGGCGCAGGCAAGACGACCATGGTCGGCGCGGTCTCCGAGACGCGGCCGCTGCGCACCGAGGAAGTCCTGACCGACCGCGGCATCGGGGTCGACGACCTCACCTCGGTCGAGGCCAAACGAACCACCACCGTGGCCATGGACTTCGGCCGGATCACGCTCGGCAACGACTACGTCCTGTACTTGTTCGGAACGCCGGGGCAGGAGCGGTTCTGGTTCGTGTGGGACGAGCTGGCCGAGGGCTCGCTCGGGGCCGTCATCCTGGCCGACACGCGGCGGCTGGCGGACTGCTTCCCGTCGGTGGACTACTTCGAGCGGCGCGGCACGCCGTTCGTGGTGGCGGTGAACTGCTTCGAGGGCGCGCAGACGTTCGAGCTGGAGGAGGTGCGGATGGCGCTGCAGCTCAGCCCGTCGATCCCGATCATCCTGTGCGACGCCCGCAAGCGAGAGTCCAGCCGCGAGGTGCTGATCGCCCTGGTCAAGCACTCCGCCCGCCTCCGCGCCGAGCCCGTCAGCAGCTGATCCTCCATTTCGTCGGTTCCTCCGAGCGCGTCCGGCCCGCCGTCCCCCGAGGCAGCTGGGGCCGCACCCCACCAAATCCATCTGGTACGGCGGGGCACGGCGGGCCGCCACCCGCCGCACGTGGCTGAGGGCCTCCAGGAGAACGCTCGCTGACCCGCACCTGGCCGGGCACCGTCACGTGCGCATTCTGGGCCGGCTGAATCGCGACCCCGTGCCCGTCGCCGCACGTGCTGCGGCACCCGCCGCGGCACGTGCACCCCACGCCTCCGCCCGGCCGGAACGGCGGGGGTCAGGTTGTGAGGGTTTCGGCGGTGGCCTGCCAGGCTTCGCGGGCGCTGGGATAGCGCGGTTTCCAGCCTGTCGTCTCGCGGAAGCGGGTGTTGGCTACCCGCAGTGAGCGGGTGAGTGAGGTGAGGCGGTCGCCGAAGAGGGCGGCGGCCCGGCCGGGGCCGCGGAGCCACAGGCGGGTGCGGGCCGCGCGGGCGAGCGCGTCCGCGTAGTCCCGCTTGGTCAGCGGCTCGTCGTCCACGACGTTGTACGTGCCCGCCGGAGCGCCGAGCGCCGCCACGACCGCGGTGGCGGCGTCGGCCAGGTGGATGGAGGAGACGTAGCCGTCGGGGCGGCCGAGCACCATCCCGACATGATGCCGGGCCTGGGCAAGCAACTGCTCGCTGTGCTCCGCCCCCGGCCCCAGGAACCAGCCGAGGCGCAGGACGACTCCCGCCCCGCCGCCGGACTCCGTGAAGCGGTGCGCGCCGGACTCGGCCGCGAAGTTGCCGCGCGTCATCGGATAGCGGTCGACCGGCGCGTCCTCATCGATCCAGCGTGCGCCCTGGTCGCGGTAGAGCATGCAGACCGACTCCTGCACCACGCGGCCGACGCCGGCGGCGAGGGCGGCGTCCACGAGGGCGGCCGAGCCCTCGGCCCGGACCCGGTAGTTGTCGCGCGTCGCCCTGGTGCTCATGAAGCGGGACATCGGCGGGATCGCGGTCGCCAGGTTGACCACCGCGTCGTGACCGGCGAGCGCCTCGGTCAGCTCCGCCCGGTCGAACAGCGACACCATGACGGGCGTCGCGCCCTGGTCGGTGAGGGTGGCCGCCTTCGTCCGCGTGCGGGCCAGGGCGGTCACCGTGTGACCCTGGTCGAGCAGCGCCGGGATCGTGTGACCCCCGATCGCTCCGGTGCCGCCCGCGACGAATACTCGCATAGTGAGAGAGTACTCTCTTACCATGGCGAGATCGACACCAGGGGTCACGCGGCAGCGCCTCATCGACGAGGCCGTCCGGCTGTTCTCCACCCAGGGCTATGCCGCGACGTCCGTGGCCGACATCCAGGCCGCCTGCGGGCTGACCACCGGGTCGGGGGCGCTCTACAAGCACTTCCCGTCCAAGCAGGCCCTGCTGGAGGAGGCCGTGCGGCGGAATCTGGAGACGATCGCCGATCGCGCGGCCACGGCCACCACCCCGGCGGAGCAGCCGGGCGGGGAAGAGCTCCGGGTGACTCTGGAGCGGATGGCACGGGTGGTCTGGGAGGTGATCGAGGCCGATCGGGCGCTGATCCGCATCATGCTGCGGGAGTTCGACGGGTTTCCCGAGCTGTTCGGGCACATGTGGCAGGGGGTGCTCGCCGGGGTCTACGCGCAGGGCGCCGCGTGGATCAGGGAGCAGCAGGAGCTGGGCCGGGTCGAGGTGGACGATCCGGAGGCGACCGCCACCGTGCTGCTGTCGTCGCTCACCTACTATCCGCTCCTGCGGCTCATGATCGGCCGCACGCCCGGTGACCTCGACGCGGAACGCTTCCTCGCCACCTGGGTCGACCAGGCCGTCGCCGCGCTCAAGCCACGTCCATAAGACGGAGATCACCCCCGCGCCGGGCGTCGCGTGCCGCCCGTGGACAATGGTCGGATGCCGCGAGCCTCGGCGCATGCCGTACACCACGTCCCCTGGGATCAGCCCGAGACCCGGCCGGCCATGGCCAACGTCGAGGACCCGCGCGCCGGGCTGGCCCTCACCAGCCGCTCCCTCTGGCGGGACGGCCGTCCGTGGATTCCCGTGACGGGCGAGATGCACTACAGCCGGGTCCCGCGCGAACGCTGGGAGCAGACCCTGCGCCTGATGAAGGCGGGCGGCGTCACCGTCGTCTCCACCTACGTCTTCTGGATCCATCACCAGGAGCGGCGGGATCAGGAGCCGGTGTTCGAGGGCGGGCTCGATGTGGCCGCGTTCGTCCGGATGTGTCATGCGGCCGGGCTGGAGGTGATCGTCCGGGTCGGGCCGTGGTGCCATGGTGAGGCGCGCAACGGCGGGCTGCCCGACTGGGTCGTCCCGGCGCGCAGCGACGATCCCGCGTACCTGGAGGAGGTGCGCGCCTGGTTCGGGCATCTGGGGCGGCAGGTGGGGCCGCTGTGCGGGGCCGGCGGGCCGATCATCGGGATCCAGCTCGAGAACGAGCTCTATGACCAGCGCGAGCACATCGTCACGCTGAAGAAGCTGGCCCGCGCGTCCGGCCTGCACGCCCCGCTGTGGACGGCCACCGCCTGGGGAAGCGCCGACATCCCCGTCGGCGAGGTGTTCCCGCTGTACGGGGGCTACTCCGACGGCTTCTGGGTGGACACCGCCGACGGCTGGGACGACTCGTTCCGCGCCCATTTCTTCTTCTCCGACCAGTGGGACGATCCGGGCATCGGCCGGGATCTGGCGGGTGACCGGCCCGGCATCGCGCCCGGGGCGAAGCACCCGGACTTCCCCGCGGCGACGTGCGAGCTGGGCGGCGGCATGGCGACCGCCTACCACCGCCGTCCCCGCCCCACCGGCGCGGACATCGCCGCCCTGGCGCTGACCAAGCTGGGCAGCGGCTCGGCGTGGCAGGGCTACTACATGTACGCGGGCGGGGCCAACCCGCGGCCCGGCCTGCAGGAGTCGCACGCGACCGGCTACCCCAACGACCTGCCCGTGCACGACTACGACTTCCACGCGCCGATCGGCGCGCACCTGCAGACCCGCGACAGTTTTCACCTGCTGCGCAACCAGCATGCCTTCGTGGCGGCGTTCGGCGACCGGCTGGCCGCGATGACCACCACGTTGCCCGCGCACCCGCCTGGACCTGCTGGGCTCGACGTGCACGATCGGGAGGCGCTGCGCTGGTGCCTGCGCTCGGACGGGCGCGCGGGGTTCGTGTTCGTCAACAACCACCAGCCGCACGAGCCGCTGCCCGCGCGGCCGGGCGTGCACTTCGACATCGGGCTCGACGCCGGGCGGGTCCGGTTCCCGCATCGGCCGGTGGACATTCCCAGCGGGGCCTTCCTGTGCTGGCCGGTGCGTCTCGACGTCCACGGGGTCACGGTCAACTGGGCGACGCTGGGCGTGCTCACCGTGCTGGAAGGGGCGGATGGCGAGGCTCCGGTGCTGGTCCTGACCAAGACGGAAGGGGTGCCCGGCCATCTGTCCCTGCCGCCGGGCTCCTCCGTGGCCGGGCATCCGGTGGTGGAGCTGGACGGGGAGGTGGTGCTGGAGGATCTGCCCGGGTCCCGCGCGTTCGTCTCGGTGACGGCTCCGGGCGGGGGCCGGCTGCGGCTGCTGGTGCTCGACGCGGCCGACGCCCTGCGCGCCTGGACGCCGGGGCGCGACAGGCTGGTCATCTCCGAGGCCGACGTCGTCGAGCCCGGCCCTGACGAGGCGGGTGGCGTGTGCGTGATCGCCGCGGGCCCGGTGACCGCCGAGGTCTTCCCGCCATCGCACGGGGCGCGCGGCCCTGGCAGCGCGGGCGCGGGCGGCACGAACGCGGACAGCGCGAGCGGCACGGACGCGGGCAGCGCGTTCGAGCGTTACGAGGTCGGCGGTCCCAGGACTCCGGTGCCCGTGGAGATCGTCAGGACCGCGGCGGCCACGTCGCCGCCGGTCCGGCCGGTCACCGTCCCCGGGCGCGCCTCCGCACCCGACGCCCGGACGCTGGCGGCGTGCGCGGCTCGCTACACGATCACGGTGCCCGCCCGCGACCTGGCCCGTGAGCGGGTGCTGCTGCGTCTGGAGCTGGTCGGCGACGTCGCCGTGGCGAAGGTCGGCGACCGTACCGAGGATCTGTTCTGGGACGGCGCTCCGTGGGATCTCGACGTCACCCCGCCGCCGGGCGCGGACTCCGTGCAGGTCGAGGTGCTGATCTATCCCCTCGACGGCGCGACGCCGGTCCGGCTGCCCGAGGACGCGGAGCGCCGCAGGCGGTCCGGCCCGGTCGCGGAGATCGTCTCCGCGACGGTGCTCGACTACCGCACACATCGGCTCTGAAGGAGGCTCTGAAGGAGGCTCTGAAGGAGGCTCTGAAGGAGGCTCTGACGGCGGCGGGCGCTTGGGCCCCAGGTGCGATCGTCACATCTCCGACGACGCGGGCGCGCTCAGGCTGTTCGGGGCCGAGATCGCGTACGGGACGTGGTTCTGGCTGGTCGGCGGGATCGCGCTGGCGTCACTGGGCGTGGGCGCGCTGCTCTACCTGGCCGGGGTCCGCGTCGCCCGCCGATAGCCCGGCAGGGGGACGGGCGAGGACCTGTTCGCAGGCCAGCAGCAGCACCCCGGCGCTCCACGCGTGCGACAGCGTCAGGTACATGCCCTTGGGCTGGAAGCAGTCCGTCTGGTAGTAGCGCTCGGTGATCATGCCGCGGTAGGCGTTGAGGTCGCCGTCGGCCGCCGGGAGGAGCTGGCGGAAGCAGTCGAGCGTCTCCCGTGCCCGCTCGGCGTAGTACGGGTCCCCGAGTGCCTCCGACAGCTCGACCAGCTCGGCGGTGCAGACGAGGCCGTAGGCGTGGAGGTGCTGGTTAGACGGGGACGCCTGGTCGGCCCCGCGGGTCGCGAAGCCGTGGACGCCGAGCGGGGTGCGGGGGCCGAAGCGGACGTTGTAGGTGTAGCGGAAGGTCAGGGTCCAGTCGGCGGCGCGGCGGGCCAGGTCGAGCCAGCGCGCCGCCCCCGTGCACCGGAACAGCGCCATGTACGCCATGACGGCCGCGTAGCCGTCCTCCGAGGTCGGGGCCAGATCCACGTCCTCGGGAGCGCCGTAGATGAACTCGTCGTCCACGAAGGACGCGTAGTACTCCCCCGCCCGCTCGGCCTCCGCCACGTATCCGGCTTCCGCGAGGGCCGCCACCCAGGTCAGGCCCGAGGCGCCCGACCAGGACAGGACCTCGCCGGTGGCGGCGTGGTGCAGCGTGCCGAGGTTCCCGTCGGGACGCTGGCGGGCCACCATCGTCTCCAGGTTGGAGCGCGCGGCGGCCGACCACAGCGGATCGGGCCGGTGGCGCAGCGCGCGCACCAGGAACAGCGTGGCCTCGCCCAGCGTGCGGGCGTGCAGGGCGTCCTTGACGTGGCTCCAGCTCTGCGACCATCCCGAGCTCCGGTACCAGGTGCCCCAGAACGTCCCCGACGGCGACAGGTTCGAGCAGATGAAGCCGATGACCCGTTCGGCGGCGGCGACGTGCTCGGGCCGTCCCCTCCGCAGCCCGTGCTCCAGGAGCGCCGCCGCCCACGGGATCCCGCTCACCCAGCCGACGTGCATGGCCTGCCGGTCCACCCGCTCGCCGTCGGTCCCGCTCACTTCCCTGTCGAACCCGACCGTCTCCAGCAGCACGCCCGGGTCCGGGTCGTAGTGCCAGCGGTAGAGGCCCTCGGCCGCGATGTCCGCCGCCGCCGCGACGTCCTCCCAGGGCTCGACGGGCGCACCCGGCAGGCGCAGCGCGCGGTCCTCGCGCAGCACCGGCGCGTACGCGTGCCGGTCGGCGGGCAGCGGGCACGTCGCGAGGGTCACGACGTGCCGCTCGCCCGGCTGCCAGACGTGGGTGGCGGCGGCCGCGGGCCGGGCCAGGGCCGAGCCGTAGTAGGTGACCGGATATTCCTGGTACGGGAACAGCAGCGAGATGGTCGCCAGCCCCGCGTCGTGCTCGATGGCCAGGCCGGTGGCGCCCAGCGACGACTCCTCGTCCGCGATCAACGCGATGCCGGAAATATCCCCCCACACCATGACGGCCGGGGTCGCCGCCCGATCCGCGCGGAAGCCCCACCGGGACGAGACCATCTCCGCCGGCCGGTCGGCCCCCGCCTCGAAGCGCGGGAACACCCGCCGGCAGCCGGCCGGCCGGTTCTCTCCGTAGAAGAGGCCGGGGATGAGCCACCACGGGTCCGCGGCGGGCACCGATCGGCTGACGCGGACGGTCCCGGCGGCGGGGGCCTGGCCGGCGTACTCGATGGTCAGGGTCAGCTCGCGGCGGCCGGTAGGCAGCCGCGGGCCCCACCGCCACTCCACCGTGAAGTCCGCCGCACCCAGCACCTCGACGGCGACCTCGCCCCCGTCCGGGTCGGTGATCACCATGCTTCCACCGTGAACGCCCCCTTACGCACCTCCAGCTCGACCAGGTCGGTCTCCACCGCGGCCTGCGGATCGTCCAGGGGGATCCGGAACGTGCGGATCTGGCTCGGCCCGAAGTCCGCCGTGAGCCTGACCCCGGCCAGCGGGAGGTCGAAGGTGGCGACCGCAGCCCGCCCGGTGGTCTCGACGGCGCGGACCACCAGGTCGCGCGGCTCGTCCTCGTGGCACTTCATCGCGGTCACCATGACCTGGCCGCCGCCGTCGTCCAGGTAGCTGCGCGACCCGGGCAGCGTCCCGTCGTGGAAGCTCTCCAGCATCGCGCGCACCGGCGAGCCGAGCAGCCCGGCCCGCCGGGTCAGCCCGGCCGCCCGCCAGTCGCCCGCGTGCGGCACCAGCAGGTACGAGAACCGCTGCACCCCCTGGTCCTGGTAGGCGTAGTAGCCGTCGGGGTCCAGCAGGCGGGGGTCGTGCCAGGCGTAGACGGGGCTGCGCACGGCGGTGATGCCGATGCTGTGGTCGCGCCCGGACGAGGGCGGCGCGACGTCGTAGCCGTGCTTGGCGTTGTTGACCACGGCGAGCCCGCCGCCGGCGCCCGACAGGTCCACCCATGACTGCGCGGGCTCTTCCGCCCCGTCGATCGGCCTGGTCAGATGCCCGAACGGGATCTCGTACGTGGCCACCGGGCTCTGCACCGCGACCGGGAAGCGCAGCTTCATCAGGTGCCCCCGCTCTCGCCAGTCGAGCGTGACCCGCACCTCCACCGCGTCGTCGCCGGCGCCCAGGATGAACTCCTCGGCCATCGTGGAGCGGCCCCACTCCCGCTCGACGCGGATGCGGGCGCGCAGCGGGCCGTTCTCGCGCAGGACGACGTCGGTCGTCGTCATGGCCTCGCCCGGCCAGTCGTAGGAGATGACGCGGTGGCCCCAGGTGTCGGTCGGGTCCTCGCAGATCTGCGTGTGCTCGCCCGCCGCGCCCGCCACCAGGTCGACGCCGGTGCGCTTGTCGAGCAGGCTCGACAGCCAGCCCGTCATGGGGTCCAGCTCCAGCCTGAGCACGTCGTTCTCGATGTGGTACTGGGAGGCGGACAGAGCGCCGCCCGTGTGCGCGGAGGCGCCCTGGCGCAGGTGGTAGAGGCGGTAGCCGAGCGCGGGCAGCTCCGCCTGGAACACGGTCGCGCCGCGGCCCTTGTCATCGGTGGTGGCGACCGACTGGATCGGCTGGCAGGGCACGGCCGCGCCGCCGGCGTCCACCACGTGCACGCCGGCGGGCGCGAGGCCGTACTGCATCTCGACCCGGGTGGAGACCGGCCACGGGTGCGGGTTGAACACGACCACCGGCTGGTTCGCGGTGTCCTGCGGGATGTGGATGTCGCGGGCGATGACGTTGTGCGCCCTGGTGATGATCCGCTTGGACGTCGCGACCGCCTCGCCGAGCTGGTCGCGGGCGTCGTCGTAGGCGGGCTCGATGGCCGAGCCGGGCAGCACGTCGTGGAACTGGTTGAACAGCACCTGCTTCCAGGCCCGCTCCAGGTCGGCGCGGGCGTCGTGACCGGCGATCGCGGCCCAGCGCTCGGCCGACAGGACCGCCGCCTGCGCCCTGCGCTGCCACGCCTTGATGCCCGAGTGGGAGGAGTAGCAGCCGGCCGCGTGGTGCTGCAGGTCGTCGCGCCAGACCGGCAGCTCGGCCAGGCCCTGCTCGCCCAGGCGCTTGGTCATCTCGTCGAAGTAGCGGCGCGGGGACGACATCGTCAGCTCCCCGAACGTGCCCATCCGGTCGTAGCGGTGGATGGACTCGATGTTCGCCTTGGTGGGGCCGCCGCCGTGGTTGCCGACCCCGTAGAAGATCATCAGGTCGCCGAGCGAGCGGTCGAGCTGGCCGAGCGCCTTCTCGGTCTGGCCCGCGACCTCGCCGGGCGGGCTGCAGTACTCGAACGGGATGCGGTAGGCCAGCACCCTGCTGCCGTCCGGGGCCTCCCACCAGAACATCGTGCCGGGCAGCTCGCTCTCGTGCGGGCCCGGGCGCAGGAAGCAGTAGGAGTCCATGCCCTGGCCACGCAGGATCGCCGGGAGCATGGCGTTGTGGCCGAACGGGTCGACGTTCATGCCGACCGTGGCGGTGATCCCGAACTTCTCCTTCAGGTAGCGCTGGCCGTACAGGCCCTGGCGGGCGAACGACTCGCCCGACGGCATGTTGCAGTCGGGCTCCACCCACCAGCCGCCGGCCATCACCCAGCGGCCCTCGGCGACCTTCTCCTTGATCCTGGCGAACAGCTCCGGATCCGACTCCTCCACCCAAGACAGCAGGACGACCTGGTCGCAGGTGAACACGAAGTCGGGATATTCGTCCATACGGTGGATCGCCGACCAGAACGTGGCCCGCGCCTCCTGGTAGCCCTCCTGCCACGGCCACAGCCACACCGGGTCGAGGTGCGCGTTGCCGATCATGTGCAGGGTCCGGCCGGGGGTCGCCGCCGGGCGGGGCGCGCTCGGAAGCCCGGGCGGCTGGTTGCCGGAAGGGGCGTTGGACATGGGGGCGGGGCGGCTGGTCACGCGGCCGCCCAGGCGTCGACCTTTTCGCTGATCAGGTGCAGCATCAGTGTGTGGATCTCCTGAATGCGCGGTGTCTCCGCTGAGGGGGCGAGAAGCAGGTGGTCGGCGTGCTTCGCGGCGGCGCCGCCGTCGCCGCCGCCGAACAGCACCGTCACCGCGCCGTTGCTCCGCGCGGTCTCCAGGGCGCTGACGACGTTCGGCGAGTCGCCGCTCGTGGTGAACGCGGCCACCACGTCGCCGGGCCTGGCCAGCGCCTGGACCTGCCTGGCGAAGACGTCCTCGTAGGAGTAGTCGTTCGCGATGCACGTCATGACCGTGGCGTCGGTCGTGAGCGTCACCGTGGGCAGCGGGCGGCGGTCGCGCTTGTAGTGGCCGATGAGCTCGCCGGTGAGGTGCTGGGCGTCGGCCGCGCTGCCGCCGTTGCCCAGCGTGTAGAGGGTGCCGCCGCGGGTGAAGGCGTCGATGAGCAGGTCGGCCGTGGCCTCCACTGCGGGGAGCAGGGCCGCCATGCCGCGGGCGGCGGCGAGGTGGCCTTCGACGTGCTCGGCGAGCACCGAGGTCAGGACCGTCCCGGCGGAGGGGACGGAGGTGTGGGACGTGTGGGACGCCGATGTGGTCATCGGCGGGGAGAGGTCAGGCATGTGACTTTCCTGAGACGAGGTCGTGTGCGACGGCGCCGGCGCCCACCACGCCCACTCCCGCGCCGAGCCTGGCCGGCTCGATGCGCGCGGTGCGGGCCGCGGGCGGCATGGCGTCCCTGGCGACGGCGGCGGCGACGGGATCGAGGAGGAGGGCGCCGGCACGGGTGACGCCGCCGCCCAGGACGACGAGCTCCGGCTCGAACGCGTTCACCAGGTCGGTGATCGCGCTCCCGAGCGCCCATGTGGTCTCGTCCCAGATCTCCACGGCGAGGGGGTCGCCGGCCGCGGCGGCGCGGGAGACGTCCTCGGCCGTCGGGCTCTCGACGGCCGACAGGGTGGAGGCGCGGCCCTCGGCCAGCGCCTCGCGGGCGCGTTCTGCGATGGCGGTGCCCGATGCGTACGCCTCCAGGCAGCCCAGCCGGCCGCAGGAGCACCGCCGCCCGCCCGGCCGCACCATGACGTGGCCCAGCTCACCGCCGTTGCCGGCGGCCCCACGGTGCAGGCGGCCCCCGATCACGGAGCCGCCGCCGACGCCCGTCGAGATGGTGAGGTAGAGCATCGTGCTGGTGCCCCGGCCCGCGCCGTAGCGGAACTCGCCCAGGGCTGCGGCCGTGGCATCGTTCTCAAGCGCGGACGGCACCCCGAACTCCGCCGCGGCCAGCGCCCCGATCGGCACGTCGATCCAGCCCGGCAGGTGCGGCGGGCACTCCAGCACGCCGGCCGCCGAGTTCAGTGGCCCGCCGCAGGAGACGCCGACGGCGGCCGGCTCGGCCAGCCCCGCGTCCGCGACGGCCTTCCTGCCCAGGTCGAACAGCCTGGCCAGGACCCGGCGCGGCCCCTCCTCCCTGCGGGTGGGGGTGACCTGCCAGCCATGGATCCGGCCGTCGCCTGTGACGACGCCCGCGGCGAGCTTGGTGCCGCCGATGTCCAGCGCCAGGACGGGGGGAAGATCGTGCTCCATTGGGCCTCCGACGGAACGAATGTCATGCAAGGGGATATGACATCGTTCCCACACGGATCCTAGGGCGACCTTTCCCTATGGGTCAACGGACGAGATGAGGGAAATGTCAGATCATCGGGGGCGGCGCGGTCGACTCCCTGGTCACGAGATGCACCCCGAGCACCGTGGTGACCGAGTCCGACTCCGGCAGGTCGATCCGCTCGTCGAGCCTGCGCACGGCCGTCGCGCCCAGGTTGAAGGTGTCCTGCGAGACCGCGCTGACCGTGGGCGAGACCATGCTCATCCAGGGCGCGTCGTCGAACGCGACCAGGCTGATGTCGCCGGGGATCCGCAGCCCCAGCTCCCCGATCGCCCGCCAGACGCCCTCCGCCAGCACGTTGTTGGCGGCGAAAACGGCGGTCGGCCGGTCGGGCCCGCGCAGCATGTCGCGCGCCCGGCGGCGCGAGTCTGCGACGTCCCAGCCCGAGGAGACGACCAGGTCGGGCTCGACCTTGATGTCACCGGCGGACAGCGCCTCCAGGTAGCCCTGGTACCGCTCGTAGCCGGTGGTCCAGTCGGTCTCGTCGATGAACAGCGCGATCCTGCGGTGCCCCAGCCCCACCAGGTGCGCGGTGGCGGTGCGGGCCCCGACGCGGTTGCCGACCACGACGCCGTCGGTCGAGCCGGCCGCGAACTGCCGGTCCACCTCGACGACGGGGATGCCGTGCGAGGAGAGGTAGGTGGAGACGGCCGGGGAGTTGGGGGTCACGATCACGCCCGCCACGCGCAGCGCGACGAGCGCCTCCGCGGCCTCCCGTTCCGTCTGGGCCGACAGGCTCGTGTCGGCCAGCACCATCGTGTAGCCGCGTTCGCGGGCCTCGCTGCTGACCCCGGCGGCCAGCTCCGCGTAGAAGGGGTTGCGCAGGTCGCTCACCAGGACGCCGACGGACCCGCTGATCTGCTGCTTGAGCGTGCGCGCCATCACGTCGGGCACGTAGCCGAGCTCGGCCGCCGCGCGCAGGACGCGTTCGCGCACGTCGCTGGCCGCGTACCCGCGACCGGTGAGCGCGCGGGAGACGGTGGAGCGTGAGACCCCGGCGGCCTCGGCCACGTCCTTGATCGTGGGCCGCCGGGAACGGCCGAGGGGGGTGCGCCGCTCTATGGTCATCGAATCCCTTCCCCGACCACGTCGACCAGCGCCTCGGCGTGCTGCCCGAGGCGCAGGTCGCCGATGGTCAAGTCGACTGCGAGGCGGACGCGGCGCCGTGGGACGGCGTCGGCGCCGAAACGGAGGTGCACCTGCTCCATACCCCCTCCGGGAAGCCTTAGCGTCACCGATCCACGCTCGCGGCGCCATCCAGGGGGCACGACGGGCTCGATGACGGCCACGACCTTGTCGGGGAACGGGTTGCGCACGGTGGCGGTCAGCACGATCTCGCCGCCCGCCTGGACGCTCGCATAGTAAGGGGTCAGGCGGCACAGCACCCCGTCCGCCCCGAGATCGAGCTCCTCCAGCGGGAGCAGGTCGTGGTGCAGGGCGACCAGCTCTTCGCCGCGCTCGGTGAGCAGGTGCAGGTAGTCGTCGTCCACCCAGCGGGGCCGCCAGTGGCCGCTGACCATGAGGTCGGGGCGCAGGCGGCGGTAGAGGGCGGCGCTCTTGCGGTAGTCCTCGATCCGGAACCGATTCTTGTACTGAAAATTCAGGATCTCGCCGCGTTCGCCAGGGATGCCCATCCCGTCCTGCTGGTCGCCGGTCACCAGCACGCGGTGGCCGTCCACCTCGAACTCGTACGCCGCCGCGAACAGCGTGTGCCCCGGCAGGTCGTGCACCGTGATGTCGTACTCGCGCCAGCGCACCGTCTCGCCCAGCCCCAGCACCCGGTCGGCGGGGATCGGCTCGAACCACTGGCACGGCAGATCGTGGTGGAGCGGCGTGGCCAGGATGGGCGCGATGTGGGACGGCGCCCAGATCTCGGTCCCCTCGACGTCGCGCAGCAGCGGCATGCCCGCCACGTGGTCGTCGTGGTAGTGAGTGGGCACGGCCACCTCCACCTGGGTGACGCCGTAGTGCTCGCGCAGCGCGGGCATGGAGGCCAGCCAGGGGCGGCGGGCCTCGCGGGCCGTGCTCTTGACCAGGCCGGTGGACATGTCGTAGCCGAAGTCGAAGATCATGGCCGCGCCCGACTCCGACAGCAGGACGTAGCTGTAGGACTGGCTGCTCTTGTTCATCAGCAGGTGCGGGGTCACCTGGACGAACGGGTTGTCCAGCAGCCCGCGCAGGTCCCAGGGGTGGGGGCGGCGGAAGTCGACGTAACGCCGCATGGCCGCCGAGAGCCGGCTCAGCGCGTCGCCGGGGTCCGTCATCGGCTCGCCGTGCGCGGGCAATAACACGTCGAGCTCCTCCCGCTGGAGCAGCTCGCAGCTCAGGACCACCATGGCCGGGCCCTCGTTCTCGGTGTACGACCACTGCGTGGCGGCCAGCGACCAGACCTTGCCGGGGGCGTAGATCAGGTCACCGGTGAACGCGACGCCGCCCGCCACGTACGTGACCGAGCCGGGAGTGTGCCCGGGGGTGGGCAGGACGCGCACGTCCACCCCGCCGTAGCGGGCCGTGCGGTACTCGGGCACCACGCTGGTCACGGGCACCGGCTCCAGCAGCGAGAACCGGTCGTCGCGCAGGTCGTAGTCGTTGCTGAGCTGGCGGCCCGCCCACATCTCGCCCACCTGGTCGAACAGGTCGCGCTCGACCGGCGGCACATGGACGGCGACGCCCGCCTCGACCGCCCGCGCCAGCCCTTGGGCCTGGTCGCGGTGGTGGTGCGTCATCAGGACGTCGGTGAGCCGGTCGATGCCGAGCTCGTCGAGGACGTCGAGCACGCGCCCCGAGCCGAAGTCGACGGCGATCCCCGTACGCTCCTCGCCGGGCTCGGCCGGAGCCGCGATGACATAGACGTGACAGGTGTCCTCGACGCGGAACACCCCGGGGACGACTTCGGTGACATCCTTAACCACAAGGCGGGATTCTATCCGGTATCGTTCCCACAATGGATGCCCTGGAATGGATCGTCCCTTATCCGAAAAAGGCCACGATCGGGCGATCCCATATCGATCTGAACGGGTGCCACATCCAGGGCGGCACCGGCACGGCCGTCACCGCCCTGCGCGCCGCCCTCGGCGCCGCACCTGAGGCTGGTGCCACAGAGGTCGAGGTCCGGGTCGAGATCCGGGTCGAGCCCGGATCGCCGCCCGAGGGTTACACGCTGACCGCCGGCGCGACGGGCGTGCTGATCGTCGGCGCCGATCCGGCCGGCGCCTTCTACGGGGCGCAGACGCTGCTCGCGATGGCCGCCGCCCCCTGCGCCGAGCACCGGGTGTGCGTGCCGGAGTGCAGCGTGCGCGACTGGCCCGACCTGCCGCTGCGCGGCACCATCGAGGGCTTCTACGGCACCCCGTGGACGCACGCCGACCGCATGGAGCATCTCCGCTTCTCGGGCAGGCACAAGCTCAACACCTACGTGTACGCCCCCAAGGACGACCCGTTCCACCGGGAGCGCTGGCGGGAGCCGTACCCGGAGGAGGAGCTGGCCAGGCTGGGCGAGCTGGTCGCGCAGGCGGCGGCGCAGCACGTCAGGTTCGTGTTCGCGCTGAGCCCCGGGCTGTCCATGGTCTACGGCGACCCGGCCGAGCGGGCGGCGCTGAGGGCCAAGGCGGAGCAGGTGTGGGAGGCCGGCGTGCGCGAGTACGCGCTGCTGTTCGACGACATCCCGCCGGAGCTGCGGCACGAGCGGGACCGGGCGGCGTTCGGCACGGCGGAGGGCGCGAGCGCGAGCGCCCACGCGGCCGTCTGCCGCGACTTCGCCGAGGAGTTCCTGGTCCCGCACGGCGCGGACCGGCCGCTGACCATGGTGCCCACCGACTACGCGGGCACGGGCAGGACGGCCTACCGCGACCGGCTGGCGGCGGAGCTGCCGCAGGACGTGCTCGTCTGGTGGACCGGGTCCGACGTGGTGGTCGGCGAGATCCCGGCGGCGGACATGACGGCCGCGGCGGCCTCCTACGGGCATCGCGTCGCGCTGTGGGACAACTTCCCGGTCAACGACTTCGACTTCGAGCGGGTCTTCCTCGGGCCGCTGACCGGGCGGGCGACGGAGCTCGGCGGCGTGCCGCTGGAGGGGATCACGGCCAACCCCATGGTGGAGGCGGCGGCGTCGCGGCTCGCCCTGACGACGGTGGCCGACTACGCCTGGCACCTGGCGGCGTACGAGCCTGGCCGGTCCCACGAGCGGGCCGTCCGGCTGGTGCCCGGCGCGGCGGAGCTGCGGCCGCTGGTGGAGGCGTGCTCCTCGTGGCCGCCCGGCGCGTCGCAGAGCCCGGCGCTCTCCGCGCTCTGCGACGACGCCCTGGCGGGCCGTCCCGCCGGACGGCTGCGCGCGGAGCTCATCCGGCTGGCCGAGCTGCCGCAGGACGTTCCGGGGACGCTGGCCCGGGAGCTGGGCCGCTGGGTGCCGGCCGCCAGGGACATGGGAGCGGCGGGGCTGGCCGCGCTCGACCTGCTCACCGGCCGTTCCGAGAGCCTGGTGGAGGCGGCGCGGGAGGCGCTCGCCCGCGCGGAGGCGCACGAGGCGAACGTCCTGCGCGGCGTGATCCCCCCGTTCGCCCGCGCAGCCCTGGAACGGGCGGCTCAGAGCTGATCGCGAAGGCGGGGAGCCCGGCCCCGGCCGGTCACGGGCTCAGGCGCGATCGCGAAGGCCAGGGCCCAGCCCTGGCTGATCACAGCGAGAGGACCTGACCGGCCGCCGCCAGCTCCTCCTGCAGGGCGGCGACGTCCACGTCCTGCACCGCCTTCCCGCTCCCCGCCGCCAAGGCGGCGGCCAGCCCGGCGGCGTGCCCGAGCATCTGGTACTGGACCTCCATCCGGATGGAGGAGAACGCCACGTGCGAGGCCGACAGGCACACCGGCACCACCAGGTTCGCGCACTCCTCGCGCCGCGGGACGATCGACGCGTACGGGATCTGGTACGGCGCCACCCCCACCGACAGGTACCCCTCGGTGACCACCATCGGCACCGGGTCGGGATGCTCGTACACCCACCGCCAGGTCCGCTGCACCTCCCGGATGTCGAGGTGGTAGGAGCCCATGGCGATGACGTCCTCCTGCGGCCGGCCGCCGACGAGGTCGTGCTCGGTCAGGTGCCGCTCCCCCAGCATCCGCCGCGCCTCGCGCACGTAGAGCTGGTGCGGCAGGTGCCCGGTGTCGGCGAACTCGTCGGCCGGCAGCCCCCACCGCCCCACCTCGGCCCGCACGCCGGCGGGCACCTCGGGGTCGTGCGACAGGAAGTACAGCAGGTCCTGCGCGTGGTGCAGGTGGTGCAGCCGGATCCGCTCGCGTTCTGCGGGCCCGGCGTCCGGATAGGCCCAGGCCGAGCGGTCGAGCACGCTGAGGGAGAACGGCCCGAGCGAGTTGCCGTCGCACTTGCCGCCGGGCAGGTTCGGCTCCAGGCCGACGAGGCGGCCGGCCCTGGGCGTGCTCCCCTGCTCCCGCCAGTGCCTGAACAGCCGCCGGCCCAGCTCCCAGTGCTCCTCGTCGTAGCCGGGCCGCCGCTCGAACGGGATCCGGTCGGCGGCCGTCGTCATGCAGACGCGGTAGCCGTACGACATGACGCCGCCGTCGCCCGCGCCCACCTCGGCCATGGGCCCGTCCGCGACCTGCGGCAGCAGGCCGCCCCCGGCCAGGAACGGCGAGATCCACGGCGGGAAGTTGTGCAGGCCGGGCACGACCTCGCGGCGACCGGCGAACCGCTCGCCGTGCAGCCCCCGGTCCTCCCTGCCGACGCGGTAGCCCACCCCGGCGGCGGCCAGCAGGTCGCCCTCGTAGGAGGCGTCCACGAACGCCCCGCCGGCGAAGTCGCCGCGCAGCGTGGCGACGGAGTAGACGCGCTCGCCGCTCATGACCACCGTGCGCAGCCGGGCATCGAACACCACCTCCACCCCGGCCGACTCCAGCCAGGACAGGAAGATCTGCTCGGCGACGTGCGGCTCAGGCCCGGCGTAGTGGCCCGGCGCGACCCCGTAGGCGTCGGCCACGGCCTGGCGGAACTCGGCGGCCATCCCGCCCAGCACGCGGGCGTCGCCGAGGTCGGTGTAGCCGAGCCCGCCCGAGGTCATGCCGCCGACGTGCCGTCCCGGCTCGACGAGAACCGTGTCGAGGCCGCGCCGGGCGGCGGCGACGGCGGCGCAGACGCCTGCCGACGTCGCCCCGTACACGACCACTTCGGCCTGCCTCACCGGCGCCACCAGGTCGCCACCAGATCGAGGTCCGCGCCGGTGATCGGCTCACCGGAGTTGTCGATGGACTCCACGTAGTAGAGGGCGGGGACACCGAGCGCGGGCTGCGCCTCGGCGTAGGCGAGCCAGTCGGCCCTGCTGGGCATCGGCCACTGGTCGGTGTCGATCAGGTGGCCGGGCATCGCGGCCACGGCCACCGCGTGGCGGAAGCGGAGCTGGTCCACAGCCGGTACGGGGTCCCCGTGGACGTCGTATTCGAGCACGTCGTTGAGCCTGATCATGTCGGTGACGTCGCCGAAGGCGGGATGCGGGGTGTGCGTGACCATCAAGGCGTCGGGCTTGACGCGTTTGGCGGCCTCGTACATGGTCGCCAGCAGCTCATGCAGGAGAGCGAACCCCCAGGTCGAGCCGTAGGTCTTCAGGTGTGTTCCGCTCGGGGACCACTGCGTGAAGTCCACCTTGAAGCCGTCGGCCCCGAGGTCGCCGAGCAGCCGCTCCATGATCGTCTGGATCCTGCGCCGGTAGGCCGGGTTCGACGGGTCGGCGGCCACGGCGCGACCGCCCGCGTCGGTGACGCACTCCTCCGGGGGCAGGCCGCCGGGCGCCCAGGCCCGCCACCACAGCAGGACGCGCTGGCCGCGCTCGTGCCTGGCGGCGATCCACTCCCGCAGCCGGGGCCACTTCTCCGGATCGGGCGCCGGGTCCCCGTACGTGAGCTGCCACCGGTCGTCGATGACGACGGTTCCCGGCACGAGTCCGTGCCCGGCCAGCCGGTCCAGCCATTCGTCGTAGAGGTCCTGCCTGGACAGCTCCACCGGCGACCGGCCGCCCGCCCTGGCGCACTGGGCGCCCCAGCCGCAGAAGATCGGCTCACTCCACCAGGGGTGCGGCTCGTGTAGGGGCCCGGCCGGGGCCATCCCGTGCGCGACGAGGTCGGCGCGGTGCTGCTCGATCACCTCGTACGGGGACGAGGCCGTACGGAACACCACGGCCGGCGACGTCCACCGGCCGCTGACCTCGGTGTGGCCCTCGTAGTCGAAACGCAGCAGCGCCCCGCCGTCCAGCGGCTCGTACGCCAGCTCGGTGAAGGTCAGCTCGCCGATCCCGGCACGTACCGAGGCGCCCAGCCAGGGCCCGCCCGGGACGGCGGTGGCGCCGTCCGGCTCCTCCTTGCAGAAGGCCAGCGCCAGCGGCGGGGGCGAGAAGACGGCGTGCAGCCGGCCCGGCGAGGCGTCGCCGACCACGGTCAGCGCGACCGGCGCGGACACCGGGCGCACGACCTGCACCGGGTGCGTGGGCGTGGGGTTGAAGACGCCCTTGGCGTGCGGCGCGCTGCGGAAGGTGCCCGACGCCCCGGTGTTCAGCACGGCGCGCCCGCCGAGCAGCGTCACGTCGCCGAGCACGCCGTCGCCCTCGACGCGCACGTCCAGCGCGATCGTCTCGGGGGTGCACGTGAGCCGCACCGCCTTGCTCTCCCACGCGGTCGAGCGCTGGGGGAACTCGAAGATCACCTCGTCCCCGCGCTCGACGAGCACCGGGGGCAGGGTCTCGTACGTCTCGTCGCGCCCGCCCGCCGTGTCCGCCGAGGCGATGAGGCTGAGCGTCATCCAGCCTTCGAGCTCGGCGCTGGGGTCGCCGCGCGAGACGGTCAGCCGGTAGTGGCCGCTGTCCAGGTGGTAGGCCGTGTCGGTGGTGGTGATCCGCATGGTGCTGCCGGACAGGGCGCTCATCCTTTGCTTCCCGTGGTCGCGATGCCCTTGACGAAGTGCCTCTGGCCGAGGAAGAACAGGACGATCATCGGGATCGTGGTGATCACGCTGGCCGTCATGACGATCTCCCAGTGCCACTCGCCGCCGAACCCGAACTGGTCGAGCAGCGCCTTCAGCCCGCGCGGCACCGTGAACGTGCTGGAGTCCCGCAGGTAGATCAGCGGCCGCATCAGATCCGTCCACGCCGCCTGGAACTCGAACAGCAGCGTCACCACGACCGCCGGCTTGCACAGCGGCAGCGCGATGCGGGTGAAGATCCGCCAGTTGTTCGCCCCATCGATCTTCGCCGCCTCGAACGGCTCGCGCGGGAGCCCGAGGAAGAACTGCCGCAGCAGGAAGATGTAGAAGGCGCTGCCGAACAGGTTCTGGGCCCAGAGCGGGGTCAGCGTGCCGACCATGCCGAGCGAGTTCCAGATCAGGAACACCGGGATCATGGTGACCGCGCCCGGCAGCATCATCGTGGCCAGCACCACGCCGAACAGCGCTCCCCTGCCGGGGAAGCGGAAGTAGGCGAACCCCCACGCCACCATCGCACTGGTGACGGTCACGGCCACCGCCGCGAGCACCGTCACCAGCAGCGTGTTGACCATCCACAGCGCCAGCGGCGCCTCCTGCCACACCTTGATGTAGTTGTCGAAGGTGAAGGTCTCGGGCAGGATCCGGTGGTCGAACACCTCGCTGCGCGGCTTGAACGAGGCGCTGAGCAGCCAGACGAACGGGTAGATGAACGCGACCGCGAACGCGCTCAGCGCCGTCATCGTCAGGATCTTCCTGGCCCGGCTCATGGCTGCCCCCCTTCATAGTGAACGAATCGCCTGGTCACCAGGATCTGCACGCCGGTGATGGCCATGATGACGATGAACAGCAGCCAGGCCAGCGCCGAGGCGTAGCCCATGTGCAGGAACTCGAAGGCCTGCTGGAACAGGTAGATCGCGTAGAACAGCGCGGCGTCGTTGCTGTAGGTGGTGTTGCCCGCGCCGAAGAAGGCGGTGTACGCCTCGGTGAACGACTGCAGGGCGTTGATGCTGTCCACGATGAACAGGAAGAACAGCGTCGGGCTGATCATCGGCACGGTGATCCGCAGCGTGCGCTTCCACCAGCCGGCGCCGTCCACGAGGGCGGAGTCGTACAGCTCCTGGGGGACGCCGCGCAGCGCGGCCAGGATGATGATCACCGACGAGCCGACCGTCCAGAGGCCCATCAGCACCAAGCCCGGCTTGACCCAGTTCGGGTCGGTGGTCCAGGCGGGCCCGTCGATGCCGAAGATCCCGAGGAAGCCGTTGATCAGGCCGCTCTGGCCGTTGAACAGCATCAGCAACAGGATGCCGATCGCGACCGGCGGCGTCATCTTGGGCAGGAAGAAGGCGGTGCGGAAGAAGCCGGTGGCCCTGGCGGCGCTGTTGAGCAGCAGCGCCAGCCCCAGGGAGACGACGAGATGGGCGGGCACGGACATCACGGTGAACAGGAACGTGTTCCACAGTGCGAGCCCGACCTTGGGGTCCTCGAAGAGCGTCACGTAGTTGTCGAACCCGACGAACGACGGGTCGTTGATGACGTCGTAGTCGGTCAGCGAGAGGTAGGCGCTGTTGATGACGGGCCACGCGGTGAAGATCAGGAATCCGATGATCCAGGGGCTGATGAACAGCAGGGCCGCCCGGGTCTCGATCCACCGCATGGAGCGCCACCGCGGCGCCCTGGAATGGGAGGCGCGCATCTCAGTTCGTACGCTTCGTCCAGCCGGCCCACGCCTTGTCCAGGGCCGCCTGGGCGTCCTGCTGGGCCTTGTCGAGCGCGGTCTGCGCCTCGTCCTGGCCGTTGAGCACCCGGTTCACCGCACCCTGCCAGGCGTCCTTGAACTCCTTGTCGGCCGGGTTGGCCGGCAGGCTGAAGGTGTGCTTGTTCGCCTCGTAGAAGGCCTTCACGCCGGAGTCCCAGGGCTCGCCGCCCGAGGTGAGCAGCTTCTCGATCTCGGCGTCGGCCAGGGTGTTGCCGGTGAGGATGCCGGTGAACGGCTTCTTCTCCGCGTCGCGCTTGGCGAGGCGCGCCTGCGCGGCGGCCTTCCAGGTGTCGACGAGCGTCATGGTCTTGGCGAACCTGCAGGCGGCTCCGGCGTTCTTGGCGCCCTTGGGGATCGCCCACGACGAGCCGGAGGAGTAGGCCAGCGGCTGCCCCTGCGGGGTGCGGAAGGTGTCGAAGACCAGCGGCGCCTTGGGTGAGACGTCGTTGAGCACGTTGACGTACCACTGCTCCATCGGCATCGCGCCGAGCTCGTGCTCGGCGAACTGGTTGCCCTTGCCGAAGAAGTCGGCGGAGTCGCGCAGGGCCTTGACCTTGGCGAAGCCGCCCTGCGCGTCATAGATCGCGACGGCGAACTCCAGCGCCTTGACCACCTGCGGGCTGTTGAGCTGCGCGGTCCTGCCGTCGGCCGACAGCAGGTCGGCGCCGTTGGCCTTGGCCCACAGCGGCAGGAACTCCGGCAGCTTGCTGTCGTAGCCGATGACCTGGAGCTTGCCGCCCGGGGCCTTGACCAGCTTCTTCGCCGCGGCGGTGACCTGCTCCCAGTTGGAGCCGTTCACGTCCGCGATCGTCAGCCCGGCCTCCTTGAGCAGGCCGGCGTCCGCCATGGTGATCTGCACCTGGTTGAACTCGGGGATGGCCCACACCTCGCCGCCGAACGTCACCTGGCCGAGCGCGTCCTTGTTGTACATCGAGGTGTCGATCTGCTCGCCCTTGACGCACGCCGTCAGCGGGACGATCGCGCCGCGCGAGGCGAAGGTACCGATCTGGTCGCGGTTGGCGTAGATGATGTCCGGCGGGTCGCCGGCGGCGACCGCGGACAGGAACTGCTGGATGTCGAGGTCGCCCTCGATCAGCTTGACGTCCGCGCCGCCGAGGGCCTTCTTGGCCGCTGCGACGCGCGTCGTCCCGATCTCGTCGGTCGCGCCGAAGCCCATGACGGACATCGTGCCCTGGTACGTGGCCCCGGGGTCGAACTGACCGGCCGACGGGGACGGGGCCGCTCCGCCTCCGGTGCCCTTGGCACATGAGGTGAGCGCCAGCGCCAGCGACATCGACAGGACGGACCAGCGGACGAGGGGGGATCTCATTTGGGGTTTCGCCTCCACACTGAGCAAGCGGGGCATCAGGCATGCTGATGACGGCCACGTGGCGCCAGGCCAGTGTGGCAACGTTCACACATCTGAGAACGTACCCATACCGCTGAAATCCCGTCAACCACTCATTTCACAGCGTTTCGCTGTCGTTAAGAAGCGTCGGGGTGTGGAACGTCCCGCATCTCTTCCCAGACAGGGGTTCTCTGCACATGCGGAAGGGCCCGGCCTTTTCCGGCCGGGCCCTTCCCGGTGCCCCGGGGGGTGGAGCACCGCAGGGGCAGGCGCCACGGGGGCAGGGGGCGCCTGCAAGGATCGGTGCTTAGTGCTCGTCCGCCTTCTCGGCGCCGACGCCCGTGAGGGAACGGACCTCGATCTCGGCGTACTTGGCGGCGTTGTACTCCTTGCTCAGGATCGTGCCGAGCCAGCCGCACAGGAAGCCCAGCGGGATCGAGATGATGCCGGGGTTGCTCAGCGGGAACCAGTGGAAGTCCACGCCGGGGATCAGCGCCGTCACCGCCGTGCCCGCCGGGGGCGCGGGAGCCGACACCACCGGCGAGAAGACGACCAGGACCAGGGCGGAGACGAGACCGCCGTAGATGGCCGACACCGCGCCCGTGGTGTTGAACCTCTTCCAGAACAGGCTGTAGAGGATCGCGGGCAGGTTGCCCGAGGCCGCGACCGCGAAGGCCAGGGCCACCAGGAAGGCCACGTTCTGGCCCTGGGCGAGGATGCCCAGGCCGATCGCGACGGCGCCGATGACCAGGGCGGAGACGCGGGCCACCACGACCTCCTGGCGCTCGCTGGCCTGGCCGCGCTTGAAGACGTGCGCGTACAGGTCGTGCGAGAAGCTGGAGGAGGAGGCCAGGGTGAGCCCCGCGACCACCGCCAGGATGGTGGCGAAGGCCACGGCCCCGATGAGCGCCAGCAGGATCGTGCCGCCGACCGGTCCGAAGATGTCGGCACCGATGCGTTCGGCCAGCATCGGCGCGGCCGTGTTGCCCGCCTTGTCACCGGCGACGATCGCATCCTTGCCGACCAGGGCCGCCGCGCCGAAGCCGAGGACCAGGGTCAGCAGGTAGAACACGCCGATGATGCCGATGCCCCAGAGGACCGACTTACGGGCGTCCTTGGCGGTGGGGACGGTGTAGAAGCGGATGAGGATGTGCGGCAGTCCCGCCGTGCCGAGCACGAGCGCGAGGCCCAGGCTGATCAGGTCGATCTTGCCGGCCAGGCCCTGCGCCTCGGTGCCGTACTTGAGCCCGGGGCTGAGGAAGCTCTCGGGGTTGGCCTTCGGACCGCTCGTGGCGGCGGCCTGGCCGAGCAGCGCGGACAGGTTGAAGCCGAACTTGCCCAGGACCAGCACCGTCACCAGCGCGGCACCGCTCATCAGCAGCACGGCCTTGACGATCTGCACCCAGGTGGTGCCCTTCATGCCGCCGAACACCACGTAGACGATCATCAGCGCGCCCACGCCGACGATCGTCCACGCCTTGCCCGTAGGGCTGGTGATGCCGAGCAGCAGGCCGACCAGCGCGCCCGCGCCCACCATCTGGGCCAGCAGGTAGAAGATGCTGACCACGATCGTGGACACGCCGGCCGCCGTGCGGACCGGCCGCGGGCTCATCCGGAAGGCCAGCACGTCGGCCATGGTGAACTTGCCGGAGTTCCGCATCAGCTCGGCCACCAGCAGCAGCGCGACCAGCCACGCCACCAGGAAGCCGATCGAGTACAGGAACCCGTCGTAGCCGGACAGCGCGATGATGCCGGCGATGCCGAGGAAGGAGGCGGCCGACATGTAGTCACCGCCGATGGCCAGGCCGTTCTGCACGCCGGTGAACGACCGTCCGCCCGCGTAGTAGTCGGCGGCCGTCTTGGTCTGGCGGCTGGCCCAGAACGTGATCCCCAGCGTCCCGGCGACGAAGGTGAGGAAGAGGATCATCCCCAAGGTCGTGGAGCTCACGAGGTCTTCTCCTCAACCTGGTGGCGGAGCTTGTCGGCGAGCGGGTCGAGCTTCTTCTCCGCGTGCCTGGAGTACGCCCACGCGATCAGGAACGTGGACACGAACTGCAGCAACCCGAAGACCAATCCGACGTTGATATCGCCGAGCAGCTTGATCGCCATGAATCCGCGCGCCCACCCGGACAGCACCACATACAGCAGGTACCACGCGAGGAACGCGACGGTCATGGGGAACGTCCAGCGCCGGAAGCGCCTCTTCAGCTCCTGGAAATCACTGCTCTCCTGCATTTGCTCATAGACCGATGCGTCATGTTTTTGTGTCGTCACGAGACCTCCACTGTGATGCGGATCACGCCCAACGTAAGAGCGCAACCTACCCGTCGTGGAGATCCGCAGAAGGGTTGTTCGGCGAGCCGCTGCGGTCCGGCGCTTAGTTGGGGGTGGCCTGCGGTGAAAGGTCTGTTAGACGCGATGAGCGGTCGGCTATCCCTTTCACCCTTTTACGGCCCCTGCCGTCAGCCCTTCGACGATGTAGCGGCGGATCGCGGCGAAAAGCACGAGGGTGGGCAGCACGGAGAGCACGGTGGCGGCGGCCATGGAGCCCCAGTCGATGTCGTACTGGGTGATGAAGGAGTTCATGGCGACCGGGATGGTCTTGGCGTCCTCGCTGTCGATGAACGTGATCGCCAGGAACAGCTCGTTCCAGCACTGCACGAACGCGAAGATGAACGTCGCCGCGATCCCCGGCAGCATGACCGGGATCACCACCCGCACCATGGCCACGATCCTGGAGGCCCCGTCCACCTGGGCGGCCTCCTCCAGCGCCACCGGCACCCGCTCGTAGAAGCCGCGCATGATGATCGTGGCGAACGGCACCAGCATCGCCACGTACACCAGCATCAGCCCGGCCAGCCGGTTGAGCAGGTCGAGGTCGGACATCAGCAGGTAGAGCGGGCCGAGCGCGATGAACAGCGGGATCATCTGGGTCACCAGGAACGCCAGCATCAGCGCTCCCCTGCCGGGGAAGGCGAAGCGGGCCAGCGTGTAGCCGCCGAGCACCCCGATCGCCGTCACCGCCCCCGCCGCGACCAGGGAGACGAACAGGCTGTTGAGCAGGTACGTGCCGAAGTCGGCGAAGGAGAACAGCTCCGCGTAGTGCTCGAACGTCACCTGGCCCGGCCAGTACCTGAGCGGCATGGAGAAGATCTCGGCCTTGGGCTTGAGCGAGGTGACGACGATCCAGTAGAGGGGGAACAACGTGATCAGCAGCCAGACGGCCAGCACGATGACCTTGGCCGCGGTCGCTAGACGTCTCATCTGGCCTTCTCGAAGCGGGTGGCGTTCAGGTAGAAGACGGTGAAGGACAGCAGGAGGCCGAGGATGAGCAGGCCGACCGCGCCCGCCCGGCCGTAGTCGCCGCCGATGACCTGCTGGATGAGGAAGGTCGTGATGATGTCGGTGCTGCCGGCCGGGCCGCCGCCGGTCATCGAGTAGATCAGGTCGGGGAAGTTCAGGATCCAGATGATCCGCAGCAGCACGATCAGGGCCAGGGTGGGCCGGATGTGCGGCAGCGTGACGTGCCAGAACTGGCGCAGCCGCGAGGCTCCGTCCACGGCCGCCGCCTCGTACAGCTCCTTCGGGACCGACTGCAGCGCGGCCATGATCATGATGGCGAAGAACGTCACGCCGTACCAGATGTTCGCCACGATGACGGAGGTCATCGCCCACCCCGGCGTGGCCAGGAAGCCGATGCGCTGGTCGATGAGCCCCGTCTTGAGCAGCAGGTCGTTGATCACCCCGAACTGCCCGTTGAACATCCACCGCCACAGCAGGCCGATCAGGAATCCCGACATGGCCCAGGGGAAGAACACCCACGCCTGGTACAGGCCCCGGCCGCGGAAGTGCCGCCGCAGCAGCAGCGCCAGCCCGAAACCGAGGAAGAACTGGAAGAACAGCGACACGACCACCCAGGTGCCGGTGTTGCGCAGCGCCGTCCAGAAGCGGTCCTCGGCCAGCACGGCCCGGAAGTTCTCCAGGCCGGTGAAGGGCGTCGAGGTGAGGTCGAACAGGTTGTAGCGCTGGAAGGCGATCACCGCGCCGCGGATCATCGGCCAGTACGTGAACAGGGCCACGAACACCACGCCGGGCAGCAGGCACAGCGCGATGAACCTGGCCCTGCGGACCGTGAAGGTGCGGGTGGCGCTCACGACACCTTCTTCGCCTGGTCCGTCCAGAAGGCGTCCCACGACTTGAGCACCTCGGCCGTGGTCTTCTTGCCGGTGATCAGGGCCTGGACGTCACGGTCGGAGTCGACCAGGAACTGGCTCCAGCCCGGGTAGTCCACCGGGCGGATCGTGATCACCTGCTTGGGGTCCTGCTGCGCCTGCAGATATGCCTTCCACGCCCCCTCAGAGAACTGCGGGTCGCTCTGGGCCTGCTGGGAGATCGGGATGAGCGAGTTGCCCTTGGCGAAGGCGATGCTCTGCTTGGCCTCCGACAGGAACTGCACCAGCTTGACCGCCTCCTTCGGGTGCTTGGTGAAGGAGGTCGCGCCCCAGCCGGCGTAGCCGACGGGCTGGAAGGCGTACCCGGTGGGGCCCTTGGGGATGGGGGCGGTGGACCAGGACGTGACGCCGCTCTCCTCGACCGTCTTGATCACTTCCGGGTCCTGGATGAGCATGCCGGTGACGCCGGAGGTGAAACCCTGGACCATCTCCGGGTAGCCCCATGACACGGAGTCGGGTGGCGACGCCTCCTTGAAGATCTTGACGTAGAGGTCCATGGCCTGGGCCGCCTCGGGGGTGGCGAAGATCGTCCGCTTGTCCTTCAGATAGAAGGATTTTTCGGGATTCAGGGCTTCGCCGTTGTACGCGCTGATCATCATCACCGCGTAGTCCGCGCCGCCCTTGCCACCCCTGAACGAGTAGCCGAAGCGGTCGCCCGAGGTCATCTTCTTGCCCGCCTCGTAGAGCTCCTGCCAGGTGGCCGGCGGCTGGGCCATCCCCCAGTCCGTCCGGTAGAAGATCGTCCGCTCGTAGAACCCGTACGGGATCAGGTACGCCTTGCCCCCGACCTCGACCGCCTTCTTCTTGGCCAGGTCGGTGAGGTCGGCCCAGCCCGCCCAGTCCTGCGTGGGCAGCTCGGCCAGCCAGCCGTTGTTGGAGAAGGACTTGGCCGTGTGGTCGCGCACTTCCAGCACGTCCAGATCCTTCTTCGTCTGCAGGATCTGGGTGATCTTCTGGTCGGCGCTGTCGAGGGGCGGGGAGATCAGCTCGACCTGGACGCCCGGGTTGGCCTTCTCGAAGTCGGCGATCAGGGACTTGATGAGCTTGGTGCGTTCTGGGCTGGTCAGGCTCTCGATCATGCGTAGCCGTACCTCTCCCGAGGACGACGATCCGGAGCCGCAGCCCGCGAGCACCAGCGTGGCGACGGCCGCGGCCGCCAGGAGGGGCTTACTCATGGGGGAGCCTCCCGCGTGTTAGACAGCGCTGTCAATCACGCTAGGCGACCCACCCCCTCCAGCGCTAGACCGAGATCCTTGATCAGCGAATCAGCGGGCTCCAGTCCGACCGACAGGCGCGCGAGGCCGACGGGGATGCCCATGGTGGCCCGTACGCTCTCCTCGGTGGACAGCGCGGGCGCGTTGACCAGGCTCTCGAACCCACCCCAGGACACCCCGATCCTGAAATGTCGCAATTTATCGAGAAAAAGTCCGACCTCTTCCCGCGACTCCGTGTCCAGCTCGATGCTGAACAGGCTCGAGAACCCCGTCATCTGCCGCACCGCGATCGCATGGCCGGGGTGGGAGGGCAGCCCGGGATGGTTCACCGCCCGCACCGCCGGATGCCCTTCGAGGAACTCCGCCACGGCCAGCCCGCGCTCCTGGTGGGCGGCCATCCGCACGGGCAGCGTGCGCAGCCCCTTGATCACCTTGGCCGCGTCGTGCGGCGACATGGCGGCCCCGTAGAGCTGGTACTCGGTCAGCGCCAGCGGCCTGACGAGCCGCGCAGGACCCGTCACGACGCCGCCCACGAGGTCGCTGTGCCCGCCGATGTACTTGGACAGGGAGTGCACGACCAGATCGACGCCCATGGTCAGCGGCTTCTGGAAGAGCGGCGTGGACCAGGTGTTGTCCATCACCGTCACCAGCCCGCGCTCGCGCGCCCACGCGGTCACCCCGGCGATGTCGACCACGGCGTAGGCCATGTAGGAGGGCGACTCGAAGTAGAGTAGGCGCGTGCTCGCCTTGATAGCGCTGTCACATCCCGCGAGGTCGTCGACATGCGTATGCGTGACCCCGAACTTCTCCAGGTAGCGCAAGAACTGAGTGGTCGGCCCGTAGACCGCGCCCAGCACCAGCACGTGGTCACCGGCCGACACGAGCGAGGAGATGGTCGCCGCGATCGCCCCCATCCCCGACCCGAAACATTTGGCCCGCTCCCCCCGTTCGAGCGCGGCGAGCTTACGCTGGGCGAGATCGACCGTCGGGTTGGTCCCCCGCCAGTAGACGTAGCGCTCGTCCTCGTTCCTGATCGCCTCTCCCAGCTCCTGCGCGCTCTCGAACGTGAACACCGAGTTCTCGAACACCGGCGGGTTGACCGCGCCCAGCACCCAAGGCTCGTCCTCACCCAGCCGGCCACAGATCCATTCATCATTCATGGGGGCAGACTATGACAGCGAGGGAGCGCCGCTTTGAGGAGGAGCCCAGCGCGGCCGTGCGCACGCGTACACGCCCCCCGACCATGGCGGACGTGGCCAGGCACGCGGGTGTGAGCCTGAAGACCGTCTCGCGGGTCGTCAACCAGGAGCCCCACGTCAGGGCGGCGCTGCAGGCCCGGGTGCAGGCGGCGATCAGCGCGCTCGGCTACCGCCGCAACGAGGCCGCCGCCCGCCTGGCCAGGGGCGCGACCATGCTGACGCTCGGGCTCGTGATGGAGAACATCTCCAACGAGTTCTACGCCCGCCTGGCGGCCGCGGTCGAGGCGGCTTCGGCGGAGCACGAGGCGCTGGTGGTGTTCGGCTCGTACGAGGAGAGCCCCGACAAGGAACGCATGCTGATCGAGTCCATGTACGCGCGGGGCGTCGACTCCCTCATCGTCGTCCCGTCGGCGGCCGACCACGCCTGGCTGGCCGAGCACGCCGGACTCACCACGGTGTTCGTGGACCGCGTCCCTCCCGGGCTGGACGCGGCGGACGCCGTGCTGCTGGACGACGTGTGGGGCGGGCGCGCGGCGACCGAGCACCTGCTGGCGCGCGGCCACCGCAGGATCGCGCTGATCTCCGACGACGACGGGCTGAGCTCGGTGCACGACCGCGCGTCCGGCTACCGTACGGCGCTGCTGGCGGCCCGGGTGCCCGCGGACGAGTCGCTGGTGGTGCGCGGCGTCTTCGACCCCGGGCGGGTGGCCGGCGAGGTCGGCCGGCTCCTGGACCTGCCGGACCCGCCGACGGCCTTCTTCGCCACGAACAACCGGGCCGCGATCGGCATCCTGCACGCGCTGCGGGAGCGGCCTGAGCGGCCCGCGTACGTGGGGTTCGACGACTTCGCCCTGGCGGACGTGTTCAACCCGGGGGTGACGGTGGTCCGCTACGACGTGTCCCGCCTGGCCGGCGCCGCGGTGAACCTGCTGCTCAACCCCTCCCCCGCGCCGCGCCGGATCAAGGTGCCCGTCGAGCTGGTCACGCGGGGGTCCGGCGAGCTCCCACCCACCTGACATCAAGGCTGCTCCCCGGGTTGGTCACGTCTCCTCTTGGTCGGTGCTGAGCCCGTACGGGTGGGGTAATCCGAGATCATGTCCGACATCGGTCCTCAAAGTCCTGACGTCCCTGTCGCCGAGCGGCCTGTCGTCACGTCGCCCGGCGATCCGGACGTCTACCTCGACGTGCCCATGGTCAAGGTCGAGGAGATCGACCTGGAGGTGCAGGATCTGCGGGCCAAAGTGTCGCTGCAGGCGGAGGTGCTGGATCTGTTGCGGCTCAACGTGGGGGCGGACGTGGGGCTGGGCCGGGTCAGCCTCACGATCAAGGGCGTGGAGGCGCAGGCGCTGCTCAAGGTGCGGCTGGACAACGTCGCGCACATCATCGACCGGGTGCTGCAGACCATCGACGACAACCCTCAGATCCTGGACAACCTGACCCGCAGCGTCGGGACTGCCGTGGAGAACATCGGCACCGGCGCTGGCTACGCCGTACGAGACGTCGGCGCAGGCGCAGGCACCGCCGTACGAGACGTCGGCGCAGGCGCAGGCACCGCCGTACGAGACGTCGGCGCAGGCGCAGGCACCGCCGTACGAGACGTCGGCGCTGGCGTACACGAGGTGGGGGCGGGGGCGGGGACTGCCGTACGGGACGTCGGCACGAGCACAGCCGGGACCATACGCGATGTCGGCCCAGGCGCGGGCCAGGTCGTCCGAGACACCGGAGCCGGCGCCACCGGAATCGTGCGGGACACCGGAACGAGCGCCACCGGAATCGTGCGGGACACCGGGACCACCGCGGCCCGAACCGCTGCCGGGCAGTTCGTGCCGCGAGCCGGGAACGACGCCTACGGTGTGCCGCCCACCGGCGTATCCGCACCCCAGCGCGTCGCCACCGAGAACGGCACCGGCGAAGACCGTGAGCCGGAGAACGACGAGGACGACCACCCGGCAGATCAACCCGAGCCAGACCGGAACGCAGACGAGCAGCCCCCGGATGCGGAGGAGGCAGACCCGGACGCGGACGGGCAGAAGCGAAGGCACGAGCGCGGGCGAAACGGGCACGAGCGGGACCGGACCGAAGCTGAGCCGAGCGCGGCCGCGCTGGCCGGGGCCCTTGCTCGTACCTCCATCCGCGCAGGCCGCGAGTGGCTCCAACACGTCACCGACGCAGCCGGCGGCGTCATCAAGAGCAAGTCCAAGGACAAGTGAGCACCATGGCGAAACCGGAGCATCCCGAAGAACCCGACGTCGAGATCCGCGCCTCCGCCAAGGCCCGCGAGATCCGCTTTCACCACCGCCCGGACGTGACCGTCGAGGCGGTGGCGGAGCCTACAGGCGAGTGTGTCTCAGGCAGCGAACGGACCGGTCTCCCCGACCAGGTGGCCGAAGGTGTCACCTACCGGGACATCCAGATCGACTTCCGCGTCATCGCCAAGCTCACGGCCCCCGGAGAGGAGCCCGGCGCGAGCTCCAGCGCGGGCCCCGGAGAGAAGCCCGGCGCGAGCTCCAGCGCGAGCCCTGTAGAGGAACCCGGCGCGCGCTCCGGGGCGGAGCCCAGCGGGGAGCCCCCCACCCAGCCAGGCGACGCTCCGTCGCCCTAGTCATCGAGCCCCATCAAGCCTGAGCCCCGTGCCGGGCGAGCGCCCGGATGCCCGCCCGGCTGGTCGCGCGCGGCCGTGAAGGCGTCGCGCAGGACCTCGGCCAGCTCGTCGGCCAGCTCTGGGGTGGCCGCCACGACGCCGCTCCAGCGCCTGGTCAGGTCGGTGTCCAGCTCGATCGGACGGCCGAAGACGTCCCTGACCGCCCCGCCCGCCGCCTCCGCCAGCACCACCGAGGCCGCGATGTCCACCAGGCGATGGGTGTCGGTGGCGGCATCGGCGAAGGCGTCGGTCGCCCCCTGGGCCACGAGGGCGCCTTCCAGGCAGCTCGTGGACAGGATCCGGACGCGGGCCGCCCGGCGGGCCACCTCCCACCAGGCGGCGGCCGGCCCCGGTCTGGCGGGCTGAGGGCGCAGGAGGGAGACGGCCGCGCCGGTCAGCTCCCTGCGGCCGGTCGTACGCAACGGGGACGGCACGCCCGCCGCGGCCCACCAGCTCCTCCCGGTCTCCAGCCAGACGGTCAGCGCCTCGGTGAAGACGCCGTCCTCGGCCACGGCGGCGGAGAACGCGGACAGCGGGACTCCGGCCGCCGCGTTCGCCGAGCCGTCCACGGGGTCCATGACCAGGGTCAGGGCCGAGCCGTTGTCCACCCAGCCGGTCTCCTCGGTGAGCACGTTGACCGGGTGCCCGGCCAGGGCGGCCAGGATGGCGTCCTCGACGAGCACGTCGATCCGCATCGTCGGCGTCCCGTCCGCGCCGTCCGCCACGACGGCGGCCAGGGCGGCGCGATCGTACTCGGCGGTAGCGGCGGTGTAGGCGTCCAGAGCCGCGGACGCGGCGGCGGCCAGCGCCGGATGCGCCTCCCCCGGCACCCCGGCACCCCACCCCGCGCCGCTGCCCGGCACCCCAGCGCCCCATCCCGCGCCGCTGCCCGGCATCCCGGCACCCGTTCCAACGCCGCTGCCCGGCAGCCCGGCACCCGTTCCAACGCCGCTGCCCGGCACCCCGGCACCCCACCCCGCGCCGTTGTCCGCCCCCCTGCCCGGCATCCCGGTCCCCTCTCCGCGCCGCGTCCCCGTCATCCCCTTACCCCCACCGGCACGGCCTGGTCACCGGCCGTGACGGTCAGTCGCACGGTCGGCCAGCCCCGGTCCACCGTCACCACCGCCAGGTCCCCGCGCTGCCCCTCGGCCAGCTCACCCCGATCGGACAGCCCCGCGACCGACGCCGGGCCCGAGGTGACCAGCGCGACCGCCCGCGGCAGCGCCACCACCCCCTGCTCGGCCAGCAGCAGCGCCGCGGCCAGCGGCGCGGAGGGCAGGTAGTCGCTGGACAGCCCGTCCACCAGCCCGGCCGCCACGAGCTCGGCCGCGGACACGTTGCCCGAGTGGGAGCCGCCGCGCAGGATGTTCGGCGCACCGGCCACCACCCGCAGCCCGCGGGCGCGAGCGGCCTTGGCGGCCTCGGGCGTGGTCGGGAACTCGGCGACGGACACCCCGTTCGCCAGCGCCACGTCGATCTCCTCCGCGGTCACCGGGTCGTGCGCGAGCAGCCGCGCCCGTCCGAGCGCCGCGAGCTCCGCCAGCCGGCCCAGCGCGATCTCGCGGTGCCCGATCCGGCTGTCCCGCTCGGCCACCAGGGTCTCCACCCGCCGCTGCGCCTCCTCGGCGGAGATGCCCTCGGTGCCCTCCAGCCAGCGCCGGTACACGGCCGAGTCCCGGTACTGCCCCTGCCCTGGCGTGTGGTCCTCGAAGGAGACCAGCGGCGGCGGCGCCGTCGTACCGGAGAGGCAGGATTCGAGGGCCGCCAGGCCCTCGGGGTCGCGGGCGTCGAGCCGATAGAGGATGCGGTGGTCCACCAGCGCGGCCCCCGAGGCGGCGCGGTCCCTGATCGCGGCGTCGACCCGGCGCGCCCGGTCGACCGTGCGGCCCTTGCGGTTGTGCGACTCGAACGCGACCCCGTGGAACACCGTGGTGATCCCGGCCGCCCTGACCCGCCCCTCGAAGCTGGACACCCCGAAGCCGACCTCGAACTCCGCGCCGGGACGCGGCCGCAGCTCGGTCTCCAGCCCGTCGGAGTGGGTGTCGACGATGCCGGGCAGCAGCAGCGCCCCGCGCAGGTCAATGGCCTCCGCGGGCACCGCGCCCGGCCGGGCGGGGCCGACGTGGGTGATCAGCCCGCCCTCGGTGACGACGAGCGCGTCGTCGACGACGCGGTCCGGCAGCACGGCCTTGGCATGGGCCAGCACCCTCGTGTGCGCGCTCATCGGGCCACCTCCAGGTTCAGTTCGGAATCACGCAGTACGACGGCGGGCGGCCCGTCGGCGGCCACCTTGCCGTCCTCCAGCACCACCACGCGGGTGGCGAGCCGGTCGATGGCGTCGAGATCGTGGAAGACGGAGAGCACGGCCACGCCCGCGTCCGCCAGGTCGGCGATCATGGACAGCACGGCCTCCCTGTTGACCGGGTCGAGCGCCGACACCGGCTCGTCGAGCAGCAGCAGCCTGGGGGGCGAGATGGTGCCGGCGGCGAGGTTCACGCGCTGTTTCTGGCCGCCGGACAGGACGGTGGTGTGCATGGCCCACAGCCGCTCGTCGATGCCGAGCCTGCGCAGCGCCGCCGCGGCGGCGTCCTGGGCGGCGCCGGTGTCCAGGCCGCGGGCCGCGCCCGCGCGGGCCACCACGTCGAGGACGGCCCGGCGCGGCTCGGCGCGCAGGAACTGCGAGACGTAGCCGAGCTCTCTGCCGCGCAGGTCGGCGACCTGGGCGTCGGGCAGCCCGGCGAGGTCCACCCGCGTGCCGTCCGAGGTGCGCAGCAGGATCCGGCCCGCGGTGGGCACGTAGGTGCGGTAGACGCACCGCAGCAGCGACGACTTGCCCGCGCCGGACGAGCCCGCCAGCGCGACGTGCTCGCCGCCGGCCACGTCCAGGTCCACGCCGCGCAGCGCGCCGACCGTGCGGCCGTCGATGGTGTGCAGGGTGAACGACTTGACCAGTCCCCTGACCTCCAGGACGTTCATCCGCGCGCCGCCGCGACCAGCCGCTGGCTGTACGGGTGCTGCGGGTCCTCCAGCAGCTGGTCGGTCAGACCGGTCTCCACGACCCGTCCGTGTTGCATCACCATCACCCTCCTGGTCAGCATCTCGATGACGCCGAAGTCGTGGGAGACGACCACGGCGGCGACGCCGAGCCGTTCGAGCAGGTTCCTGAGCAGGTCGAGGACGCCGGCCGCGACCGAGGCGTCCAGCCCCGTGGTGGGCTCGTCGAGCAGCAGCACGGGCGGCCGGTTGGCCAGCGCCTTGGCGATCTGCACGCGCTGCCGCATGCCGCCGGAGAAGGTGCGTACGGGGTCGTCCATCCGCGACAGCGGCACCTCGGTCAGCTCCAGCAGCTCGGCGGCCCGCTCGCGGATGCGGCCGAAGTGCCGCCCGCCCGCGGCGGTGAGCCGCTCGGCGATGTTGCCGCCCGCGCTGGTGTCCAGGTCGAGCCCCGCGGCCGGGTCCTGGTAGACCACGGAGACGCGGTCGATGCGCAGCCGCCGCCTGGCGCCGTCGTCGAGCGCCAGCACGTCGGTCCTGCCGTCGTCGTAGCCGCGCAGGTAGGCGCTGCCCCCGCTGGGGCGCTCGTCACCGGCCACGCAGCGCATGACGGTCGACTTGCCGGAGCCGGACTCGCCGACGATGCCGAGCGCCTCGCCCGGCTCCACCTCGAAGCTGACGCCCCATGCGGCCACCACGGCGCCGGTCGCGGGCGAGACCGAGGTGCCGTGCTCGGGCCCCGTCCCGGTCAGCGACGCCTGCCCCTGCTCGCCGTAGACCCGGCCGAGCCCGTCCACCTTCAACGCCCAGCTCATCGGGCCTCCTCCCGGTTACGCGTGCAGTAGTCGGTGTCGCTGCACACCCATGTCACGGAGCCGTCCACCGCGGGCACCTCCACCAGGTACGCGTCCTGCGCCCCGCAGTGCCGGCAGGCCGCGCCCGGCGTGTGCTCGACCTCGAACGGGATGTCCTCGAACACCAGCGGCTCCACCGGCGTGTGCGGCGGCACCGCGTAGATCCGCTTCTCCCGGCCGGCCCCGAACAGCGTCAGGTGCTCCGCCCGGTCCAGCTTCGGCACGTCGAACCTGGGGATCGGCGTGGGCGAGATCAGGTACCTGCCGGCGACCACGCACGGGTAGCCGGCGGTCTTGGTGACGACGCCGTTGCGTACGACGTCCTCGTACAGGCCGACCCACATGCGTGAGTAGTCGGCCTCCGCGTGCATCCTGCGCTGCTCGCGCACGTCGGACTCGACGGCGCGCAGCGGCTCCGGCACCGGGACCTGGAGCACGAGGACCTGGTCGGCGCGCAGCGGCGTCTCGGGAATGCGGTGCCTGGACTGGATCAGGCTCGCCTGGCCGGTGTCGGTCTCCTCGGCGCAGCCGACGTGGCCGACGACGAGGCGGCGCAGGTTGGCGGCGTTCACCCCGCCGTCCTCGCCCTGGTCGATGACCTTGAGCCGGTCGGCGGGGCCGACGAGGGCCAGCGTCACCTGCAGCCCGCCGGAGCCCCAGCCGCGCGCGACGGGCATCTCCCGCGACCCGAACGGCACCTGGTAGCCGGGCACGGCCACGGCGGTGAGCGCGGCCCTGCGCACCTCGCGCTTGGACAGCTCGTCGAAGATGCCGCGCGGGCCGGGGTCCCCGGCGAGCTCTGTGATCGTCATCGGGCTCCCGCCTCCTCCATGGCGGCGCGTACCGCCCGCTTGCGGTCGAGCACCGACCTGAAGTCCACGTAATGGGGCAGTTTGAGGTGTTCGAGGAAGCCGGACGCCTCGATGCCGTCGAGGGTGAGCAGCACCTCCTGCTCCAGGCTCGTCCGGCCGTCGTCGCGGTGGACGAGCAGGTCGAGCCCGGCCATCGCGATCGCCTTGCGCTCGTTGTGGCCGAAGCACATGCCGTAGCCGAGGTCCAGCCTGGTGCGATCCTCCTCGGCCCGGTCGAGGTCGTCGATGGTCTCCACCTCGGTGACCCGCACCTCGGCGACCGTGACGGGCCGGCCGGTGAGCGGGTGGCGCACTCGGACGGGGAGCGCTCCGTGGCGTACCTCGCCGGGGAACTCGTGGTTGTGCCGGCCCGGCCGGAACGTGTACGAGTACCAGAGGTGGACGAGGGCGCCGGTCTCGGCGCGCGCCATCGCGGTCAGCCGCGCCGACCTGGGCACGCCGGGGCGGATGGGGGCGCGGGTGACGTCGTACGGTTCGGGGTCGCCGTCGGCGCTCCTGTCGACGACCAGATCCATCGAACGCAGCAGGCGGAGCAGCCGCGGCGGCCGGCGCGGGTCGTCACCCCCCTGAGCGACCACGTGGCCGTGTCCGTGCCCGTGCTCGCGGGCCGCCGGCGGCTCCTCCTCGGCGCGGGCCTTGGCCTGCTCCTCCGGCATCAGGTCGAGCAGCCGGCCCACGTAGTCAGGCGTGCGGCCGAGCAACTGGCTGCCCGGCGGGTTGCGGAAGGCGGGCGAGATCCGGCGCGAGACCCGCAGCTCGTCGGCGTGCACCGGCTCCGAGTAGGCCACCCGGGGCAGCGTGGACCGGTGCGCCCTGATGAGCTGCGCCGCCTCCTGGACGTCGCCCTCCGCCTGGCGCAGCGCCCTGGCCGCCAGCTCGGGGGCCCACAGGCCGCCCTCTCCCATGATCCGGTCCACGGCCAGCCTGAGCCGCCCGGTGACCTGGTCGATGCCGAGCCAGGCGCTCGGCCCGCCGTACCGGCCGCGTTCGACGAGCTTCTCCGCGGCGAGGATGGCCTCGTGGCCGCCGCTGGCACCTGAGTACCCCATTCAGACGTCTCCGTTCTCGATCTCGATGCGGGTGCTGCGCGGCAGCCCGGCGACGGTCCCGTCCTGGGCGACGAGGAAGACGTCGACGCCGGCCGGGAAGTCCGCGTTGGCCTCGGCGAGGGCCTCGAACACCGCGCGGGGCAGCCCGGTCACCCTGATGCGCCGCGTCCCCGGCACCCCGGGACCGCTGAGTGCGAGCACGACCCCGGGCCCCTCCGCGCCCGGGACCGGCTGCCCGGCACGTTCCACGGCCGTCACGGCGGCCACCAGGCGGGTGCCGTGCTCGGGGTGCATGACGTCGCCCCTGGTCAGCCCGGCGATCTCGGCCGCCGTGGGCGGGCGCAGCGCGACCACCATGCGGGCCGTGTCCTGCGCGGCCGGCGGCGCGGAGGTCGCCAGGTGCAGGGCCTCGGCCCAGTGCTCCTCCCCGGGGGCGGTCAGCACGGCCGTCGGCACCTCGACGTCGGCCAGCCCGGCCGCCACGGCGAGCGCGGGAGGACCGCCGGAACGCCCGACGGCGTCCAGCACGCCGGGCCGGGCCAGCACGTTGAGCAGGGCCCGGAAGTCGGCCTGCGCCTGCGCGGCGGTCGGCGTCACCGCCCGCACGTGCGCGCCGATCCCCCGCACGGCCGCCACGCCGGCGGCCGATCCGGGAGCGGCCGGGTGGACGGCGGTCAGGTCGGTGGTCATGTCAGCTCCTCGAAGGCCACGCGGGTGGCCGACACCTCGTCCCATTCGGCGGCCTCCTCGCCGGCCCGCCGCTCGGCCACGGCCGCGCACAGCGCGTGCACGTCACCCGCGGCGGGCAGGCCGGCCGCCGCGGCGGCGTCCAGCAGGGCGGCCGCCAGCGCCGCCACGCGGTCGTCCCCGCCGCGCATGCTCCACCCCGCGGCCCCCGCCACCTCGACGGTGCACGAGGTGACCAGCACCTCCCCCAGGTGGAAGCGCTCCTCGGCGACCGGTTCGCGCACGGTGAGCATCACCATGCCGGTCTGCGGCGGGTGCAGGACGGTCGGCTCCCCGAGGTCGCCGGACTGGAGCAGGCGCTCGGCGAGCGGCAGCAGTTCGTCGGGAGTGGCGGCGGCGAGCAGCTCGGCGCGTTCCTCCCTGGTCATCGTGTCGATCAATGCGTTTCCTCTTCGATCTCGAAGGTGACGTCGAGGACGTCGGGCCGCAGGTACGTCCGCGCGTACTCGACGTACGGGCCGCCGGCGGCGCGGTTGACGCTCTCCGCCAGCCAGACGGGCCCCCGGCTGCCGCCGGTCAGGTGATCGGCGATGCCGGCCGGCGGCACGTCCAGGCTGATCCGGTAGCGGGAGCGGACGACGGTGAGCCCGTAGCGGCGGCGCAGGACCCGGTGCAGGGAGACCTCGTCGCCGAGCTCCCTGTCCAGGTTCAGCAGGGGGCGCCTGGGCAGGACGCTGGTGGCGTACGCGGCGACCTCGCCGTTCACGCTGAACACCCGCTCGACCGCCCACACGGCCGCGCCGGTGGACAGGCGGAGCCTGGCGCGTTCGTGCTCCACCGCGCGGCGGGCGCCGCAGGCGACCAGCCGCGCGCCGGGCTCGGCGCCGGCCAGGCGGACGGTCTCGCTGAAGGACGGCGGGACGTGGGCGGAGATCACGTACTCCACCCGCCCGCGCCTGAAGGTTCCGACGCCCTGGACGCGCCGCACCAGCAGCCGCCGCTCCAGCTCCTGCAGGGCCGCACGGGCGGCGGGCCTGCTGACGCGGAAGCGGTCGGCCAGCACGTGCTCGCTCGGCACCTGGGCGCCCACGGGCACGTGGGCCAGCTCCGCCTCCAGGATGTCGGCCATCTCCAGGTAGCGCTGCGTGCTTGTCATGACAAGCAGCCTCGGCGGCCTCTCTGACCAGCGGGTTAACGGCAGGCGACGCCGCACGAGCCCGGAGGCCAGCATGGGGGGAATCACCGCAGGAGGGACCGGAGCCGCGCCGAGACCGCCTCCACGGCCAGGACCAGCACGAACACCGGCAGCACGATCGCGGTCACGACGTCCTGGTTGAGCGCCCTGATGTGCTGGCTCAGCGCGTAGCCGAGCTCTCCCGCGCCGACGATGCCGAGGATGAAGAAGGCCCGCAGGTTCACGTCGAGCGCGTACAGGATGGTGGCGACCAGGCGCGGCGTGAGCTGGCCGAGCACGGCGACGGTCAGCTCCTGCACCGGGCCCGCGCCGGCGGAGCGCACCGCCTCGCGCGGCCCCGTGCGCAGCTCCTCGGCGTCGTCGGCGACGAGCTTGGCGACCAGGGCCGCGGTGAAGACGGCCAGCGCCAGGGTGCCCGCGACCGGCCCGTCCATGAGCCCGAACGCCGCCACGAACACCAGCACCAGCAGCAGGTCGGGGATGGAGCGCAGGCCGACGCAGAGGGCTCTGGCGATGAGGCGCACACCGCTGGTCGGAGCGACGGCCCGCGCGGCGGCCAGCCCGAGCGGCACCCCGGCGAGCGTGCCGAGGAAGGTCGCGCCGAGCGCGATCGCGGCCGTCTCCAGCAGTCCCTCGCCGAGCAGGCCCGCGACCGGCGCGAAGTCGGGCGGGAAGAACTCGCCGAGCGCACGCACGGAGCCCGCCGCGGCGTCGGCGAGCGCCGCCGGGCTCGTGCCGACCTGCTGGAACGCCACCGCCGAGAGCGCCAGCGCGCCCCAACCGGCCAGGTGGGCGGCGGCCCGGCCGCGCGTCCACGGCACGCGCGTGCCCCGCGCGGGCGGCACGCCTCCGGTACGTCCCGCGCCGAGCAACTGGCCGCGCAGCGTCACGGACACGCCTTCGACGAGCAGCACGACGGCCACCGTGACCAGCGCGATCCCGGTGGCCTCCCGGTAGTCGGTGAACCCGAACGCGGTCTTGAGATCGAGCCCGATGCCGCCCGCGCCGACGGCGCCGAGCAGGACCGAGCCGCGGAAGTTGATGTCGAGCCGGTACAGGATGGCCGCCACCCACGCGGGCGCCACCTGCGGCAGCACGCCGGCGAGCAGCCGCTGGCCGGGCCCGGCCCCGGTGCCCGCGACGGCCTCGCGGACGCCCTCGTCGGCCTGCTCCACCGCCTCGGCGAACAGCTTGCCCAGCATCCCCACCGAGTGCAGCCCGAGCGCCAGCACGCCGGGCAGCGGCCCGATGCCGATCGCGGCCACGAAGAACACGGCGAACACGACGTCGGGGACGGCCCGGCAGGCGACGATCACGGCCAGCGCCGCGGACCTGACGGACGTGATCCGGGCGGCGGCCAGCACGCCGAGCACGGCGGCCAGCAGGGTCGCCAGCGCGGTGCCCGCGACCGCCATCCAGAGCGTGTCGAGCACGTGGGCGAACGTGGTCGCCGGGTCCGACAGGGTGGGCGGCCAGGCCCGCGCCAGCAGCGCGGCGACCTCGCCGAACCCGTCGATCAGCCCGCCGATCCCGACGCCCAGCCAGTTGAGCGCGCCGAGTCCCAGCGCCGCGAGGACGAGGGGGAACCCCCAGGCCGCCGCCCGCCGGCCAGTCCGCGGCGGTCGCGGCAAGTGCCCCGGGGCGCGCGGGGGCCGTACGGGGGCCGGGTGCCCGATCACGGCACCGTCACGGGGTCGGACAGGTACAGGCCGCGCAGCCGTACGGTGTCGAGCAGCTCGGTCGGCTCGTCCAGGCGGACCTCGCCCAGCCGCAGCCCCACGACGCGGCGGGTCCACTGCAGCGCCAGCTCGATCTGGTGCAGCGTGCACACCATGGTCAGCCCGTCCTCCCTGCAGACCTGGACGAGCAGGCCCATGACGGAGGCCGCGGTCTCCGGGTCGAGCGAGGCGACGGGCTCGTCGGCCAGCACCAGCTCGGGCCGCTGCAGCAGCGCCCGCGCGATCGCGACGCGCTGCTGCTGGCCGCCCGACAGGCTGCCGGCCCGCTGGTACGCGCGATCGGCCAGCCCCACCCGGTCCAGGTGCTCCAGCGCCTCGGCGCGCAGGGACCTGGGCCAGGTGACGACGCCGTACCGGGGACCGCGCACGCGGCCGAGGGCGCCGCAGAGGACGTTCTCCATCACGGTCAGCCGCCCGACCAGGTTGAACTGCTGGAACACCACGCCGACCCGGCGGCGCAGCGCCCGCAGCTCGGCGCCTCTGGCGGCGACCACGTCCACGCCCAGCACCCTGACCTCGCCGGAGTCGGGCCTGGTCAGCCCGTTGAGGTGGCGCAGCAGCGTGGACTTGCCCGACCCCGAGGGCCCGAGCAGCGCGACGGTCTCGCCCCTGCGCACGGTCAGGTCGACGCCCCCGCACGCGATCACGTCGCCGAAGGCCTTGACCAGGCCGCGCGTCTCGACGATCGGCTGGCCGGCCGTCATGCCTTGGAGCACTTCTCGTTATGGGTGGCCGCGCACACCTGGCGTACCGGGTCGAAGGTGGCGTCCGTGACCGCCTGGAAGCCCCACACGGACGAGTCGGCCGTCACCCGGCACGTGGCCTCGTCCTTGCAGATGCCGAGCTGCACGAGCCGGTCCTTGGTCGCGTCCTTGGTGAAGGTCTGGGTCAGCTCGGCCTTCAGGTCGGCGGGCAGCTCGTCGCGCATGGCCACGGGCGACATGGGGATCGGCGCCGACTTCCACACCACCTTGACCTGGCCGGTCTTGAGCTTGCCCTTGTCGATGAGGATGTGGTCGACCATGGCGTTCTCGGCGAACCCGGCCTCGCACTTGCCCGAGGCCACCGACAGCACGGAGTTGTCGTGACCGCCCGCCATGATGGGGCTGACGCCGGTCTTCGGGTCGATGCCGGCGCCCATCAGGCCCTGGCTGGGGAAGAGATAGCCGGAGGTGGAGCCGGGGTCCACGAAGCAGACCTTGGCCCCCTTGAATCCGTCGATGCCGGTGATCGAGCTGTTCGCGGGGACGATGCCGTAGCTCTGGTAGGTGGGCTCGCCGCCCTTCTCGACCATCGACGCGATCGGGGTGATCTTGGCGCCGTTGCTCTTGGCGAGCACGTACGACAACGGCCCGAACTCGGCCAGGTCGATCTTGCCCGACACCATGCCCTCGATGACCGCGTTGTAGTCGGTCGAGCGGACGAACTCCACCTTCTTGCCGGTGTTCTTCTCGATGAGCGCGATGATGTCCTTGTACTCGGCCGTCGGGTCGATGTTCTGCTCGACCGGCACGGCGGCGAACCGGAGCACGTCGGCGCTGCTGCCGCTGGCGGAGGAGGAAGAGCAGCCCCCCGCCGCGAGGACGCCGAGCACGGCCAGGGCAGTCAGGGCGGTCAGGGAACGTTTCACAGTGAGGTCTCCGAGCGTGTCGCAGGAACCGGGTCCGGACTCTCACGCTGCTCGCCCACGGTGATGAGCAGGTCAGTCGCTCCTGTCGGTGCACGAACCGGGGGGTTAACTCCGGGCGAACCCGGCCGCCTGTCAGCCGCCCGTCACCCGGCCGACGGTGCACGGCCACCGTCCCGCCGTCCGCTGGTCACCCAGCCAAGCCCATGATGCTGCGATAAATCCACGCACCGGAGGACATCTCATGCTTTCTCGGTACGAATTCCTCGACCTGTTCGACGGCCTGGCCGGTCTCCCGTACGGCGGGGAGGCCGTCGACCAGCGCACCCACGCCCTCCAGACCGCCGCGCACGCCGTGGCCGCGGGCGCGGACGACGAGCTCGTGCTGGCCGCCGCCTTCCACGACGTGGGCCGCGCCCGCCCGGTCGCCGAGCGGCACCGCGGCCTGCCGCACGAGCAGGCGGGCGCCGCCTTCGCCCGCGACCACCTGACCGAGCGGTCGGCCTGGGCGATCGAGCAGCACGTGGCCGCCAAGCGCTATCTGGTCGCGGTGGACCCGGCCTACCACGACACGCTGAGCCCGGTCTCCGTGCGCTCGCTGCGCGTCCAGGGAGGGCCGATGACGCCGGAGGAGGCGGCCGCGTTCAAGGCGCACCCGTGGTCGGCCGACGCGGTCTCGCTGCGCCTGTGGGACGACGCCGCCAAGGACCCGGAGGGACCGGTGCTGACCGTGGACGAGCTGCTGGCGACGTACGAGCGCGTCCTGCGCGGGTAGGAGCGGTCCTGCTCGCGCAGCGGCGAGCGCTGCGACGGTGCCGGGTCCTGCGCGGGTAGGAGCGCTTTCCTGACTCACCGGGGTGTTCGCGCGGCTACAGTCGGTCTGTGCCTTTCCTCGCCCCCGACGAGCTCACCCGCCTCCTCCGTCACCGGCCCGAGCTGGCCGCCGCCCCCTCGCTGGAGGTGCTCGAACGCCTGCTGGCCAGGCCGGAGCCGGCCATCCCCGTCCTGCTCGACCTGGACGCCGACTGCCACACCGTCAGCCAGGCCGTGCAGGCGTGCGGCGGCGAGAGCACCCGCGAGGTGCTGGCCGGCATGCTGCGCGACCCGGGCGGCAGGCTCGGCGAAGTGCTCGGCACGCTGGCCGGACGCGGCCTGCTCACGCTCGACGGCGACACCGTGAGCTCCCCGCACCGCCCCGGCCTCTGGGCGCACCCGTTCGGGCTGGGCAGGCCGCTGCGCGACTTCGAGAAGCAGGTCACGGCGGAGACGCTCAAGACCCTGGTCAAGGCGCACGGCGGGCAGCCGCTGGGCCGCAAGGCCGACCTGGTGCGGCGGGCCGAGGAGGCCCTGCGCGACACCGCGTCCGTGCGCGCCCGCGCGGCCAAGCTGCCCCGCCAGGCCGTCGAACTCCTGGAGAGGATGGCCGCCGGGGCCCCGGTCACGGGCGGCGAGCAGATCTACTACGGCTCCGGCTCCCGGACCTCCACCGTGCAGCGGCTGGCCGACGCCGGGTTCGTGCTCCGCGACGGCTGGGAGTACGAGATGCCCAGGGAGGTGGCGCTGGCCCTGCGCGGCGACGGATGGCAGCCCGAGCTGACCGGGCAGCCCGCCGTCCCCGCCACGCCGCGTCCCGAGGCCGACGGCGTGGGCGGCGCGCTGGCCGCCGTCGATCGCGTCGAGGCGCTGGCGGAGCTGGCGGCCACGGAGACGATCGCCGAGCTGAAGTCCGGCGGCGTGGGCGTCCGCGAGCTGAAGCGGGTGGCCAAGGCGCTCGGCGTGCCCGAGCGGGAGGCCGCCCTGTGGCTGGATGTCGCCTTCGGCTCCGACCTGATCGCGTCGGAGATGGGCGAGTGGCTGGGCAGCACCACGGTGGTGGACGACTGGCTGGCGCGCTCCCCCGACGCCAGGTGGCGGGCGCTGGCCGACGGCTGGCTCGCGCTGCCGCAGGCGCCCACGTACCGGGTGGTGGGCTGTTGTCCGGAGCATCTGGAACGGTTGCCGCCGCCGTACGCGTTCGAGTGCGGGGCGGGCCGGATCCGGCGGGCGGTCCTTCATGCGCTGCGCAGCCTGCCTCCTGGACGGGCCGCCGACGCCGACGGGCTGGCGGCGGCCGTGGCCTGGCGCACGCGGGCCGTGGCGGAGTCGCCGGAGGCGGCCGCCGAGTTCGTCGCCGCGGCCTTGACGGAGGGCGAGTTGCTCGGCGTCGTCGCCGGCGGCGCGCTGACCGTGCTCGGCCGCGCTCTCCTGGACGAGACCGAGGCCAGCGAGTCCGGCCGGGCGGCCGCGTTGTTCCCCGTGCCCTCGACGACGGCGACCCTGCAGAACGACCTGACCGCCATCGTCTCCGGCATCCCCGCCCCCGGGCTGGCCGCCTTCCTCAACGGCTGTGCCGACCTGGAGTCCCGCGACCGCGCCAGCGTGTGGCGCTTCTCCGACAAGACCGTGCGCAGGGCCCTGGACGCGGGCACGGACGCCGACGCCCTGCTCGACGGGCTCGCCCGCTTCTCCGCCAAGGCGGTGCCCCAGCCGCTGCGCTACCTCGTCACCGACACGGCCCGCAGGCACGGCGCGGTCAAGGTCGCGGCCGGGCCGTCCGTGGTGGTCGCCACCGACCCCGCCGTCATCACGGAGCTGTGCGGCTCCAGGGCGCTGCGCAAGCTCGCCCTGCGCCAGATCGCGCCGACGGTCGCGATCGGCGCCCTGCCTCCTGAGGAGACCCTGCGGCTGCTGCGGCAGTCGGGCCACGCGCCGGTCGGGGTGGCCGCCGACGGCACGATCCGGGCCGAGCCGGTCCTGCGCCGCCGCCTGGCCGTGGACGTCGACCCGCGGATCGACTCGGCCGCGGCGGCCGCGGCGATACTCAAGGGCGGCAGGAACAGCACCTCCGCCGAGGCGATGGCCGTGGCCGCCGCCACCGGTGAGGTGATCGTCATCGTGTGGCAGCGGCGCGAGCACTACATGGAGGATCTGGAGGTGACGCCCGGCGTGGTCACCGGCTACTGCCACGACTGCGGCACCGGCCACACCCTCCCGCGTTCCAAGATCACCAAGGCGTACCTGCCCTAGGACGAGCGCGGCCGCCAGTCGCCGCGGTCCAGGTCGAGGTCCTCCGGGGTGTGCAGCCTGACCATGGTCCGCGCGACGCCCGCCGGCACGCGGTGCGGGGTGAGGAACGACACCGACACCATCACCGCGAACGCGATCGGCACCGTCCACGCGGCCGGCTGAGCCAGCAGCGCCCCGGCGGGCCCCTCGTACGGCCCGCCGGTGATCGTGACGAGCACCGCCGCGCAGGCCAGCCCGCCGCCCACGAACAGCCCCGCCAGCGCCCCCGTGGTGGACAGCCGCCGCCACCAGATGCCCAGCACCAGCAGCGGGCAGAACGACGAGGCCGCCACCGCGAACGCCAGCCCCACCACGTCGGCCACCGGCAGCGCCCGCGCCCACAGCGCCAGGACCAGCGGCACCGCCACCGCCATGAGCGTCGCGATCCTGAACGACCGCACCCCGCCCTTCAGCAGGTCCTGCGCGATCACGCCCGCCACGGACACGGTCAGCCCCGAGGACGTGGACAGGAACGCCGCGAACGCCCCCGCCGTGACCAGCGCCGTCAGCAGGTCGCCGAGCGTGCCGCCGATCATCCGCTCGGGCAGCGTGAGCACGACCGTGTCGGTACGCGCGAGGTCGGGCGTGTAGAGCCGGCCGAGCCAGCCGTAGACGGCCGGCATCAGGTAGAACGCCCCGAGCAGCGACAGCACCACCAGCGTCGTGCGCCGCGCCGCCCGCCCGTCCGGATTGGTGTAGAACCGCACGAGCACGTGCGGCAGCCCCATGGTGCCCAGGAACGTGGCCAGGATCAGCGAGTACGTCGAGTACAGCCCGTACTCCTTGCCCCCCGCCAGCGGCACCTGCCAGACGGCCGCGTCCTCCGCGCTCACGCTGGGCGCGCCGCCGTCCTTCCAGGCCATCAGCAGGAACACCAGCGGCACGGCCAGCGCCGTCAGCTTGAGCCAGTACTGGAACGCCTGCACGAACGTGATCGACCGCATGCCGCCGGACAGCACGTTCACCGCCACGACGACCGCGACCAGCAGCCCGCCCACCCATACGGGCGCGCCGGTGATCTCCCGCAGCACCAGCCCGGCGCTCTGGAACTGCGGCATCAGGTAGAGCCAGCCGATCAGCACGACCAGCACGCTCGCGGTGCGGCGCACGGCCATCGACTCCAGCCTGGCCTCGGCGAAGTCCGGCAGCGTGTACGCCCCCGAGCGCCGCAGCGGCGCCGACACCAGCACCAGCAGCACCAGGTACCCGCCGGTCCAGCCGACGGGCAGCCAGAGCATGTCCACGCCGAACGACAGGATGAGCCCGGCGACGCCCAGGAACGAGGCCGCCGACAGGTACTCCCCGCCGATGGCCGAGGCGTTCCACAGCGGGCTGACCGTCCGGGAGGCGACGTAGAAGTCGGACGTGGTGCGCGAGAACCTGATCCCGAACGCCCCGATGAGCACCGCCGCCACCACGACGACCAGCACCGCGGCCAGGCTCATGCGATCGGCCCGCGAGCGGGGGTCATCGGCGCTCGACCAGTTCGGCGAAGTGGCGTTCGTTGCGCTCGGCCTGGCGGACGTACAGCCAGGCGCCGATGACGAAGGACGGGTAGATGAGCCCGGCGAGCACCGCCCACGGCAGCGGGACGCCCAGCAGGTGCACCTCGCGCAGCTCGGGGATGAGCAGGAACAGCAGCGGCAGCCCGCCGACCACGCACGCCAGCACGGTGCAGACGAACAGCGCCAGCCGGAACTGGGTGCGCAGCAGCGAGCGCATGTAGACCTCGCCGAGCCTCGTCTGCTCGTCGATCTCCCGCGTGGCGGGGTAACGGGGCCTCCGCGCGGCGGCCGTGCGGGGGCTGGTCACGGCCACCCGCCGCGGCGTCTCCCGCTGCACCCTCCGCTCGGGGCTCATCCGAGACCCTCCGCGACCGTGAACCGGCTCATTCCTGGCGTCCCTTCCTGGCTCTGCGCACCAGCAGGTCCCGCAGCTCGCGGGTGTGGCGGCGGCTGACGGGCAGCTCCGTGTCCCCGACCCGCACGGTGCACCTGCCCGAGTCGATGTGCAACTCCTCGATGTGCTTGACGGCCACCAGATGGCTGCGGTGCACACGTACGAACCCGGCCGAGGCCCACCGCTCCTCCAGCGTCGCCAGCGGGATCCGCACCAGATGGCTGCCCGCCGCCGTGTGCAGCCGCGCGTAGTCACCCTGCGCCTCCACGTAGATCACGTCGGCGCTGGACACGAACCGCGTCACCCCGCCCAGCTCCACCGGGATCGTGTCCGACTCCGCGCCCTCGACGGGCACCTCGGCCGAGATGGCGACCCGCCGGATCGCCTCCGCCAGCCGTTCCGGGCGCACGGGTTTGAGCAGGTAGTCCTCGGCCTTGATCTCAAAAGCGTCGACCGCGTGCTCCTCGTACGCCGTCACGAACACGACCCTGGGCGGGTTGGCGAACTGCGACAGCAGCCGCCCGAGCACCACCCCGTCGAGCCCGCGCATCCTGATGTCGAGGAACACCGCGTCGATCGGCCGCCCGTCGGCGATGGCGCGGTCGAGCAGCCGCAGCGCCGCGGACCCGTCACGCGCGGTGGCCACCTCGCCGATGCGGGGGTCGGCGCGCAGCAGGTACGACAGATCTTCGAGGGCGGGCAGCTCGTCATCAACCGCGAGGACCCGGAGTTGTGCCATAGACAGTGATAAAACCGACAACAAAGATCGAGGTCAACGGGCAGAGACGCCTGGGTGATATTTCGGCAACCTGATGTTGACCTTGGTGCCCGCCCCGGTGCCCGTTTCGACGACGAGACCGTACTCGTCGCCGTACACCTGACGCAGCCGCTCGTCCACGTTCGCCAGCCCCACGCCGCCCGTGGGGGCGACCTCACCTGCGAGGATGCGGCGCAGCCGCTCGGGGTCCATGCCGAGCCCGTCGTCCTCGACGGTGATGCGGCACTCGGCGCCGGCGTCCTCGGCGATGATCGTGATGCGGCCGACGCCGTTGCGGCTCTCCAGCCCGTGCCGGACGGCGTTCTCGACCAGTGGCTGCAGGCACAGGAACGGCACCGCCACCGGCAGCACCTCCGGAGCGATGCGCAACGTGACCTGAAGCTGGTCGCCGAACCTGGCGCGTTCGAGTATCAGGTAGCGGTCGATCGAGCGCAGCTCCTCCGCCAGCGTGGTGAACTCGCCGTGCCGCCGGAAGGAGTAACGGGTGAAGTCGGCGAACTCCAGCAGCAGCTCCCTGGCCCGCTCGGGGTCGGTGCGGACGAAGGAGGCGATGGTGGTGAGGGAGTTGTAGATGAAGTGCGGCGAGATCTGCGCCCGCAGCGCCCGCACCTCGGCCTCCATGAGCAGCGTGCGCGAGCGGTCCAGCTCGGCCAGCTCAAGCTGCGAGTCCACCCAGCCGGCCACCTCCTGCGCGGCCCTGACGAGCCCGGCCGAGGCGTTCTGCCCGTAGGCGGCCATCGCGCCGACCACGCGGTCGTCGGTGGACAGCGGCACGACCACGGCCTGCCTGATCGGGCATTCGAGCAGGTCGCAGTCGATGGCCAGGACCTGGATGCGGCCGTCCTTCAGGGTCGCCGCCACGTGCTCGAACGCCTGGCCGGCGTGGTGATCGCCGGCGCCGTCGTAGACGAGCAGCCGCTCGCCGTCGGTGATCGCCAGCGCGGCCGAGCCGAGCAGCGCGCGCAGGTGCCTGGAGGCGCGTTCGGCGCCGTCGGCCGTCAGCCCGGACCGCAGCGGCGGCCCGGCCAGCGAGGCGGTGTGCAGGGTCTCGAACGTCGCTCGCTCGGCCGGGCTGGTGCCCAGCTCCCTGCGGCCCCGCATGACCCGCCACAGCACGATCGACGGCACGCCGACGAGCACCGCGACCACGGCCACGCCGACGAGGTATTCCACGCGGCCAGAGCTTAGCTCAGAGTGCCTTGGCGATCAGGTCGGCGTAGGACTGGGCCTCCTCGGCGGAGGCGTAGGTGGTGCGCGGCCAGAAGAACCCGCGCAGCCCGTCCTTCTTGTTGCGCGGCACCACGTGCACGTGCAGGTGGGCCACGCTCTGGCTGATCCGGTTGTTCATGGCCACGAACGTGCCGCCGGCCTCCAGCCCCTCCTCCACCGCCCCGGCCATGGCCCGCACCCGCTCGAAGAACGGGCCGACGTCGGCCAGGTCGGTGAGCGTCTCCACGTGGAGCCTGGGCACGACCAGCACGTGCCCCTTGAAGACCGGCCGGGTGTCCAGGAACGAGACCGCCACCTCGTCGGAGCGCACCACGTAGGCGGGCCGCTCCCCCGCGATGATCTCGCAGAACAGGTCAGTGCTCACCGCCCGACCTTATCCGCGAACGCGGTCCAGCTCGTCACGTTGGGGGCCGACCACGTGTCGGGCGCGTGCAGGAACCGCTCGCCGACCCGCTCGCGCAGCCGCTCGGGCACCTCGCCCGCGGGCAGCTTCGTGCCCCTGCAGTGGTAGACCAGCCCGCCCCCGCGCTGCCCCATGGCCATCCAGGGCAGCCACGGCGAGACCCGGCACCACGAGAACACGCACGGCACGCCGGGCACGCCGGACTCCACGTCCGCCGCCGAGGCGAAGAACTGGAACAGCTCCATCGCCCGGTAGGTGTCGTCGGCGGAGTTGTCCGGATAGTCGGCGACCTTCAGCGGCGAGGGGTAGGCCAGGCGGATGTCCACGTTGTAGGCGATCTGCCCGCCCAGCCGGGTCTCCGGCACCGGGTAGGCGCCGAGCCGCTGGTTGACCGGGTCGTTGAAGACGTGCTGCACCTCGACCGCGCGCCCGGTCAGCGGGTTGTCCCAGGTGTCGAGCACCTGCCGCGTCCTGGGGTCGAGATAGAGGGCGGCCTCCCTGGTCAGGAGCTGCCAGCCGCCGTCGACCTCGACCGCCCTGGCCACGTTGAGCCCCTCGAAGCCGAACAGATGGTGCGGCCCGTCGCCGTCCTGCCAGCCGTAGACGTCGCCGGTCCAGTAGGAGATCGTCTCCGCCCCGTCGGCGGACGCGCGCACCCGGATGAAGTCCATGATCCGCAGCCTAACGCGTCATTTGGCGACAGCATGTTGCTATGTTAGAAACATGGTGTCGCTAAATGGGCGGACCCGGCAGAGCTGGCTCCCCCTCATCGTGCTCGGCGTCGGCATGTCGATGATCATCATCGACGCGACCATCGTGAACGTGGCCGTTCCCGCGATCATGGGCGACCTCGGGCTGTCCGCCACGGACGTCGAATGGGTGAACTCGATCTACTCGCTCACGTTCGCCGCGCTGCTCATCCCGCTCGGGCGGACGGGTGACGTGCGCGGGCGGCGCAGGACGTTCGTGATCGGCACGGTGGTGTTCCTGGCCGCCAGCATGCTCGCGGCCGCGGCGGGCAGCGGCGCGATGCTGATCGGCGCACGGGTGCTGCAGGGGGCCGGCGCCTCGATGGTGGTGCCGATGACGCTCGCGATCATCAACTCCCTCTACACGGGCCCCCGCAGGACCGTCGCGTTCGCCGTCTGGGGGTCGATCATCGGCGGCATGGCCGCGCTCGGGCCGCTGGCCGGCGGCTGGGTGGTGACGGACTTCGGCTGGCGCTGGGCGTTCTGGGTGAATCTGCCGATCGGCCTGCTGGTGCTGCTCGGCACGCTGCGGGTGCCGGAGTCGAGGGACCCGGGCGCGGCCGGCCGGGACGTGCCCGGCGTCCTGCTGTCGGTCCTCGGCATGTCGTCGCTGGTGTTCGGGCTGATCGAGGGCCAGCGGTACGGCTGGTTCACCGCGCGGGACGGCGGGCTGTCCCCGATCCCGTTCGCGTTCCTGGGGGCGGTGCTCGCGCTCGGCGCGCTCGTGCTGGTCGAGCGGGCCAGAGCCCGTGCGGGCCGGCCGGTGATCCTGGACCTCTCCCTGCTCGCCATCCCCTCCTTCAGGTACGGCGGAGCCGCCGCGATGATCATCACGCTCGGCGAGTTCGGGCTGATCCTGGTGCTGCCGCTGTTCCTGCAGACGGCCATGGGATTCACCGCGTTCGAGACCGGGCTGATCATCGCCTCGCTGGCGGCCGGCACGTTCCTGGCCGGCGGCGTCGTGCCCAGGCTGCCCCTGGCGCCGCGGATCATCGTCCGGCTGGGGCTCGGGCTGGAGGCGGCCGCCGCGATCGCGGTCGGGCTGACCGTCTCGCCCGCGCTCGGACCGTGGTCGCTGGTGCCCTGGCTGATCGTCTACGGGATCGGCATCGGGTTCGCCTCCGCCCAGCTCCCGAACGTGATGCTGGCCGACGTACCCGCCCGCCTGTCCGGGGTGGCCTCGGGGCTGCAGAGCACGATCCGCCAGCTCGGCGCCGCCATCGGCATCGCCGTGCTCGGCGCGGTGCTGGTCACCGGGCTGGACGCGGCGATGGCCGAGCGCCTGCCGGGCGAGGACGCGCTGCGGCACGCCGTGCGCGAGAGCGCCGGCGCGGCCGTCGCGACGATCAGGGACCCGGCGAAACACGCCGCCGCGGTCGCCGCCGCCGCGGACGCCACCCGCCGGGTCACCATCGTCACGGGACTCGTGCTGCTCGGCGGCGTCGGGGCGACGCTGCTGCTGCCCGATACTGGAGGGGGACGACGCGAGGAGGAGTGAGTGCCGAGGATCAGCGCGGCCACGGTGGCCGACCACCGCGCGGGCCAGCACGCGGCCCTGCTGGCCGCCGCGATGGAGATCCTGGTCGCCGAGGGCGCCGCCGGGCTCACCCCGGCGGCCGTCGGGGCGCGCGTGGGGCTGGCCCGCTCCAGCGTCTACCGCTACTTCTCCTCCACCGCCGACATCCTCGCCCAGCTCGTCGAGGACGCGATCCCGCGCTGGGCCGCCCGGCTGGAGAGCGCCGTCTCCGCCCAGGAAGGGCTGGAGGCGCGGGTGCGGGCGTTCGGAGCGGTGACGCTGTCGTTCGTACGGAGCCCCGACTACGCGCTGCTGCGCACGTTCTCCTCGGTCGAGCTGCCCCCCGGCTGCCAGGACCGGCTCGACCAGCTCCACGAGACGATGATCGGCCCGCTCCACGAGGTGCTGGCCGACGCCGGGCACGAGCATCCCGGGCTGGTGGCCCGGCTGGGGTGGAGCATCCTGGGCGAGGGCCAGCGCCTGATGGCCGCCGGCGCGGACGCCGATCTGGTCGAGGAGACCACTCTCACGGTGCTGTGCCGCGCCGTGCGCACGAGCTGAGGGAGCCTATTTCCGCACGGTGACCGCGAAGATCGCCTCGCCGGACTGCTGCTTGCTCTCCTCCGTCGACGGCGTCTTGCCCTGGCCGCAACGCCAGCAGTCGCGCAGCCTGATCTCCGTCGTGCCCGGCTGCTTGCTGTTGAAGACGAAGTAGGTCGTGCCGCCGGCTCCGGGCGCGTCGCCCGCGCTCTGACGCTCCTCGCTGATGAACGAGGCCACCTTCGCGTCCGGCACCTCCACCAGGTCCCAGCTGTCGCCCACCGACGGATTGTCGACGACGGCCAGCGAGAACCGCTGCCCCGGCCGCAGCTCGACCTGCACGGTGGACCCCTTGACGCCCTTGACCACCGTGCCGAAGTCGCTCACCGCCGAGCCTGCCCCGCATCCCGCCGTCAGCAGGGCGAGCAGGGCGGCGGCGGCCGTTCGACGCATCACTCCGGCAGCGTATCGGCCTGCGGCCGGGGGCGGGACACCGCGTACGGCTCCCGCCCTCCGCACGCACCTACCTCTTGACCCACTTCTTGGCCTTGCTGACCGGCCCCTGCTTCCTGGCCTTGCTGCGGCGCACCATCCGGCGCACCACGAAGGCGGCCACGGCGCCGCCGACGGCGATGAGCAGCACCGGCCGCTTCTTCGCCTCGGCCGCCGCGTCCTTGACCTGGTCGGGCGTGCTCTCACGAACCTTGCCCGCCATCTCGGACGCCTTGCCCTTGACGACCTCCGCCGCGTCCGCGGCCCGGTCCTTGACGATCTCCGCCGCGTCGGCCGCCCGATCCTTGACCGCCTCCGCCGCGTCGGCCGCCCGGTCCTTGGTCACCTCGGCCGCGTGCGACGCCCGCGCCTTCACGTCGGCCTTGTCGGCCAGCGCACTGACGGTGTCGCCCAGCTCTCTTCGGGTCTGTTCGATGTCTCTACGCACGTCGTCCTCTTCCTCGTCATCGTCGCCCGCACGTTCCCCGCCCAGCGACTCCTCTTCGGTCCGCAGGCTCTCGGTGGCCTCGGACCGCTCGTCGGGGACGGGGGCCGCGGGGATGAAGGTCTCGTGTTCCTGACGCGCGGCCTCCGCCTGCCGCGCGTTCTCCGCCGCGCCCGGTCTCGTCGGGGGCACGTTGATCGATTCGCGTTCCGTCGGCGTGCCCACGGTCGCCCTGCGGGCCCCGACGTCTCCGGCGTGCTGCTCGCTGTATCCGGGGTCGGTCTCGCTCATCGGCGTGCCCTCTCCTTGACCATGTCGATATCGGCCTTGACGCTCGCGAGGGTCTCCGACGGGACCGGCGGCGCGGCTCGTTTCACCTGGTTCTTACCGATCAGCCCGAGCAACGCGGCGACGACGAACAACACGACCGCCACGATCGCGGCCGCCGCCCACGCGGGCATGACCAGAGCGAGGAGCATGATGACGGTGGCCACCAGAGCGGCGCCACCGAAGAACGCGACGAGTCCCGCCGCACCGAACAGGCCCGCGCCGAATCCCGCGCGCTTGCCCTTTTCCGTGAGCTCGAGCCTGGCCAGGCGAAGTTCGTCCTTGACGAGCCTGGAGACCTGCTCGGAGAGATCGTTGACCAGCTTGTGGGTGTCGTTCACGTCGTTCGCCTCCTCCGCTGAGGATGGCGACTACCCAGACAAGCGGCGTTCTATCACCCGCTTATTACCGCTTGGCGACCCTCAGCAGGAAGCCCAGCGCGGACAGCACCGGGTCCTTCTGCACGTCACACCAGTTGTCGGGCTGCTTCGGCTTGCTCCACGGGGAGGGCAGCTCGCATGAAGGAGCCTGCCGCTTGGGCCGCTCGCACCACGATCCTGGAGGGTTCATATCTTCATCGTACAACTTCACGAACCGCTTATATAAGCTCTCCCGCATGACCGACATGTCCGGCTGGCTGTCCCGGCCTGCACGCCGCCGGCTCAGGCGGAAGGCCTGCCGGTGCCGCCGGACTGGAGCTGACAGATGAGGTGGGTCAGCGCGGCCACACCCCGGTAGGGGTCGGTCCTGCCCGCCCGCTCCTCCGCCGCCAGCAGGTCGCCGAGACCCTCAGGAACGGGCGCGTCGTCGGGCAGGGCGTCGGTGAACACCCGCACGCCGTACCACTCGGTCACCTCCAGCCCCAGTACGCCCAGCCGCGCCGCCAGCTCGCCGAGCCGGTCGGCCCTGGCGGGGACGCCGAGCCGGTTGACGTACGAGCGCTCGTCGAACCCCCGCAGCGCCCCCTGCCAGTCGCCCAGCAGCCCCGGGCGCATGGCCAGGGCGTCGCCGTTGCGCACGAGCAGCGACAGGACGCCGTGGGGCGCGAGGAGGCGGGCCAGGCCGGCGAGCAGCGGGCCCGGGTCGTCGAAGTACATCAGCACGCCGTGGCACAGGACGGCGTCGAAGCTGCCCGGCTCGAACAGCTCCCCCAGGCGCTCGGCCTCGGCCTGCACGGCCGTGATGTCCATGCCCGGCTCGATCCCGGCCTCCAGGAGGTCGAGGAGCTCGCGGGAGGCGTCCAGCGCCGTGACGTGGTGGCCGGCGGCCGCCATCCTGAGCGCCTGCGTGCCCTGGCCGCTGCCGACGTCGAGGATCCGGCACGGGGGCGGCGGGAGGTGCCGGGCCAGCTGCCGGGTGACGAGCTCCTGCCTGACCACGTCCCGCAGCTTGCCGAGCCGCTCCCGCCACCTGTCCTCTGCCCCCTGGAACCTCATGATTCGATCCTAGAACGACCTTCTCTCCCGAAACCCGCAGGCACGACGGCACGCCTGGCCCGCGACGGGACCGTGCCTCCCATGCCTGGCGGTAGCCTGCCGGGGTGCTGGTACACGGGGTTTGGGCGGCGGACGGGCTCGCCTTCTGGGCTGAGACCGACGACACCTTGCCACCGACCGACCCCCTGACCACGCATCCGACCGGTCGGCCGCGTGGGAAGGCCGGTGCGGCGCGGTCGCATCCGCACGCCGCGCCCGCCGCCGAGGTCGCCGCCGTGCTCGGGCTCGACGGCTCGCCGTCCAGGACGCTGGAGCTGCTTCTTCCCGGCTCGGCCAGGGAGCCGCTGCCCTCTCCGGAGACCGGGCGGCTGGCCGACGTGGCCCGGCCCCGGCTGCGCCTCTGGGAGGTCCCCGCCGTCGTGCCGCCCGCCGCTCAGGCTCTGCGCGCTCTCGGCGAGCACACGGGCACCGCCACAATGCGCCACTGGGCCGCCGTCGCCGCCTTCGCCCGCGACCTGGTCCGCCGGGGCCGCGTCCTCCCCCACCTCATCCCAGCCCCCGCCGTGCCCGCCGGGCTGGTGCCTGATGACTCCATGGCCATGTGGGCGCCGCCCGAGGCGGATGCGCGAGCGGTGTGGCGGCCCGTGGTGACGGGGGTCGATGCCGGATATTTCCGGGAGCTGGCCCTCGCCATGCCCCCCGCGTGCCGTACCTCCCACATCGAGCGCCCCTCCGCGGACGTCCTGCGGGCGGCGCTCGACGCGTTCACCGACGCGCTGGTCAGGCAGACGCTGACCGAGCCGCTCACGGCCAGGCCCAGGACGCCGCACGAGCGCTGGCTGGCCGCGCTGACAGGCTCGGAGCCGGGCTGCCCCGACGTCCCCGAGCTGCGCCAGGAGCTGCGGAAGTGGCACGACGCGGTGACGGCGGCGGAGGGCGCGACCCGCGTGTGCTTCCGCCTGCTCGAACCCGCCGAAACCGACGACTGGCGGGTCGAGCTGGCCCTGCAGGCCGCCGACGACCCCAGCCTCTACGTCCCCGCCGCCCGTGTCTGGGACGGCGAGAAGGGCCTGCCGGGCCAGCCGGAACGAGAGCTGCTGACCGGCCTGGGCCGGGCCGTCCGGCTGTACCCGGAGCTCGACCGGGCCCTGCGCGTCCCCCGGCCGAGCGAGCTGGAGCTGGACACCCAGGGCGCGTTCGGGTTCCTGCGCCAGGCGGCCCCGCTGTTGCAGGCGGCCGGTTTCGGGGTGCAGCTCCCGCGCTGGGCCGGCCGTACGAGGCTGGGGCTGAAGCTCACCACCAGGACCAAGACGCAGACGGCGGCGGCAGCACAGGGGTTCGGGCTGCGCGAGCTGGTCGACTTCCGCATCGACCTGGCGGTGGGCGACGAGACGATCAGCGAGGCGGAGCTGGCCGAGCTGGCCAGGCTCAAGGTGCCGCTGGTCAGGGTGCGCGGCCAGTGGGTGGAGCTGGACGACGGGCAGCTCAAGGCGGCGCTCAGGGCCGTGGAGGGCGGCCGGACGGGAGAGGCGTCCGCCGAGGAGATCATGCGGCACGTCATCGGCGCCGACCTCCTGGCCGACGGCGAGCTGCCGCTGCTGGAGGTGGACGCCGACGGGGTGCTCGGCGACCTCCTGTCCGGGCAGGCCGAGCGGCGGCTGGTCCCGCTGGCCACCCCGGCGGGGCTGGACGCCACGCTCAGGCCGTACCAGGAGCGCGGGCTGGCGTGGCTGAGCTTCCTGTCCGAGCTGGGCCTCGGCGGGGTGCTGGCCGACGACATGGGGCTGGGCAAGACGATCACCACGCTGGCCCTGCTCGTCCACGAACGGGAGCCCGCCACGGCGCCGGCGCCGACGTTGCTGGTGTGCCCGATGTCGCTGGTCGGGAACTGGCAGCGGGAGGCCGCCAGGTTCGCGCCGGGGCTGCGCGTCTACGTGCACCACGGCAGCGGGCGCGACGCCGCCGAGATCGCGGGCGCCGACCTGGTGATCACCACGTACGGCACCGCCCAGCGCGACCTGGAGACGCTCAAGGGGTTCGAGTGGCGCCGGGTCGTGTGCGACGAGGCCCAGGCGATCAAGAACAGCGGCACGTTGCAGGCCCAGGCCGTACGAGCGATCCCCACGGGCGGCAGGCTGGCCCTGACCGGCACGCCGGTGGAGAACCACCTGGCCGAGCTCTGGTCGATCATGGAGTTCGCCAACCCGGGCCTGCTGGGGTCGCGCTCGCGGTTCAGGACCAGGTTCCAGGAGCCCATCGAGGCCCGTCAGGACGAGCAGGCGGCCCAGGCGCTCAAGCGGGCGACGGGCCCGTTCATCCTCCGCCGCGCCAAGACCGACAAATCCATCATTTCCGACTTGCCGGAGAAGATGGAGGTCAAGGAGTGGTGCCCGCTCACCCCCGAGCAGGCCACGCTCTACCAGGCGGTCGTGGACGACATGCTGGCCAAGATCGACGACAGCGAGGGCATCGAGCGGCGCGGCCTGGTGCTGTCCGCCATGGCCAAGCTCAAACAGGTCTGCAACCACCCGGCCCACCTGCTCAAGGACGGCTCCCGGCTGGCCGGCAGGTCGGGCAAGCTCGCCCGCCTGGAGCAGCTCTGCGAGGAGATCCTGGCCGAGGGCGAGAAGGCGCTGCTGTTCACCCAGTACGCCGAGTTCGGGACGATGCTCCAGCCCTACCTGGCGCAGCGGCTCGACCGCCCGGTCCTCTGGCTGCACGGCGGCCTGCCGAAGAAGACCCGCGACCGGCTGGTGGACCGGTTCCAGAGCGACGAGGAGCCGATGCTCTTCCTGCTCTCGCTCAAGGCGGCCGGCGTGGGCCTGAACCTGACCGCCGCCAGCCATGTCGTCCACGTGGACCGCTGGTGGAACCCGGCCGTCGAGGACCAGGCGACCGACCGGGCGTTCAGGATCGGGCAGCGCAAGAACGTACAGGTGCGCAAGCTCATCTGCGGCGGCACCCTCGAAGAGCGCGTGGACCAGATGATCGAGCGCAAGAAGGCCCTGGCCGAGCGGGTGGTGGGCGCCGGCGAAGAGTGGCTCACGGACCTGTCCACCGAAGAGCTGCGCGAGGTGTTCCGCCTGACGGCAGAGGGGGTGGGCTGAGCATGCCCGGCTGGTACGACGGCAACGGGCCGATCAAGGTCGAGGGCGGTCTCAAGGCCCGTACGCAACGCGGCAGCATCGGCTCGACCTGGTGGTCCAGGCGGTTCATCGACATACTCGAGCGCGTCTGCGACAAGGGCCGCCTCTCCCGGGGCCGCGCGTACGCCCGCCAGGGCCAGGTCCTGTCGATCGACCTGTCCCCCGGCGAGGTCAAGGCGGCCGTGCAGGGCTCGCGCCGAGAGCCGTACCAGGTCGGGATCAGGATCGAGGCGTACGACGAGGGCCGCTGGGCCACCGTCGAGGACGCGATCGCCGCGCAGGCCGTCTACCGGGCCAAGCTGCTGGCGGGCGAGATGCCGACGGAGATCGAGGAGCTGTTCGCCGCGCTCGGCATCGACCTGTTCCCGCGCGACCTGGACATGGACTGCTCCTGCCCCGACTGGGGCTTCCCGTGCAAGCACCTGTCGGCCGTGCTCTACCTGCTGGCCGAGTCGTTCGACGACGACCCCTTCCTGGTGCTGGCCTGGCGCGGGCGGACCAGGGAGCAGCTGCTGGGGTCGCTGGCCGGCACCCCGGAGGAGGACCCGCTGCGGGTGGACGACGTACCGTTCGCCGACCGGCTGGCCGACTTCTACGCCCCCGGCGCGACGGCCCACCGGCCGGAGCGCCGTCACACGGCCGTCGCCCCCGACCTGCTCCTGCGCGTCTTCCCGCCGCCCGGCGACCTGGCACGCGCGCTCGGCCCGGCCTACAGGGGGCTGGCGGACGTGTGACGCACGCCCCCTCCGCACTTTCCCTGCCCGGTGACGATCCGCACAAGCTCGATTACGTTGAGTACTGACGGACATCATCGGAGCAAGGGCGGCAGCATGGGATTCTCCTGGGCGAGCGCGGGGACGGCACTCGCGGCGGCGGCGGCAACGACCTCGGCGCTCACCGGCTCCGCGCAGGCACGCGCCGACGCCTTCCCGTGCGGGGCCCCGTTCGAGGTGACCATCGGCCAGGACGTGCACACCGTGCAGAGGTGCCCCGACTGGCACGACAGCGGGCGGATCGAGGTCTACGCGGACACCAGCGTGGACTCGGGTGTCGTCGGCGAGATCGCGGTCGCCGGCGACCACTGGTACGAGTGCGGCCGGCAGGGCGACGCGCTCTACCTCAGCGGCGGCGACGTCGGCAACGACTGGTGGGCCAGGACCATGGCGGATACCGGCAGATGGGGCTACGTGAGCCAGCTCTACTTCAAGGGTGGCGGCAACTTCGAGCCGGACACCGGCCTCAGACGCTGCTGACAGACCCCGGCCTCAGACGCTGCTGACAGACCCCGGCCTCAGACGCTGCTGACAGACCCCGGCCTCAGGCGCTGCTGACCCGGGGTGCTCAGCGGTCCTCGAACTCGGCCGGGACCATCACGCGCACCCCGTTCGGCACCACGCGGAGCCTGATCGGGGTGCGGAGACGCACCTCGCCGTCCACGTCGGCGGCCATCGGCGGGTCGGTCTCCAGCAGCATCTCCCGCCCCATCACGAACGGCCCGCCCGCCAGGCTGCGCCACCGGCCGGTGGTCGCCCTGATCAGGGTCTCGCCGAGCAGGCGCAGCTTCTTGCCCGAGCCGAGCTGGTAGGCCACCAGCATGCCGTTGTCGATGCTGATGTCCTTGGCCACCTGCCAGCCGCCGTGGAAGCGCCCGTTGGCGATGTTGAGCTGGTGGGTGAGCAGCTCGTGGCGCTGTCCCTCGACCGTGATGTACGCACGGAACGGCGTGTGCCCCGGCAGGATCGTCAGCGCCGTCAGCGGGTAGGCGGGCCGGCCCACGATGCGCTTGAGCCACGGCTTGACCTTGCCCGCCACCTCGACGGACACGCCGAAGCTGGCCAGGTTCGCGAACGGCCGGTCGTCGGCCATGCCGAGGTCGATGTCGGCCACCTTGCCGGTGCTGAACACCCTGATCGCCCCCGCCAGGTCGAGCGGCAGGCCCAGGCTGCGGGCGAAGTTGTTGGTGGTGCCGAGCGGGAGCACCCCGAGCGCGACGTCGCGGTGGGCGACGTGCCGCACGGCGGAGGAGAGCGTGCCGTCGCCGCCGCCCACGATGAGCAGATCGGGGTCGGTGGCCAGGGCCGTGTCGAGCAGGTCGCGCAGCCGCTTGGGGTTGTAGACCGACAGCTCGGCGAGCGGCTCGAACCCGAGGTTGTGGATCTGCTCGATCACCTCGAAATAGTGGCGTCGGCCGCGGCGCGAGCGAGTGTTCACCACTACTGCCACCCGGCGATTTGCCCGGATCGCCGCTGTGTGCTCGTCTTTGGTGCGCAGTTCGCTCATGGTCATCAATCGTAGGTGCAGAAGCCATGACCCACGGCCGACCTGAAGAACCCGACCGGCCGTGAACGCGTGGCCGCCGGGGGTGTCCCCGGCGGCCACGCGGATCGCTTTACTTCTTGGGCGGAACGACCTGGACGATGGCGCCCAGGTTGCCCGGGAGCGGGCTCACCAGCTTGAACTGCACGCCCAGCGCCTTGCCCTCGTCACCGGGGTTGCCGGTGCCGAGCACCGAGCCGGCGGCCACCTGGCCGTACAGCTCCGTGGCGGGGGTGCCGTCCTGGTGCACCACGCGGGCGCTGTAGACCTGGTCGCCCTTCGACGGCACGACCGCCGAGGCGTCGAAGTCACGGTAGTAGAGCCCACCGTTGATCACTTCGAGGCCCGGGTACCAGGTCTTGGCGTCGGTGAAGGCCGGCACGCCCTTCTGCGCGGGCAGGTCCGTGCAGTACTCGCTGAACGGCTCGTCCGCCGCCTCCAGACATTCCTTGAACGGGTACGTCTTGCCGAACCCGAACGCGGCGTTGGAGGACTGGACGCGGCCCTGCAGGTTCTTGTTGAGCTGCGGGTCCTTCTCGGCCGCCGTGCCGGTGCGGCGCAGCGGGTCGTAGTGGGAGTCCACGACCAGCAGGCTGCCCTTGGAGCCGAGGCTCGGCGGAAGCCTGAGGTTGCTGGCCAGGTTGTTGTTCACGAACGTCGAGTCGCGGTACCAGACCAGCAGGCCAGGCGCGTTGTACTTCAGCTTCTGCACCTTCCACGCCCCGTCGCGGGAGTAGTCGGTGTCGTAGGTGTACTGCAGACCCTTGTCGAAGCCGTCGAAGTTCCGCCACTCCGCCAGGTAGAAGCGGGAGATCTCGCGCTCGCCGTTGTTGATGGTCCAGCCGGTGCCGCTCGTGTTCGTGAACGTGCCGCCGGTGGCCTTCCACCCGTTCTCGCCGCCCTCGACGTCGTCGCTCCACACGGCGGTCGTGCCGTTGGTGAGCTGGAAGTCGTCGGCGTGCCAGCCGCGCGGCTGGAAGGCCGCGTCGGTGTTGTACGTCAGCCGCAGCTTGATCGTCTGCCCGGCGTACGGGGTCAGGTTGACGTAGTCGTGCCGCCAGCCGCCGGTCTCGCCGGTGAGGCCGTACTTCTTGTTGCCGAACGTCTTGAGGTTCTTGTTCGGGTCCGGGTAGCCGTCAGGCGTGGTGACCTCGGTGCCCGCCTCGTCGTAGACCTTCTGCTGGGTCCAGGTCGTGCCGCCGTCGGTCGAGATCTCGACGAAGCCGAAGTCCCAGTCCTGCTCGATCTCGTAGTTGTTCCACATCCAGAACTTCAGGTCGCTCCCGGCGGGAACGGGCACGTCGCGGTTGATCGTGACGTTCGCCCAGTCCTGGTCCAGGCCGGTCCACCAGGCGTTCGAGCCGCTGTGCGGGTCGATCATCTTCAGCGGCGTGGAGGCCAGGTTCACCCGGATGCCGTCCTGGGTGAGCTTGGGCGTGCGCGAGGACTGCCCGACCGTGACGAGCTTGGAGGCGTCGCCCGGGTTGAACGTCTTCGGGTTCGCCCAGCCGAGCACCCACTTGTCCCACAGACCCATGTGGGTCGGCATGGACTGGAAGATCGGGCCCGAGTGGGAGCCGCTGGACATCAGATCCCAGAAGTCCACGGCGGAGCTGGCCTGGCCCGAGGTGTCGTACAGGTCGGGCAGGCCCAGGTCGTGGCCGTACTCGTGGGCGAAGACGCCGACGCCCGAGTCCTCGGGCTGCACGATGTAGTTCGAGATCTTCTTGTCGGTGCCGGGGACCTGGTAGCCGCCCGCGACCGCGCTGGAGTGCGCCCAGATGGCGTAGGTGCCCTCGGCGCCGCCGTCGGAGGACTTGTCCTTGCCGGCGTGCACCAGGACCAGGTGGTCCACGACGCCGTCGGGCTCGTTGTGGTTGCCGTCGCCGTCGGCGTCCGAGATGTCCTCAAGGTCGTAGTCGGCCCACGGGAAGTCCGGCTGGGCCTGGGCCAGGGAGTTCACCGTGTCGATGGCGAGCTGCTGGGCGCCGAGCTCGTTGCCCGGGTGGCCGGTCATGTCCTGGGGCGCGCCGCCGCAGGCCGCGGCGCCGTAGTACGCCTCGGAGTGCGGGACCTTGATCCAGCCGACCGCCGACCCGGTGACGGAATAGGCGCCCTTGGACATCTCCTCGTACATCTTCTTCATCGTGGAGCCGGAGATGTCGATGCCCTTTTTACCGTCGCGCGGGTCCTTCAGGTCGGTCCGCACGCGCTCGGTGATGCCCTTGTCGGTGTAGAGCATCTTGTTGAAGTGGTCGGTGCTGAAGTCCTTGACCCAGAAGGAGTTGTTGTCCTTGTGCGGCAGCGAGGCCGGGTCCGGGATGCTGTTGTGCAGCGGGCCGTTCTTGAGCGTGCCCGGGGGCTCCACCACGCAGTCGTCCGGGTCGCTGTTCACCGTGCGCAGGCGGTTGTACCCGGAGAAGTCGTCGTTGGCCTGCTCGTTGAACTCGACGAGGACCGTCAGGAGCTTGGCCGTACGGGTCTGCTTGGAGTTCTTGAAAATCCATTCGGCGGGGTTGCGGCCGGTCCTGATGGCCTCGTCCTCGCGGGCGGCGAGAATGCGGCCGGCCGCCGGGTTTCCGCTGGTGAACTTCCTGTCGAACTTCTGCGCGGGAGTCAGTGAGCGCTGCTGCTGGTCGTTGACCGCGGGCTCTTTGGGGTCCTTGTCGACCCGGGGCGGAGCGTAGTTGATGTAGTAGTCCGAGGCACCGGGCTCGTAATCAGCGGCGGACGCTTGAGCGGTGGGCACGGACAGGGCGGCCCCGAGGAGGGCTACCGCCGGGAGCGTTGCTAACAGGCGCTTTCTGCTGGGCACCAGGAACCCTCTCTGCCCGGGATCGCCGGGCGCATGGCCATAGGGTGTTGCAATGCCGGACGTTAGAGGGTGACTAAACGAATCGTAAAGTGCGTTGTCGAAATGTGATCAAACCACGACATTTAGAACAGCAGAAGTCCGGCGACGACGCCACCCGCCACCGCGCCTCCGTAGCAGAGCACCGCGATCACCAGGTCGAACCTGGCGATGCCGAGCAGCTCCTCGCTGGTGAACCGGATCCGGTGCGCCGCATGGAAGAGGCACAGTACGACGGCCCCGAGCAGCGCGAGGCGTACGAGCACGTTGCCCGCCAGCGCCTGCAGGTGCCCGGCCGCGGGCCAGTCGATCAGGCCCAGCGGCATGAGCACCCCGAACAACAGCACGAACACCGGCAGCACGAACGCCGCCACCACTCCCCCGCCGCTGAACAACAGCCACAGGTACGGCTCCACGGTCCGTTTCATGGCGACCTCAGGATGAAGTAGGCGATGAGTGCGGAGACCAGGACCCAGGCCGAGTGGTTGCCGCCCTGGATCATCCAGGCGGGCACCCGCCAGCCGTCCAGCCGGACCACGGTGGCCTTGGGCGCGAGGTTGAGGAAGGTGATCGCGTGGAAGCAGGTGGCGGCCAGCGCCAGCACGTTGAGGGCGATCATCCACGGCCGGGCGGCCAGCGCGGCGAACTCCGGCAGGGTGCCGTCGGCCAGCGCGTCGATGAGCATCAGCAGGAAGACGATCGACCAGGCCACGAAGACGCTGGTCAGCTCGCGCAGCACGAAGAGGGTGTAGCTGCGGGTGCGGGCGAACCAGAACGCGTCGCGGCGCGGCCGGTAGCCGGTCGTCATCGCTCGCCCCACGGAAGGGTCGTCATCGCTCGCTCCACAGCAGGCTCGTCATCGCTCGCTCCACGGCAGGATCGTCATCGCTTGCTCCACGGCAGGATCGAGCGGAGCGCGGCGGTCAGTTTGTAGCGCTGGATGGCCTCGGCCGGATCCACGTGCTTGGGGCAGACCCGCGTGCACTCGCCGACGAACGTGCACCCCCACACGGCCTCGTCCAGGTTGAGCACGTCGAACCGGTCGCCCATGTCCCTGGAGTCCAGGTTGTAGCGCTGGGCCAGGGCGATGGCGGCCGGGCCGAGGAAGTCGGGATCGAGCACGTAGACCGGGCAGGCCGAGTAGCACAGCAGGCAGTTGATGCACATGCTGTACTGCTTGTACGCCTCCAGCTGCTCGGGCGTCTGCGCGTACTCGGTGGTCAGCGGCAGCTCCTCACCCTCCCTGATGAGCCAGGGCCGCACGGACGACAGCTTGGCCAGGAAGTCGTCGATGTCCACGACCAGGTCCCTGATCACCGGGAAGCCCTTGAGCGGCTCGATCCTGACCGGGCCCTCGCCGTACTCGGTGAGGAAGGTGCCGCAGGTCAGCCTGGGCTCGCCGTTGACGTTCATGCCGCACGAGCCGCACACGCCCATCCGGCACGACCAGCGGTAGGACAGGCTGCCGTCGAGCTGGTCCTTGACGTAGTTGAGCCCGTCGAGCACCGCCCAGTCGGCCATCAGCGGCACGTCGTAGCCCTGGAACACCGGCTCGGCGTCCTCGCCCGGACGGTAGCGCGCGACCTCCAGCCGGATCGTCCGCGTGCCCGCCTCCTGCCGTACCTCCTGCGTGGTGTCAGTCACGGCCGTAAACCCTTTCTCCCGGGGGCCAGCGGGTGATCGTCACGGGCAGCAGGCCGACGGACGGCGTGCCGTCCGGTGCGCGGTGCACGAGCGAGTGCGCGAGGTAGGCGTCGTCGTCCCTGGCGGTGAAGTCGGTGCGCTGGTGCGCGCCGCGCGACTCCTGCCTGTTCAGCGCGCAGGCCACGATGGTCTGCGCGACGTCCAGCATGGTGTGCAGCTCCTGCAGGTTGATCAGCTCGGTGTTGAACGCGGTGCTCACGTCTTCGACGCGTACGTCCTCCGCGCGCTCGCGCAGGTCCGCCAGCGTGTCGACGGCCTTGGCCAGCACGTCGCCCGTGCGGTAGATGCCGGCCGCGCCTTCGAGCGTGTGCTGCATCAGCTCCCGCAGGTCGGCGACGCGCTCGCCGGTCCTTTTGCCCTCGCGCGCGCGTTCCAGGCGGCGCCGCTCGTCCTCCCCCTGGGTGCGTACGGCGGCCGCCTCGCCGCCCTTGTGCGACCTGGCGAAGTCGGCGGCGGCCAGGCCCGCCCGGCGGCCGAAGACGAGGATCTCCGGCAGCGAGTTCGAGCCGAGCCGGTTGGCGCCGTTGATGCTCACGCAGGCGGTCTCGCCGGCCGCGTACAGCCCGGCGATGGGCGTGGCGCCCTCGATGTCGGTGTGGACGCCGCCCATCATGTAGTGCACGACCGGGCGTACCGGGATGAGGTCGGTGGCCGGGTCGAGGTTCTGGTAGCTCTTGCACAGCTCGCGCACGAACGGGATGCGGGCGTCGATCTTCCGCTCGCCCAGGTGGCGCAGGTCCAGGTAGACGACGGGACCGTACGGGGTGTCGACCGTGCGGCCCTCGTGCTGCTCGTGCACGAACGCCTGGGAGAGCCGGTCGCGCGGGCCCAGCTCCATGCTGCGCAGCTTCGGCGTCGGCGTGGGCGTGCCGAGGTCGTAGTCCTGGAGGTAGCGGTAGCCGTCCTTGTTGATCAGCCAGCCGCCCTCCGCCCTGGCCGCCTCGGTGATGAGGATGCCGGTGAACGGCAGGCCCGTCGGGTGGTACTGGACGAACTCCATGTCCTTGAGCGGCGCGCCCGCCCGGTAGGCCAGGGCCATGCCGTCGCCGGTCTTGATGGCGGCGTTCGTGGTGAAGGGGAAGACCCGGCCGCAGCCGCCGGTGGCCAGGATGACGGTCTTGGCGGCGATGGTCTCGATGCGGCCGGTTCTGATCTCGACGGCCACGACGCCGTGGACGCGGCCGTCGTCGACGACGAGCTTGGTGACGTACCACTCGTCGTACCTGATGATGTCCTGATATTTCAGGGTGGTTTGGAAGAGCGTGTGCAGCAGGTGGAACCCGGTCTTGTCGGCGGCGTACCAGGTGCGCATCTTCTTCATGCCGCCGAACGGGCGCACCGCGACGCGGCCGTCGCTCTCCCGGCTCCACGGGCAGCCCCAGTGTTCGAGCTGGATCAGCTCCTCGGGCGCCTCGGCCACGAACGCCTCGACCGCGTCCTGGTCGCAGAGCCAGTCACCGCCCGAGATCGTGTCGTAGCAGTGCTCGTCGAGCGTGTCGCCGATGCCGATCACGGCGGCGGCGCCGCCTTCGGCGGAGACGGTGTGGCTGCGCATCGGGTAGACCTTCGACACGACGGCCACGTTCAGCCCGGGGTCCCGCTCGGCGACCGCGATGGCCGCCCGCAGGCCCGCTCCGCCTCCTCCGACGATGAGCACATCGATCATTGAGTCACTTCCCGTGGTCGGGTTGTATCGGGTCCTTCACCCGCTTGCCGTCGTGGCGGATGGCGGAGAGGTGGATGCTGCCGTCGTGGTACTCGTGGCGGATCCGGCGGCAGCCGCAGTCGAAGAGCTGGTCACGGATCACCAGGCCGTAGCCGTCGTCGTCGAGCAGGCGCTCACCGCCGGACTTCTTCCCGCAGGGGGCCGTCTCGGGGGTGAAGGGGATTTTCGTCCCTGTCATCGCCGATCTCCCTAGATAGGCGAAACCTCATGATCAATCGGGCGTTTCCTTGCCGGGCGCGACCTCGGCGGCCTCGTCCGGCGGTGCGGCGGTCTCGCCCGGCTCGACCTCGGGGGTCGTCTCCTTCGGGTAGTGCAGGTCGAAGGCGGGCCGCTCGGAGCGGATCGGGGGCATGCTGGTGAAGTTGTGGCGCGGCGGCGGGCAGGAGGTGGCCCATTCCAGCGAGTTGCCGTAGCCCCACGGGTCGTCGAGCGTGACCTTGGGCGCGCGCCTGGCCGTCTTGTACACGTTGTAGAGGAACGGCAGCGTCGAGGCGCCGAGCAGGAACGCCCCGACGGAGGAGATCTCGTTCAGCGTCGTGAAGCCGTCACCGGCGCCATAGTCGGCGTACCGCCTGGGCATGCCGATCTGCCCCAGCCAGTGCTGCACCAGGAACGTGACGTGGAAGCCGACGAACAGCGTCCAGAAGTGCACCTTGCCCAGGCGGTCGTCCAGCAGCCGGCCGGTCATCTTCGGCCACCAGAAGTAGAAGCCGGAGAACATGGCGAACACCACGGTGCCGAAGACGACGTAGTGGAAGTGGGCGACGACGAAATAGGTGTCGCTGATGTGGAAGTCCAGCGGCGGCGAGGCCAGGATGACCCCGGTGAGCCCGCCGAGCAGGAACGTGACCAGGAACCCCACCGCGAACAGCATCGGCGTCTCGAAGCTCAGATGGCCCCGCCACATCGTGCCGATCCAGTTGAAGAACTTCACCCCGGTGGGCACCGCGATGAGGAACGTCATGAACGAGAAGAACGGCAGCAGCACCTGACCGGTCGGGAACATGTGGTGCGCCCACACGGTCATCGACAGCCCGGCGATGGTGATGGTCGCGCCGACCAGCCCCATGTAGCCGAACAGCGGCTTGCGGCTGAACACCGGGATCACCTCGGAGATGATCCCGAAGAACGGCAACGCGATGATGTAGACCTCGGGATGGCCGAAGAACCAGAACAGGTGCTGCCAGAGCAGCGGGCCTCCGTTCTCGCTGAGGAAGACCTGCGTGCCCAGCTTGCGGTCCGACTCCAGCACGAGCAGCGCCGCGGCCAGCACGGGGAACGCCATCAGCACGAGCATGCTGGTCAGCAGCACGTTCCAGGTGAAGAGCGGCATGCGGAACATCGTCATGCCCGGGGCGCGCATGCCGATGATCGTGGTGATGAAGTTGACGGCGCCGAGGATCGTGCCGAGCCCGGACAGCGCCAGTCCCATGATCCACAGATCGCCGCCCACCTGCGGCGAGTGGAGCGAGGACGACAGCGGCGTGTAGGCGAACCAGCCGAAGTCGGCCGGGCCCCCGGGCGTGAAGAAGCCCGCCACCACCATCAGCCCGCCGAACAGGAACAGCCAGTACGCCACCGCGTTCAGCCGCGGGAAGGCGACGTCCGGCGCGCCGATCTGCAGCGGCATGACCACGTTGGCGAACCCGGCGAACAGCGGGGTCGCGAACAGCAGCAGCATCACCGTGCCGTGGATGGTGAAGAGCTGGTTGTACTGCTGCTGGCTGACGATCTGCATGCCGGGCGCGGCGAGCTCGGCCCTGATGAACATGGCCATCACGCCCGCGACGAGGAAGAACCCGAAGGACGTGATCAGGTAGAGGTAGCCGATGACCTTGTGGTCGGTCGTCGACAGCCACGAGGCGATCACGGTCCCGGTGCGACGGCGCCTGATCCGCTCGATCGAGGTCTCGCGAACAGTCGTCACGGCTGCTCCCTCCGTGCGGAGTGTCGGTGCAGAACCCGCTGCCTGCGATGGCCCGCAGGACGAGGCCACCGTGCCTGCCCCGATCTACCCATTCCACGCCAACGATCGCCGCTCGGGAAGGTGTTCTTTAACATTGGTCACCGAGACCTTTGAGATGCGTGCGACCGCCGTGGGCCGCCGATGATCCTCCGCCGCCTCACCACCCCCGTGAGCCCCGGCGTTCCCGGGCTGGTCGCGCGTCTTCTATCCTTCGTAACCGGACCGATTCGGAGGAGATCCCGTGACCGCTCAGAGTGACTACGCCGCCCTCGTCCAGCAAGGGCTCTCGCTCGACCTCACCAGGGGCAAGCCGTCACCGCGTCAGCTCGACCTCTCCGACGCCCTGTTCCGGCTGCCCACGTCCTACCGGGCGGCCGACGGCACCGACGGCCGCAACTACGGCAACCTGCAGGGCCTGGCCGAGCTGCGCGAGCTGTTCGCGCCGCTGATCCAGGTGCCCGCCGGGCAGATCGTCGTGGGCGGCAACGCCAGCCTGGCCCTGATGCACGACACGATCGTGCACGCGCTGCTGACGCCGATGCCGGGCGCCGCACGCCGGTGGGTGGAGGAGCCGGAGATCACGTTCCTGTGCCCGGTTCCCGGCTATGACCGGCATTTCACCATCTGCGAGCGGTTCGGGATCAAGATGGTCCCCGTCCCGATGAACGCCGACGGCCCCGACATGGACGTCGTCGAGCGCCTGGTCGCCGAGGACGCGAGCGTCAAGGGCATCTGGTGCGTGCCGAAGTACAGCAACCCGTCCGGCATCGTCTACAGCGACGAGACGGTACGCAGGCTCGCCGCCATGCCGGCCGCCGCCCCCGACTTCCGGATCTTCTGGGACAACGCGTACGCGGTGCACCACCTCACCGACACCCCGGCCGAGCTGGCCGACCTGCTGGCGCTGAGCGCCGCGCAGGGCGACGCCGACCGCGTGTTCGTCTACGCCTCCACCTCGAAGGTGACACTGGCCGGCAGCGGGGTGTCCTTCTTCGGCTCCTCGCCGGCGAACGTCGAGTGGTTCCTGCGCAACACCGCGAAGCAGTCGATCGGCCCCGACAAGATCAACCAGCTCCGCCACGTGGAGTTCCTGCGCGACGGCGCGGGCGTGGCGGCGCACATGCGGCGGCACGCCGAGCTGATCGGGCCGAAGTTCGAGCTGGTGGACAAGGTGCTGACCGAGCAGCTCGGCGGCCTGGCCACCTGGACGAGCCCCAAGGGCGGCTACTTCATCAGCCTCGACGTGCCGCACGCCGCCGAGGTGGTGGCCAAGGCCAAGGCCGCCGGCATCGCGCTGACGCCCGCGGGCGCCACCCACCCCTACGGCGACGACCCCGCCGACCGCACGATCAGGATCGCGCCGACCTACCCCGAGCTGGCCGAGCTGGAGCAGGCCATCAACGGCCTGGCCGTCTGCGTCCGCCTGGTGGCGGAGGAGCACGCCTGACCCGGCGGCTTCGCGAGCGGGCTAGCGCTGGCCGCCGGCCCTGAAGCCGAAGATGTACTCGCGCGTCTCGCTCGGATGGAACGAGACGCCGACCTCCGGCTCGAACACCACGTTGTCGCGGGCGCAGTAGTAGAGGCCCTCCCAGACGGTCAGGGCCTTCTCCCTGGCCGGGGCCTCTACCGAGTCGCGCTTGCGTGCGCCGTACGAGCCGAGCACGTTCAGCAGCCCGAAACCCCAGAAAAGGCCCGTCAGGCAGAACGGGGCGAGCAGCACCTCGCCCCACTCCGGGTCCTGGCCCATGGCGATCACCAGCGACACGACCAGGTGCGTCAGAGCCGCCGCGAGCAGCAGGATGTAGCCGTTGTTCCGGGCCCACGGCGTGTAGTGGCGGCTGGGGAATGACAGCCAGACCGCGAGCTGCGTACGGCTCATGACATGCTTCGAAGCGCCCAGCGTCGCGGCCGTAGGCAGGTCGGCGATCTGCCGATCGCCGGGTAACCTGACCCGCCCGATCTTGTACGTCGTTCCCGCCGCGACAGCTCCAGGGACCGCGACAACCTGGTCAGCCTCCGTACACACCGGGCACCCGACTTTCACCCGGGCAGTCTGGCCTTAAGGCACGGCCTGCGCAAACCGTAACGTAGTCGGTAATGCACCTAAGGTGCATGGTGTGAGACCGATTGCTGCCTTGGTGAACTCCTTGTCCGAAGCTCGCGTACTGACCGACCCGGACGTGATCGACTCCTATGCCCGCGACCGGACGTTCGTGGAGCCCGGCAAACCGCTTGGTGTGGTGCTCGCCGCCTCCCGCGACGACGTGGTGACGACCCTGCGGTGGGCCACCGAGCACCGGGTGCCCGTGGTGCCGCGCGGCGCGGGCACCGGCCTGGCCGGCGGCGCGATCGCCGGTGACGGCTCGATCGTCCTGTCGCTGGCCAGGATGACCGCGATCAAGGAGCTGTCCCCTGTCGACGAGATCGCCGTCGTCGAGCCCGGCGTCATCACCGCCGACCTGGACAGGGCCGCCAGGGAGCACGGGCTGATGTACGCGCCGGACCCCTCGTCGTACGAGATCTCCACGATCGGCGGGAACCTGGCGACGAACGCGGGCGGGCTGCGCTGCGTCAAGTACGGCGTCACCAGGGACTCGGCGCTCGGGCTCGAGGTCGTGCTGGCCGACGGCCGGATCATGAACACCGGGCGGCGCACCATGAAGGGCGTCACGGGCTACGACCTGACCGGGCTCTTCGTCGGCTCGGAGGGCACGCTCGGCGTGATCACCTCGGCCACGGTCCGGCTGCGGCGCGCGCCGGTCGCGCCGCCCGCGACGTTCGCGGCCGAGTTCGGCTCGCTGCGGGAGGCGGGCGCGGCCGTGACGGCCATCATGGCCGCGGGCTGCCAGCCGTCGCTCATGGAGCTGCTGGACCGTGCCACGCTGGAGGCCATCGACGACTGGCGCAACATCGGCCTGGAGGCGGGGACGATGGCCATGCTGATCGGCCAGTCCGACGCGACCGACGCCCAGGCCATGGCCGAGCGCATGGAGCGACTCTGCATGGAGAACGGCGCCTCGTTCGTGGCCGTGTCCTCCAGCCCGCAGGAGACCGAGGAGCTGATCGGGCTGCGCAGGCTGGCCTACCAGGCCAAGGAGCGCCAAGGGGCGTGCCTGGTCGAGGACGTGTGCGTGCCGCGTTCCGTGCTGCCCGAGATGATCACGCACATCGAGGCGGCGGCGGTCAGGCACGGCGTGCGGATCGCCACGGTGGCGCACGCCGGCGACGGCAACCTGCATCCGGTCTTCATCTTCGACCACGGCACCGTGGAGCCTCCGCCGGAGGTGTGGGCGGCGGCCGACGAGGTGTTCACGCGCGCGCTGGAGCTCGGGGGCACGCTCACCGGCGAGCACGGGGTGGGGCTGCTGAAGCAGCGCTGGCTGGCCCTGGAGTCGGGGCCGGTGGCCACGGAGGTCCAGCGCGGCATCAAGGCGGTCTTCGACCCCCTGGGCCTGCTGAACCCCGGCAAGGCGATCTGACCACGGCTGACCTGAGTCAGGCTCATATCGACTCGATCACGCTTGACCAAGCCGTGACCTTGGCCGTTGACATGCACACGACCTGCGACGAGAGGCTGACATTCTCCGTCAAAACATGAAACTTCTGACAGGTCCGGCAGACTTGACAAGGGTCACGCTGGTAGCGTTTTGCCACATCTATTGGGTTGTAATGGGGGTCTGACGTGAATCAGTTCCAGCCGCTGGCGGCGGACGATCCGCGGCGGCTGGGGGCGTATGACATCGTCGCCCGGCTCGGCGAGGGCGGTCAGGGAGTCGTTTACCTCGGTAAGGGTGACGACGGGGAGCAGGCGGCGGTCAAGCTGCTGCACCACGCCCTGGTGGCCGACGCCGACGCGCGGACGAGGTTCCTGCGCGAGGTCGCGGTGGCTCAGCGTGTGGCCCGGTTCTGCACCGCTCCAGTGCTGGCCGCCGATCTTGACGGAAGCCGGCCGTACATCGTCAGCGAGTTCGTCCCTGGACCCTCGCTCCGCGAAATGGTCATCAACGAGGGACCGCGGCGGGGCGCGGCGCTCGAACGGCTGGCGATCAGCACGGCCACCGCGCTCGCGGCCATCCACCGCGCCGGGATCCTGCACAGGGACTTCAAGCCCGCCAACGTGCTGATGGGCCCCGAGGGTCCCGTGGTGATCGACTTCGGCATCGCCCGCGCGCTGGACTCCCCCGGCGCGACGGCCACAGGGATGGCCATGGGGACGCCGTCGTACCTGGCGCCCGAGCAGCTCAGCGGGGCCGCGGTGTCGGAGGCGGCCGACGTGTTCGCCTGGGGCGTCACGATGGTGTTCGCCGCGACGGGCAAGCCCGCGTTCGGCGCCGACTCCATCCCCGTGGTGATGAACCGGATCCTCAACGAGGAGCCGCAGCTCGGCGGGATGGACGGCGTGCTGGCCGAGCTGGTGGCCGCCTGTCTGTCGAAGGACCCGACGCAGCGGCCCAGCGCGGACGAGATCATCATCCGCCTCACGGGCCAGCCGGCTCCGAAGGCGGCCATCGAGCCCGTGACGGGCCAGCAGGCCGCCGCGCCGCAGCCGGGTCAGGCCGGTGGCCGTTCTGGCCCGGTCCGTCCCACCGCGCCGGACGAGGACTCCTATCCCGGCCCGTGGATGCAGCCCACCGGGCCGCACGCGGTCGGCGGCGCGCTCCAGACCGGCCCGCAGCCGGTGGCGCCCCCGCAGACCGGCCCTTACGGCCGCCCGGCCGCCGCTGCCAGCAGCCCCGCCGCCGCTCCCGGGCTCGCGCAGAACGGCCCTTCGGCCGCGCCGAGCGGGCAGCCCGGAGGCCACGGCCCTCAGGCGGGGATGCCGGGCGGCGGTCCGCAGGCCGGGATGCCCGGCGGACAGCCCGGCGCGCCACTCAACGGCCCCCAGCCCGGTGGGCCGCACGGTCCTCATGGCGGGCCCCAGGCCGGTGGACCTCAGGGCGTTGGCCCACAGGGTCCCCACGCTGGTGGGCCGCAGGGTCCTCAAGGCGTTGGGCCGCAGGGTCCTCAGGCCGGGCACCTGGCCGCGGCGGGAATGCCGCCGCACGGCGCTGGGATGCCTCCAGGCGGCCCGTACCAGGGCGCGGCACCCCAAGGCGGGCCCCACGGCAGGCAGAGCGGCCCCGGAGGTCCTGGGCGGCCGGGTGACGGCGCGCCGGCCAAGCAGCGCCGCACCCTCACCCTGGCCCTGTCGGGAGCCGCCGCCGCGGCCCTGCTGGTGGTCGTCGGCGCCGTCGTGGTGCAGGCGAACAGCAAGGAAGTCCCGGTCGTGGCCGTCGGCAACGCCTCGCAGAACACCCAGGGCGACGGCTCGGCAGCCGAGCCGCCGACCGGCGACCAGACCCCGCTCCCGCCCCTCCCGACGGGCAGCACGGTCCCCGTCCCGACCTTGGACGTGGAGACGCCCGGCGAGACCAAGCAGCCGAAGCGGCCCACCAAGGAGCCGATCGCCCAGGTCCCGAACGTGGCCACGGACGCCCCCAGGCCCCAGACCACGACGAATCGGCCTGAGCCGACGCCGACCAAGACCAAAAAGAAGTCGACCCTCGTCGAGCCCGACCTCGGGGGTACCGAGAGCGCGCCACCCACCACCCCCGCGACCGAGGTCCCGGCCACGACCAGGCCAGTTCCCAAGACCACCACCAAGCCCCCGGTCAAGCCGCCGTACAAGAACACGTACACGCCGACCGCGGTCTGTGGTTCGGGTTACAAGGTCATCGACCGCCACGTGCTGGACAGCAAGGCCACCGTTTTCCTGCTGTACAACGCGACCGCGAAGAAGAACTGCGTGGTGACCTTGTCGAACCTGGTCTATCCGAGCAAGGTTCAGATGAACGCGGTCCTCCAGGTCAAGGGCGGCTCCAGCGCATCCAACCCCGGCAAGTTCACCGCATACGCCGGTCCGGTCCGCCTGTCGGCCTACAAGAAGTGCGTGATCTGGGGCGGCACGTTCGGCTCCGTGGCCTGGAAGTCCGGCTGGAGCCACTGCACCTGAGATACCGCTGACACGCGAGGAGAGCCGGCGCCCGGAATTCGGGCGCCGGCTCTTCTGTGACCGGAGCCCTTCGGTCGGCTACCGTAGTTGACGTGATCGTCAAGTCTCCGGTTCCGACCGCCAAGGGCAGGCGGACGCGGGCCGCGCTGCTGCAGGCCGGGCGCGAGGCGTTCGAGGAGCACGGTTACGACGCCGCGCGGATCGACGACGTCTGCCGTCGCGCTCAGGTCTCCCACGGCACCTTCTACACCTACTTCGGGTCCAAGGAGGCGCTGTTCGGCGAGGTGGCCGAGGCGGTGGTCGGCGAGATGTTCGCGGCGAGCGTCGTGGGCTCGGCGGCCTCCGGCGACCCGTACGCGCGCATCGAGGCCGCCAACCGCCTCTATCTGCGGGCCTGGGCGGGAAACTCCCGCCTGGTGCGGATGCTGGAGCAGGCGGCGACCGCCGACGACCGGTTCGGGCGGCTGCTGCTGGAGCTGCGCGAGGTGTTCGTGCGGCGCGGCGCGGAAGGGCTGGCGCGGCTGCAGGCCCAGGGGCTGGCCGACCCGGAGCTTGATCCCCGGCTCACGGCGATCATGCTGGGCGGGATGGTGGAGCAGTTCGCCCACGTCTGGCTGGATCTCGGCGAGCAGGCCGGCGAGCAGGCGGCCGTCGATCACCTGACCCGGTTGTGGGCTCGGGCCATCGGATTGACGGTGGCGTCAACTTCGGCTCAGGAGGGCGTGTGATCAGGAGCAGGCTCGATCCAGGGGGCGCCGACTACCGGCAGCGCCGCGAAGCCATGCTGGCCAAGCTGCGCGACCTCGACGCCGAGCACGCCAAGGCGGTGGGCGGCGGCGGTCAGAAGTACGTCGAGCGGCATCGCGGGCGCGGCAAGCTGCTCGCGAGAGAGCGCGTCGAGCTGCTGGTCGATCCCGACTCCCCCTTCCTGGAGCTGTCGCCGCTGGCGGCGTGGGGCAGCGAGTTCCCCGTCGGGGCGAGCATGGTCGCCGGCATCGGCGTGATCGAGGGCGTCGAATGCGTGATCACGGCGAACGACCCCACGGTCCGCGGCGGCGCCTCCAACCCGTGGACCTTGCGCAAATCCCTCCGCGCGGCCGACATCGCCCTGCGGAACCGGCTCCCGTACGTGAACCTGGTCGAGAGCGGCGGCGCGGACCTGCCGACGCAGAAGGAGATCTTCATCCCGGGCGGCCGGATCTTCCGCGACCTGACCAGGCTGTCGGCGGCGGGCATCCCGACCGTCGCGCTCGTGTTCGGCAACTCCACGGCGGGCGGCGCGTACGTGCCCGGGATGAGCGACTACGTGGTGATGGTGCGCGAACGAGCGAAAGTGTTCCTGGGCGGGCCGCCGCTGGTCAAGATGGCGACCGGCGAGGAGTCCGACGACGAGTCGCTGGGCGGCGCCGAGATGCACGCCAGGGTCAGCGGGCTCGCCGACTACCTGGCCCAGGACGAGCACGACGCGCTGCGCGTCGGGCGGCAGATCGTCCGCTCGCTCGACTGGCACAAGCAGGGCGTGCGCCCCGGGCCCGCGGCCGAGCCGGGCTATCCGGTGGAGGAGCTGCTCGGGATCGTGCCCGAGGACCTGAAGGTGCCGTTCGACCCGCGTGAGGTGATCGCGCGGGTGGTGGACGGGAGCGAGTTCGAGGAGTTCAAGCCGGTCTACGGGCCCTCGCTGGTGACGGGGTGGGCGCGGATCCACGGCTATCCGGTCGGGGTGCTGGCGAACGCGCAGGGCGTGCTGTTCAGCGCCGAGTCGCAGAAGGCCACCCAGTTCATCCAGCTCGCGAACCAGTCGCGCACCCCGCTCGTCTTCCTCCAGAACACGACCGGCTACATGGTCGGCAAGGACTACGAGCAGGCCGGCATCATCAAGCACGGGGCCATGATGATCAACGCGGTGTCCAACTCGACCGTCCCGCACCTGACCGTCGTCATGGGCGCCTCGTACGGCGCGGGCAACTACGGCATGTGCGGGCGGGCGTACGATCCCCGCTTCCTGTTCAGCTGGCCGAGCGCCAAGTCGGCGGTGATGGGGCCCGCGCAGCTCGCCGGGGTGCTGTCCATCGTGGGGCGGGCGTCGGCGCAGGCCAAGGGCCAGGTGTACGACGAGGAGGCCGACGCGGCGATGCGCGCGATGGTGGAGGCCCAGATCGAGGCCGAGTCGCTGCCGTTCTTCCTGTCGGGACGCCTCTACGACGACGGGGTCATCGACCCGCGCGACACGCGTACCGTGCTGGGCATGTGCCTGTCGGCGGTCAACAGCGCGCCGGTGCCCGAGCCGGCCGGGTTCGGGGTGTTCCGTCCATGATCACTCGACTGCTCGTCGCGAACCGGGGCGAGATCGCCCGCCGCGTCTTCCGCACCTGCCGGGCGCTCGGCATCTCCACGGCCGCCGTGTTCGCCGACCCCGACGCGGACGCGCCGCACGTGGCCGAGGCCGATCTCGCGGTACGGCTGCCCGGCGCCCGTCCGGCGGACACGTACCTGGACGTCGAGCGCATCCTGGCGGCGTGCCGGGCCTGCGGGGCGGACGCCGTACATCCTGGCTATGGGTTCCTGTCGGAGAACGCCGGCTTCGCGCGGGCCGTGGAGGCGGCCGGGCTGGTGTGGGTCGGGCCGCCGCCCGCCGCCATCGCCGCCATGGGGTCCAAGGTCGAGGCGAAGCGGCTCATGGCGGAGGCCGGGGTGCCCGTGCTGCCGTCGCTCGACGTGACGGCGCCGGGCGAGTTCCCGGTGCTGGTGAAGGCGTCCGCCGGCGGCGGCGGGCGCGGGATGCGCATCGTCCGCGAGGCCGCGGAGCTGGCCCGCGAGGTCGAGTCGGCGCGGCGTGAGTCGGAGTCGGCGTTCGGCGACGGGACCGTGTTCGTGGAGCCCCTGCTGGAGGCGGCCAGGCACGTGGAGGTCCAGGTGCTGGCCGACCGGCACGGGACGGTGTGGGCGCTGGGCGAGCGCGAGTGCAGCGTGCAGCGGCGGCACCAGAAGGTCGTGGAGGAGTGCCCCTCGCCGGGGATCTCCGCGGAGCTGCGGGCCCGTCTGTACGACGCCGCCGTCAGGGCCGCGCGGAAGATCGGCTACGTGGGGGCGGGGACGGTCGAGTTCCTGGTCAAGGGCGACCGGGTGGCGTTCCTGGAGATGAACACCCGGCTTCAGGTCGAGCACCCGGTCACCGAGCTGGTCTACGGGGTGAACCTCGTACGGCTGCAGATCGAGGTGGCGGAAGGGGCGGCCCTGCCGCCCGAGCCGCCCGCGCCCGCCGGGAATGCGGTGGAGGTGCGGCTCTATGCGGAGGACGGCGACTACCTGCCGCAGAGCGGGGTGCTGCGGCGGTTCGAGGTGACCGGCGAGGTACGCGTTGATTCGGGAGTGGAGTCCGGATCCGTGGTGTCCCCGTACTACGACGCCCTGCTGGCCAAGGTCGTCGCGCACGGCGCGTCGCGGCCGGAGGCGGTGCGGAAGCTGGTCGCCGCGCTGCGCCGGGCCAGGCTGCACGGCCTCACGACGAATCGTGATTTGCTGGTAAAAATCCTGACCGATCCGGCTTTCGTGGCCGGCGACACCCACACCGGCTTCCTGCCGCTTCGTCACCCAAGCCCAGGCTCCCCCGGGGAGGCGAGCGAGCTGCCGGCGCTGGCCGCCGCGCTGGCCCTGGCCGCCGCCAACCGCCGCCGGGCCCCGGTGCTGGGCGGCCTCCCGAGCGGCTGGCGCAACGTACGCTCCCAGCCCCGCCGCGCCCGCTTCGAGGAGGCCGACGTCGTCTACGACCCGCTGCCCGGCGGCGTGAGCGTGATCGGCGCGGACCCGGAGCACGTGGTGCTGGAGCGCGACGGCGTCCGGCACACCTTCGAGATCGCCCGCTACGAGGACGACGACAGGGTCTACGTCGACCACGCGGGCGGATGCGTGGAGCTGACCCCGATCCCCCGCCTCCCCGAGCCCGTCGAGCACGTCGCCCCCGGCTCCCTGCTGGCCCCCATGCCGGGTAGCGTGCTGCGGGTCGAGGTGGAGGCCGGCGACCGGGTGACCAAGGGCCAGCCGGTGCTGGTCCTGGAGGCGATGAAGATGGAGCATCGGATCGGCGCACCCGCCGACGGGGTGGTGTCCGGCGTACACGTCGAGAAGGGCCAGCAGGTCGACGCGGGCGCCGTGCTGGCGATCATCCAGGGGGGGGACCGATGACGAGCCTGGTGCACAAGGACCTGGCGGCGGGCGTCGCGACGATCACGCTCGACTCACCGCCCAACCGCAACGCCCTGTCCGTACGCCTGCTCGCCGAGCTGGCCGGGCACCTCGCCTGGGCGCTGGCCGAGCCGGCGGCCAGGGTGATCGTGCTGACCGCGACCGGCACGGTGTTCTCCTCCGGCGCCGACCTGAAGGAGCAGCGGGCGGCGGGCGCGCCGATCACCGGCGCGCTGCCGGACATCATGACGATGCTCTGGGAGAGCCCGAAGCCCGCCATCTGCCGGCTCAACGGCACCGCGCGGGCCGGCGGCCTGGGGCTGGTCGCCTCCTGCGACTTCGCGATCGCGCCGCTGACGGCCTCGTTCGCCTTCACGGAAGTACGGCTCGGCGTCGTGCCCGCCATGATCTCCGTCCCCGTGCTCAGGAGGCTCGACCCGAGGGCGGCGGCCGAATACTTCCTGACCGGCGAGGTGTTCGACGCCGCCAGGGCGGCCGAGATCGGACTGCTCTCCCGCGCCGTGCCGGAGGAGGAGCTGGACGCCACGGTCGCGCACTACGCCGGCATGCTGATGAAGGGCGGCCCGGAGGCCGTCGCGCTCACGAAGCAGCTGGTCAGAGAGGTGCCGCAGGTCTCGTTCGAGGAAGGGCTGCGGCGGATGACGGAGCTGTCCGCCCAGCGGTTCACCTCGGAGGAGGGCCAGGAGGGGATCGCGGCGTTCCGGGACAAGCGGCCGCCCGCGTGGACGACGAGATGACCCTGCGGATCGCGAACTGCAGCGGCTTCTACGGCGACCGCCTCTCGGCCGCCAGGGAGATGGTCGAGGGCGGGCCGATCGACGTGCTCACCGGCGACTGGCTGGCCGAGCTGACCATGCTGATCCTCGCGGGCAACCGGCTGAAGGGCCGCCCCGGTTACGCCCCGACGTTCCTGCGGCAGCTGGAGGACGTTCTCGGTCCCTGCCTGGACAAAGGCATCAAGATCGTGACGAACGCGGGCGGGCTCGACCCGGCGGGGTGCGCGCAGGCCGTACACGAGCTGGCCGGACGGCTGGGCCTGTCCCCCGCCGTCGCGCACGTGACCGGCGACGACCTCACCGGCAGGGCCCTTGACCTCGTCAACGCCGACACCGGCGAGCGGCTCGACGCGACGCCCCTGACCGCGAACGCCTATCTCGGCGCCCGCCCGATCGCCGCCGCGCTGTCGGCGGGCGCCGACGTGGTGGTGACCGGCCGCGTGACCGATGCCGCGCTGGTGACGGGTCCCGGCATCTGGCGGTACGGGTGGGGCCCCGAAGACCTCGACCCGCTGGCGGGCTCGGTGGTCGCGGGCCACGTCATCGAATGCGGCTGCCAGGCGACGGGCGGCAACTACGCGTTCTTCCAGGACGTACCGGATCTGGCGCACTGCGGCTTCCCCATCGCCGAGCTGCGCGCCGACGGATCCGCGGTGATCACCAAGCACCCCGGGACGGGCGGGCTGGTCTCGGTGGGGACGGTGACGGCGCAACTCGTGTACGAGCTGGGCGGCCCGCGCTACCTGGGCCCCGACGTGGTGGCCAGGTTCGACACGATCACGCTGGCGGACGACGGGCCGGACCGCGTCCTGGTCTCCGGGGTACGCGGGGAGCCGCCGCCCGGCACGCTCAAGGTCGCCGTGAACTACCTGGGCGGCTACCGGAACACGATGACCCTCGTGCTCACGGGCCTGGATATCGAGGCGAAGGCCCGGGTGGCGGAGGAGGCCGTCTGGGCGCGCATCCCCCGCGACGCCTTCGACTCCGTGGACGTCACGCTCACGGAGTCGGGCCTGCTGCGGATCACGGTCATGGACGCCGACCAGCGCACGGCCGGGCGGGCCTTCTCCTCCGCCGTGGTGGAGACGGGTCTGGCCAGCTACCCGGGCTTCTACGGCCTCACTCCGCCGGGCAACGCCTCGCCGTACGGCGTCTACTGGCCGGTCCTCGTCCCGGCCGCCGACGTACGGCCACAGGTCTTCCTGAACGGCAAGGAGCTCCCGCCCACCGAGCCCACCCCCACCCGCCCAGCCCCAGACGCACCCACAGCCCGACCGATCCTGGACACACTCGCCGCCCAGCCAACCCCGGACACACCCGACCGGTCTGTCGCGAGCACGAGCACGGGCACGCCTGTCGCGGGCACGTCCACCGACCGGCCGGCTGTGCGCGTGCCTCTGGGCCGGATCGCGGGGGCCCGGTCGGGTGACAAGGGCGGCAACGCCAACCTGGGCGTGTGGACCACCACGGCGGCCAGGTACGACTGGCTGGCGGCCCACCTGACCACCGCCACCCTCAAGGAGCTCCTCCCGGACCTGGCAGGCCACCGCATCGACCGCTACGAGCTGCCCAGCATCAAGGCACTCAACTTCGTCGTCCACGGTCTCCTGGGCAGGGGCGTGGCCGCGAGCCCTCGCCTGGACCCGCAGGCCAAGGCCCTGGGCGAGGAGCTACGGGCGCGGCTCGTGGACCTGCCCGCCGACCTGTACGACTGACCCGGCCGCCCGCCACCCCAGCAGCCCCGCCCCCATCAGCCCGGCCCGGACGCCGAGCGACGAGGCCAGCACCTCGGGAGGCCGCCGGAACGCCAGCCGCGCCGTCAGCCGCTCCCGCAGCGGGACGAGCAGCGCGTCCCCGGCCTGCGCGACCCCGCCCCCGATGACGATCCGCGCCGGATCCAGCAGCAGCGTGTACGTGGCCAGGGCGAGCGCGAGCGCCTCCACAGCCTCGCCCCACACCTCCGCCGCCCGCGCATCCCCCACCGCGCTCCCGCCCCCAACCCCGGTAACGGCCGCACTGTCCCCCACCCCTGTCGCCGTCCTGATGGTGGCCGCCCCGTCCCCCGCTGCGGATTCCGCCGCGACCTTCGCCGCGTGCCTCGTGGCCCGCCGGACGACCTCCTCGGCCGTGCCCGCTCCTCCGCGCGTCGCGATCGCCGAGCCGGACGCGTACGCCGCCAGGCAGCCCCGCTGGCCGCATCCGCAGGCGAGCCCGTCAGGCCAGACCGGGATGTGCCCGATCTGGCCCGCCCAGCCGCCCGCGCCCCCGTACAGGGATCCGGACAGCACGACCGCGCCCGCGATGCCCGTGCCGATAGGCAGGAACAGGACGTTCTCGCCACCCACTCCGTAGGCGAGCTCCGCCTCTCCCGCCGAGCGGACATCGTGCCCCAGCGCCACCGGCAGGTCCACGTCCGTGAACGCCGAAGCAGGCACGTCCCGCCAGCCGAACGCCGCAGAAAAGACCGCATGCGTGGACGTGACCAGCCCCGGCACCGCCAGCCCCACCGCGACGGGCCGCAGCTCGGCCACGGCCGCCTCAGCGCCCGGAGGCGTGTCAGTGCCCGGACCGGCCTCCACAGCCAGGCGGACCTCCGCACCCGGATCCGTCTCGGGCGTCGGGGATACACCGGGTGGGTGCCGGATGGTGCGGGTGCGGGCGAGGTCGGTGACGAAGGCGGAGATGGCGGCGATCACCCGGTCCGCCCCTTCGGCCCGAGGCGTGACACGACGCTCAAAATGCAGAATTGTCCCGTCCCGGGCGACAAGTCCGCCTTTCATGGTGGTTCCGCCAACATCAACAGCAACAACACATTCCATTAACCCATTTTCCACCGACCACAACGATCAGGAAGGATGCCCGCTATGACCATCCGGCGCCTGACCCCAGCCGACCTCGACGCCTGCGCCCAGCTGGCCAAGGACCGCGACTGGCTGCCCGAACGCCACAAGTGGCGCCTGCTGTTCGAAATCGGAGAGCCGTACGGCATCGACGCCCCCGACGGCGACGGCCTGGCCGCGACGAACGTCCTGGCCCGCTACGGCGACGACCACGCCGTGATCAGCATGGTCCTCACCGCCTCCCGGTACGCCAGGCGCGGCCTGGCCCGCAGGCTCATGGAGCACGTCCTGGACCAGGCGGGCGACCGTACCGTCTCCCTCTACGCCACCGACAGCGGCCGCCCGCTCTACGAGCAGCTCGGCTTCCGCGTCGTCGGCACGGCGGCCAAGCACACCGGCGTCTTCGCGGGCGAGCCGTCGGGAAGGACGCGCCCCGCCACGGAGGCCGACCTCGGGTGGATCCTCGGACTCGACGCCGAGCTGTTCGGCACGGACAGGTCGGCGCTGCTGCGGCGGATGTTCGCGTTCGGCGAGCAGGTGCGGATCGCCGACGGAGGATTCGGTCACTGCTGGCGTAACGACGACAACGTGGTCATCGGCCCGGTCGTCGCCAGGGACGAGGAGACCGCGCGGGCGCTGATCGGCGACCTGGCGCTGGACGCGGGCGGCGAGGTGCGGATGGACCTCGACCTGGCCATGGAGAGCCTGGTCAGATGGGCGGGCGAGCACGGCATCGGCTCCCCGTGGCAGGTCTCGAAGATGGTGCGCGGCGGCGACCTGCCCGGCGACCGCGCCTGCCAGTTCCTGCCGTTCATGCAGGCTCTGGGTTGACCGTCCGGACGGCGCTCTCATAGGGTCGCCACTAGAATATCATTCTGTCGAAGGGCGGTCATGACCTCCACCCACATCGACGTCAGCGTCATCGACTTCGACGCGCTCGGCGCGTGGATGGACGCCGAGGGCCTGCCCGGCGGCCCGATCACCGGCACCGCGCCGGTGCCCGGCGGCACGCAGAACGTCATGGTCCGCTTCGAGCGCGGCGGGCGCCCGTACATCCTGCGCCGCCCGCCCCTGCACGCCCGGCGCAAGAGCAACGAGGTGCTGCGCCGCGAGGCCAGGGTGCTGGCCGCGCTGCGGGACACGCCCGTGGCCGCGCCCAGGCTCGTGGCCGCGCAGACCGAGCTGGAGCCGGTGTTCTACCTGATGGAGCCGGTCGACGGCTTCAACCCCTCGACCGGGCTGCCCGAGCCGCACGCCTCCGATCCGGCGATCAGGCACCGGATGGGCCTTGAGGCCGCCGCCGCGCTGGCCGAGCTGGGGCGGGTCGATCCGGGGGTGCTGCCGGGGTTCGGCCGGCCGGAGGGGTTCCTGGAGCGGCAGGTGCCGCGCTGGCTCAAGGAGCTCGACTCGTACGGCGAGCTCGACGGCTACCCAGGTCCCGACATTCCCGGATTGCCGGAGACGGCCGACTGGCTCACCCGCAACCTGCCCCGCACGTTCACGCCGGGGATCATGCACGGCGACTACCACTTCGCGAACCTGATGTTCGCCTGCGACGGCCCGCGCGTGGCCGCGATCGTCGACTGGGAGATGTGCACGATCGGCGACCCGCTGGTCGATCTCGGCTGGCTGCTGGCCACCTGGCCCTCCAACAACGGCCACGTGCCGGGGCTGCCGCAGCCACGGGAGATCATCTCCTACTACGCGGCGCTGTCCGAGCGAGACCTGTCGGCCGTCGGCTGGTACGCGGTCATGGCCTGCTTCAAGCTCGGCATCGTGCTGGAGGGCAGCCACGCGCGGGCGTTCGCCGGCAAGGCGCCCAAGGACATCGGGGATCTGCTGCACGCGACGACGCTGGGGCTGTTCGAGCGGGCGCGGGAGTTCATGGCGGGCGCGCTGGACTGACCCAATATCACGATTTCCGGACAAACGATCACATGGTTCTCCCCGAGCCGTACAATTGCGCGCAATTGCATCTGTATCGGGGAAGGATCGTCATGCGCATGCGGTTCCTCGGCTCCACCTCGGAGGCGGGCGCCTGTCCCACCCTGTACGAGACCGATCGCGGCACCATTGTCGTGCAAGGGCTCCAAGTCACCGACGCGGAGGCCCTCGGAGACCTTCGCGACGTCCTCGACGGCGAAGGCGCCGTTGAAGTCCCCCGCGAGCTCCTCACCGAAATCGCCCGCCGAGTCCTGTTCGACGACCAGGCAACCGCTTTCCCTAGCAGCAAGGAAACACCGACGGCAACCGGTTGATCACAATTGCGACTGACACTGGCTTGATCGGTACGGGCGGGGCTAGCCTCTTGCGGCGTGACGTCGTTTCAGCAGGCGCGCATCGACCTCGGCAGCCAGTTGCGTCAGCTGCGCGAGGGGGCCCATCTGTCGGGCAAGGAGCTGGCCGAGCGGTTGCGCTGGCAACCGTCCAAGGTCTCGCGCCTGGAGAACGCCCGGCAGACGGCCACCGAGGATGACGTTGTCGTGTGGGCGCAGGCCGTACACGCCGCGCCCGACACCACCGACGAGCTGATCCGGCAGGCCATCGCGCTGCTGGAGCGGCACGACGACTGGAAGCAGCGCCACCGCAGCGGCCTGGCCGCCATCCAGGAGGACATCCGCGACCTAGAGGCCAGGACGAAGCTGTTCAGGGTCTTCGAGCCGGGGATCATCGCGGGGCTGCTGCAGACCTCCGAATATGCCCGGCACGTGTTCCGCAAGGTGAAGCGGCTCTACAGCGCGGCCGATCAGATCGACGCGGCCGTGCGGGTGCGCATGCAGCGCCAGGAGATCCTCTACGACCGGACGCGGACGTTCAGGTTCGTGGTGACGGAGTCGGCGCTGCGCACCTGCCTGGCGCCGCCCGAGGTGATGCGCGGCCAGCTCGACCGCTTGCTCGCGGTCAGCACGCTGCCGAATGTGGACTTCGGCGTCATCCCGTTCAGCACCGAGTTGCCGTCCAATCCCATCAACGGTTTCTGGATCTACAACGAGGCCATGGTCGGCGTGGCCACGATGACAAAAGACCTGGTCCTGCGCGATCCCGACGACATCGCCTTCTACGTTCGAGCCTTCGATGACTACGCAAAAGCGGCTGAGTTTGAAGAAAACGGACGGGAGGTCATCATCAGCATTCTTCACGAATTCCGCAAACAAACCTCACATTAACCGCAGCAATTGCTTGCCTCCCACCCCAAGATCGTGCAATTCTGTCGCGAGACGTTGCGGAGGTGACGCATGATGCTCGATACCGCGCTCTGCCTCGAAAGGTTCGCCTGGCATGCGGGTCGTCACGCTGACCTGTCGGTCCTGAGCTTGGCCTTGTCGAGTGACCCGGCGTACGTGTCGGTCCGCAATCGGTTCTCGGCCACGCTCAGGGAGACCGTGACCTGCTCCGACGAGGGGGCTTACATCACCTCGTGGGGTTATCGCCTGGGCACGGCGGAAGACGTCGAGTCCGCCGCCGCCCGCCTCGCCTTCCTCCTGGCCGCACTCCCCGCCTGACCGGCGCCCGATGCGGCACGGGCGGTCTCGTCACAAAACACCGGGCGATCTCAAGGCACCGGGCGGACCATGAACACGTCCACCGGATCCTCGGTCTCCAGGGTGAACCCGTACCGCTCATAGAGCCGCCGGGCCGGGCTTCCCTGCAGCACGTTCAGCCGGACAGGAACACCGTCACGGTCACACCGCTCCAGCAGCTCGCGCAGGACATCCGATCCGATGCCGCAACCCTGCAGATGCGGGGCCAGATAGAAGTGCTCCAGCCAGCGGATGTCCCCGGCGTCCCGTAGCGCCACGCAGCCGGCGAACTCGCCGCCGACCTCGATCACCCAGGTGTGCGCCGGGTCGAACGCGTCCCGGAACCGCTGCCGCACCCGATGCTGGTCGTACCGTCCGAGCCGCTCCAGATCCGCTCGCATCACCACGGCGCGCAGCTCGGCCACCGTCTCGACGTCGACCGCCAAAGCGGGCCGAAGACCCCAATCCACCATGAGCCGCCACTTTACGGCACACTACGCCCACCACACATGCAGCCCCAGCATGATCGGGCCCCTACGTCATGAGGCGACCGCACTCCTCGGCGCATGGCTGCGACCAGCCGCGTCCAAGGCGATCCAGTAGCGGCGTTTCACCCCGATCCCGGTGTCGCGCACATCTTCCAGGACGCCACCGTTGCGCTCGATGGTGCGGGCCGAGCCGGCGTTGTCCTCGTCACAGGTGAGCAGGACCCGGTCCAGGCCGAGCCCCGGCGCCTTGCGCAGGACCTCTCCCAGCGCCCACGTGGCGAGCCCGCGTCTCCTGGCAGAAGGCCGGATGCTGTAGCCGATGTTCCCGCCGGCCTCCAGGAGAACGGCGTTCAGATAGTGCCGGAGGTCGATGGCCCCCAGGTAGGTCTCGCCGTCGGCGATCCACCAGTGGGTGGCGTGCACGCACCCTTCCTCGACGGGCAGCGACCGGTCGGACTGCTGGCGCAGCTGCACGACCCACGCGGCGAACCCGTCCGGGCTGTCGAGGTCATCCTCATCGACCAGACGCAGGCCGGCCCCGTCCTGGTGAGCACCTGGATCCCATTCGTCGCGGGCCGCGAGCCACGAGGAATGCAGCCGTGCCGTGGGGGTGATCAATGCAGCCATGCGATCGACGATAACACCCACGAACCCCATGTGATCAGGCATTTTCCACCACTGGCTCCCCACATCGAAGGCCGGCCAGAACGCCTCCTTCCACCGCGAGCAGCTCGTGATCCACTTTCGCGACCCCTAGCAGCCGGCCTTGTAGAGAACCTTCTGCACCTCGGGCTGATCCACGTTCGCCGCCGTGACGATGGTCGCGTCCGTCGGGATCGACGGTGTGACCTGCTGACCCCTGACCGCCGCGACCGCCTGCTCGACCCCCTTCGCGCCGATGTCGCCGGGCAGCTGCGCGATCAGCGCCTGGACGACCCCGTCCTTGAGCTGCTTGACCTGCGCGGGGCCCGCGTCGAACCCGACCATCTTGACCTGGCCCAGCTTGCCCGCCTGCTGGAGCGCCGACCCCGCGCCGGTGGCGGAGTTGAGGTTCGCGGCGAAGATCCCGGCCAGGTCGGAGTCCTTGGCGAGCGCCGCATTGACGATCTTCGACGCCTCGGTGACGTCGTTGTGCGAGTACTGGACGCCCAGATAGGTGATCCCCGGGTGGTTCGCCTTGACCTCCTCCTCGAACCCCTTGATCCGCGCGTCCACGGTGCTGACGCCCGGGTCGGTGGAGATGACGAGCACCTTCCCCTTGCCACCGATCTGCTCCGACAGCGCCTTGGCCGCCGCCGCGCCGCCCTTGAGGTTGTCGGTGCTGATCCTGGACAGCCCGATGCTGGGGTCCTCGACCACCGTGTCCACCAGGATGATCTTGATGTCCTGCTGCTTCGCCTGGGTCAGCGGTGCGATCATGGCCTTGACGTCGGTCGGGGCGATGAGCATGGCGCTCGGCTTGCTCGCCACGACCGAGTTGACGATCGGGGTCTGCAGGGTCGGGTCGAACTTCTGCGGCCCCTGTACGTCGAGCGTCACGCCCAGTTCCTTGGCCTTGGCCTTGGCCCCGCAGGCCATGGTCTCGTAGAACTCCTCACCGGCCAGGCCCTGCACGAGCGTGATCCGGATCTGGCCGTCGCCGCCGGCTTCCCCGCTCTGCCCGCCGCACGCGGTTACCGTCAGCAGCAGCGCTCCGAGAGCGGCCATGGCCCTGCCGGCCTTGTGCATGGTGGTGCCTCCTCCTGTTGGTCGCTCTAGTGGTCTCGGGCCCTGCGCCGCCACTGGTCGACGTACACGGCGGCGACGAGCACCGCGCCCACCACCACCTGCTGCCAGAACGGCCGCACGCCGAGGATCTGGAAGCCGTTCAGCAGCACGACGGGGATGAACACCCCGATGACCGTGCCGGCGACCGTCCCCACCCCGCCGAACAACGACGTCCCGCCGATCACCACGGCCGCGATGGCCTGCAGGTTGTCGGTGGAGTGCGCGGACACGCCGGTGATGCCGTACTTGGCCAGTGACAGGTGACCGGCCAGCCCGGCCAGCAGGCCGGCCAGGCCGTACACCTTGATCAGGTGCCTGCGCACGGCGACGCCGCCGCGCCTGGCCGCCTCGGCGTTGGAGCCGATCGCGTACGTGTGGCGCCCGAAGCGGGTGTGGGCGAGCGTCAGCGCGAGCACCGTGGTGATGGCGGCGCAGATCCACACGATCTGCGGCACACCGAGCCACCTGTCCAGCCCGAGCCCGAGGTTCAGCTCGGCCGGCGCCCGCAGGTCGACGCCGCCGGTGAGCAGCAACGCCCCGCCCAGCGACATGCCGAGCGTCCCCAGGGTCACGATCAGCGCCGGGATCCGCCCCAGCGCGACCAGCACCCCGTTCACCATGCCCCAGCCCAGCCCGGTCACCAGCGCGCTCACCGTGCCCAGCACCAGCGACCCCGTGACCTCGATGACCTTGGCCGCGACCACCGCCGAGAACACCAGCACCCCGCCCACCGACAGATCGATGCCCGCCGTGATGATCACGAACGTCATGCCGGCGGCCAGCAACAGCAGGATGGCGGCGTCGCTCACCAGGTTGAGCAGGTTGAACGAGGTGGGGAACGAGCGCGGCGCCAGCACCGCGAACGCCACCAGCAGCCCCGCCAGCACCAGCCCGATCCACACGATCTGCAGCCGCCCCAGCTCTTTCATGCGCCGCGCTCCTGCCGGGTCTCGCTCTCATGTGGCTGTTCCAGCGCCCCCGTCATGGCCCCGACGAGCTCCTCCATCGACACCCGCGCCGTCTCGAACCGCGCGACCCTGCGCCCCAGCCGCAGCACCTCGACCCGATCCGACACCGCCATGACGTCCTGCATGTTGTGGCTGATGAGCACCACGGACACGCCGGAGTCGCGTACCGTCCTGATGAGATCGAGCACCCGCCGCGTCTGCACCACGCCGAGCGCCGCCGTCGGCTCGTCCATGAACACCACCCGCCGCGCCCACGTCACGGCCCTGGCCACCGCGACCCCTTGCCGTTGACCACCCGACAACGTGGACACCGGCGCGCTCTGCGACGCCAGCCGCACCCCGAGCCGCTCGCACGCCTCCCGCGCCTCCCTGCGCATGGCCGCGTTGTCCAGCACGCCCAGCCACCCGAGCAGGCCAGGCTTGAGACGTTCTCTGCCGAGGAAGAAGTTGGCGGCGGGGCTGAGATCGGCGCAGAGCGCGAGATCCTGATAAACGGTCTCGATCCCGGCCCGCCTGGCCTCCTCCACGGCCCCGAACACGACGGCCGCGCCATCGAACTCGATCGTCCCGTCGTCCGGCCGCTCGACCCCGGAGAGGATCTTCGCCAGCGTGGACTTGCCCGCCCCGTTGTCGCCGATCAGCGCGACGACTTCCCCGGCCCGCAGGCTGAAGTCCGCGCCCCGCAGCGCCTCGACCTGGCCGTAGCTCTTCAGGATCCCGCGGGCGTCGATCAGCGGTACGGCCATATGACCATCAAGAAACTCCCTGACATCGTTGTCAAGCCCGAAGGCGGCATGCGAAAGGGCGGGCCGCGCGGGCCCGCCCTTCGGATGGGGTCTGGCTAGTTGACGTCGAGCTTGCGCTGGATGGCGATGAGGATCTGCATCATGTCCGTCTGGCTGCCCGCGAGCGCGTCGACCTTGGTGTCGAGTTGGTCGACCTTGGTGTCGATCTTGTCGACCTTCGTCTCCACCCCAGTAAGCCTCGCGCCGAGCCGGTCGACCGTCGTCTCCACTGCGGTGAGCCGCGTGTCGAGCTGGGTGACCTTGCCGTCGAGGACCTTGACCTGGTTGGCGACGCCGTTGATCCGCTCGGTGAGCTGTTGCCCCATCTCCATCTGGTCTGCCCGGATCTGGACGAACTCGTTGTGCAACCCGGTGCCGAGCGTCGAGCAGATTTCCTTGAAGCTCAAGTTGATCTCCCTTACCTTGGGGGGCAAGGGACCGGGGATGTTCGCGATCTCCGGTCCCGCTTCTTGACCAAGAGAATACGCCTTCGGATGGCTCGGCCCAACAGAATCTGGATGAGAATTCCCAGGTCAGCGGTCAGATTGGCGGCATAATTCCGGACGCATGCTCGTATTTCAAACCAGAGATTTTTTCTATACCAGACAAAATACTCTGCCTCACGAGCAATGGAGCAGGGGCGCCATTGGCGGCGCCCCTTCCCATCACGTCGCGCAGTCGTAGAGACCCTCCTGGCCGTCCACCGCCGTGCAGTTCGCCTGCACCCAGGTCGTCACCTCCGTGTTCCCCCGGCCGGGCCCGCCGCCCTCGCTTCCGGCCATGACGTACCTCAGCTGTCCCGAGGAGACCAGCGACCGCAGCCGCGCCACGGTCATGGCGGGGTCGCTGCCGGTGAAGCCGCCCATGGCGATCACGGGCCTGCCGGTGGACAGGATGAGGCCGGACGCCTGCTGAGCGCTGTTCACGGCCACCAGCCACGTGGCCTTGCCCTGGTTGGCCACCAGATACTTGGTCATCGCGTCGCTGACGCCACCGCCCGGTCCGCCCCGGCCCATGGAGCCGGACCGCCCGCCGCCTTCCGCCGTCCCGCGTTCGGCATTCTGGCGCCCCGTGGCACTCGGAGTACCTGTCTGTCCGTTCTGTTCGGGGGTGCCTCCCGGGAACTGACCGCCCCCAGGCATTCCGCCCGGCCGGCCGAAGCCGCCCATCCCACCTGTTGACGGCCCTGCCGTCGGGTTCGAGCCGTTGACCTGCGACTGCAGCGGCGTCACCGCGAACGCCGCCGGCCCGGCCAGCCCGGCGACCACCGTGGCGGCCAGCGCGAGCGCCGCGATCCGTACCGTCACCTGCGCCCGCACCCTGGCCAGCACGAGCACCACCACGGCCACCAGGGTCGCCCCGAGCACGACCCAGGCCAGCCACGGCGCCCAGTCGGGCGTACGGCGCAGCACCACGAACGACCACACACCCGTGACGGCCACCGCCAGCGGCAGCACCCAGGCCCACGCCCGCGACCGCCGGTACGCCTGCCACATCACCACCGCGCCCATCCCGCACAACGCGGCCACGGCGGGAGCCATGGCGGTCGTGTAGTACGGATGGAAGGTGCCGCTGGAGAAGCTGAACACCCCATAGTGAACGACCAGCCAGCCGCCCCAGACCAGCCAGGCCGCCCCCGAGGGCCCGTCGTCCGGATCGGAGACCAGCCGCAGCCTCATGAACGCCATCCTCATGTGCGAGACCCGCATGAACGCGGCGAACGCCAGCGCGATCACACAGAACGGCAGCAACCAGGAGATCTGTCCCGCCAGGGTGTCGTTGAACAGCCGCCCGGCCCCGGACTCCCCGCCGAAACCGCCACCGCCGCCACCAGCACCGCCGCCGCCGTTCCCCCGGCCCTGTCCGAAGATGCGGCCGAGGCCGTTGTAGCCGATCACCAGGTCCCAGACGGTGTTGTCGGTGGAGCCGCCGATGTAGGGACGCGAGTCCTTCGGCCACAGGTCCGTGATGACCATCCACCAGGCGCTCGACACCACCAGGACGACCCCGGCCGCCAGCAGGTGCCACACCCGCCGGAGCCACGGCCCGCCGGCGCAGACCAGGTACGCCAGCCCGAACGCCGGCACCACCAGGTACGCCTGCAGCATCTTGGCGTTGAACCCCAGCCCCACGAAGAACGCCGCCAGCAGCAGCGGCCGCAGCCGGCCGGTCCGCAGCGACTCCAGGCAGAACCAGGCCGCCAGCACCAGGAGCAGCACGAGCACCGTGTCCGGGTTGTTGTCCCGGTTGATCGCCACGGTGATCGGCGTGAGCGTCATGACGACGGCCGCGACCAGCGCCGCCACATGCCCCTGGGCCGTACGGGACCGGCCGGTGAAGGCCCGGCGGACGGCCGAGAAGACCAGCCCGACGGCGGCCACCCCGGCCAGCGCCTGCGGCAGCAGCATGCTCCACGTGCCGTAGCCGAAGATCCGCGCCGACAGCCCCATCACCCACAGCGCCAGCGGCGGCTTGTCCACGGTGATGTAGGACCCGGCGTCGATCGCGCCGAAGAAGAACGCCTTCCAGCTCTGCGTGCCGGAGAGGATGGCGGCGGCGTAGTACTCGTTGGCGTTGCCGCTGAGCGCCCACGCGTACAGGACGAACGCCGCGACCAGCACGACCCACAGCGCGGGCCGCGACCAGCGCGGGTCCTGCTCGGCGCCCAGGAAGACGCGGGCGGGCAGGCCACGCGTCCTGCCGGCCCGATGGCCGGAGCGCGTCTCGGTGATCGTGGTCACTGGGCCGTCCCCCGCTTCGGGTTGAAGACCCACACGCGCAGCAGCAGGAAGCGGACGAGGGTGGCGGCGGCGTTCGCGATGATGACCGCGACCAGCTCCACCCCGTGCGAGACCCCGTCGGGCAGCAGCGAAAGGCTGCCCGAAGTGAGCACCAGCCCGACGAGGAACGCGATCAGCCCCTCGAACTGGTGCCGCATCGCCCCGCCCGAGCCCTTGACGCCGAACGTGAACCGGCGGTTCGCGGCGGTGTTGGCCACGGCCGTGACCAGCAGCGCGACCGCGTTGGCCGCCAGCGGCGGCACGACCTGGCGCAGCAGCGAATACAGGGCCAGGTACGCCAGCGTGCTGATCACGCCCACGATCGCGAAGCGGGGCAGCTGCTTGGCCATCCCCTTCGGCAGCTCGGCCCGCTCGACCCTGGCCGGCACGGGGATGCGGGCCGCGCCGGACAGCGTCTTGCGCGCCACGCGGGCCAGGCCGCGCAGGTCGTCCCGGGCGGTGCGCATGATGTCGACCCGGCTGTCCGGATCGTCCACCCAGTCCACGGGGACCTCGTGGATGCGCAGCCCGTGCCGCTCGGCCAGGAGCAGCAGCTCGGTGTCGAAGAACCACTGCTCGTCCTCGACACCGGGCAACAGAGCCTGGGCGATCTCCGTACGGACTGCCTTGAAACCGCACTGCGCGTCCGAGAACCCGGCGCCCATCCCGAAGCGGAGCAGCAGGTTGTACGAGCGGGAGATGAACTCGCGCTTGGGCCCCCGCTCCACCCGCGACGCCCTGGCCAGCCGGGTCCCGATGGCCAGGTCACTGTGACCCGACAGCAGCGGCGCCACCAGCGGCAGGAACGCGTCCAGATCGGTGGACAGATCGACGTCCATGTAGCTGACGACGTCGGCCTCGCTCTCCGACCAGACCCGGCGCAGCGCCCGGCCGCGCCCCTTCTCGTCGAGGTGGACGGCGCGTACGTGCGCCAGCTCCCCGGCCAGCTCGGTGGCGATCTGCCAGGTGTTGTCGGTGCTGGCGTTGTCGGCGATCGTGATGCGGAAGCCGTACGGGAAGTTCCTCGTGAGGTAGGTCTGCAGCCGGGTGACGCTCGCGCGTAGTGCCCGCTGCTCGTTGTAGACCGGGACGACCACCTCGACCAGGCGTGTCCTTACTGCTGTCGTTTCCATGCAGCCAGCTCACGGTTTGGGTCTTTAACGGGACTTATCCGATTCTGAGTTACGGATGAGAGTTCCGGGAAGATCCAGGGTCGCGATCGCTCCGCCACCGGGCGCGTTCGCCAGGCTCACCGTGCCGCCGGCCTCCGCGACGGCCTGCGCCACGATCGCCAGGCCCAGCCCGGAGCCGGGCAGGCCGCGGGCGGACGGCGAGCGCCAGAACCGCTCGAAGACGTGCGGCAGCTCCTCCTCGGGCAGCCCTGGGCCGTGGTCGCGGACGGTCAGCCGGCCGTTCTTCAGCGACACCTCGACCGCGCCGTCGGGGCTGAACTTGGCGGCGTTGTCGATGAGGTTGAGCACCGCGCGTTCGAGTGAGGTGGAGCTGCCCACGACGTACCAGGGGGTGAGGTCGGTGGCGACCTCCGCGCCGCGCAGCCTGGCGCGTTCGACGGCGGCCGTGACGATCTCATGGAAGCCCAGCACGACGTGCGGCTCGTGATCGGTGTCGCCCCTGGCGAGCTGGAGCAGGTCGGCGACCAGCGAGGACAGCTCGGCGAACTGCGCCTTCACGTTGACCAGCAGGCGCTCCTTGGCGCCCGGATCGAGGCTGCGGCCGGTCTGCTCGCTGCGCAACAGCAGGTCGATGTTGGTACGCAGGGTCGTGAGCGGCGTGCGCAGCTCGTGCCCGGCGTCGGCGACGAGCTGCTGCTGACGCTCCCTGGAGCCGGCCAGCGCCGTGGTCATGGCGTTGAAGGAGGAGGACAGACGGGCGATCTCGTCGCTGCCCCTGACCGGGATGGGCGTGCCGAGGTCCTCGGTCTGCGCGATGTGCTCGACCGCCTTGGTCAGGTCGCCCACGGGACGCAGCGCCGCGCGTGAGATGGCCAGCCCCGCCCAGGCCGCGCCGAGCACGCCCATCGCGGCGATCCCGGCCAGGTAGATGGCGGTGTTCCTGAGCGTGCGCTGGATGTGGAAGAGCGGCCTGGCCTCCAGGACCGCCACGCCGGGCGCGAAGTTCACGGTCACCACACGGACCGGCTTGCCTTCGCGCGTCACGCCGTCGCGGTAGATCGGCTCGCCGGGCCGCGGCACCGCCGCCCAATCGAGGTCCGTCGGCACGATGGCGGGACCGACCGAGCAGGTGGTGCCGTCGGCACGCAGCAGTGTCGCCATGCCGTCGAACGGCCCACGCGAGCCCTCGATGGTGCACTCGTGGACGAGGTAGTTCTTGTCGCCCTGCTTCTCCGATTCCAGGATGCTCTGGTCAAGCTGCCCGACCACCTGGATCTGCACGATGAACCACGACAACGCCGCGCAGACGGCGATGGCGACCGCCACCGCCGCCGTGACGAGAAGAGTCAGCCTCGATCTCAGGCTGCCTCGTCTCACAGCGCGGCTCTCAGGACATAGCCCACGCCACGGACGGTGTGGATCACTCTCGGCTCGCCCCCGGCCTCGGTCTTGCGCCGCAGGTACATCACATAGACGTCGAGCGAGTTCGACGTCGGCTCGAAGTCGAAGCCCCACACCTCGCTCAGGATCTGATCCCTGGTCAGCACCTGGCGCGGATGGGCCAGGAACAGCTCCATCAGCAGGTATTCGGTACGGGTCAAGTCGAGCCGGCGATCGCCCCTGGTGACCTCCCTGGTCGCCGGATCCATGCGCAGGTCGCCGTAGGTCAGCGCGTCGCCCTCGGGCGTGCCGCCGCTCAGCGCGCCCCGCCGCAGCAGGGCGCGCACCCTGGCCAGCAGCTCATCCAGCTCGAACGGCTTGACCAGGTAGTCGTCGGCCCCGGCGTCGAGCCCCGACACCCGGTCGCCGACCGCGTCGCGGGCCGTGAGCATGAGGACGGGGATGTGGTTGCCCGAGGCCCGCAGCCTGCGGCAGGCGGTCAGCCCGTCGAGCCGCGGCATCATCACGTCGAGCAGCACCGCGTCGAACGAGTCCGCGGCCACCGCCTCAAGAGCGGCCAGCCCGTCGTTGGCCGTGACGACCTCGTAGCCCTCGAACTCCAGGCTCGACTGCAACGCCTCGCGCAACGCGGGCTCGTCGTCCACCACCAGCAACCGTGCGGGCTCACTCATGGTACGAACGCTAGAGGTTCATCATGAAAAGGTGATGAACGCCCTCACCGGCGTTTCATGAGGATCACCACGCGACCGGCAGCGCGGTGAGCCCGAAGATGACCCCATCGTACTTCGCGGGCAGGTCCTCGTCGGCCACCGTGACCTGCAACGCGGGGATGCGCTCGAACAACGTGCGCAGCGCGATCTCCAGCTCGGCCCTGGCCAGGTTCTGCCCGAGACACTGGTGGACGCCGTAGCCGAAGGCCACGTGGTGACGCGCCCCGCGCCCGGTGTCGAACTCGTCGGGCCGCTCGAACGCCCGCTCGTCCCTGTTGGCGGAGGCGCCGAGGACGAAGATGCCCTCGCCCTTCCTGACGAGCTGCCCGCCGATCTCCTGGTCCTCGGTGGCCACCCGGTCGAACCCCACCCAGTCGACGACCGAGTGGTAGCGCAGCAGCTCGTCCACCGCCGCCGGCCAGCCCTCCGGGTTCTCGCGCAGCGCGGCGAGCTGCCCGGGGTGGCGCATGAGCGTGAGCGCGGCCAGCGGGATCATGTTGGCGGTGGTCTCGTGTCCGGCGACGAGCAGCAGGAAGACGACGCCCACGAGCTCGTCGTGCGTGAGCCGCCCGCCCGTGATCAGCCGCCCGAGCAGGTCGTCCTTCGGCTGCTTCGCGGCCTCGGTGACCAGGTCGCCGAGGAAGCTCCTGATCTCCATCACCGCGGCGAAACCGGCCTGCCGGTCGGTGCCGGCGGTGACCATCCTGCGGGTGCGCGACTGGAAGAACTCGTGGTCGGCGTACGGGACCCCGAGCAGCCGGCAGATGACCAGCGAGGGCAGCGCGAGCCCGAACGCCTCCACCAGCTCGGCCTCCCTGCGGCCGTCGGCGAGCATGTCGTCGATGAGCCGGCCGGCGACCTGCTGGATGCCGGGCCGCAGCTCCTTCATCCGCCGGACGGTGAACTCGGGGATGAGCAGCCGCCGGAACCTGGTGTGCTCGGGCGGGTCGAGGTCGATGAAGGCGCCGGGGGAAACCCGCTTGGCGGCCTCGGCGTGCTCGGGGCTCAGCGGCTCGGCGGAGAGCGCGGTGTTCGGGTGGCCGGGGGTGGCCGGGCTGGTGCTGATGCCCGCGCCCATGAGCACCTGCTTCGCCTCGGCGAGCCTGGTGACGAGCCACACCTCGCCGCCGGGGAGCGAGGCTCGTACGAGCGGGGCCTGCTCCCGCATCGCCTCGTACTCCGGCGGCGGCGCGAACGGGCACGTGCGCGGGACGGGGAAGGATTGCGCCATAGTCTGCTCCCTACAAGCCGGATCGCATTACTTACTTACGCGAAAGTAAGCAATCGCGGGCCGGTCGTCAAGTGATGGGAGCGGGATGGCAGGGCGGCGGACGGACACGCGTGATCGGATCCAGCAGGTGGCGTTGGAGCTGTTCTCCGAGCGGGGATACGACAAGACCTCGTTGCAGGAGGTCGCCGATCGGCTGGAGATCACCAGGCCGGCGCTCTACTACCATTTCCGCACCAAAGAGGCGATCCTCGCGAGCGTCGTGGAGGGGCTCGGCGACTCGATCGACGAGCTGGTGGCCTGGGCGCGCGAACAGCCCACGACGATCGAGTCCAGGCAGGAGATCCTGCTGCGGATCGCGGACCTGCTGGAGAACCGGTGGCGGTCGCTGTTCAGGTTCGCGCAGGTGAACGAGGGGGTCATGCAGGACATGCCGGCCGGTGAGCGGCTGCGGACCGGGTTGATCAGCATGCTGTCGCTGCTGGCGGTGCCGGGAGCCGACGCGGTCCGGCAGTTCGAGGCCAGGCTGGCGGTGCTCGCGGTGATTCTGGGGAGCGTGCCGTTCCTGTTCGACCTGGGACTGGACGAGTCGGAGCGCGCCCGGGTGGCCCTGGAAGTGGCCACCAAGCTCATTTCAGATGATTAATCCCCCTTTTTCCGCAGGAGCGCCATCGCCGCGTTGTGCCCGGCGATTCCGCTGACGCCGCCGCCCCTGCGGGCGCTCGCGCCGCAGATCAGGATCCGTTCGTGCTCGGTCTCGACGCCCCAGGCGCCCTTTTCCCCGTACGGCCAGCTCAGGTCCGTGTGGAAGATGTGGCCGCCGGGCAGTCCCGCGTCCGTTTCGAGGTCGACGGGGGTTTTGACCTCCACGCACGGGGTGCCGTCAGGGGCCTTGAACAGGCATTCCTCGATGGGTTCCGCGAGGACCGCGTTGATGGAGGCGAAGGTGGCATCAAGCGCCATTTTTCGCGCTTTATCGGGATTTTTCCGGAAAAGTCGGGCTGGCATGTGCAGCCCGAACAACGTCATCGTCTCCACCCTGCCTTCGAGGTCCGGACCGAGAATGGACGGGTCCGTCAGCGAATGGCAGTAGACCTCGGCCGGCGGCAGTCGCGGAATTTCCCCGCTCGCCGCCTGCGCGTACGCCCTGGCGAGCTGATCGCGTCCCTCGTTGATGTGGAACGTACCGCTGAAGGCCGCCGCCGGATCCACGGACGCGTCACGCAGCCTCGGCAGCCTGCTCAGCACCATGTTGACCTTCAGCTGGGCCCCCTCGGGCACCGTCGCCGGCCGGCCCAGCGCCCGGTCGAGCACGGCGGGCGGCAGGTTGACCAGCACGTGCCCGCCGTTCACCGTGTGCTCGCCGTCTTCGTCCGCGAACGTGACCTCGCCCGACGGCGAGATCCCGACGATCTCCGCGCCGGTCCTGATCTCGGCCCCCGCCCGCCTGGCCGCCGCCTCCAGCGCCCCGGAGACCGCGCCCATGCCGCCCACCGGCACGTTCCACTCGCCGGTGCCGTCGCCGATCACGTGGTAGAGGAAGCACCGGTTGGCCGCCAGGTCGGCGGCGGGGTCGGCGAACGTGCCGATCAGCGCGTCGGTGAGCACGACGCCGCGGATGGTGTCGTCGCCGAACCGCTCGTCCACGCACTCTCCGATCGGCCGCGCGAACAGGTCGCGCCACGCCTCCGGCCCGACCAGCCGCTCGACCTCGGCGGGGCTGCGCAGGGGTTCGAGGAGCGTCGGGGCCAGGGCCTGCGCGACCCGCGCGGTCATGCCGTAGAAGTCCTGCCAGGCCCGGTGATCGGCGTCGCCGCCCGTGACCTCGCGGAACGAGGCCGCCGTCCGGGCCTCGTCCGCGTTGTCGACGAGCAGGCCGGTGCCGCCCTTGGGGGTGTACGAGGCGTAGCGGCGGCGGCGCAGCGCCAGCTTCAGGCCGAGGTCCTTGACGATCTGGGCGGGCAGGAGGCTGACCAGGTAGGAGTAGCGCGACAGGCGCACATCGACGCCGGGGAAGGGGCGGGCGGAGATCGCCAGGCCGCCGACGTGGTCGTACCGCTCCAGGACGAGCACTCGCCGTCCGGCCCCGGCCAGGTACGCCGCCGCGACCAGCCCGTTGTGCCCGCCACCGGCGACGATCACGTCATATGACCTCATTCCCGCACCATACGACTCACACCACACCCTTCGTCAACGCCCATCGGGGCACGTCAGGGACGGCTGGCGATGCCGAGCAGGGTGGCGGCGGGCCCGTTGAGTGGCCGGCCGCGCCGCCACACCGCCCGCAGGCTCCTGACCAGGTTGAGCCCCGCCAGGGGCACCTCGACCAGCCGCCCGGTGGCCACGTCGGCCTCGACCGCGTACCCGCTGAGCACCGCCGGCGCCACCCCGGCCTGCGCCGCGCCCTTGACGGCCGAGTTCGAGCCCAGCTCCTGGCGCGGGCTGGCCTGGTGCAGGCTCCTGAACGCCACGTCCAGCGTCTCCCGGGTACCCGAGCCTGGCTCACGTACGACCAGGGGCGTCGCGGCCAGCTCGGGGCCTCTCAGCGCCGTACGACGGCGCGCCCACGGATGTCCCGGGGCCACCACGACCACCAGCCTGTCGGTCCCCACCACCCGGCTGGACAGCCCCTCCGGGACGCTCGGCCCCTCGACGAACCCCAGCTCCACCTCCTCGCCCAGCACCCGGGCCGCGACGTCAGTGGAGTTGACCACGGCGAGCCCCACCTGGACGTCGGGCTCCCTGTTCTGCAGCTCGCCCAGCCATCGGGGCACCAGGTACTCGGCCACGGTCATGCTCGACGCGACCCGCAGATGGGCGGCCTCGCGGTGCCGCACCGCCGCGACGGCCCGCATGAGCTCGCCGGCGGCGGCGAGCACCTGCGCGGCCCAGCCCGCGACCATCTTGCCTTCGGAGGTGAGCGTGGAGCCGCGCGGCGTGCGTTCGAGCAGGGGGAGGCCGAGTCGGCGTTCGAGCAGGGCGATGCGCTTGCTCGCGGACGGCTGCGCGATGCCCGCCGCCTTCGCCGCCTGCCCGAGGCTGCCCAGCTCGCCCACGTCGACCAGCAGCTTCAGCGAGTCGAGATCAGGCAGCGCACTCATAGCCACAGGCTATGACCTCCCAGGCAAGGCGCGGCTACCGGGCCCGCCGAACCCCGGAAACACTGAGATCATGCCCCGCTCAGACCACCTGCCGGCCCTTGCGGCCCCTCTTCCGGTGATCCGCGACGTGCGGGCGGGTGCGGCACACGGCCCTTCCGCGGCGCCGGGGGTCGCGGCAGACGGCCCTTCCGCTGTGCCGGGGGCGGCACGCCGCCCTTCCGCGGTGCCGGGGGTGGCGGTCGCGGCGCTGGCGGTGGTCTTCGCGCTGCTCGTCAACCGCGTCGTCCCGGTGCTCAGCCCCGCCGTGATCGCCGTGTTCTCCGGCGCCGCGCTGGCCGCGCTGGCGGGCGTCGGCGAGCGGCTCAGGCCGGGCCTCGCGTTCGTCTCCAGGCGCGTGCTGCGGGTGGCGATCGCCCTGCTGGGCCTGCAGATCGCCGTGCCGCAGGTGCTGGCGCTGGGCTGGCAGACCCTGGCGATCGTGGCGGTCGCGACGGGGGTGACGTTCACGGTGACGCCGCGGATCGGCCGCCGGCTGGGCCTCAGCCGGGGCACGTCCCTGCTGATCGCCACGGGCGTGTCCATCTGCGGCGCGGCGGCCATCGCCGCCATGCGCGAGAGCACCGACGTCTCGGACGACGACGACGCGGCGAACGCCCTCAGCGTCGTCGTCCTCTACGGCACCGCCGCCATCGTGCTGGTGCCCCTGCTCGCGGCCTTCATGGGCCTCTCGCCCGCCCAGCTCGGCGTGTGGGCGGGCGCCGCCGTGCACGAGGTCGCCCAGGTGGCCGCGATCGGCGCGGCCTCGGGCGTGCTGGCCGGCGCGATCACGGTCAAGCTCGGCCGCGTCATCCTGCTCGCGCCGATCGTCGCCCTGACCTCTCATCGCCTGCGCCGCGACGCCGCGCCCCGTCATGGGGGGAGGCCGCCGATCGTGCCGCTGTTCGTGGCCGCGTTCCTGGCGATGGTGATCGTGCGCAGCACCGGGCAGGTCCCCGCGGTGGTGACGGACGCCGTGCCGCAGGTGACGAACGTCCTGATGGCGGCCGCCCTCTTCGGCCTGGGCACCGGCATCGACGTGCGGAAACTGGTCAAGGGCGGCCGTGCCGTACTGCTCGGCGGCATCGCCACGGGCATCATCGCGACCATCTCTCTGGCGGGCGTCGCCCTCCTCGTGTGATCCTCAGGTGGACGGCCGGGCGGGGAGGGCCGTAACCTGCTCCGTTCGGAACAAATTCCGCGAAACACGCCGTTCCCCCTAAGCAGGTCAGGACCACTCAAGGAGCATGAAACACACCATGCACAGCGCCACCGACTCCCTCCTCCAGCCGTCCGACGAGGTCGCCGCGGCCCTGGCCGACGGCTCGCCGGTGGTGGCGCTGGAATCGACGATCATCTCCCACGGGCTGCCGCAGCCGCGCAACCTGGAGGTGGCGCGGGAGCTGGAGGGCGTCGTACGGGCCGCGGGCGCCGTGCCGGCCACGATCGCGGTGCTGGACGGCGTGCCCCGCATCGGCCTGAACGAGCTGGAGCTGGAACGCATCGCCACCGAGCCCGGCCTGCGCAAGCTCGGCCAGCGGGACCTGCCCGTGGCGGCGGCGCTGAAGGCCAGCGGCGCGACCACCGTGTCGGCCACGTCGTTCCTGGCCGCCCGGGCCGGCATCCGCATCTTCGCCACCGGCGGGCTGGGCGGGGTCCACCGTGGCTGGACCGACGACCAGGACGAGTCCGCCGACCTCGACACGCTCGCCCGTACGCGCATCACGGTCGTCTGCGCCGGGGTGAAGTCGATCCTCGACGTGCCCGCGACCCTGCAGCGCCTGGAGACCAGGGGCGTGAGCGTGGCGGGCTACCGTACGAACGCCTTCCCCGGCTTCTACCTGCACTCCTCCGGCCAGCCGATCGACTGGCGGATCGAGTCGCCCGACGAGGCGGCGGCCATCATGCGCGGCCAGGACGCCCTCGGCGGTCAGGAGACCGCGCTGATCGTCGCCAACCCGGTCCCCGAAGATCAGCAGCTGGACCCCGAGCTGCACGACCGGGTGCTGCGCGAGGCGCTGGCCGCGGCCGAGCGCGAGGGCGTCAAGGGCCAGGCCATCACCCCGTTCCTGCTCGGCTACCTGGTCGACGGGACCGCGGGCGCCTCCCTGGAGGCGAACCTGGCCGCCGTCCGCGGCAACACCGCCCTGGCCGCCCAGATCGCCCTCTCGTGGGCCCGGTCGTGACCGACGGGGCTCTCCTCGTCATAGGCGACGCGGTCACCGATGTGGTGGCCTTGCATGGTTCGCCGGTCATGTCCGGCACCGACACGGCCGCCGACATCGTGCTCCGTCCAGGCGGCTCCGGCGCGAACACCGCCGCCTGGGCCGCTCACCTGGGCGCCGACGTGCGGCTGCTGACCAGGCTCGGCTACGACAGCAGCGAGTGGCACACCACCGAGCTGGTCAAGACGGGCGTGCGCCCGCACGTCACGGTGGATCCCGACCATCCCACCGCGGTCGTGATCGCGATGGTGGACAAGAGCGGCGAACGCTCGATGCTCACCAACCGCGGCGCGGGCGGCCTGATCTCCGACGCCGACTGGGACCCGTCCCTGCTCGACGGCGTCGGACGGCTCCATCTGTCCGGCTACATCCTGTTCGCCGAGCCGGGGCTGCGGCTGGCCAAGCTGGCCATGGCCGAGGCGGCGGCGGCAGGCGTCGCCGTCAGCATCGACCCGGCCTCCACCGGGCCGCTGCGCGACTTCGGAATTGAACGTTTCATCCGTGAATCGGCCGCCGCCGGCCTCATCATTCCGAACCTCGACGAGGCCCTCCTGCTCAGTGGGGCCACGAACGCGGAGCGGGCGGCCGTACTCTTGAGTGAGATGTATGGCACAGCGATCGTGAAGCTGGGATCACAGGGCGCGCTGGCCGCCGTGGGCGGCCAGGTGGTCGCCGTGGCGCCGGGCGTGTCCGCCGAGGTCGTGGACTCGACGGGAGCCGGCGACGCGTTCGCCGCCGGGTTCCTCACCGCGACTTTGCATGGTGTCAGTGAAGAGGCCGCTTTGCAGGCAGGTTGCCGTGCCGGTGCCGCATGTGTGGCCCAGGTGGGCGGTCGGCCACGGTACGGTTTTGATCTGAACCGTCTTTACCCTATTCACACTGATTGATAGCTTGCCGCGTAGGCTGCACCAATAGCCACATGCGTAACGGGCAGCACCACGCGGCTCACTGGGGAGGATAAGGTCCGCCGATGGAAGTCGAGTCATCGATCTGCCTGAGCGACCTAGTCCCTGCGTTGCGCTGGAGCCGCCCTCAGCAGGTGGCCGAGGTGCTGGGCGATCCGCGCCTGCCCGCGGGGTGGTGGTCCTCCCTGGCGCTGTCCAGGGCGCTCGGAACGGCCGGACTCGACTGGATCTGCGAGCGCCTGGCCCGGCTGGCCGCCACCCATTGGGACCACATGCCGCTGGCCGACCTGCTGCCCGCGCTGACGGTTCACCACATCGACCCGGCGCTGCCCGGCTGGCCGGACTCCACCCGCACGGCCATCGCCGGCCTCGGCGGCTGGCAGCGGCTGCGCCGCTTGGCCCCCGGCGACCTCAGCACCCCGTCCGCCACGCCTGAAGTGGTGCTCGGCTCGGTCTTCCGCGAGATCCTCGGCCGCATCCCGGCCCAGCGCGAGGCCCCCTCGGCCCACCCGGAGGTCACCAGGCCGCTGCAGCGGGGCGCGTCGTTCGCGGGCGAGGGCATCTCGACCAGGGGCACCGGCTCCTTCCCTGTCCAGAAGGAGTCGCAGAGCGGCCCCTTCGCCGCGCAGACCGGCGCCGGCCAGCAACCCGAAGGCGCACCGCGACCGCAGACCACCGGCCCGCTCGCGGCCCCGAGCCCACTCGCCGCCCAGGGCCCGCTCGCCGCGCAAGGCGACGGCCGCCCGCAGCGGCAGACCGGCTCGTTCCCCGCGCAACCGGAGAGCGGCGCCCAACGCGGGACCGGCGCGTTCCCCGCCCAGTCGCCCGAGCGCGCCCGCCAGACCGGCTCCTTCCCCGCAGTGCCGCCGAACAGCCCGGCACCCCCGAACACCTCAGTCCCCCCGAACAGCGCGGTGCCCCCGGGCGGCGGCGCAGTGCCTCCGGGCGGCGCGGTGCCGTCGAACGGCGCGGCCCCGCCGAACAGCTCGGTGCCCCCGAGCGGCCTCGGCCAGCGCCAGACCGGCTCGTTCCCCGCGCTCCCGCCGGACAACAGCCAGGGGGGTCCGCAGACGGGCTCGTTCCAGGCACAGCCGCACAGCGGTCCGTTCCCCGGGCAATCCCAGAACGGCGGCCCGCAACAGGGCCTGTCGGGCGAGGGCCTGCCGCAACGCCCGGCCCCCGGCCAGTCAGAACGCCTCCCACAGCGCCCCACCGGCCCGCAGCAGGGACGCCAGGACACCGGCGCCCCACCGCAGACAGGCTCGTTCCCCGCCATCCCCAGCTCAGGCGGCCCGCAGACAGGCTCGTTCCCGGCCGTCCCCGGCGCGGGTGGCCCGCAGACAGGCTCGTTCCCTGCGGTCCCCGGCGCGAGCGGCTCCAAGAGCGGCACCCCGGGCACACCCGGCTACCCGCTGCCCGTCCCCGGATCCACCGGCCCTGCGTCGTCCAGCTCCGTGCCCTCCCCCGCCCCGGCCTCGTCCGGCGCCGCCTCCGCCAGCCCCGTGCCTTCGGACACCGACCACGCCATGGTCCGGGTCGTGGACAACCTGTTCCGCAGCCTGGACAAGCTGGAGCTGGCGGTGGCGGTGCACCGGCTGTTCGCCGAGGACCCGGTCAGCCTGCGCACGCTGGCCCACAAGATGCTGGTGGAGAGGGAGGCGCTCTCCCACGCCCAGCGCACCGCCGAGGAGCGCATCCTGCACTGGCTCCGTTCGTCGGAGTCCGCGCCGGTCACGGGCCACATGTTCCGCCTGACCGAGTGGCTCGGCGCGGCGGCCACCGAAGACCAGCTCATCGGCGCCGACCCGGCCCACCCTGTGACGGTTCCCTCGTTGCGCACCCCGCTGTGGCGGGTGCTGGTGACGCTCATGCCCGACCGCCGCCTCCAGGACGGCTGGCTCGTGGTGGGCGACATCCACGGCCTCCAGGCCCGTACGCGCCAGCTCCTGGCCGCGAACTCCGCCGACGCCGACATGGTGGCGCTCATGACCGAGCTGGGCATCCGCGCCCACTCGGCGAAGGCGTGGCTCGACGTCCTGCCGCCCGAGACCGGCCCCGGCTCGGTGGACGAGGAGCCCTCCCCCGCGCTGCCCCTGCCGCGCCGCACGCCCGGCGCCAACGGCCACCACCACCGGGGCGGCCAGCCGATCCCGGCGGCCACGGCGAACTCGATCGATCCCTCGGCCGCGCTGGCCACGCTGTCGGCGCTGTCGGGCGGCCGCTCGGGCATGCCGGCCGGCAGCCTCGCCGGCACCCCGGCCACGCCGCCCGCGCCGCTCCCGAGCCCGTCCTCCGACCCGCGCCGCTGGCAGCGCATCGAGGTGACGCCCGAACACCTGAGGGGCGGCCCGGTGCCGGTCCCGGAGGGGTACGCCGCCCAGCTCGGCATGCGCCCCGGCACGCTGCTGTCGGTCACGGGCCCCGGCGACAACGCCATCGTCCTGGTCTGGCAGGGCCACCAGCCGGTGTTCGACTCGCTCCAGCCGGTCCTCATGCGCCTGAACGCCCGCCCAGGCGACCAGGTCTACGTCACCGTGGACGGCTACCGCCTGGAAGCCCAGCTAACCGGCTGACCCGAACCCCCACACCGGCGAACGGCATGATGCCCCAGCCGGGCGATCGTGGGTCCCGGTCGGGCGGTCCAGGGTTCAGCGGCCGGACGGTCAAGAAGGCGCACGTAACGGCGCCCGGCCACGCGGCGGTCAGCGGGCGTTTCCCTGGAGGCGACCGGCCACGGTCGGCGAGTGGCGGCCCACTTGGCCCCGCCGTAACGGAGAGGGCTTGAAAGGCCGCACCGTAACGGCGGGGGCGCAAAGGCACGGCCGGATAGAGGCTTGAAAGGTGCTACTCGAAGAGGCTGAGGCGGTGGGCGGTGGCCGCGGCCTCGCCGCGGGTGGCGACGCCGAGCTTGGCCAGGATGTTGGAGACGTGCACGCTCACCGTCTTGACCGAGATGAACAGCACCTCGGCGATCTCCCTGTTGCTCCGCCCGCTGGTGACCTCACGCAGCACCTCCAGCTCCCGAGCCGTCAGCCCCAGCGGCAACCCGCCCGCCGTCTCCTCCGGCCCGCCACCGCCGCCGATCCTGGCGCGCCGTCCGAACACGTCGAGCTGCTCCAGCAACGCCGTCGCCCCGAGCGGCCCGGCGAGCTCCTTCGCCCGGGCCAGCCGCACCGCCGCCCCCTGCCGATCACCGGCCGCGAGCGCCGCCTGGGCGGCACCCACCAGGCACTGCGCCTCCGCGTACGGCTGCCGCAGCGCGGCCCACGCCTCCACCGCCTGCTCCCACGCCTTGACCTGCCAAGCCGCCGACTCGGCCCCACCAGAGACGGCGGGCTCGGGGCCGGTCACCGCGGCGAACGTGAGCCGCTGCGCCTCCTGCAGATCGCCCTCGGCCTCCAGCTCCCGCGCCAGCTCTCGCAGCCGTCCCAGCAGCGCCGCGCCAAGCTGCGCGAGCGCCGCCCCAAAAGGCGCGGACGGCGCGCCGGGCGGCGCCACGGTCACCATGAGCCGGGCGAAGATCACCAGCAGCGGCCACGAGTAACGCGGGCTGGCCCGCAGGTCCTGCCCCTCCATGACCCGCGCCGCCGCCTCCACCGCGCTCTTCGTCTCCCCCCGCGCCCACAGCAGCGTCACCTCCCTGCCCAGATGCGGCAGCACCGTCTGGTCCCGGTAGGTCCCCCGCGACAGCACGCTGCGCGAGGAGTCGAGCAGCCGCTCCGCCCGGTCGAACTGCCCGCGGGCGAGCGCGATGTCCGTGGCGAACCCCTGCAGGCTCGCCCGGTAGGGCGCGGGCGGCGCGAGGTCGAGCGCGTGCTCGACCACCTCCAGCGCCTCGTCCCACCGCCCCAGCGACACCAGCGGCTCGGCCAGGTTGATCGACAGGAACGTGCCCGACGTGCGCGCCAGCCCGTAGTGCTCCGCCTCCGCGATGCCCTCGCGGGCGACCAGCGCGGCCCGCTCGTGCCAGCCCGCCCCTTCGAGCGCGTCGGACTCGGAGATGGCGCAGCGCATCACCGCGTTGTACGCCTCCCCCTCGGCGGCGATGCGCCGGGCCTCGGCGAACGCGCCGAGCTGCGACTCCATCTCCGAGTAGCGGCAGCGCGCCCAGGTGAGGCTGATCAGCGCGTGGGCCTCGACGTTGGCGTCGCCCACCTCGTGGCCGATCTCCATGGCGAGCTGAGCCGTGGCGATCTTCTCCCGCCAGTCCTCCGGCTGGTGGAGCATCCTGGACAGGCTCTCCAGGACCTGGCCGCGCACCTTGCTCGGCTTGTCGGCGGGGGCCAGCTCGGCCGCCCTGCGCAGGTCGTCGACGTAGCCGGGGCGGCCCAGGTCGTAGCGGGTCAGGCCGCGCTGGCGCAGCATGCGGGCCGACCTGATCGGGTCGGCTTCGTGGTCGAGCTCGTCGAGGGCGGCGCTGGCCAGGGCGATGGAGCGCTCGTATTCGCCGGCGAGGTGGGCGACCGTGGCGGTCTGCCGCAGCACGCTGAGGCGGTCGCCGCCGATGCGCTCGCCCGCGTCGGGCACCTGGTCCCACAGCTCCAGCACTCTGGACAGCATCCTGAGCTGCTCGTCGTAGGCGGTGGAGGTGCGGGCGGCGGCGGCCGCCCGCCAGGCGCTGACCAGGGCCCAGGTGGAGTCGTGGGCGGAGTGCCAGTGGTGGGCCAGCTCGATCGCGCCGCGCGGGGCGGGCAGGATCGACAGGTCGCGTTCGAGCGCCTCGGCGAAGCGGGTGTGGAGGCGGGTGTGCTCGCCGGGCAGCAGGTCGTCGTGGAGCGCCTCGCGGATGAGCGCGTGCCTGAAGGCGTAGCCCTCGCCGTCGACGACCAGCACGTTGCCGGCCACGGCGGGCCGCAGCGCGCGGGAGAGCGCGTTGTCGTCGAGCCCGGCGACGGCGCTGAGCAGGTCGTGCTCGATGCGCTGGCCGCCGGCGCTGGCCACCCGCAGCAGCTCCTGCGTCTCGTCGGGCAGCCGCTCGACGCTGGCGAGCAGCAGGTCGCGCAGCGACTCCGGCAGCGCGTCGTCGCCGCCCGCGTCGTTGAGCAGCGCCTCGACGAACAGCGGGTTGCCCTCGCTGCGCGCGTAGATGAGGTCCATGGTGGCGGGGGACGGCTCGCGCTCCAGGATGCTGGCCGCCTGCGCGACGGCCTCCCTGCGGGTCAGCCTGCGCAGCTCGGCCCTGGTCACCCACTCGATCCGGCCCAGCTCGGCGAGCAGGGGCCGCAGCGGGTGGGTGCGGTGCAGCTCGTCGGTGCGGTAGGTGACGACGGTGAGCAGGCGGCCGGCCGTGCGCTGGTAGCGGACCAGGAAGGACAGCAGGTCGCGGGTGGAGCGGTCGGCCCAGTGGGCGTCCTCGACGACGAGCAGCACGGGACGCTCTTCCGCCAGCCGCTCCAGCAGCCCGAGCACCTGCTCGAACAGCCGGGCCCTGGCCTCCGCGCCCTCCTTGTCGGGCTCGCCGAACTCCGGCAGCAGCCGCGCCAGGCCGCGCGTGGTGCCTCCGGGCACGAGCGCCGCGACCCCGTCGCGGCCCAGCTCGCGCACGAGCCCGCGCAGCACGGCGGTGAACGGCGCGAACGGCAGACCTTCCGTGCCCAGCTCCAGGCAGCCGCCGACGAGCACCATGGCGTCGTGGGCGCGCTCGGTGAACTCCTTGATCAGCCGTGTCTTGCCCACCCCCGCCTCGCCGCCGACGAGCACGGTGGACGACGCCCCGGCACGCGCCCGCACCAGGGCGTCGCCGAGAGCGGACAGCTCGCGGGCACGCCCGACGAACAAGGGGCTCACGGCATGGATACTCACGCACCCAAGGATGCCATCCGGTGGTGACAGAAACGTCCGCCCGCGTCGCCCGGCAGGCGTCGCTCAGGCGGGTTCGCCAGGGCGGGGCGACCCCGCCAGCCAGGCTGCGCCCTCGGCGTAAAGCTGTTCGACGGCCGCTCCGGTCAGTCCCGGCAGGCCGGGCTTGACGGCGAACCCCAGCTTGGTCTGCAGGTAGCCCAGATGGCGGTAGCCGTCGGGGAAGCGGCCGAGCAGCCCGGGATCGAGCCGGAGCGAGGCGGCCGGGTCGACGACGTCGATGCGGTCCTTCTCGTAGATGGGCTGGCGCCGCACGATCAGCCAGTCCTCGTCGCGGCGGGCCAGGAAGTCGTAGAACCGGCCGGTGCACACCACGTCGGCCAGGATGCCGTCGACCTCGGCCCGCTGGCTGATCGTCATCTTGGTCTGAGCGACCGCGCGGTCACCGGCGACGTCGCTGGTGTGACCGCCCAGGAAGTGCAGAATGCTGACGCCGTTCTCGAAGCCCTTCCTGCTGGCGGCGATGAAGTCGGCGGCCGGGCCCTGGAACCACGTCGCGCTCATCCAGCCGTCCGGGTGCCAGACCGTGGCGAACCGCTCCCAGTCGCCGGCGTCCCGCCACAGCGCCCAGTTCTCGACGACCCGCCTGATCTCGATCCGGTCCGCGCCGACAGTCGTCATCGCCATGCCTTTCAGGGGGAGGGTCTTCAGCTAGCGCAGGACCTTGCGGAAGAACGTGGCAGAGGCCTCATATCCGAGCGCATGGTAGAACTCCGGCGCCCGGCGCGTCGCCATGGCCACGTAGCGGGCCTCACGAGTGCGGGCCCACCGCTCGAACTCCTCCAGCAGCGCCCGCCCGATCCCCTGCCTGCGCGACCCGGACCCGACCATCGCCTCCTCCACCCAGGCGACCGGCCCGTTCGCGAAGAGCGTCAGGTGCACGAACCCCAGCAGGTAGCCGTGGATGTGCCCGTTGATGACGGCCGTGAGCAGCAGGGCGTCCTCGTTCGCCAGCAGCTCGGGCAGCGCGGCGTCGAAGGCCTCACGCTCCGGCCTGAATGTCAGCCCGAACTCGCGTGCCAGCGCGAACACCTCGTCCGCGTCCGCCTTCTCCGCCTTCCTGATGAGAAGATCGTCAACCGTCATGCTTGATGACACTAGATCGTGCCCCGTTCCTCACGCAAACACCTCCTCCGCTCATCTGATCGTCAGAGGTCGCCGAGCCCGAGCTGCCGGGCGATGAGCATGCGCTGCACCTCGCTCGTCCCCTCCCCAATCTCCAGGATCTTGGCGTCGCGGTAGAAGCGCCCGACGGGGAACTCGTTCATGAACCCGTACCCGCCGAACACCTGCGTCGCGTCGCGCGCGTTGTCCATGGCCGCGTTGGAGGAGACCAGCTTGGCGATCGCCGCCTCCTTCTTGAACGGCAGCCCCGCCAGCAGTCTCTCGGCCGCGTGGTAGTAGGCCAGCCGGGCCGTGTGCGCCCGCACCTCCATGTCGGCGACCTTGAACTGGATGGCCTGGTAGTGGCCGATCGGGTGGCCGAACGCCTTCCTGTCCCTGACGTACTTCAGGCACTCGTCCACGCACCCCTGCGCCAGGCCCACGCTGAGTGCGGCGATCGCGATGCGGCCCTCGTCGAGCGTCTGCAGGAACTGGGCGTAGCCGCGGCCGCGCTCGCCCAGCAGGTTCGCGGCGGGGACGCGGCAGTCGGAGAAGGACAGCTCGCGGGTGTCGGAGGCGTTCCAGCCGACCTTGGAGTACTTCTTCGACACCGTGAACCCCGGTGTGCCGCTCGGCACGAGGATCGTGGAGATCTCCCTGTCGCCGGTGAGCGCGGCCACGCCGACGACGGCGGTGATGTCGGTGCCGGAGTTGGTGATGAACGCCTTCGTCCCGTTGAGCACCCATTCGGCGCCGTCGAGCACGGCCGTGGTGCGCATCCCGCCCGGCACGTCGGTCCCGCCGCCCGGCTCGGTGAGCCCGAACGCGCCCAGCTCCGCCCCCGAGGTCAACCTGGGCAGCCAGTGCTCGCGCTGCTCGCCGGTGCCGAACCTGAAGATCGGCATCGCGCCCAGCGACACGGCGGCCTCCAGCGTGATCGACACGCTGGAGTCGACGCGGGCCAGCTCCTCCAGGGCCACGCAGAGGGCGAAGTAGTCGCCGCCCATCCCGCCGTACTCCTCCGGGAACGGCAGCCCGAACAGGCCCATGGCGCCCATCTGCCGGACGATGTCGTACGGGAACTCCTCGCGCTCGTAGAAGCCGCCGATCACCGGCGCCACCACGTCGCGGGCGAACGCCCCGACCGTCTTGCGCAACTCTTCGTACTCGTCTTTGAGCATGTCAGCCTTTCGACAGCGCCTGCACGACGCGGGATGGGCTGGGCCGGCCGAGCAGCTCCGCCAGCCAGGTGCTGGTGGACACGAGCTTGCCCAGGTCGAGCCCCGTCTCGATGCCGAGGCCGCGCAACATCCAGACCAGGTCCTCCGTGGCCAGGTTCCCGGTCGCGGACTCGGCGTAGGGGCAGCCGCCGATGCCGCCCGTGGAGGCGTCGACCGTGGTCACGCCCGCCTTGAGCGCGGCCAGCGTGTTGCCGAGCGCCTGGCCGTAGGTGTCGTGGAAGTGCACGGCGAGCCGTTCGGGCGTGCGGAAGGCCCTGATCAGGGCCGTGACGTGGCCCGGCGTGCCGACGCCGATCGTGTCGCCGAGCGAGAGCTGGTAGCAGCCGAGCCCGAGCAGCCGCTCCCCGACCGCCACCACCTGCGGGATCGGCGTCGGCCCCTCCCAGGGGTCGCCGAAGCACATCGACACGTACGCCCGCACCTTGACGCCGTTGTCCAGCGCCCTGGCCACCACCGGCTCGAACATCTCGAACTGGCTCTCCAGGCTCCTGTTCAGGTTCTTGGCCGCGAACGTCTCCGTGGCGCTGGCGAAGATCGCGATCTCGGCCACGTCCAGTTCGAGCGCCCGGTCGAGGCCGCGCAGGTTCGGGACGAGGACGGGGTAGCGGACGCCCGGCCTCCTGTGCAGCCTGGTGAGCAGCTCGCGGGCGTCGGCGAGCTGCGGCACCCACTTCGGGTGGACGAAGCTGGTCGCCTCGATCACCTTGTGCCCCGCGTCGGCGAGCCGGTCGATGAACGCGGCCTTCACCTCGACGGGGATGACCGAGGACTCGTTCTGCAGCCCGTCACGCGGCCCGACCTCGTAGATCGTGACCTGCTGGGGAAGACCTTCCATGGGGTACGGCATCACGCCTCCTCGCTGGTGACGACGGCCAGGACGGCGTCCATGTCGACCGGCTGGCCCGGCTTGACGGGCAGCTCCGACACCACGCCGTCGCGCGGGGCGGTGACCGTGTGCTCCATCTTCATCGCCTCGACGATGACCAGCGGCTGCCCCTCGCTCACCCGTTCGCCCGGCTGCGCCTTGACGACCAGGACCGTGCCGGGCATGGGGCTCCTGACCACGCCGTCGCCCGCCGCCGCGGCCCCGGGCCGGTCGCCAGGGTCGCCGATGAGGTGGCGGGTCAGCGCCCAGGAGCCGCCGTCCCTGCCCAGCCAGAGCGTGTCGCCCTGGCGGGCGTGCAGGTAGTGGCCGGTACGTCCGCCGATCGTGACGGCGAGGCCGGTGCCGTCCGTCCGGATGGCGGCGGGGACGTCGCGCCCGTCGATCCGCACCTCGGCCGACTCCGCGGGCAGGCCGCGGACCTGGACCGCGTGCACGCCGTCCCTGGACTCCAGCCGCCACGTCGTCCACGCGGACTCGCCCAGCCGCCACCCGTCCGCGATCTCCCACGGATCCCCGTTCCCGGGGCCCTGGGCCGCGGCGTGGAAGACGAGGGCCGCCGCGGCGAGCACCTCGTCCGGCACGCCCGCGCCGGGGACGAGCTCGGGCAGGACCCGTTCGACCAGGCCGGTGTCCAGCTCGCCCGCCACGACGGCGGGATGCGCGGCGAGCGCGCGCAGGAACGGGATGTTGGTGACCACGCCCAGCACGGCCGTGCTGGCCAGCGCGCCGTCGAGCGCGCGCAGGGCGGCGTCCCGGTCGGGCGCCCAGGCGATGACCTTGGACAGCATCGGGTCGAACTCGCTGCCGACCACACCGCCCTCGGCCAGCCCGGAGTCCACCCGCACGACGGTGCCCGCGGCGGGGTTCGGGTGCGTGGTCGCGGGCTCGCGCAGGACGAGGACGCGACCGCCGCTGGGCAGGAAGCCGCGCGCCGGGTCCTCGGCGTAGACGCGCGCCTCCACGGCGTGGCCGCCGAGCCGCACGTCGTCCTGCCCGAACCCCAGCCGCTCCCCCGCCGCCACCCGCAACTGCAGCTCCACCAGGTCGAGGCCGGTGACGAGCTCGGTCACCGGATGCTCGACCTGCAAGCGCGTGTTCATCTCCATGAAGTGGTAGGCCCCGGTGCCGCCGTCCACGATGAACTCGACGGTGCCCGCCCCCACGTACCCCACCGCGCGGGCGGCCTCCACCGCCGCCGCCCCCATGCGGGCGCGCGTCTCGGGGGTGACGAAGGGGGACGGCGCCTCCTCGATGATCTTCTGGTGCCTGCGCTGCAGGCTGCACTCGCGCTCGCCGAGGTGCACGAGGTTCCCGTGCGCGTCGGCGAGGACCTGGATCTCGATGTGGCGCGGGTTCTCGACGTAGCGCTCGATCAGCAGCGTCGCGTCCCCGAACGCCGCCCGTGCCGTACGCCTGCCCGACTCGATCGCGTCGGGCAGCTCGGCGGCCGACCGTACCAGCACCATGCCCTTGCCGCCGCCACCGGCGGACGGCTTGATCAGCGCGGGGAAGTCGCGCCAGTCCGCGATCGCGTCGCCGGGCTCGGCGCCGCCGGGGACCACCGGCACGCCCGCGGCCGACACGGCGGCCTTGGCCCGGATCTTGTCGCCCATCGCCTCGATGGCCGCGGCCGGCGGGCCGACGAACACCAGCCCGGCCTCCGCGCACCGCCGCGCGAACTCGGCGTTCTCCGCCAGAAACCCATAACCAGGATGTACGGCCTCCGCCCCCGCATCCCGAGCCGCCCCCACAATCGCCTCAATATCCAAATATTTCGGCACCTGGAGAGCTATGTCGGCTTCCATCACGTGCCGCGCGCCCGCGTCGGACGCCGTGTGCACGGCCACCGACGTGATGCCGAGCCCGCGCAGCGTGCGGATGATCCGTACGGCGATCTCGCCCCTGTTGGCGATCAGCACACGGCCGAACCGCGCTGCTCCCGGCGGTGCGGCGCTTCTCGCGTTCTCCATGGGTTCGCTCACATCCGGAAGACGCCGTAACCGGCGGGCTCGAGCGGGGCGTTGGCCGCCGCGGACAGCGCCAGGCCCAGGACCGTGCGGGTGTCGATCGGATCGATCACCCCGTCGTCCCAGAGCCTGGCCGTGGAGTAGTACGGGTTGCCCTGGTGCTCGTACTGGGCCCTGATCGCGCCGGCGTCGGCGTTGCCGACCGTGGTGAGGACGTTCGCGGCCTGTTCGCCGCCCATGACCGAGATGCGGGCGTTCGGCCACATCCACAGGAACCTGGGCGAGTACGCCCGTCCGGCCATCGCGTAGTTGCCCGCGCCGAACGACCCGCCGATCACCACCGTGAACTTGGGCACCCGCGCACACGAGACGGCCGTGACCATCTTGGCCCCGTGCTTGGCGATGCCGCCCGCCTCGTAGGCCTTGCCGACCATGAACCCGCTGATGTTCTGCAGGAACACCAGGGGGATCCGCCGCTGGTCGCACAGCTCGATGAAGTGCGCGCCCTTCAGGGCGGACTCGCTGAACAGGATGCCGTTGTTCGCCACGATCCCCACCGGATGCCCATGGACGTGGGCGAACCCGGTCACGAGGGTCGAGCCGTACTCGGCCTTGAACTCCAGGAAGCGCGACCCGTCCACGATCCTGGCGATCGCCTCGCGCACGTCGTACGGCTGGCGGGTGTCGGCGGGCACGATCCCGTACAGGTCGCGCGGGTCGTACAGGGGCGGCTCGGACTTGACGGTCTCCCAGGGCCGCTCGGCGCGCGGGGCCAGCGTGGAGACGATGTCGCGGACGATGGCCAGCGCGTGCGCGTCGTCCTCGGCCAGGTGGTCGGTGACGCCGCTGACGCGCGCGTGCAGGTCGCCGCCGCCCAGCTCCTCGGCCGTGACCTCCTCGCCGGTGGCCGCCTTCACCAGGGGCGGGCCGCCCAGGAAGATCGTGCCCTGACCGCGTACGATCACCGCCTCGTCGCTCATCGCGGGCACGTAGGCGCCGCCCGCGGTGCAGGAGCCGAGCACGGCGGCGATCTGGGGGATGCCCCGCGCCGACATCGTGGCCTGGTTGTAGAAGATCCGGCCGAAGTGCTCGCGGTCCGGGAACACCTCGTCCTGCCTGGGCAGGAACGCGCCGCCGGAGTCGACCAGGTAGACGCACGGCAGGCGGTTGTGCAGGGCCACCTCCTGCGCGCGCAGGTGCTTCTTGACCGTGAGCGGATAGTAGGTGCCGCCCTTGACGGTGGCGTCGTTGGCGACGATCACGCATTCGCGGCCCGAGACCCGGCCGATGCCCGTGATGATCCCGGCGGCCGGCGCCTGGTCGTCGTAAAGGCCGTTCGCGGCCAGCGGCGACAGCTCCAGGAAGCGGGAGCCCGGGTCGAGCAGGCCGTCGACGCGGTCGCGCGGCAGGAGCTTGCCCCGCTCGACGTGCCGCAGCCGCGACCGCTCGGGGCCGCCGAGCGCGGCGACGGCCAGGCGTTCGAGCAGCTCGGCCGCGAGCCGCTCGTTGAGCTCGGCGTTGCGCTTGTACGCCGCGCCGCCGGGCTCCGCGGCCGACTTCACCACCGGCCAGTCGCTCATGAGTCCCCTCTCATGGCTCGGATGTTAGTCATCATTAACGTAGTCGTCTAGCATGTGAGACGTGACCACCGTCTCTGCACCTACCCGCGATCGCGGCAACCGGCGCACGGAAATCCTGGCGGCGGCCGCCACGCTGTTCGCCGCACGCGGCTTCCACGGCGTCTCGATCGAGGACATCGGCGGCGCGGTCGGCGTTTCAGGCCCGGCCCTCTACCGCCACTTCAGCGGCAAGGACGCGCTGCTCGCCGAGATGCTGCTGGACATCAGCTCGCGGCTGCGCGAGTCGGCCGTCGCGGTGGCCACGTCCGCCCCGGGCCCGCAGGAGACGCTGGACACGCTGCTCAACGTGCAGATCACGTTCGCGATCGAGCAGCCGGCGCTGATCACGGTGCACGACAGGGAGCTGGGCAACGTGCCCGAGCCGGGACGGCGGCAGATCAGGCGGCTGCAGCGCCTCTACGTCGAGGAATGGGTGACCGTGCTGGCCGAGCTGCACCCCGCCTGCCCGGCCGCGCGCCTGCGCGCCGCGACCCACGCCGTCTTCGGGCTGCTCAACTCGACGCCGCACAGCGCGGGCGAGCTCGCCGGCAAGGACATGCGGCCGCTGCTGCACGCGATGGCGCGGGCGGCTATCGACGCCGCTGTTAGCGCTCGCTAACATTCGGCTTCCTTCGTCGGAGAGCCTTCCCGTCTCAACTATCTAGATATATCGTCAAAATATCTCGATAGTTGAGGAGCTTCGTCATGCGCGAGCCCGACTTCTGGGACGCCCCGCCGCCCCCTCCACCGCCCCCTCTTCCCCCGGGCCCCGGCCCGTTCCCGCCGATGGCGGAGGCCCCTCCGATGCCGGGAGCTCCCCCGATGCCGGAGTTCGGGATGTTCGTCCACTGGGAGACGCCCCCGCCGAGGGTCCGCCGCGGCGACGTAAGAGCGGCCCTGCTGGCCCTGCTCCACGAGGGGCCGCAGAACGGCTACCAGATGATCCAGGGCATCGAGGAGCGCAGCCGCGGCGTGTGGCGGCCCAGCCCCGGCTCGGTCTATCCGGCGCTCCAGCAGCTCGAGGACGAGGACCTGGTGACCGGCGACGAATCCGGCGGAAGCCGTACGTACCGCCTGACCGAGCAGGGCCGGCCGCATGCGGCCAGGCACGCCGACGAGGCGCCGTGGGAAGAGGTCGCACGAAGCGTCCCCGACGACCACCACGAGCTGCGCCTGCTCTGGGCCCAGCTCAACGAGGCGTTCTCCCACCTGGTGCGCACGGGCGGAGACCGTCAGGTGGCCGAGGCCAAGAAACTGATCAAGCAGACGCGCAAATCCATCTTCCGGATCCTGGCGGAGGACTGAATGGGCGAGGACGCGGCCGTCGCCGTGCACGGGTTAAGGAAGACGTACGGGAAGATCGAGGCCGTCAAGGGCGTGGAGCTCGAGGTCCGCCCCGGCGAGGTGTTCGGCTTCCTCGGCCCCAACGGCGCCGGCAAGACCACCACGATCAGCATGCTGTGCACCCTGGTCAACCCGACCGGCGGCAGCGCCACGGTCGCCGGGCACGACGTCGTCAGGGAACGCGACGAGGTGCGCAGGAACATCGGCCTGGTCTTCCAGGACCCGACCCTCGACGGCTATCTCAGCGCCGAGCAGAACCTGCGCTTCCACGCCGAGCTCTACGGCGTGCCCAAGAGCGTGGTCGGCGACCGGATCCGGCAGGTGATGGAGATGGTCGCGCTGTGGGACCGCAAGGACGCCAAGGTGATGACCTTCTCCGGGGGCATGAAGCGCCGCCTGGAGATCGCCCGCGGCCTGCTGCACTCGCCGCGCGTGCTGTTCCTCGACGAGCCGACCGTCGGTCTCGACCCGCAGACCCGCTCGGCCATCTGGGGCTACATCAACCAGCTCCGGCGCATGGAGGACATCACCATCTTCATGACCACCCACTACATGGACGAGGCCGAGTACTGCGACAGGATCGCCATCATCGACCACGGCGAGATCGTGGTCATCGACTCGCCGGAGGCGCTCAAGGCCAGCGTCGGCAAGGACCGGGTGCAGATCCAGACCGCCGACGACACCGCCGCGATCAAGGCGCTGAAGGAGCGGTTCGGGCTGGAGGCGGCCGTGCACGAGGGCGCGGTGACGTTCGCGGTGGCCTCGGGCGAGGAGTTCGTGCCCCGTCTGTTCGCCGAGCTGGGCATGCCGATCAAGTCGGTCAGCGTCTCCAGGCCCTCGCTCGACGACGTGTTCATGTCCTACACCGGCTCCACGATCCGCGACGCCGAGTCCGGCGCCGACAACCTGACGTGGATGAGAGCGATGGCGAGGCGATAGTCATGGCGACAGAGGCCATCAGCGTCCGGGTGCCGGTTCGCAGCGCCGGTCACGACGTCCGGGCCGTCAAGGTCGTGCTCCATCGGGAGCTGCTGCGCTTCGTCAACGACCGCACCCGCATGCTGTCCATGCTGATGCAGCCGGTGCTGTGGCTGTTCATCATGGGCACGGGGCTGGGCTCGCTGGTGCAGGGGTCGATCCCGGGGGTGGACTACCGGACGTTCATGTATCCCGGCATGATCTCCATGACCGTGATCATGACCGGCATGTTCTCCGCGGGGTCCATCGTGTGGGACCGCGAGTTCGGCTTCCTCAGGGAGATGCTCGTCGCGCCGGTCTCACGGGGCGCGATCGTGGTCGGCAAGTGCCTGGGCGGCGCCATCGTGGCCACCGGGCAGGGCGTCGTCATCCTCGCCATGGCGGGGCTGGTGGGCGTGCCCTACTCGCCGACGCTGTTCGTCACGCTGCTGGCGGAGATGTTCCTGGCGGCGTTCACGATCACCGCGTTCGGGGTGATGCTGGCGGCGCGGATGAAGAACATGCAGACCTTCTTCGGGCTCATGCAGATGGCGATCATGCCGATGATGTTCCTGTCGGGGGCGATGTTCCCGCTGGCCAACCTGCCGTCGTGGCTGCACGTGCTCACCGTGGTCAACCCGATGACGTACGCGGTGGACCCGATGCGGCAGGCGGTGTTCTCGCACCTGGACGTGCCCGCCCAGGTCAACGCGGTGCTGAACCCCGGGGTGATGTGGTTCGACTTCAAGGTGCCGGTGCCGCTGGAGCTGGGCATCGTGGCGGCGCTGGGGGCCGCGCTGCTGGGGGTGGGGATCGCGCAGTTCAGGCGCTCGGAATAGGACTGGTTTTCGCATCCGACTGCAAGCGATCACCTAGCCCGGCTGAGGCCGTACAAAAGGAGAGGCCCGGGGTGGTGTCCCCCGGGCCTGTTCCCGCGTCAGATGGTCAGCGCTTCACGCGGACGTAGTCACGCCCGCTGGTGTCGCCGTAGGTGTCGTCGTCACCGCTGAACACGAACTTCCAGTGACCCGACTTCCAGGCCTTGACCCTGGTGTAGAGACGCCCGCTGTCGCTCGACGTGGTCGTCTTCACGTACTGCCACTTCCTCGAGTGCAGCGGCTTGAAGTACAGCGCCACGCGGCCCGAGTAGCCCTCCCACGAGCCGTCGTCGTCGATCTGCAGCCAGCCCTTGACCTTCAGGTACCTGCCGCGCTTGACCGGCTCGGGATAGGCGTTGATCTTGATCACCCTGGTGTCCGCCTTGTCCGCCTCGGGCGGCGGGGCGGGCTGGTTGACCTTGACCCAGTCGGCGTCGCTGACGGCGCCGTTGACGCCGGACGCGCCCGCGAACTCCGCGCGCCACCAGCCGGAGGTCGCCGCGGTGGCGGAGGCCCAGAAGCGCCCGTGCCGGCCGGTCACGTCACTGGTGACGTACTCCCACCTGCGCGAGCCGTCGGCCCTGAAGAAGATGCCCACGCGCTGCCCGGCGAGGCCGTCACGGCCCTCGACGCGCAGGGCGCCGGTGAAGGTCAGCCTGTCGCCCTTGTCCACGGGCTCGGGGCGGGCGTCGAAGTCGACGATCCTGCTGCCGAGGCTCCCGCGCTTGACGTCCACCCGGTCGGCGTCGCTGACGGAGGCCGCCGCGGTGGAGCTGCGTGCGAACTCGGCCCGCCACCAGCCGGTGGCGTTCGCGCGGACGGTGGCGCTGAACCAGCCGCCGCGGCCGGTCGTCACCTTGGTGACGTCACGGTAGGTGTCGGAGCCGCGCTCGCGGAAGGTGATCGCGACGCTCTGGCCCTCGTAGCCCTTGCCGTCGGCCAGGAGCCGGCCGGAGGCCTTGATCGCGTCGCCCTTGTCGACCAGGTCCGGGCTGGCGTCGAAGTCGACGATCTTGGTCGCGAGCGCCTTGGCGACCTCGAACGTGCCGGACGTGGACTTGTCCCCGTCACCATGCGCGGTGGCGCGGAAGCCCCACTTGCCGTCGAGCTTGCCGTCGAAGGACTTGGTGCCGGTCCACTTCGTCCATTCGCCGGCCGGCGAAGGAGTGAGGTCGACCGGGCTCTCGACGCTCAGGCCGGGCGGCTTGAGCTGCAGCTCGCCCTTGCCCGCGTCCTTGGTGGTGAAGCTGAACGTGACGGTGACCGCGCTGTCGAACACGACGATCGGTGAAGCCGGGCTGATGCTCACATCGGAGATGCTGGGAGCCGCGGCCGCGGTCGCGGCGGTGGGCGGCAGAGCCAGGACGCCTGCACCCAGCGCGAGGGCGAGTGCGGCGACACGAATGCGTTGTAACATGCGGGTTCCTTTCTGGAGACCCCATTGGTCCAACGCGGCATTTGAGGGTGCCACGTGTGTCATATAAGTAGACGTGCACGCGGCCGATAAGGTTGAGATTCTGACAAACCGTTATAGCTGGGTGTCAAACGGACCGGTCCACAACATGTCACCGGCGTCCGGCAGACGGCAGCGCGGATCAAAGACATAATCGATGGTGTGGCGCGCGACACTGTTGAGACTCATTTCACCCAGGCGGTTGCGACGCTGAAGGCGGGCCCCGCGCGAGATCCGGGGCGGCCGATCCGCGAGGGCACCTCCCTGACCGGCGAGCAGTGCAGGCGGCTGTTCCAGCGCCAGCTCGACAGCCGGCTGCTCGACATCGCCGCCCGCTGGCTGCGCGAACGGGACGAGGGCTACTACACGATCGGCTCCGCCGGCCACGAGGGCAACGCGGCCGTCGCCGCCGCCCTGCGGCCCAGCGACCCCGCACTGCTCCACTACCGTTCAGGCGCCTTCTACCTGACCAGGTCCGAGCAGGCCGGACGGGTGCCCGAGCAGGGCCTCCGCGACGTGCTCATGGGCCTGACGGCGGCCGCCGAAGAGCCCATCGCGGGCGGCCGGCACAAGGTGTTCGGGCATCCCGACCTGGCCGTCATCCCGCAGACCTCGACGATCGCGAGCCACGTGCCCAGGTCCGTGGGCGTGGCGTTCGCCATCGAGCGGGCACGGTCGCTCGGCGCCAGGTCGAGCTGGGAGGAGGACGCGATCGCGGTGTGCAGCTTCGGCGACGCCTCGACCAACCACGCCAGCGCCCTGTCCGGCTTCAACACCGCCTCCTACGCGACCTACCAGGGGCAGCCGCTGCCGATCCTGTTCGTGTGCGAGGACAACGGCATCGGCATCAGCGTCCGCACGCCCAAGGGCTGGGTGGAGGCCGCCGCGCGGCGTCCCGGCATCGAATACTTCGCCGCCGACGGCTGTGACCTGGCCGACGCGTACGACGCCGCCGTCCGCGCCGTCCAGCACGTACGCGACCACCGCTCCCCCGCGTTCCTGCACCTGTCCACGGTGCGGCTGATGGGCCACGCCGGGTCCGACGTCGAGTCCGCCTACCGCACGCAGCGCGAGATCAGGGCCGGCCTCGAACGCGACCCCCTCGCGCGTACCGCTGCCCTCCTGGTGGAGGCGGGGCTGGAGACGCCGGAAGAGCTGCTCACGACGTACGAATCCACCCGCGAGCACGTGCTGCGGATCGCGCTGGAGACGACCCGCAGCCCGCGGCTCGGCTCGGCCAGGGAGGTCATGGAGCCGATCGCGCCGCGCCGCCCGGAGCTGATCGCCAAGATCAGCCCGATGGCGGCCCCGGCCGCGACCAGGGAGAAGGCGTTCGCCGGCGCGCTGCCGGAAGACGAGCGGCCGCAGACGCTCTGCCAGGCCATCAACCGCACGCTGGCCGACGCGCTGGCGGGCTACCCGGAGATGGCGGTGTTCGGCGAGGACGTCGCCAAGAAGGGCGGCGTGTACGGCGTCACCAGGGGGCTGCAGAAGCGGTTCGGGCCCGGGCGGGTGTTCGACACGCTGCTCGACGAGCAGGCCATCCTCGGGCTGGCGCTGGGCGCCGGTGTGTCGGGGCAGCTGCCGGTGCCGGAGATCCAGTACCTTGCCTACCTGCACAACGCGCTCGACCAGATCAGGGGCGAGGCGGCCACGCTGTCGTTCTTCTCCCGCGGCTCCTACCTCAACCCGATGGTGGTGCGGGTGGCCGGGTACGCCTACCAGAAGGGGTTCGGCGGCCACTTCCACAACGACAACGCGGTGGCCGCGCTGCGCGACATCCCCGGGCTGGTCATCGCTTCTCCCGCGCGGCCCGACGACGCCTCGGCCATGCTGCGCACCTGCCTGGCGGCGGCCAGCACGGCCGGGTCGGTGTGCCTGTTCCTGGAGCCGATCGCGCTCTATCACACGCGTGACCTGTTCGACGAGGGCGACGGCGGCTGGCTCGCGCCGTACGCGCCGCCTTCGCGGTGGGCGGAGACGCACGTGCCCATCGGGCGGGCGCGCTCCTATGGCGACGGGCGCGATCTGACGATCGTGACGTTCGGCAACGGGCTGCGGATGAGCCTGCGGGCCGCCGTACGGCTGACCCAGGAGGGGTACGGCTGCCGCGTCCTCGACCTGCGCTGGCTGGCGCCGCTGCCGGTGGAGGACCTGCTGCGGGCGGCCGAGCTGACCGGGAAGGTGCTGATCGCCGACGAGACCCGGCACTCCGGGGGCGTCTCGGAGGGCATCGTCGCCGAGCTGATCGATGCGGGGTTCACCGGGGCGATCGCGCGGGTGACGTCGGCCGACAGCTTCATCCCGCTGGGCGGCGCGGCCGAGCACGTGCTGCTGTCGGAGCCGGAGATCGAGCAGGCGGCGCGCAAGCTGCTGGGCTGATCACTACTGGGCAGAGTGTGCCACTGCGCCTCTGATGCACGTCGGCTTCGACCAGGCGACCGTCGTGCTCTCCGAGATGCGCAGCGGCACGCCGACCAGGAAGCAGTAACCGGTGCTCGGGTCGAGGCCGGCGACGCGGGCCGAGGTGGTGCCCTGGGTCAGGGCGGTGATGGCCTGCTCGCCCTTCTTGACCGGGGAACGCTGGAGGACCACCGGGTAGCTGCGGGCGCCGGTCGGGAGCGTCCAGTGCAGCTCGACCAGGGCGCCCTGGTCGGCGGTCACCTTCAGCGCGCGCGGGGCGAGTGCCGTCACGGACCGCTTGTCGATGGGCTGGGTGCTGTCCGTGCCCGGCCCGGTCGTCTCGGTCGCACCGGCGGTGGTCTGCGTGGAAGGCGGCGGCTGCTGGATCGACAGGAACACGGCCAGTGCGCTGCCGCCGATCGCGACGACCCCGACCGCCGCGCCGATGAGCAGGCCCCTCCGCCGCCCGGCCCCTCCCCCGGGATGCGTCACGCCGGTCGGCTGCCCGGCGCCGGAGTAGGGCGGGGCGGTGGCTTGCGGGCCGGCGTAGGACGGAGCGGCCGTGGCTTGCGGGCCGGCGTACGGCGGAGCGGCGGTGGTTTGCGGGTTGGCGCCCGCGTACGGCAGACCGGTGGCTTGCGGCGTCGGTCCGGCCTGGCCCGCGCGGTGCGATCCCGTCCGGTCCGGGGGCAGATGGCTCCCGGTGACCGGCAGGTGGTTACCGGTGACCGGGAGCTGGCTTCCGGTGGCCGGGAACTGGTGGCTGCCTGTGGCCGGGAACTGGGTGGACGGAGGCTGGTGGCCGCCCGTGGGAGGCGGCGCGAAGGGGCTCTGGTGGTCGGCCACGGAAGGAGGAGCGGCGGCCGGCGGCCCGTTCGGCTCCGGCGCGTCGGAGCGGTGCCGCGGCACCGTGGACATGGCCGGTCCAGGACCGGGGTCCTCGCCCACCAGGTCCGTCACCGACAGGCCCAGCTCCGCCTGCACCGCCTGCAGGTGCCGCGCGAGCTCCCTGGCGGAGGCGTACCGCACCTCGGGCTGCTTGGACATCGCCCGCAGGATCGTCTCGAACACCGACCCGGGCACGTCCGAACGGTTGATCGCCGGCGGATCGAGGCTGAGCACCCGGTACATCAGCGGCGCGATCGACGGATCCGCCGGGTTGTGGAAGGCAGGCTGGCCGGCCAGCAGGTGGTAGAGGGTCGAGCCGAGCGAGTAGATGTCGGTCGAGGCGGAGTGCGGCTGGCCGGTGAGCACTTCGGGCGCGGCGTGCAGCGGGGTGAACGCCTGCGAGGTGGCCGAGATCTCCGCGGAGTCCACGACCCTGGCCACGCCGAAGTCGGCGACGGCGAGCTCGCCGTACCGGGAGATGAGGATGTTCTGGGGCTTGATGTCGCCGTGCAGGACCCCGGCCTCGTGTACGGCGGCCAGCGCGCCGGCCAGCTTGACGCCCGCCCGCAGCACGTCTTGCACCGGCAGCGGCCCCTCCTTGCGGATCCGGTCGCGCAGGGAGCCGTTCTCGAAGAAGTCCATCGCGATGTACGGCTTGCCCGAGCGCGTCACGCCGGTGTCGAAGACGGTCACGACGTTCGGGTGGCCGGTGAGGCGGCCGGTGAGCTGCAGCTCCCGCTGGAACCTGCGCATCGTGCGCTGGTCGACCCGGTCCACGGACAGCACCTTCAGCGCCACGACCCGGTCGAGGCGCTCCTGGTAGGCGCGATACACGACGGCGAACCCGCCCTGGCCCGCCTGATCGAGTACCCGGTAGCCCGGCGCGTCCTCGACTGGCAGCAAAGCACTCCCCCCTGTTGCAGCGCTTGCTGGCGAGTTTAGTGCGAATTTTCGGTATTAGAGAGGATTCATGAGGTACGCACCGAAGGCCACCGAAACGACGGACACCAGCAGAAAGAAGAACACATAGAAGCCGCCGGGCAGGAACGTCAGCCGGGCCAGCTGGTCCGCGTCGGAATCTCTGGCCTGCCGCCTGCTCCGCTTACGCTGCAGCTCGATGATCGGCCTGATCCCGCCGAAGAGCAGGAACCACACCGCCACCAGCGCGACGACCTGCTGCACCTCCGCGGGCGCATACATGATCAGGGCGAACACCGCGCCGCCGGTCGCGAGCAGGATCAGCGCGCCGTACAGGTTGCGGATCAGCAGCAGCATGCAGACCAGGAACAGCAGCACGCCCCAGATCAGCAGCGTGATGCGCCCCTGCTCGGTCAGCCACGCGGCGGCCAGCCCGAGCAGCGGCGGCGCGAGGTAGCCCGCGAGCGCGGTCAGCACCATGCCGGGCCCGTTGGGCCGGCCCCTGGTCAGGGTCACGCCGGAGGTGTCGGAATGCAGGCGGATGCCTTCGAGCTTGCGCCGGGTGAGCAGCGCCATGAGCGCGTGACCGCCCTCGTGGGCGATCGTGACCAGGCCTCTGGACACCTGCCAGGGCATGCGGAAGCCGACGATCACGAGTGCGGCCAGCGCGGAGACCGCGACGACCCAAGGGTCGGGGTCAGGCTGAACTTTGATCAGATGTGCCCAGAACTTGTCCATCGAGGAGAAACCCTATCCACGTAAGGTCTTCCCTGTGGTTACAGAATTGCATTCTGATGCGGAGGTGCCGGACTGGTGGCGCGGGCTGGGGCTGCCCGGCCTCATCGACCTGCACGTCCACTTCCTGCCCGAGCGGATGGAGCGGCGGGTCTGGCACCACTTCAACCACGGCGGGCCGCTGGTGGGCGGCGGGTGGAAGATCGAATACGAGTGGCCGGTGGAGGAGCGGCTCGCGCGGCTGCGGGCGCTGGGCGTACGGACGTTTCCTGCTCTTGCCTATGCGCACAAGCCGGATATGGCGGCCGATCTGAACGCTTGGACGCTGGACTTCGCCCGTCGTACACCTGAATGTCTTCCGTCGGCGATCTTCTACCCCGAGCCTGGGGTCGTGGGCTACGTGCGGCGGGCGCTGGAGGACGGGGCCCGGATCTTCAAGGTGCATCTGCAGGTCGGGGGGTTCGATCCGCGGGCGGAGGAGCTGGTGGCGGTCTGGGGGCTGCTGGCCGAGGCCGGGGTGCCGGTCGTGGTGCACGCCAGCTCGGTGCCCGTGCCCGGGGGTTACGTCGGGGCCGGGCCGATCGGCCAGGTGCTGCGCGCGCATCCGCGGCTGCGGGTGGTGATCGCGCATATGGGGATGCCGGAGTACGACCCGTTCTTCGAGCTGGCCGCCCGCTATGAGCGGGTCGCGCTGGACACCACCATGGCGTTCACCGAGTTCACCGAACGAGGCATGCCGTTCCCTGACCGGCTGCGGTCTGCCCTGCTTGATCTGGGTTTGTCGGGGAAGGTGGTGCTCGGCAGTGATTTTCCGACCATTCCGTACCCCTACGCCCATCAGCTCGCCTCGCTCGCCCGGCTGGACCTCGGCGATGCGTGGTTGCGGGCCGTGTGCTGGCACAACGGTGCGGCCATGATCTGATAGAAGGGTGAACGATCGGCACGTGGCGCTCATCAGCGCTTTCTACGACGCTCTGGGGCACGCGGATTTCGCGGCCATGGAGCGCTGCTATCACCCTGAGGTCAGTTTCGGCGACCCAGTCTTCCAGGAGGTCGAGGGACGAGACCGGGTGATGAGGATGTGGCGGCTCCAGCTTGGGGTGCACAACGGGCTGATATCCGACTACTGCGACGTGACGGCCGACGGTTTCAGCGGGACCGCCCACTGGACCGCCCGTTACACCTTCTCCAGCACGGGCCGGGAAGTCGTCAACGAGATCGACGCGATGTTCAGGTTCGAGGACGACCTGATCGTCCGCCACCATGACGAGTTCGACTTCAAGCGCTGGTCGAAGATGGCGCTCGGCAGACCGCACGGATTGCTGTTCGGGTGGACGCCGATGTGGCGCAAGACCATCAGAGACCGCGCCGCGCAACAACTCGATGCGCTCGAGTCGTCGTAGTCCATCCGGAGGTGAGGCATGGCCAGGGTCAAGGGGATCAGGCGCGGCGGTGACGCACGCGAGGAGGCGCCTGAGCACTCGATGGACCCGCGCGCCATGGAGGAGCCGCCCTACCAGCCGACCGTCATCGACAACGCGATCTACCGGAACGGCGAGCGGGTCGACAATCCCGGCTCGCTCGCCGACGCCTTCGAGCGCCTCAAGCAGATGCCGGACGGCCTGGCCTGGATCGGGCTCTACCGGCCGAAGGAATGGGAGCTGGTCAAGCTCGGCGAGGAGTTCCACCTGCACGAGCTGGCGCTGGAGGACGCCATCGTCGGCTCGCAGCGGCCGAAGGCCGACCGCTACGGCGACACGCTGTTCGTGGTGCTGCGGGCCGCCCGCTATCTGGACGAGGTGGAGGAGGTCGCGTTCGGCGAGCTGCACGTCTTCGTCGGGCCCAACTTCGTGATCACCGTACGCCATGCGGAGGCCCCCGACCTGCAGGCCGTGCGCAAGCGCATGGAGTCCGACCCCGACCTGCTGCGGCAGGGCCCGCAGGCCGTCCTGTACGCCATCCTCGACACCGTGGTGGACGGCTACGCGCCGGTGGTGGCCGGGCTGCAGAAGGACATCGAGGAGATCGAGGCCGAGGTCTTCAGCGGCGACCCCTCCGTGTCGCGGCGCGTCTACGAGCTGTCCGGCGAGGTGATCGAGTTCCAGCGGGCCACCGCGCCGCTGGTCGGGATGATCCACGGGTTCATCGCGGGGGCGGCCAAGTACGGGGTGAACGACGAATTGCAGAGCTACCTGCGCGACGTGGCCGACCACGCGATCACGGTGACGGAGCGGATCTCGTCCTTCCGCCAGATGCTGCAGAACATCCTGCTCGTCAATTCCACGCTCGTCACCCAGGCGCAGAACGCGGAGATGGCACGGATGACGGAGGCGAGCATCAAACAGGGCGAAGAGGTCAAGAAGATCTCCGCCTGGGCCGCCATCCTGTTCGCGCCGACCCTGGTCGGGACCATTTACGGAATGAACTTCGACTTCATGCCGGAAACGCACTGGGCGTTCGGATATCCGTTCGCCGTCGTGCTCATGGGCGCCGTCTGCCTGGTGCTCTACACGGTCTTCAAGCGGCGCGACTGGCTCTGACCGGCTGGATCACGCGTTCCGGATCGTCCAGCCAGATGTGCTGCCCGCCGGGGGTGACCGTCATGCCGAACCTGTCGCGGCCCGGCTCTCCCCAGCTCACCCATCGGGCGTAGGCATCGGTGACCTCGTCCCACACACGACGGTCGCCGAGCTGGTACATCTCGTACTCCGTCTGCCCCGGCGCGGCGGTCGTCAGCGTCCACGCGCCGGGATCGTCCTGGTCCATCACCCACAGGAAGAGCCGGTCGCCCCGCTCCTCGAAGGTGACCTGCAGGCCTGTGAGCGCGGCCATCGCGAGCAGCGCGCCCGCGGGGGCGTAGGCGATCAGGCGCGGGTCGACGCGAGTGCTGAGGTCCTGACCGCTGCCGTCGTCCATGGTGGCGTGGGACGGGCGCTGGGAGCGCATCATCATGTACGACGCGAAGCCGGGGAAGCCGCCCCGCGCGATGCCGTCCGGCAACACGGTGAGCCGCAGCCCGTGGCCGTCGCCGAGCCCTGGGCAGTACGGCAGCACGATGACGCCGCCCGGCCTCGTCTGCTCGACCCAGGCGTGGGGCACGACGCGGATGCCGCAGGTGACGTGCACCCGATCGAACGGCGCCCCGTCGGCGCATCCGGCCGCGCCGTCGCCGACGATCAGCCTCGGCCGCGCTCCGGCCGCCGCCAGGTTTCCGGCGGCCTGCGCGGCGACCGCCTTGTCTATCTCGATGGACGTCACGGTCCCGTGCTCGCCGACGAGGTGGGCGAGCAGCGCGGCGGTCCAGCCGGTGCCGGTGCCGATCTCCAGGACCCGCTGCCCCGGCTCGGGGTCCAGCCAGCCCAGCAGGTCCGCGATCGTGCTGGGCGCGGACGACGCCGACGTGGGCTCGCCCCCTCCCGGCGCGAGCCGGCCGGCCCCGTCGCTGACCTGCGTGACGATGACCGAGTCGCTGTAGACGGCGTCCCACCATGCGTCCGGGTCGGCGTCACGGTCGATGACCTGCTCGATCTCCTCGTAGCCGAGCACCGCTCGCGCACAGGCGGGAATGAAGGGGTGGCGGGGCACGGCCCGCAGCGCGTCGAGCACGCGTCCGGTGCGCTGAGCGGCCGGCGGGATGTCCGCGATCAACCGCTCGACGGCGGGCGCCCTCACTTCTTGCCGCCGCTGTGCTGGCCGCCGCCTGGCTTCTTGTCGCCTTGCGACGGCGTGACCGGCTGTGGCGTGAAGGGCTTGTCCTTCTTCTTGTCACCCTCGTGCTTGCCCATGTTCCTCCTCTTCGCTCTTCTCGGCGCGACAGTACAACGAGATACGTGGTACGGACAAGCGGATACGCGTTAAGAACGTCTTCCTATAGCCTTAGACCAACTACTCCCTGTTCCATAGCCATTTCGCTGAGTTAGCAGGATTTCCCCTCGACGCATTCCGCCCCGCGGTTACCATGCCGACGGTGATGGCGACGCAGGAACAGATCGACGCCGCCAGACGGCACATCGAGGAACTTCGTGACCTGCATGCGAACGACGTGACGGCGCTGATCCGGATGGTCGAGGACGGCGCGCTCAAGGGCCAGGCCGGCGACCGGCTCACCGCCGATCTCCGCGCGTGGGACAGGGGGTTCAAAGACCTGTTCGCCCGGGCCCTGTCGCTGCTGGACTCCCTCCAGCCGACCGGCAAGGGAGCCTCCACCCGATGAGCTCCCAGGTCGGCATCAACCCCACGCTGATGACCCAGCTCATCAACGGCATGAAGCGGGTCAGCGGCACGATCCCCGGCATCGGCCGCCAGGTGGAACGAGCCCTGACCGCACTGGACATTCCCGTGTGGGGCCCGACCCCGATCCATGCCATCGCCCGGCAGATGAGCGACCAGATCCCCGCCCTTCAGGGCCGCCTGGACCTCATCCTCGCCGAACCGGACCGCAAGTCCGGCAAGGGCGACATCCTCTGGGCCAGCGAATCCAACTGGCTGTCCAAGTCCCCCGCCGAAGGCGCGGCAACCGCGCGCCAGCTGGCCTCACAACTCCGGGACCAGATCGGCAGCCATTCACTCGACGCAGAAACGGTGGCCGAGCTCGAACGGCACAAGAACGACCCGTACTTCGCCCTGGCCTTCGCCAACGAGATCCCGCCGCACGAGCTCAAAGCCATGATCGCCAGAACCTACGGATCAGGCCTGCCCCCGTCGGAGCGCCCGTTCCAGTACGACGTCGCACTCCAGGAGCGGCTCGCCACCATGCTCAGCACCATCCTGGGCACGGCCTCCCGCGGAGTGGGCCGGCTGAAACTGGCCGGGGACTATACAGATCGGCTGATCGAGGACATCGACGACCGGCAGAACGCGTTCGCGGTGAAGAAGCTGCTCCAGGACGGCGAGTTCGAGCACACCTTCCTGCTCACGCTGGCCAGAAAGCTCTACGATGCCGACATAGCCCATCCCCCAGACCTGACCCGCATGCGCGACCCCTGGACGGCGCCCGGCCCCAAGGACGTCACACCGGGCGACCTCAGCCCGATGGGTACGGCGCTGGTCGCCCTGGCCCACCATCCCGCCGTCGCCCAGGACTTCTTCACCGACCCGCAGCGCAAGCCCCTGGACTACCTGATGCGGCGCCACCCTTGGGACGGCGAGGCCGACGCCGACCTCGGCTGGGCCATCGAGGCGGCGAACACGGAGTTCCGCGACCACGACCTGCCACCGGGCGGCTCCCGCGGCTACAAGTCGGCCTTGATCGCTTCATGGGCGGTCCGCTTCTGGACCGATGCAAAGGTCCAGGAGAACCTGCCGCATACCCGCGGCCACCTCGGTACGATCCTCGCCCAGTACACCGGGGACGTGCACCGCGACACGCATGCCTTCACGGCGAAGAGGCCGGGCGTCGTGACGGGTCCGGACGCGGACAAGAACCTGATCGGCGCGGAACCCTACGGCGCCAAGTTCAACTCGAAGGACCTCAAACAGGTCATGACATGGGCATTCGAAGACGACGACGCCTTCAAGACCGTGGCCGTGGCACACGGGCAGTATTCCGCCAAGATGCTGGACGAACTGGCCGGCGAAATCTCAAAGGAGGTCCAGGCCGACTTCACGGCCTGGCGGATTTCACATCCGGAGGCCACCGAGCAGCAAGCCGCCGCCATGCGGCAGGACATACTCGAAGACCGCATGAGTGGCGGAGAAGGTGGCGAGTTCACCCAGGCGGTGCGAAACCTCAGCATGACGACTTGGGTGATCGCCGATGCCGCCAACATCGCCGATATCAAGGGGGCGAAGGAAGTCGATGCCCGTTTCGCCATATTCAAGGAGATAACCGAGAAGGTGGTCGGGCTGGCGCCAGGGCCGCAGGGGAAGTTCGTCGGGCTCTTGGTCGATTCGGCCAAGGGGAAGATCTTCGGGGAGATCAAGTCGAGTCATGAAGAGCGGGCGCGCGCAGATGCGGACACCGCACTCGGAGCCGCCAAGCACATGTTCACCGACCTCACCCTGGCCGCGATGATGCGCCACCGCCTTTTCGGGGACGCGTCGGCGAAGACACATCCGTACTACCACGAGGACTTCCGTCCTGCTTCGGAAGGGCATTTCCTGGCCAACGGGAAACTCATTCCCTGGGCCGAGATGAATGCAGACCAGCGGGAGGATTATGAGGAGTGGCTGAGCGTGAACAGCATCGGCCGCTCCTTCAGTGAGCCGGACGGCGCCATAGCGGACGGTTTCGAGGCTGCTGGCAACCACTATTCCGGGAGTGGTTCATGAAACGGCAGCTATCGACCGTCTCCTTCCTCTCCGTCCTCGTGGCGGGAGGGGCGTGCTCCTCTCCCGCGATGCCACCCGACATGCGCCCTCTGGGCAACATAACTTCCGCCCCGCGAGAATGCGATCTCATCTCGGCGAAGGCCATCAAGCTCGCCACGGGCCTCGACGACTATACGGCTTACGGCACGAAGATGGACTCGGCCCAACGTTTCGCGTCATGCACGGTTCGCGAGGATTCGAATCCAGGAGGAAAACGGGGACTCTTGATCGAGCTCTTCGATCCGTCCGAGAACGATGCGGAAGATCTGGCGAACACCAAGCTTTCCACTCAAGGAAAGAATCTGCCCAACGGGTTGGGGCCAGGGTTCGCCGGGCGGCGGAAGAACGCCCAAGAAGAGACCATCGCGTTTGTCTACGGATGGACATCAGACTACAAACGACTTCTCGTTGTCAGCCTCCTGGAGGGCGCGCCTGGGCGCGACTCGTTGGCGGACGCGACCGAATTCTTCCGCCAGCTCAAGCCCGTCCTCCTGGACAAATCCGAATGATCGCCGTCACCGACCCACTCCGCAGGACTGCAGGGCCTCGTCCAGCCGTCGAACGTAGGTGGTGTCCGCCCAGGGCTCCAGTCGCGCCCGCGTCTGCCTGATCTCATCGGTGAGCTGAGCCGAGCTGTGGCGGGAAGCGATCTCCAGGGCCGCGCCCAGTTTGGCCGCTGCCTCGGGAATCTCCTTGGCCAGGACCAAGGCGCCGCTGTATCGGGCGAGCGCCAGCCCGTACAGTCTCGTCTCGCTTTGCGGGGATCGAGGCCGGCCAGAGACTGCTCGGCCGCCGCCATCGCGGGCCCGGGTTGCCGCAACCGGAGCAGCGACCAGGCCCGCCTCGTCTCCTCTGACGCGGGTGAGACCCAGTAGAGGAAGCGCGGTTCGTCGTCCTTCGGCGCTGCGGCCAGAGCGAGGGCGCGTTCATGCGTGCGGCTACTCGCCGCAGCATTTCCCTCAGCGGCATAGCCGAGCGAAAGCAATCCTTCGTGTATCGACCCCAGCAATTTGCTCGATGACCGGACGGCCCACTGACGAGAGCGGCGAAGGCGTGGTCGAGAACCGCAGCAGGACGGTCCTGCTCAGCGGCCGCTCTGCCGGGCCAATAGTGCATATAGCCGACCAGGGGCGGGTCACCGAGATCGAGCGCCGCCCTCAGCCCGTCGTTCAGCGGCTGCTCGGCCGCCTGGTAATCACGTAGGTCGTAGGCGAGAAAACCCGCCAGCTGGGACAGCTGGACATATGTTCCGAGCAGCCGGTCACGCAGACCCGTCGGCATCGACTCACGCGCGAGAAGCCGTCCGACCACCGCCCGATGCTCGTTCACCACCGGCAGCAGCGCCGCAGGCCCGGACGCGTCATCGGCCCGACGCGCGTGCATCGTCAGCTTCTCGAACGTGTGCACTGCCGTCTCGTCCACCCGCCACGTGCTGCGCAGCACCCCGGCCAGGCGTTCTTCCTCCTCCAGGGTGAGCACCCGCAGCAGTTCCAGCGCCTTGCTTCCGCCCAGCACCAGGGCGAGCTCGAAGAGCAGCTCCCGTCGCTTCACGTCGGTCTCCTCGACGCCGATGGCATGCAGCAACCGGACGCACGCCGAGGCGCCCACAAGCGGCGCGTCTGCGGGGTCGGCCGCTGCGCTCACTTTCATAGTGACACGCCGATGAGACGCGGGCCGATTGGCGTCCATTCCCCGGAAGTCCGCGCGGTCGATCAGCTCGCGATCGGTCACCCCGTACAAGGCCAGGCCCTCATCGCACACCAAGTTACGCGCGGAGGTCTGGTAGATCTCGGGCGGAGATTCGCGCGAGGCGCTGCCGCTGAATACGGCTCTTCATATTGCCGCCTGGGTGCCGTTTCTGGTCGCGCTCTGCGCCTGACGGTCGGCGCGGTCTGTGGCGGGCGGAAACGGCTCTAATATCTGGCTTTATGATCATTCGCATATTAGCGGGAACCGCCGCCGGCCTCGCTCTCTTCGCCGGGGTGGCGCACGCCGGGCCGGTCAAGGGCGCTCCCGAGCTGACGCACAACGCGCTCTACAAGGCGGCCAAGCTGCCCAAGGTCTCGTGCAAGCTCAACAAGGGCACCAGCAAGGCCTCGGCCACGAAATACGTCACCAAACTCGTCGGTTGCCTGAACTCGGCCTGGAAGCCCGCCATCGCGGATTTCCAGGCGGTGACCGTGGCGTTCAAGGAGGCGGATGACAAGCGGTCCTGTTCCACCGGAATGGACGTCTCCGCCTCCTTCTCCGAGATCTGCGGCACGACCATCAGCGTGCGGCTGGCCGATGACTGGATCAAGGCCAAGGACGACCTCAAGGTGTTCACGTCCATCACCAGGACGTGGAGCGGGGTCGTGACGGGGCAGAGCGGCATCGGGCGGGCCTGGTGGGCGTTGGAGAACGACGCGACGGAATCCGCCATGAACGAGCAGAACCGCCGCTACTATCTGCAGCTCGACTGCTTCATCGGCGTGTCGGCGAAGAGCGTCGGGCGGGTGGTCAAGGACTGGAAGCCGGTGATCAAGGTCAAGGAGTTCTGGCCGAACCGGTTCCATGCCAAGCCCGCCAACCGGCTCTCCTGGATCGAGAAGGGGTACGGGTCGGGGCGGCCCGGTTCGTGCAACACCTGGACGGTGAGCTCGGCCAAGGTCGCTTGACGTTCGCGGCGCCCGGTCACCACAGCGCTCCGATCACCAGGCCGACCAGGATGAGGGCGACGATGGCGATGCGGAGCGCCGTGAGTGCGCGCCGCCGGCCGGCGGTCTTCACTTAGCGGTCCTCAGGCGTCCGGACCGAGGCGTTCTTCGAGGCGTTCGAGGCGCTGGACGAAGGGCTGCAGCTCGTGCCGGATCGCCGCGGCCAGTGCGGCGAGCTGGCCGGCCTGGGCGGCGGGGTCGGGCTGCTGGGCCTGGGCGCGAAGGTGGACGTACCCGGCCAGGGCCGCGGTCACGGCGCGGCGGGTGAGCCTGGGCTCGGCGCCCAGCCCGCGCAGGACCTGGCCGGCCCTTCCGTCCGGCTCGGCGACCAGACCGAGCAGGAGATGCTCGCAGCCGACGTAGTTGTGGCCGAGCGAGGTGGCCTCCGTGACGGCGAACTCCAGGGCGTTCGCGGCGGGCCCGCTGAAGCTGCGCGGCTCCGTCGCGCCCGTCTCCGCCGGGGAGGTGGACTGGAGGGCGAGGTCGCGCCCTGCGTGGGCAGGGTCGATGTCCATGGCGCGCAGGACGTGCAACGCCAGGTTGGTGCCCTCGCTCAGCATGCCGCCGAGCAGGTGCTCGGTGCCCACGGCGGCGGCTCCCTCGGCCCTGGCCTGGTCGGCGGCCAGCTTGAGCACCGCGCGCGTCCTGGCGGTCAGGTACGTCAGCGCCCCCGTCGGCTGATCGAGGTCGAGATCGGTGAGAACCGTCTCCCTGATGGCGGTCACCCGGCGGACCGCCTGCTCCAGAGCTCGCTGGCAGACCGCCGACACCGGCACGCCCGCCTGCTTGACCGCCTCCGCGAGCTCGTCCGGGAGGTAGACGTTGATCTTAGGCATGACCACACCATAACCCCAATGGGGGTCTATGTATATAACCCCACCTGGTCGGTCGCTTCACGGCAGAATGCCAACGTCTGCACCGCTATCGAGAGGAGAGCGCGTGAAGCTCGCGACGCTGCGGCTGCCCCGCCGCACGACCGCCGCCCGCATCGACGGCGACCACGCCGTGGAGGTCGGCGCGCCCGACGTGGGCGCGCTGCTGGCCGATCCCGGCTGGCGGGACGTGGCGGCCGCCGCCGACGGGCCCAAGCATCCGCTGTCCTCGGCGGACCTCGCGCCCGTGGTGCCACGGCCCGGGAAGATCATCTGTGTCGGGCTCAACTACCGCAACCACATCCTGGAGATGGGACGCGAGCTGCCCGAGTATCCGACGCTGTTCGCCAAGTACGCCGAGGCGCTGATCGGCCCGTACGACGACATCGCCCTGCCCGCCGTCTCCCAGGCGATGGACTGGGAGGCCGAGCTGGCGGTGATCGTGGGCGCGGAGGCCCGCCACGTGTCGCCCGAGCAGGCGCCGGCCGCCATCGCGGGCTATTCGGTGCTCAACGACGTGACGGCCCGCGACTACCAGAACCGTACGCTGCAGTGGCTCCAGGGCAAGACCTTCGAGGACAGCACGCCGTTCGGGCCCTACCTCGTCACGCCGGACGAGCTGACCGGGCCGATGAGCATGCAGTGCGAGGTGGACGGGGAGGTCGTGCAGCAGGCGGACACGGCGGACCTGGTGTTCGGCCCGGCGCAGCTGATCTCGTACCTGTCGGAGATCTTCACGTTGCGGCCCGGCGACGTGATCGCCACCGGCACGCCGGGCGGGGTCGGGCACGCGCGCAAGCCGCCGAGGTACCTCATCGACGGCAGCAAGGTCGTCACCCGGATCGCGGGGCTCGGGGAGCTGATTAACACGGCGCGCCGGTCAGCCTGACCGTGACGGGGCCGCCGGGCGTCCTGACCGTCATGAGGTCGCCCGCGAACGACACCTCGGGGTCCGCGCAGCCGGGCACGATCACGGTCAGCACGCCGGCCGCTTCGGGCGACAGCACGGTCACCACCTCCGCCGTGCGCTGGATGCCGGGCGCGATCAGGCCCGGCCGCACCGCCTGCCCCTCCCCCGGGAGGTGCAGCAGCGTCACCCGCCACGACCCGTCCCCCAGCACCACCACGCCGGGGCGCCGGGAGACCACCTTGAGCGCGGGGTCGAAGTGCCACAGGCTGCGCAGCGTCCCCGAGGGCACGGAGTCGCGCACGGCCAGCAGGTCGGCCCCATGGCTGACCAGGACGCGCCGGGTCCTGGTCAGCCCGTAGGCCTCGTCGGACAGCTCGTACTCCTGACGCGTCGGCCCGATGGAGGAGCCCACCAGGCGCGTGGGCGTGCCGGGACGGAAGCCGCCCGCCACGATGGGCACGTTGTGGGCCTCGGGCGAGCGGGTCCAGGCCACGAAGCCCGTCCGCTCGTAGGAGTGGAACCCGGCCTCCACCAGGATCCGGCGGCCCTGCGCGCTGTAGGTGACGCCGAGGTGGTCCTCGTGCCCGTGCAGCGCCCGCCCGGGGCCGAACCTGATCGAGTAGTAGGCCGAGCCGGGATCCTGCCACGCGGTCCTGCCGAAGACGTAGCCGCCGTCGAACACCCTGACCTCCGGCTCCTGATGCGCGAAGCGGGCTCCGCGCGCGTCGGCGTGCCCGTCGCCGAGCGGCGCGAGGAAGCCGTCGGGCTGGGTCGCGTGCGCGATGTACGACTCCAGCGCCGTCCGCCTGGCCACCAGCCGCGCGGGTGTCTCGGCGCCGCTCTCCTCGATCGCGCGCAGGGCCACGCCGAGCCTGCGGTGCACGTACAGGCCGTAGCGGGGGGCCTGTTCGTGCAGCACGCCCTGCGGGTCGATGGCGACCTCGGCCGACCTGGTCATCCGGCGGACGGCCAGGTCGCGCCACCGTGCCCGGCCCAGCCTGCAGCCCACGACCAGCAGCCCGATGTCCTGGTCCAGGCCGTGGTTGTGGCCTTCGCGGTAGAGCGCGGAATCGGCCAGGACCTCGCCGTGCTCGGCCAGGCTGTCCCACAGCCGCCGGGTGCGCACGTGCTCGCTGAGGCAGACGAGCGCGGGGGCGCGCAGGGCGACGGCGTGCTCGGCCCAGGCCCACGGGCTGACGCCCTGGCCGCCGCGCGGGTTCTCGCGGATCCAGTGGTCGGCCAGGTCGGCGGCGCGGTCGAGGTACGCCCGCTCGCCCGTACGCTCGAACTCGGCGGCCAGGCGGCCCAGCCAGCGCAGCGAATGCAGGTTCAGCGCCCAGGATCGGTTGCCGTGCGGGTTCGCGGTCCAGTCGACGTCCGTCCCCAGATCGACGGCGGGCAGCCCGGCGAGCGCCACCCGGCCCTGCAGCAGCTCCTTCACGGTGAATCCGGAAAACTGGTCACTCAGGCAGATGGCCCTGCCAGAGGTCGTGCGGGCACGCCAGAACACGTCACGGCTCCTGTTTTCTGGCGCGCGAAACCCACGCGCCGGGTCATGGTCGGCAGGCTCGGCTAGCCGAGATCGGGCCCCTTGTCGGTCCAGCCCGCTTCGAGCACCTGCTCCTTGCGCTCGGACGGCCTGCTGTCGGTGCAGGACAGCACCTGCGAGGTCTTCGGGTCGATGATGATCGTCCGCATGGAGCCGTCCCGCAGCAGGTACGAGAACGCCTTACCGGGCAGGCTCTCGCCCAGGTAGCGCACCTCGGGCAGGTCGGCGAGCGCGCGGTAGGCGGCGGCGCGCACGGCGGGCGGCGACGGCTTGTTCCACAGCAGGCCGCTGAGCGCGTCGGCGAGCAGCCCCCGGCTGTCCGGCGGCAGCATCTCGGCCACCCGCGCCGTGAGCGCCGCCTTGTCCGTGGGCAGGCTGTCGATCTGCTCGAACGTCAGGTCGCGCCCGGCCATGCTGAACGGCGGCCCGCCCTTGACCCGCTTCACCCGGCCCTTCTCCGAGGTCCAGGCCCGGCCGTCCCTGGTGGCCCAGAGCTCGATCACCTTGGTGTCGTCCCTGAGCTTCTTGATGTGCCAGTAGGTCCCTTGCTCGGCCGGGCTGGAGGCCGCGGTGGCGGCCGCCGCCAGCAGCAACGACCGGCCGGAGACCTGCGGCTGCGGTGGCACGGGGGACTCGTGCGGGAAGAACGCCACCGCCAGCGCCGCCGCCACGAGCGGCACCGCCAGCCACGACAGCCGCCTGCGCCGGCGCCTGACCGTCAGCCGCCGCCACACCCTGTTCTGGGCGCCCGGGTCGAGCCGCGGCCGGCCGAACAGGTCACGCACCTGCTCCAGCTCATCCATGGAGCACCACCTCGCCGAGGAGCGCGCGCAGCTTCTTCCTGGCCCGGCTCAGCCTGGACCCGACGGTGCCGTACGGGATGCCGAGCGCGTCGGCGATCTCGTCGTGGCTCAGCCCGGCCAGCGCCATCAGCAGCAGCACGTCACGGTCGCGCCGGTCCAGCTCGGCCAGGGCGGCGGCCAGCTCGGGACGCAGGCTCTGCGCGCTGACGCGCAGCGCCACCGAGTCCTCGTGCCCCGGGGCGTCGCTCTCGGGGCCGCAGCGGCCGAGCGCGCGCAGTGTGCGGGCTTCGAGGCGGCGGTGCTTGCCGATGAGGTTCGTGGCGATGCCGTAGAGCCAGGCGCGCACGCCCGCGCGGGACGGGTCGTAGTGCCCGCGCTTGCGGAACGCCGTCAGGAAGGTCTCCGCGACGATGTCCTCGGCGTGGTCCGGGCCCAGGCGGTGGGCGACGTACGCGTGGATCTCCCCGAAATACGTGCCGAACACCACGGCGAACCCCTCCGTGTCGTCCAGCACCCCCGGCGCGCGGGCCCCCCACGGCACCCGTGACGCCATGCTCTCCCCCGTCATGTACAACCTTCCGACGCATCAGTGTCATCTCTTATCACCCGATGCCCCGGTTTACTTTCACGGTCTGTCCTTCTCGTACGAACGCCATCAGCACGGCCCCCGCCAGCGGACCGGCGGCCAGCGCCGCGAAGGCGGCCGGAAAGGAGCCGGTGGCCTGGTAGACCGCGCCGATCACCAGCGGCACGGTGACGCTGCCGAGCTGCCACAACGCGTTCGTCGCGCCCGCCGCGGACCCGGTCAGCCGCTCGCCGGACAGCCCGGGGATCATCGCCACCATGAGCGGGCTGTACAGGTACGCCCCCAGCCCCAGGAACGGCGCCACGGCCAGGAACGCGCCCGCCGAGTCCATCGTCCCGAACACCAGCAGCGCGAACGAGAAGTACAGCAGCACCACGGCCGCGGGCACCTTGCGCCCCCATCCCGCGACGTCGGTCACCAGGCCGATCAGCGGCTTGCAGACCACCGCCACGATCCCGAACAGCACGACCACGCCGCCCGCCGTCACCGGGTCGATCCCGCCGCCCTTGACCATGAGGGTGTTGGACCAGGTGACGAACCCGTACGTGCCCCACAGGCCGCCGAACCCGGCCAGTCCGAGCAGCAGCAGGTTCCGGTCGGCCAGCAGCGGGCGCGGGTCCGGCCACGCCGACTCCCCCGCGCTCACTCCGTCCTTCAGAAGGAGCAGGCACAGCACGGCCAGCGCCATCGAGACGCCGCCGAACAGGTGGTACGAGGCCCGCCAGCCGGACCCCTCGATCAACGTGGGCACGATCGCGTTGGCGAGCACCGTGCCGAGCGAGGTGGCGGTCAGGAAGACGCCCACCGCGGTCCCGCGCCGCCGCTCCCCGAACCAGGCCGTGACGAGCTTGACGCCCGCCGCGTAGTCCGCGCCCGCGAACAGGCCGATGAGCGCCTGCAGCGCCAGGCCCGCCCCGGCCGACGGGCTCGACCCGAACAGCACCATGAACGCGCCCGCCGCGAACAGCGACCCCGACAGCACCACCCGCCCGCCCAGCCGGTCGGCCAGCACGCCGCCGAAGGCGCTGGCGATCACGTAGCCGGCGTAGTACGCGGTCGCGAACCCGCCCAGCCCGGCCAGCGACACCCCCAGCCCCGCGCCGACCTCGGCGGAGGCCGGGCCCCACGCCGAGCGGTCGGCGGAGGTCATCGTGAAGGAGGCCCAGCAGAGCAGGAGCACCAGCCAGCGATTACCCCGTGACTCCGTGTGATCGGTCATGCGCGTACACGGTAGCGTCCGTCAGGCGAGGAAGCGGCGCACGTCGGCGATCTCGTCGTCGAGCAGGCCGCCGGGCAGCTCGCCGAACGGCCGCACGCTCACCTGCGCGCCCTTGCGCCCCCACACGCCTCTGATGACGCCGTCCACGAGCACGACGGGGCGCAGGATGCCGCCTCCGGGGAACACGTCCTTGGCGTGCTCGGGAGCCAGGATGGGGTCCCTGCTTCGCCAGCCCATCAGGAACTCGTCGAAGGCGGGGGCCAGGCGGGCGACCGGCTCCTCCGCCGGGGGCGGCGGGTGGGCGGCGGCCAGGCCCCAGGCGGTGCGGGCCGCGCCGAGCGGCAGGCCCGACCAGGCGGCCAGGTCCTCGGGGGCGGCCGGGTGGTGGGCGCGGCGGTAGCGGACGGCCAGTTCCTTCAGCGCGCGTTCGCGGTCGGGCTCGGGCGTGATCGGGGCGCCCAGCCAGTCGGCCGCGTGGACGTAGGTGGGTTTTCCGGCGCGCAGGGGTCCCAGGACGGCCAGGCCGTGGTGGGCGGCGAGCGCCACCAGATGCACGATGCCCTGGCCGCTCGCCCGGCCCGCCAGGCGTTCGGCCAGGTCGGCCTTGGTGAGCGGGCCCTGTCCTTCGAGCGCCGCGCCGATGAGCGCGAGCAGGTCGTCGCCGGTGACGCCCTCCTCGGCCAGGCGGCGCAGCGTGCCGGTGCTCTGGCCGGTCAGGGCGTGGATCCAGGGGAGGTCGTCGGCGTGCACGAAGTGCAGCGTGCCGCGCGGGCCCCAGGTCCTGACGATCTCGCGGGACTGCCAGGCGGCTTCGACGTCGCCTCTGGAGAGGGTGGCCGAGCGGGCGCGGAAGGCGAGCAGGGCGGCCGGGACGTCCTGGGCCTGCATCGCCCCGAGCCGCCGGACGATCTCGCCCGCCGCCAGGCCCGGCGGGCGGTGCAGGAGCTGGGCCTCGACGCTTCTCATCCGGGCATCATCCCAGGAGCGGGCGTCGTCACGGGTGTGCGGGCGTCAGCGCAGGAGCAGGCGGTTGCGCAGGCGGATGGTGAAGGGCGTGGCGGTGCGTACGGCTCTGCGGATGGCGTCGCTGCGCTGCCAGGCCGCCGTGGCCGCCGCTTCGGTGACGGCCTCGGGGGCGTACCGGACGAAGTTTGAAATTTCGGCCAACGGCCGAAGATGTGCCGAAATATCGCCCGAATGGCGGATCACGATGTCCTCGGCGGTCAGCGCGTCCTGACCCCTCAACCCCAGGTCGTCGCACGTCTGCCGCCACGCGCCGAGCACCCGCTGCTCAGGCCCGTGGCCCTGGCGCCGGCCGCGCCGGCGCCACCACGGCAGCGCGGCCGCCACCCCCGCATACCCCGCCAGCAGGACGCCGCCCGCCACCGCAGCCACCACCCACGGCGACAGGCCGCTCCCCGGCTCCTCGCCGTTACCTGTGGCCTGCGGCTGGGTCGTCTTGGGCCGGTCGCTCCCGCCCTGGGTGAACTCGCCCTCCAGCTCCTCGCTCTCCTCGATCGCCGAGGAGGCGACCTCGTGGTCGTCCTTGGCGCCGCTGCGCCCCGGCGTCGGGTAGAACGGCCGCCACCCCAGCTTGTCGAACTTGATCTCCGCCCACGCCATCACATGTCCCGATTTAACGTGATAAACGCCGCCAGAAACCTGCCCCGGCCTGAACCCCACCACCACCCGCGACGGCAGCCCGAGCGTCCTGGCCATCAGCGCGAACGTGCTCGCGAACTGCTCCGACGTCCCCCGATGCGTCGTCTGCAGGAAGAACTCCAGCCCCTTGAGCGAGTGGCCGGGCGGCGCGGTGACGTCGTAGCTGGCGTTCGTGCGCAGGTAGCTCTGCAGCCGGTACGCCTGCTTGATCGGCACGTCGGCGCCCTTCGTGGCCTCCTGGGCGAGCCGGCGGAACAGCTTCTCCTGGGGCCCGGCGGGGAAGGCGGTCAGGCCGGGATCGGTGACGGGGGCGGCCGCCAGCAGGTCGTCCTTGGACGGCTTGGCCACCCGCGAGGTCACCTCGTAGCTGAACCCCTTGACGGGCTTCGTCCCGGCCAGCAGCGATCCGCTCTCGGGATCGACCGCCAGCCCGCGCACGCCGCCGACCTCCACCGGCCGCTCGGCCGCGGGCAGCCAGGTGCCGGGCAGCCCGTTGAAGGTCACCTTCTGGCGTACGACGTCCGCCTTGCCCGTCCAGTCGCCCTCCGGCACCCGGCCGCCGGTGGGCTGGAAGCGGGCATCGGAGGTCCAGCGGACGCCGTCGTACCGGTCGAGGACGGCCAGCCGCCAGTTGAGCGGTTTGTCGGCCTTGACGGTGAACAGCTCCCTGTCCGGGATCTGCAGCCACGCCGAGACGCGGTCGAGCGGGCTGACGCTGTCGACGCGTACGGGCGCGGGCGGCTCGACGTGCTCACGCGGGTTGTACGGCTGCGCGGCGACCGGCAGCAGCGGGCCCATCACCAGCGCGAGCGCGGCCAGCACGGCGGCGGCCGGGAGCCCGGCGAGGAGCCAGAGCGGGGGCCGCTCGTCCCGCAGCAGGGCCAGCGCGGCGATGAGCACGAACAGGGCCGCCGCGACCGGCAGGTTCGACCCCTCGCCGTCGACGCCGAACAGGAGCGCGACGCCGTAGACGACGAGGGCGGGGACGGCCGCGGCGATCTTCGTCCTGGTACGGGTCAGAGTCTCGGCGCCGATCGCCGCGGCGGCCCAGGTGAGCGTGTGCACCAGCACCAATAGCCGCGGCTCCGGCTGGGCGGGGAGGAGGGTGGTGAGCAGGGCATGCCATGAGTTCGCCACGTCGGCCAGCACGGCGGGCCGCAGGCCCTGGTAGAGCGGGATGGTGCCGGCGAACCAGAGGACGACGTCCAGCGCGAGCGCCAGCCACAGGGGCCGCCGGGAGGTGAGCGCCGCGACGAGCGCGGGGGCGACGGCGGCGGGGACGATCGCGAGCAGCAGCCCGGTGCCGGGGAAGACCCGATGGAACCCCCAGCCCGCCACGCCGGCCACGGCCGCCACGACGACCAGCCCCGCGAGCCGCCGCCAGCCGGCCGCCTCCTGCCCTCGGGTCATCGGGCGCCCCACGCGAGCGGGAGCTCGTCGAGCGCGGCGATCGGCATGACCGTGACGCCGGGGACGCCGACCGAACCAGTCCCGACATATACGCAGATGACCCGGTCGAAGCGGCGGCGTACCCCCGCGACCCGTCCCGCCTCGGCCGGGTCCGCCGTGACCAGCACCAGGGACCCGCCGCCGCGGGCCAGGCGCATCGTCTCCGTGACCGAGCCCCGGCCCTCCTGAACCGTGGCGAGCCAGTCCAGAACCGTGTCGGCGTCGGTCTTGTTACTCGGGGGCGGCCCGTCGCCGGTGCGGACCCGTACCGGGAATCCGGCCTTGGCGGCGGCCAGCGCGACCGAAGCCGCGGCGTCGACGGCCAGCTCCGTCATGCCCCGCGTGTCGAGCACGACCGTGGTGGTGGGCAGGCTGGCGTCGATGAGCTGGCGGACCATCAGCGTCCCGGTGCGGGCGCTCGACCGCCAGTGGACGTGCCGGAGGTCGTCGCCGACGACGTACTCGCGCAGGGTGTGGAAGGTGACCGTGCCGCTGGGGGCGTTGTCGCTGGTGGGACCCTCCAGGTGGTGGGCCTTGCCGGACGGGGGGACGGGGAGCGGGACGGTGCGCGGGCGTACGAGGAGGGTGGCGGGCCGGCCGTACTCCCTGACGCGGCGGGTGAGCCCGAACGGGTCGGCGCGCACCAGGCGGAGCGGGCCGACCCAGATCTCGCCGCGGACCTCGGTGGGCAGCGGGTACGACACCGTGCGCACCGCCCCCTTGGGCAGCCTGGGCAGGTCGATCATGTGCTCCGACGCGCCGATCCGGTCCTGGGCGCGCAGGCCGGACAGGCCCTGGCGGCCGAGGTTCGTGACGCTCAGCACGGCCACGGCCGCCTCGCCGCGCGGCACCTTGAGCGGGGTGACCTCGCGGTGGACCTCCAGCCTGGGCTTCGGCGCGGTCCACGCGAGCGCCGTCAGCAGGGCGAGCAGCCCGCCCGTGGCCAGCACGACGGGCTCCGGGTAGCCGAGCGCGAACCCCGCCGCGTACAGGAGCACGCAACCGGCCAGCGTGCCCCAGCCCAGCGGCGTCAGCACCGCGGCGAGCCCGCTCGCCCCAGGCCTGCTCGCCGCAGGTCCGCTCGCCGCGCCTGGTGGGGTGTGCGCCTGTCCGCTCGCGGCGGCCGGCGGGGTGTGCACCTACGCCGCCTGCGGCACCGGCATCCCGGCGAGGATCTCGCCGAGCACGGCCGCGGCGGTGACCTCGCGCAGTTCGGCCTCGGGCGTGAGGATCAGCCGATGCGCGAGCACCGGTACGGCCAGCGCCTTCACGTCCTCGGGCACCACGTAGTGCCGCCCGGCGGCGGCGGCCTTGACCCTGGCGGCCCGCAGCAACGCGAGGCTGCCACGCGGGCTGGCGCCGAGCCGCAGGTGCGGGCTCGTACGGGTGGTGCCGCACACCGCCACGATGTAGTCGTAGACCTGGTCGGCCACGTGGATGCGCGAGGCGAAGTCGATCATCCCGGCCACGTCCGACGCCCGCGCCACCACCGGCAGCCGCTCGACCTGCGGCCCGGTCGGCATGCCCTTGAGCACCTCGACCTCGGAGACGTGGTCGGGATAACCGACGGAGATCTTCATCAGGAACCGGTCGAGCTGGGCCTCGGGCAGCGGATACGTGCCGTCCATGTCGACCGGGTTCTGGGTGGCCACCACCAGGAACGGCCTGGGCACCGGATGCGGCTCGGCGTCCACCGTGACCCGGCGCTCCTCCATGACCTCCAGCAACGCGGCCTGCGTCTTCGGCGAGGCACGGTTGATCTCGTCGGCGAGCACGATGTTCGCGAAGACCGGCCCCTCGTGGAACTCGAACTTCTGGTGCGCCTGATTGAAGATCGACACGCCGGTGATGTCGCTGGGCAGCAGGTCGGGCGTGAACTGGATGCGCCGCCACTCGGCGTCCACGCTGGCCGCGACGCACCGGGCGAGCGTGGTCTTGCCGGTGCCCGGCACGTCCTCGATGAGCAGGTGCCCCTCGGAGAACAGGCAGATCAGGGCCAGCTCGATGGCCTCGTGCTTGCCGCGGATGATGCGCTCGATGTTGGTGGCGAGCAGCTGGAACCGCTGCGCGAACTGGCCGGCGAGCTGCTGCGGCTGTTGCGGTTGCGACGGCGGCTGCTGCTGGTAGGGCTGCGCGGTCTGCTCGAACTGGTCCTGATAGTTGTACTGGGTCAACTGAGTCCCCTTCTCAGTCGGTGCACTCGAAGAGCGGCCCCTCGGGGAAGCCGCCGTCCGGAGTCGCCACCAGAGTGTCGTTCAGGTAGCCGTTGCCGTACTGGCTCTCGATCCGGTTCCAGATGTCGCTGGACTTGCCGGTGGAGGTGTCGGTGTAGGACGCGCCCTTGACCTGGCAGATCACCGTCAGGGTGATGTACACCTTCTGCGGGATCCTCCCGGCTTCCGCGCCTGCCGACGGGCCCGTCCGGATGATCGTGTTGGTGTCCTCGTTGCTGGCGTTCTTGTACTGCTGGCGCGGATAGGCCAGGTCCACCTCGGCCGTGGCAACGTCCGGGCTCTCCCCCGCCGCGTTCTTGGCCTTGAGCTTGAACGCGTGCTTCTGGTTGTTCTTGAGCCCTTCCACGGTGAACGAGGTGCCCTTGACTGCGTTGTTGGCCGCCGCCCCGGTGAGCTCGTAGGTGACGCCGTCGTCGGCGTTCGCGGGGGCGCTCCAGCTCAGCTCGGCGCCCCGGTTCTTGGCCTTGGCGGTGAAGCCGCTCGGCGAGCCGGGCGCGACGCACGGCTTGGCCCCGGCGCTCGGCTCCGACGCCACCTCGCCGCCCGACCAGTGCGCGACCACCACGAACGTGTACTCCTTCGCGCAGTCCCCGCCCGTGAACTCGAACTGGAACGGCCCGTTCGCGTTCACCGACTCCGGCTCGGAGCGGCCGTCCCCGGTCGTCTTCAGCGTGTAGCGCTCGACCTTGCCGCCGGCGGACGGGCTGAAGCCGACCGTCACCTTGCCGGGGCCCGACCTGGCGCTCACGCCGCCGGGCGCGGAGGGCGGCCCCGCCGTGGGCGTGGCGGTCGGCGTCGCCGTGGGGGTGGGCTTCCTGGTGGGCTCACGGGACGGCTCGCTGTCCGCCGTACGCGTGGGCCGGGGCGCGGTGGTCGTCTTGATCGGCTCGGGGTCCGGCTCCGGCTGGGTGTCGCTGCGCGTGGGGTCGGGGCGCGGCGTCTGCTTGGGCTTGGGGGTGTTCGTCGGACCCGGTACGTCGGAGTCGTCCTTGTCCACGTCGTGCTTGCGGCCCTCGGGGTCGATGACGACCGCCTTGTCGCCGTTCTCGTCGTTGGCCCAGAGCAGGCCGTCCTTGACGAACACGTCCACCGGTCCCGGCTGCTCGGCCACCCGCAGCGTGGTGGGGTTGCCGCCGGCCGCGCTGTCCCAGACGATCAGCGAGCCGCTGGCCTGGTCGGGGACGTACACCTTCGAGCCGAGCACCTGCGGCACCCCGAGCTTGCCGGGGTCGTCCGCGGCGAACTTGGTGCTGAGCACCGAGTTGGACGCGGTGTCGATCACCACGAGCAGCCCGGAGTCGCCGGGCGTCAGCACCGGCACCAGAGAGCCCTCGGTCGTGGCGGGCGTGAGCACGCCGCCCTTGGGGGCCTGGGCCACGCCCTTGGGCAGCGTGATCTCGCCGACGCCGCCGTCCTCGCCGATGATCGTGGCGGTGGCGGCCCTGGTGTTGACCACGACCGGCAGGCTGCCGGCGATCGTGACCGACAGCTCCTCGCCGGGCTCGCCGACCTTGAGCGGGCTCGCCGCGACACCCTGGGACACCGGTACGACCTCGCCCTTGGCGGTCACCGGCACCCACAGCCGGCCGCCGCCGTCGATGCGGGCCGCGCCCAGCGGTCCCTGGAGGGTGATCGGCGCGCCCACGGCGTTGAGGGTGGCCGGGTCGATCTGCTGGATCTTGCCGGTCGCGGGGTCCACGGCGTATCCGGTCGTGCCGGACACGGCGAGCTGGAGCCCGGCCGCGCCGAGGTCGCGGGTCTGGGCGACGCTGAGCTGGCCCGGCTCGACGCGGCTGACGTAGCCGGTGCCGTCGTCGACGAGCAGCACGTTCCCGCCGTCCTGCACGACCCGCAGCTGACGGCCCGCCTTGTCGTTGAGGTAGCCGTCCACCTCGCCGGACAGGCCGTTGACGTGCACGATCTTGCCCCTTGCCGCGGTCCAGAGCCAGGCGCCGACGTCGGCCAGCTTGGGATTGGCGCTGGAGACACCCACGCCGAACCACGCCGCCGCGGCGACCAGGATCGTGGCCACCACACCGGCGATCAGCGCTGTGGCTCGATCACCTCGGAGCACGCGGATCCGCACCCGTCACTCACCCCGTATGTACGATTACAGAGCGTTTGCCCCCGTATTACCGGGCATCACCCTAGCGCCCAGCCGTCCCTTGCGCGTATGTACCGGCTGGTAGCCGCGTTGAGTTCTGAGAGTGTCGGTGCGAAGCCGTACCTTAGTCCCCGTGCCAGTCCCCGTCCCAGCCCCTATGCCCGAGCTGACCTTCGACGCCGTGCTCACCGACGAGGCGGTCCTGTCGACCTACCGCCGCATGTTCGCCGCGCTGGCGCGCGACAGCGGCGCGGTCGTCGACGACCCGGCCCTGGTCGACATCGCCGAGACGCTGTTCGCCGCGTTCGCGGAGGCGGGCGAGGAGTGGCTGACGCACGAGCAGATGCGCTTCGCCTGCCGGGCCTATCCCGGCGACCAGTTCGACAACCGGCTGCGGGTGCTCAAGGGGCTCGGCGCGATCCGCGAGGTGTTCCCCAAGCCCAACCAGCTCCGCTACCGCGCGTCGTTCACCAGCGTGGTGGGGCTGATGTTCATCCGGCGGATGATGGACGACGGCGGCCAGTCCGAGATGCACCGGCTGCTGGCGCTCGAAGACCTCAACGTCGCCGACCCGCGCACCACCATGGAGGAGGCCAGGCAGAGCGCGGCCAACATGGCGCGGGCGTTCCGGCTGTGGGCGCTGGAGCTGATCACCCTCACCATGGGCACGATCGAGGAGCTGCGCGAGCAGGCCCCCAAGCTGTGGGGCACCGAGGAGATCGCGCGGCGCGCGCAGGGGCTGCACGGCACGATCCTGACCCGCTGGCCGGAGCTCGACCGGGTCTGCACCGACCTGCGCGCGGCCATCTACGCCTACAGCGACGCCTCCCGCCGCGCGGCCGGCCGCCTGGCCGACTCGGCGGGCACCACCCGCAACCTGACGCTGCTGCCGACGGAGACGTGGCGCACGTTCGCGCAGACGGCGTCCAGGGAGCGGCTGGCGGCGGTGCTCGACGGGTTCGTGTTCGACGCGCCCGCGCCGTGGCACGATCCGGCCGCGATCGCGCGTGCCGTGGACGAGGCCCCGCGTCCCGCCCCGGCCCAGCCCACTCCCCCGCGCTCCAACCTGCCCGATCCCGGGCCCGGCGACTCGCTCGACTCCTCGCCCAGCGCCGCGATGGAGCGTCTGACGCAGGTGGCCGAGTCCCTGCTGGGGGCCGATTCGCGGGTGGCGCTGTCCGACGTGCTCGGGGCCGACTGGCCGTCGGCCCGGCGGGTGCTCGCCGACCTGACGACCGTCGATCTGCGGCCTGAGCTGCCTTATCGGCTGACCTGGTCCGATGGGCTCACGATCGATCCGGGGCGCGAGCCGGCCTGGCTGTCCCACGGCTTTCTGGAGCGCACCTGATGCCCGCCACCGGCGAGTCTGCGCCCGACGAGACGCATCCGTCCCCTGCTTCCGGCGGCTCCGGGAGCTCCGGCTCCGGCTTTGGGGGCTCGGGTTCCGGGGGCTCCGGTTCCGGGGGCTCGGGTTCCGGGGGCTCGGGTTCCGGGGGCTCGGGTTCCGGGGGCTCGGGTTCCGGGGGCTCGGGTTCCGGGGGCTCCGCGAAGAGGCGGCGGTCCGGACCGGCCGATGGGCGCGTCGCGCATGTGCGGGCCCGTGCGGGTGGGCCGTTGTGGCTGGGCGCCGGGGTGGCCGCGCCGCCCGGGATGACGCGCCTGACGCGTCCCGACTCCACCGGGCTGGCCCTGCCGGTGTGGCCCGACGGGGTGACGCCGTCGTTGCTGGAGGAATACCAGGTGGCGCCGGTCAACGTGGAGCGGTCCGGCGAGACCCGCCGCGTCCTGGCCGCCGTGCTCAAATGCTGCTGGAACGATCTTTCCGTGGACCCGTGGCCCGGCGCTCCGGCGCCTGTGGAGCTGGTGCTCGACACCTATCGCGCGTTGATCGGCCGTACCGATGACCTGATGCGCAACTGGGCGATCGGCGCGCTGCGCCGCCTGCACGACTCCGCGTGGATCGTCCTGGACGACGGCGTGGTCGTCCTGGGGCCGCGCTGCGCGTTGTGGCCGGTCGAGTCGCACGCCCAGTTGCAGGAGCTGGTCCGCCGCCTGCCCGAGCCCGAAAACCCGGAGCTCACGGTGGTGGGCGACGCCGACATCGTGGCCGCCGCCCAGCCTGCCCCCGACCCGGGCGCCGCGTCAGGGGGACGGGTCGAGGGGGGCGCGACCGAGTTCGAGGACCTGCTGGGAGCCTATGACGAGCGGCGGCGGGCGGAGCTGGTGGCCGCGTTCATGGTGGTGGAGCTGGCCGCCGAGCCGGTGCAGGAGGTCCGCTTCGCGGCCCTGCGCGACCCGGCGCTGCGCCACACGCTGGGCGAGATGCTGTCCAGGCGCGGACGTACGCTGATCCACCACCGTGACCGCTGGACCTCCGGCTACGACGACACCTCCGCCGCCGCCTTCACCGAAGCCGACGTCCAACAGCCGTCCGCCCCCTCGACCCCCGGCCCAGAAGGCACCGCGGTCGCGCCATCCGAGCCGTCCGTGCCGTCCGCGCCACCACCGCCGTCTGCGCCGAACGGCGGTACGGACGCGGCATCCAGAGCGGGCGTGGGCAAAACGGCCAGAACGGGCGACAGCGCGGGCGTGGGCGCGGCGCCCGGACCGGGCGACAGCACCGGCCTAGGCGGCGAGGCGGCCAGGTCGGGCGACGATGCGAGCGCAACGCCCGGGTCGAGCGACGGCAGCAGCGTGAGCGAGACGGCCGGAGCGGGCAACGGCGCTGGGGTGAGCGAGGCAGCCGGGTCAGGCGGCGACCCTAGCGCGACGACTGGGGCGGGCGACGGCATCGGCGTGGGCGAGACGGCCGGGTCAGGCAACGGCGTGGGCGGGGAAGCGGGGCCGGGGCTCAGGGTGGGGGGTGGCGGGGCGGGAGCGCGGCTGGGTGTGAGCGAGCGGGCCGTGCTGACGCTCGTCCTCGTGCACTCCGTGGCGATCCCCAGGGCAGAGGGGCTGCTGCCGGAGGACTCCTGGATGTCGCCGCACCCCACCCCGGTGGACGAGCTGCGCCGCCACACCCAGCTGCCGATCGGCGAGCTGGAGGCGGCGCTGCGGGTGTTGCGGCACGCGGGGCTGCTGGGCCAGGTCAAGGCGGGTGAGGAGGCGGGCGGCTATGTGCCGGGCCCGCAGTTCCACCGGCTGACCCCAGCGGCCCGGCGGCGGTTGCAGGAGGAGCTGATCCTGGCGGCCGGGCCGAACACACCGCTCGCGGCGGCCGTACGGTCGCGGAGATCGGCACGCTGAGCGCGCACCCGCACGGGCGGGACGGACAGACCGGCGTCATGACAAAGGAAAGGCTTACGGGGGTTACAGGTGTCGCAGATGGAGAACGTCGTCGGGGACCGGGTGCTGATCGCGGTGCAAGCGGTCAACATTTCGCGGCTCTCGACCCATCCGGTGCCCACCGTCCCCGGAACGCTCATCGTGGTGGCCGGTGCCGGGCCGAAGGACTCCAACGGGGCGGGCAAGTCATCGTTCATCGCCTCGATCACCGCGTTGCTCGGTGACGAGCAGTGGCGCTTCGCCTCGGGGGCGAAGGCGGTGTCGGAGCTGCTGTTCAACGCCGAGCTGGCCAGTGGTGCCGGCGCCCGCCAGTGGGCGAGCGCCGACCACGGCTACATCGTGGGCGTCTTCGGCCCGCCCGGCATGGACGGCTTCGCCCCCGCACCGGCCGACCCCGGATCGGCCGCGTCCGTGGATTCCGTGGATTCCGTGGATGACGCCGGGTCCCAGACGGGTGCGGAGCTGGTTCTCGGGGCGGACGTGGACGAAGAGGAGCCGAGCGGGGAGCTCTTCGAGGTGCCCGACACCTCGGGCGGTGCCGTCACCGTGTGGCTCAAGGTCAATCAGGAGGCGCCGCACCTGGAGATCCGCTGGCGGGAGGGCGTGCAGCTGGCGGCGTCCCAGTCCGAGGCCGAGCGGGTGGCACGGGCCGACGAGATCTGGGCGTCCCTGCCGAAGTCGGCCGGCCGGCGTGACGTGGTGGCCCGCGACCTGACCAAGGTGCTCTACGGCGATCGGGTCAGGTGCGTGTCGTTCCTGTCCACCTCCGTACGCAGCAAGGTCGCCACCAACCTGCTCTCCCAGCCGCTCAACGAGATCTCCCCCGAACGCGTCTTCGAGGCCATCGCCGCACTCACCGGCCTGGACGCCGAGCTCGAACAGGAGCGTGAGGCCCGCCGCGACGAGCACTCCAAGCGGGTGCGCGCGGCGCAGGCCTCCGATCGGCTGGCGGAGTTCGAGGCGGAGTCGAAGGCGCTGCTGACCACGTTCGACCGGCGTGACCAGGCGCGCGTGCGCCTGGCGGACGCGCTGCGGTGCTGGCGCGGCAGGCAGGCGCGCAAGCTGGCCGACGCGGCGGACAAGGACGAGGCCCTGGCCGCCGACCTCGAACGCCACCACGCGGCCGGCGAGACCGCCGCCGAGGCGATCGCCCTGGTCAAGGCGGAGATCGCGACGCTGCGGGAGGACACCCTCGACCGGCAGGTCTCCCAGGCGCGCAAGGAGCTGGCCGCGATGCAGGCTCGGGCGGCCAAGCTCGACGCCGACCGCGCGGTGGCGGAGAACTCCGCCGACGAGCTGCGCGGGCTGATCCCGGCGCTGGAGGAGACGCGCAGGTTCGCGGACGGGCGTGACGTGCCCACGGCCGAGCGGGAGCTGGGCGAGGTCAGGCTCCGGCTCAACGAGGCGCTCAAGGCGCTCGGGGTGGCCGACCGGGAGGTGTCCTCGGCCCAGGCCGCGCTCGACGACGCCGAGGGCGGACCGGCGGCGGCCCAGCTCAACGCCCTGACAGCGGCGGGCATCGGCGCGACCGGCCTGCTCGATGCCCTGGACGTGGCAGAGCAGGCCAGGGACTCCGCCCACGCGAGCACCTCCGGCGGCTCCGGCGCCACGCGCTCGCTGCGCGGCCAGGCGGACGGTTCCGGGGAGGAGAGCGCCGAGTCGCTGAGTGCCGCGCTCAAGGCTCGCTTCGGCAAGCCGGCCGACGACGGCGCCGCCGCCGGCGCAGAGCTTCGCGCGCTGGCGCTGGATGAGTTGCGGGGGTGGCCGAACGAGCATGCGGTGATCGTGGACGCCGCGCACCTCGACGCCGCCGCGGCCGCGCTGGCGGACCTGCCCGGTTCCGTGCTGGTCAGCGCGGCCGGGGTGAGCGTCGTCGGGGCGTTCGACGGGGTGGCGACCGGGCGGGAGGCTCGGATCAAGGCCGCCGAGCAGCGGTTGCACCGGGCGAAGGACGTTCAGGAGACGGCGGCGCAGGCCGTACACGATGGGGAGGACGCCGTCGCCGAGGCGCAGCGGCGGCTGGAGGGGGCCAGGGCCGGGGTGCGGCTGGCCGAGCTGGAGGCCAAGCTGGGCGAGCGGCGGGCCAGGCTGGGCGAGCTGAACGCGGCGATCGAGGAGCTGACCCCCAAGGTCGCCGAGGCCGAGCGGCAGACCGGGACGCTGGACTTCCGGGCCAGGACCAGGGACATGGAGATCGAGCGGCTGGAGGGGCGGCGGCAGCGGCACGAGGCCGAGCGGGCGCAGGCGCGCGGCCAGGAGGCCAAGGTCGGCGCCGAACGCGAGTCGCTCAAGCTCGACGCGCTGGCCGCCGACTGGGGCGGCACGGTGGAGACGGCCCGCGAATGGCTGACGGCGCTGCCCGAGGAGGAGCGGCCGCGCGCCGCCGAGGAGTGGTGGCGGATCGCCGAGCGGCACTTCGACCAGGCGCTGCGTGACACGTTCCCGGAGGAGAACGCGGAGATCCCGGAGGAGCTGCGGTTCCTGCTGAGCGAGCGGGGCGGGAGCACGGCCAGGGAGCAGGCGACGTTCGCGGCGGTGTGCGGGTCGCTGGCCTCCTACCTGCGGGCGCAGGAGGAGTACGAACGCCACCAGCGACGCCAGATCGAGGCCCAGATCGTGACCAGGCAGCGCGACCTGGCGGCGGCGGCCAGGGGCGCGGAAGAGGCGGCGCAGTCCACGGCCGTGCACCGGGCGGCGCTGACGGCGGCGATCAAGGCGCGGCTGACCCGGGTGGCCGAGGAGTTCGAGAAGCTCGACACCTCCTACGGCGGTTACGGGGCGACGCTGGAGTTCCCGGTACCGCCGGCGCCCGCCGATCCCGAGCAGCGCTGGCAGTGGCGGGTGACGCCGAAGTGGCGGCGGGGCGAGGGGCAGGGGTTCGTGCCGTACAACCGGCGGGCCAACACCGCGCTCATGGACGAGAAGGCGGTCAAGCTGGTGTGCGCGGCGGCCATCGCCTCGTCGGGGGGCGGGCATCTGTGCCTGGTGCTCGACGAGCTGGGCCGCAACCTGGGCAAGGAGCATCGCAGGGAGGCGGTGGCGCTGTTCAGGAGGATCGGGGAGACGTACGGGATCACAGTGATCGGGGCGCTGCAGGACGACATGGAGCCGTACGCGATCGATGCCTGTGGCCAGTACATCAAGCTGCGGCGATCCTCGGACGCGATGCCGTACAACGACCCGCCGGTGATCATCGGGCACGACCAGCACGCCGAGCGGGTCCGGGCACTGGCGGCATACGTCGACAGGACAGCCGGCTGACCCAGTTGAGCGGCTACGTGATGGGTGGGCCGGTGTAGGAGGCGCGCAGGCGTAGGAGGGCGCCGCGCTCGTACTCCTCCATCGCGTGCGCCAGCCACCCCGCCACCCTGGAGACCGCGAAGATGGCCTCACCCGCGCCGCTCACCATCCCGCTGACGGCGGTGAGGGTGGCCAGGGCGAAGTCGACGTTGCGCTCGGGCAGCCGCCGGCGGCGCATCTCGGCCAGCACGGCCGCGACGGCGGCGATCCGCTCGTGCCCCGGGGCGGCCTCCTTGACCAGGTCGAGCAGGACGGCGCCGCGGCCGTCGCCGTTCCTGTAGACGCTGTGGCCGAAGCCCGGGATGCGCTCGCCGCGGCGTACCCGCTCGGAGATCGCCCGGGCGGCCTGGCCCGGCTCGGCGACCTCGGCCAGCAGCCGCTCGGCCCCGTACGACGCGCCGCCGTGCAGCGGCCCGCCGAGCACGCCGAGGCCCGTCAGGACCACCGCGTACGGGTCGGCCTTGGCGGAGGCGGCGACCCTGGCGGCCAGGGTGGAGGCGGCCAGCTCGTGGTCGGCGAGCAGGACCAGGGCGGCCTGTACGGCGTGGAGCATCGCCGGAGTGGCGGGGCGGGGCGACAGGCGGGACCACAGGCGCTCGGCGATCGACTCGCCCTGCGGCTCGCTGAGCTGTGGCAGGGCGTCGACCAGGCCCGCGATCAGGCGGCGGCCGGTGGCGGCCACGGAGACGGGGTCGAGCTGGTAGCGGAGGGAGTCGGACGCGCCGAGCACGGTCGTGATCACCTGGAGGCGGTCGAGAGGCAGCAGGTCGCCGGGCAGGCCACGCTGAGCGGTCACGGCGGCGCTCAGCGCGCCTGGCTCGCACCTCCAGGGATCCTCCTGACTCCCCCGGGCATCCTCGTTGGGCGCGCGGAAGTCCGGCGGGCGGGAGTCGGACACGTGGGCGTCCGGCGGGCGGGAGCCGGGCACGTGGGCGTCCGGCGGGCGGGAGCCCGGCTTGTGAGGGTCCGGCAGACGGGAGTCCGAGCGGAGGGGGCCGGGCACGTGGGCGTCCGGCACGTGCAGGTCGGGCCGGAGGGCTGGGTCGGCGGTCCAGAGCCATTCGGCGACCGTTTCGAAGCGAGCCGTGCCCGCCAGCCCCAGCGCGTCGATCCCCCGGTAGTACGGCCGATCCACGCCGAGCGCCGTGATGCCCGACTCGATCACCAGCTCCGGCGGCTGGCTGCGCGGCCGTCCGCGGCGCGCCAGGCGTTCGATCTCCTCGGCGGAGAAGAGGCTGCGGCGCCCGTCGTCGCCGTGCCGCCGTTGCAGCACCCCCCGGCTCACGTACGCGTACAGCGTCGCGGGTTTCACGCCCAGCCGCTCGGCCGCCGTGGCCGCGTCGATCCACTCCACTCCGGCGCGCCTCCTAGGTTGATGAAAATCAATATTGATCCATGTTGAGTGCGCATGTCAACGTGAAGACATGCCAACAGTTCATTTCCTCGATGTGACCAACCGGGACGGCGTGCAGACCGCGCGCACCGGGCTGTCGAAGTTCGGCAAGACCATGGTCAACTTCTATCTGGCCAAACTCGGCGTGGCGCAGTCCGAGATCGGTTTCCCGTTCCTGTTCCACGAGGTCCCGTACGTCAGGGCGCAGGTGGCGCTGGCCGAGGCGGGCGCGTTCGGGAGCCTCAGGCTGTCCGGCTGGTGCCGGGGGGTGCCGCAGGACGTGGAGAAGGCGGCGCCGCTCGGGCTGCGGCACTACAACCTGTCCATCTCGACGTCCGACTACATGATCCAGAACAAGTTCCGTGGCCGCCTGGACAGGGACGCGATCATCAGGGAGATGACGGCCGCGGTCCGCGTGGCCAAGCAGGCGGGCGCGCTGACGGTCGGGGTGAACGCCGAGGACGGCTCGCGTACCGACGACGGGTTCCTGCTGGAGTTCGCGCTGGCGGCCAAGCAGGCGGGCGCGGACCGCGTACGGTATTGCGACACCATCGGCGGCGACACGCCCGACCGGATCCGCGAGCGCTTCGCCAAGCTGGCCACGGCCACCGCGATGCCCATCGAGACCCACTGCCACAACGACCTCGGCATGGCCGTGGCGAACTCCGTCTCGGGCGCGCTCGGCGACCTGGACGCCGGCCAGGACGCGTGGGTCAACACCTGCGTGAACGGCATCGGCGAGCGCTCGGGCAACGCCGATCTGCTGTCCACCATCCTGGCGTTCGAGCACGGCTTCGGCGTCGACGCGCAGATCGGCGACGCGCTCGATCTGTCGTGGGCGCGCAGGTTCGGGCTGTGGGCGAGTTACGCGTTCGGGCAGCCGCTGCCGTACAACCAGGTCGGGGTGGGACGCAACGCGTTCGCGCACGAGTCGGGCATCCACGCCGACGGCGCGCTGAAGGACCACGGCAACTACGAGCTGTACGACGAGGCGTCGCTGGGCCCGTTCCCCGAGGACTGGCACGCGCGGCCGGGCCGGGTCGTGCTGACCGGCGAGTACGGCGGCAAGGCCGGTTTCCGGCACGTCATGGACGGGCTCGGGGCCGAGGTTGCCGACGAGGACCTGGCGTTCCGGCTGGTCCAGCTCTGCAACGCGATGACCGGCCGGCCGCTCACGGACGACGAGCTCCGCCTGATCGCGGCCTACCCGCGCGAGCTGTCCCTGCTCTTCCCCGGATACGAGCCCGCCTGACGAGCCGGCGGTCAAGCAGACGGGCGGGCTCGCTCGGCCTGGCCATCCTGACGACGATCTTCGCCGCCGCCACGGCGGGACACGGCACGGCCGCGCTGGCCGAGGGCATCAGCGCGGCCGTGGGACGCCGCTGCGGGGATCGTCATCACCCTGGCGGCGTGAGCTAGATGTACTTGGTCGTCGCCCGTACCCGGGCAGCGCGAGCTAGAGCGACTCGTCGCCCGTCTCGGGCAGCGCGAACAGGCAGAGCAGGCTCAGCACGGCCATGGCCGAGACGTAGCCGCCGACCGCCATCACGCTCAGGCCGCTGGCCTGCATGCTGGTGGCGACCAGCGGCGGCACCGCGCCGCCGAGCACCCCGCCAAGGCTGTAGGCGACCGACGCGCCGCTGTAGCGGAACTCGGTCTTGAACAGCTCAGGCAGGTACGCGCCCATCGGCCCGAAGATCAAGCCCATCAGCCCGAGCGCGCCGGCCAGCGCCAGCCCCACCAGGAAGATCGACCTGGTCTCCATCAGCGGGAACATCACCAGCCCCCACGCGATCGCGACCGCCGTGCCGGTGATCAGGGTGCGGCGGCGGCCCAGGCGGTCGGAGACCATCGCGGAGGCCACCGTGCCCGCGGCCATGAACAGCACCCCGATCATGGTCAGGCCGAGCATGGTGGTCTTCGGGATCTCCAGCGTGGTCGTGCCGTAGGCCAGGCAGTAGGTGGTGGCGGTGTAGAAGAGCGTGTAGGCGATGGTCATCGCGCCCGCGCCGAGCAGCACGCGCCGCCACTGCTGCCTGATGAGCCCGGCGAACGGCACCTTGGCGATCCGCCGCTGGTCCATGGCCGCCTGGAAGACCGGCGTCTCGGAGATCTTCAGCCGTACGTACAGACCGACGATCACGAGCAGCAGGCTCGCCACGAACGGCAGCCGCCACCCCCAGCTCCCGAACTGCTCGTCGCTCAGCGTCTCACCGAGGATGAGGAACAGCCCGTTCGCCACGACGAACCCGACCGACGGGCCGAGCTGGGGGAACATCGCGTACAGGCCGCGCTTGCCGGGCGGCGCGTGCTCGGTGGCCAGCAGCGCCGCGCCGCCCCACTCCCCGCCGAGCCCGATGCCCTGCGTGAACCGCAGCAGGACCAGCAGCACCGGCGCGGCCACGCCGATCGCGGCGTAGCCGGGCAGCAGCCCGATCGCCACCGTCGAGAGCCCCATCACCAGCAGCGACACGACCAGCATGGACTTGCGGCCGACCCGGTCTCCCCAGTGGCCGAAGACGGCCGAGCCGAGCGGGCGCGAGATGAACGCCACGGCGAACGTCGAGAACGCGGCCAGGCTGCCCGCCACCGGATCCATGCCGGGGAAGAAGGCCGCGTTGAGCACCAGGGCCGCGGCGGTGCCGTAGATGTAGAAGTCGTAGAACTCGATCGCGGTGCCGATGAGGCTGGCGGCCGCGATCCTGGACCGGCTCGGCGCGACCGGTCGGGGGGAGGTCTTCATGATGTCTCACTATGCGGACTAGCGTCTTGTGAAGCGATACAGAGACGCTACCACCTGCGCAATGACAGAATGTCAGGAGATTGGATCAAGGGAAAGGAACGGACTTTGAGCGTCGATCTGGTCATCTTCGACTGCGACGGGGTGCTCGTGGACAGCGAGCCCATCTCCGTACGCGTGGGCACGGCCGCCCTGCGCCGGATCGGCTGGTCGATCGACGAGGCGGAGTACGCGGAGCGGTTCGTGGGCTGCACGAACGAGTACTGGGCCGAGCAGGTCGGCGAGACGCCGCCGGGGTGGCGGGAGCAGCTCAACGCCGACTACGTCGCCGCGGTCAAGGCCGAGCTGTGCACGGTCGCGGGCATCGAGCAGGCGCTCGACCAGCTCATGGTGCCGAGCTGCGTGGCCTCGAACGGACGGCACACCACGATCCGCCGCAGCCTTGAGCTCACGGGGCTGGCCGGGCGGTTCGCCGGTCGCGTGTTCAGCGCCGAGGACGTGGCCCAGGGCAAGCCGGCGCCCGACCTGTTCCTGCACGCGGCGGCCACGATGGGGGCGGAGCCGGCGCGCTGCGTGGTGGTGGAGGACAGCCCGTTCGGGGTGATGGCGGCGATGAGCGCGGGCATGCGCTGCCTGGCCTTCGCCGGCGGCCTCACACCTCCCTCCCGCCTGGCCGGCCTCGGCGCCACCCTCTTCCACGACCCGGCCACGATCCCGGACCTGATCACCGAACTCACCTGACCGCCCGGCGCGAGCCGGCGGACCTGGTGGCGCGCCGTACGCGATGACATCGTGGCGCGCCGTACGCGATGATGTCGCCGCGCGGCGCGAGCCGGCGGCCTAGCTCTGCCTGGATCGGCCGTTCTCGTCGAGGTAGTCGCGCCACGACCGCTTCGGGTTCCAGCCCAGCAGGCGGTGGGCCTTGGCGCACGAGATGCCGGAGGCGTCGGGGCGGGCCAGCGGGCGCAGCTCGACCCGGTCGCCGTGCTGCCGCCGCAGGGCCTCGGCGAAGTCGTGGCCGCCCGCGTTGTCGGGCGAGGCGATGTAGAACACCTCGTGGCCCGGCAGGGCGGACTCGGTGGCCAGGACGATCGCGTCCGCCAGGTCGTACACGTCGATGTAGCTCAGCAGCCCCGCCCCGAGCTCGGAGGCGTCGCGGATCTGGGGGCCGAGGTTGAGCTCGTAGTTGCCCTCCCACTGCACCCAGCTCGGCCGCAGCGAGATGCACCGGATGTCCGAGCGCCGCACCGCCGCGTCCATGAGCTGCTCGCCGAAGTGCTTGGCCAGCGCGTACGGATCCTGCGGCCGGATCGGGTGCTCCTCGTCGACCGGCGCGTAGTCGGGCAGGAAGGGCCGCTCGGGGAAGAAGAAGCCGGGGACGGTCTCGCTGGAGATGTTCACGAACCGGGGGACGCCCAGGCGGACCGCGGCCTCGATCATGTTGAAGGTCGCCATCAGGTTGTTCTGGAAGACGACCTGCGGCGGGTTGGAGGTGGGGTCGGGGATGGCCGCGGCGTGCACGACCGCCTCCGCGCCGTGCACCACGGCGAACGCGTGCCCGGCGTCGGTCAGGTCGGCCTGCTGGTAGCGCGGCTCGCCGGCCCCGTGCCGCTCGAACACCGGGCGCGTGACGTCCACGGCGGTGACCTCGTGCCCCGCCTCGGCCAGGGCCTTGACGGCCGCCCGGCCGACCTTGCCGTGGGCTCCGGTGACTACGACGCGCATGAGCTGCTCCTTAACGGGTCCGGTGCACGGCAATCTATCCCTTTGAGCAGATTTCGGGGCCGCCCCCTTCATCCTCAGTTCGTCATGGACAGATCGCTCACCGCGGCACTCCGGCCACGGCCAGCGTGGATCCGGCGCGGGTCTTGGTGACCTTGAGCTGAGCGGTGATCCGGGACCGCAGCTCGGCGACGTGGCTGACGATGCCCACCGCCCGCCCGCCGTCCCGCAGCCCGTCGAGGATGTCGAGGACGCTGTCGAGCGTGTCCTCGTCCAGGGTGCCGAACCCCTCGTCCACGAACAGCGTGCCGATCTCCGCGCCGCCCGCCTCCGCCGTCACCACGTCGGCCAGGCCCAGGGCCAGCGCCAGGGAGGTGACGAAGCCCTCGCCGCCGGACAGCGTGGCCGGGTCGCGGTCGACGCCGGTCCAGCCGTCGGCCACGCGCAGGCCCAGGCCGCCGCCTGAGCGCCCCCGGGAACCGGCCGTCTTCCGCAGGTCGTGGCGCAGGAGGTAGCGGCCGGCCGACATGTGGCCGAGCCGTTCGTTCGCGGCGTCCACCACCTGCCGCAGGCGCTCGCCCAGCACGAACGACGACAGGCTCATGCTCCACTGGTTGTCGCTGGACGTGCCGCTGGCCAGTGCCGCCATCCGCTCGGCCAGCCGGTGCCGCTCGGCCGCCGGGTGCCAGCGCTCGATGCAGGCCAGCAGCTCGGCGTGCAACTCCTCCAGCCGCCCCGCCCTGGCCACCGCCCGGTCCAGGACACTGGACAGCCGCGTGTACGCCTCTTCCGTCCCGGCCCGCTCGCCCCCGATCGCCTCCAGGTCCGGCGCCAGTTCGGCCGCCGCGGCGACCAGCTCGGGCTCGGCCAGCGTCCTGGTGACGGCGGCGTGCTCGTCGTCCAGCCGCCGCAGCGCCTCGGCCCTGCTCTCCTGCTCGGCCGGGCTCCTGTACGCGGCCTCCGCGTCCGCCACGTCCCCGAACCCGGCCTCGGCCGCCGCCTCGGAGGCGGCCTGTTCGGCCCTGGCCAGCTCCCCGCCGGCCGCCAGCGCCGCCTGCGTGGCCTCCAGCGCCTCGCGCAGCAGCTCGGCCTCGTCGTGCAGCCTCGACAGGCGGGCGGCCAGCGAGGCGTCGCCGCCACGTGCGGCATCGAGCCTGGCGGTGAGCCGGCCGGCGTCGCCGCTCAGCTCTTCCTGCCTGGTACGGCAGGCCGCCAGCCGGGCCGCGACCCTGCGCCCCTGCTCTTCGAGCTCGCCCCGCTCCCGCGTGAGCCGGGCCGCCTCCCCCGCCAGCACCGGCTCCCCGGCCGCCGAAGCGGTCAGCCTGCGCACCTCCCGCTCAGCCGCCACCAGCACCGCAGCAGCATCCCCAGGTCCCGTCGCCACGTCCGAGGGCGAGGCCGTCGCGGCGGTGAGGCGGCTGTGGAGGCGGGCGCGTTCGGATTCGAGGTGCGTACGGTGGGCGCGGTGGGCGGCGAGGGCTTCGGCGACCTCCCTGGACTGGTCCCGGACGCGTTCGCGGTCGCTTTCGACGCGGTCGAGCGCCGCCGCCAGGGCGGGCTCCCTGCCGGCCATCGCCTGGAGGCGGGCCAGCTCTTCCCCGGCCCGCAGGACCTGCTCCTCCGCGGTGTCGATGTCCAGGTCGCCGGTGGCCTCGGCGGCGTCGGCGTGCCGGGATTCGAGCGAGGCCAGGGCGCGTTCGGCGGCTTCGCGATCGGCCAGGGCGGCTTCGTGCGCGGTCTCGGCCTCGTGCTCGTCGTCCGCCGAAGGGGCGCTGGGCGCCGGTGCGGCCGGATGGGGGTGGTGGTCGGAGCCGCAGACCGCGCACGGCTGCCCGTCGGCCAGGTCGCGGGCCAGCTCGGCCGCCATGCCGTCGATCCGGGCCTGGCGCAGGTCGAGCCACCGCTCCCGGAGTGTCTGGGCGTGGTCGACGAGCACCTGGTGGGCGGCGACGGCGGCGTCGAGCTCGTCGGCCAGGGCCGCACGGCGGTGGGCGGCCTCGCGTACGGCGCGGGCGGCGTCCAGGCTCGCGGCGGCCGCCGGGATGGCCGCCGCCTCCGCGCGTACGTCTGCCAGGGCCGCGCTCGCGTCGGCGATCCGTCCGGGGAGCTCGGCGGCGGCCGCGGACACCTCGGCCTCGCGCTGTGCCAGCGTGTCCAGCTCGGCCGCCAGCCGGGCCAGCTCGTCGTCGATCTCGATCAGGTGGGCCGCCGCGTCCCGCACCGCCTGGGCCGCGGGGATCCTGGCGGCGTCCAGGCGGGCCTCCGCGAGCCTGGCTTCGGCCTGGTCGATGAGGGCGGGCAGGGCGGCCAGCCGTGCGGCGAGGGCCTCGTCGGCGCCGACCAGCTCGGCCAGCTCGCCTTCGACGCGGAGCAGGTCACGCCGGACGACCGAGAGCCTGGCCTCCTCGGTGAGCAGCTCGGACAGCCGGGCGATCTCCGCCTGCCGCTGCCGTTCCAACCCGGCCAGCTCCTCCACCGACGCCCGCCCACCAACGGAGGACCGCGCGGGTGCCGGTGCCTCTGACGGCGCGCGTGGGGCCGTGAGCAGGGGGCGGGCGCGGGCGAGGGCGTCGGCGGCCAAGGTGCGGGCCTTGGCGGCGGCCTCCGAGCGTTGCCTGGCCGCCGTGACCAGCGGCAGCACGCGATCGGCACGGGCCGCGTCGTCGAGGATCGCCTGCAGGTCGGCCCGCTCGTCCGCGCGCTCGTCGAGCGTGCGGCGGCGGGTGAGCGCCTCGGCATGGCGGTGCTGCCGCTCGGCGAGGGCGGCGGCCCGGTCGAACCGCAGGCGCGCCGAACGCAACGCCGCATCCGCTGCGGCATGATCCCCGGTGACCCGCACCACGACCGCCCGCGCGGCGTCGAGCAGCGCTCCCGCCCATCGCACGGGATCGTCCTCAGGCGTCAGCGGTTCCTGCGAGCCGACCGGCCCGGAAGACCCGGCCTCCCGCACAACGGGCTTGGCGGACGCGGGCGGGGCGGTGAGGTCGGCGCCAGCGGCCTCCTCCACCCGCTTGACCGCATAGTCCACCTCCTGCCGCAGCTCCTGCGCCCGCCGCCAGGCCTGCTTGCGGTGCTCGGCCAGCCACGACTCGGCCTGCGTGAAGATCTTGACGGTGAACAGCCGCTCCAGCAGCTTGGCCCGATCGTCGCCGTCGGCCCGCAGGAACCGGGCGAAGTCGCCCTGCGGCAGCATCGCCACCTGGCAGAACTGGTCGGCGTTCATGCCGAGCAGCCCACCCACCAGGTCGCCCGCCTCGTCGAGCCGGGTCGTCAGCCCCTGCCAGGCCGAGTCGCGCCACTCCGCCACGATGACCTTGGACTTCTCCTCCGTGACCCCCGTGCCGCGCAGCTTGGGCCGCTGCCACGACGGCGAGCGCTGGATGCGGAGTAACCGGCCGCGGATGGACACCTCCAGCGTGACCGACGGCCCGGCGGAGGGCGGGGCGTGGTCGCACCGCAGGCTGCGAGCGCTGTTGCGCTGCCCGGGCACCTGGCCGTAGAGGGCGAAGCAGAGCGCGTCGAGGATCGTGGTCTTGCCCGCCCCCGTCGGCCCGTGGACGAGGAAGAGACCCGCCTCGGCCAGGGCGTCGAAGTCGACCGTCTCCGAGCCGGGAAACGACCCGAACGCCGTCAGCGAGAGCCGGTGCGGCCGCATCTACGCCATCGTCTCCTTCACCCTCGATGCCTCGATCGCCTGTCTTAGCAGGTCTTCCTCCTCAGGTGCGGCAGGCTCGCCGCGCACCTCCCGAACGAAATCCAGGGCGACCTCCGCCTCGGGCCGCCCGCTCAGGCGTACGGGCTGGGCCGCGGGGGCCGCGCCGACCGGCTCGAAGGCCAGGGCGAGGGCGTGCGGGAAGCGGGCGCGCAGCCGTTCCATGGCGGATTTGGGGCGGACGGCGTCGGTCAGGGTGACGTGGAGCCAGTGATCCTCATAAGAGGTATATTTCGGGAACATCAGCAGCTCCTCCAGCTCCCCCCGCACCCGCCCCACCGCCCGGGGCACCGGCGCCGGCACGAAATCGGCCGCGACCCCGGGCTCGCCCGGCGCGAGGGTGACCAGCCACGAGCCCTTCACGTGGCCGGTCTCGGAGAAGGAGTAGGCCAGCGGCGAGCCGGAGTAACGCACCGTCTCCGACATGCGCTGCCGCCCGTGCAGATGGCCCAGCGCGACGTAGTCGACCCCGTCGAAGGCCCGCAGGGGCACGTGCGCCACCCCGCCCACGCTGATGTCGCGCTCGCTGTCGCTGGCCTGCCCGCCCGTCACGAAGCAGTGGGACAGGACGACCGAGGCGCGACGGCGTACGGCGTCGGCCCTGATCCGCGACATCGCGTACGAGATCGCCGCCGTGTGGCTGCGGTCGGGCAGCTCCCAGCCGGCCCTGACCAGCTCGGGCTCCAGGTAGGGGATGCCGTAGAAGGCGACGTCGCCGACCAGCACCGGCTCCCACGACGCGTCCGGCGACGTGCGCACGTGCACGCCGGACGCCTCGAACAGCGCCGAGCCGAACCTGAGCCGCAGCGCCGAGTCGTGGTTGCCGCTGATCAGCACCACCCTGGCCCCGGCCGCGCGCAGCCGCGCGAGGGCGTCGTCGAGCAGGGCGACCGCGTCGACCGGCGGCAGCGCCCGGTCGTAGACGTCGCCGGCGACCGCCACCACGTCCACCCGCTCGGCCCGCACCGTCTCCACCAGGTGGTCGACGAACGCCTCCTGCGCCGCCAGCAGGCTCTCGCGGTGGAACGAGCGGCCCAGATGCCAATCGGAGGTGTGCAGGATCCGCATGTCGCAGGAAACTAACAGCTCTCACTGACAAATACCGTCGCTACCGCCCCAGGAGCTGGGAGTAGGCTGAAAGATCCGCGGGCAAACCAACGCACATGGGGAGGCCGATGCGCACTGGCCGTGGCACCTTGAGCGTCGCCGCCGGCCTGGTGCTGGTGGCGCTTGCGTCGGTCGGCTATGTGCTGCCGCCCGCGTTCGACCCTCCGCCGCTCAAGGTCGATCCAGCCTTCCAGGCGATACCGCCGCAGCCGCCGGGCGAGCTGCGGCCGGTGGTGGCCGTCGATCCGCTCCGCAGGGAGGAGATCTCGGTCGCCGGAGAGGGCCAGCGCCTGGAGGGAACGCTCCGGATCCCGGTCACCCCCGGGCGGCATCCGGCGATGGTGTTCGTGTCGGGGTCGGGCAACGGGTCGCGGACGGAGTTCACGCCGCAGGCCGAGTTCCTCAGCAAGGCGGGCGTGGTGACGATCGCGTTCGACAAGCGCACGATCGGCTACGACTTCCGCGAGCGCGACTTCGGGCTGCTCGCCGACGACGCGCTGCGCATGGTGGAATACCTGCGCACCCGCCCGGAGGTGGACCCGGCGCGCATCGGGCTGTGGGGGGTCAGCGAGGGCGGCTGGGTCGTCCCGATCGCGGCGGCCAAGAGCACGGCGGTGGGCTTCGCGGTGCTGGTGTCCTCGCCGAACGTCTCCCCGCTCCGGCAGGTCGCCTGGGCCCTGAACGAGCAGTTGCTCAGGCTCCGGGCCCCGATCGGCGCCCGCGACCTGCTGACCAGGGCGATGGGCGGGGTCGGCTTCAACTTCCTGCGCTACGACGCGATGCCCGCGTTAAGCCAGATCAAGCAGCCGGTCCTGGCCTTCTACGGCACCACCGACCCGTCGATCCCCTTCGTCGAGTCCACCAAGGCCCTCATCACCGCCCTCGGCACCGCGGGCAACGACGACTACACGATCCGCTTCATGGGCAAGGGCGACCACGCCATGCGGGTCAACGGCGGCGACTTCACCAAGGGCTACCTCGAGACCCTCACCAACTGGATCACCGGCCTGCCCCGCACGGCCAGGCCCGCCGTGCACATGGCGGGCGCCACCCCCGTGCAACGCTTCGAGGCCAGTGACGTGCCCGCGGCCCCCTGGTACGCGGGCGGCACGATGCTCGGCCTGACGATCTGCCTGGCCGCCGTCGGCTATGTGGCGGGCCCGGTCGCCGCCATGGTCGTACGCCTGCGCGGCCGGCCCCACGTCCCCGTCGAGACCAACGCCAGGCTGTGGCCGCCGATCAGGCGCAGGCTGCGCCGGATGGTCTGGACCGGCCTGGGCCTGCTGCTGTCGGTGGGCGCGTTCATCATGCTGCTGGTGCTGTTCTCGGTCAACCAGGCCGGCGCCTGGCCCGCGGTGCTGGCCGGCTGGCTGGTCGTGCGCCTGCTGGCGGTGCTGATGCTGATCCAGGAGGTGACGGCGGTGGCGGCGTTCGTGTCGGCGCTGCGCGAGGGCATGCGGCCGGGCCGCTGGCAGCACGTGGCGGTGGCCGGCGTGCTCGGCGGCACGGGGCTGCTGCTGGTGGCGGCGGCCTACTACGGGCTGTTCTCCTTCCCCTGGTAGCCGTCCGGGCCGAGATAGGCGTTCATCCAGCGGTCCATCTCGGCGAACACCTGCTTGCGCACCGGCTCCGCCGACAACACCAGATCGTGTACGCCGTCGGCGATGCGCACGCACGTGACGTGCGGCCCGAGGCAGGCCGACCAGCGGGCGATCTGCCGGGGATCGAGGACGATGTCGGCCGCGCGCGCCTCCGGCACGAAGTCGCGTACCCGCAGCCCGGTGGCGGAGGCGAGCACGAGGACGGGCGCGTCCACGTTCAGCCCCGCGTGCAGCCGCCGCTGCGCCCTGCGGATGGCGGCCAGCCACATGGCGTGCACCGAGAACCCGGTCAGCGGCTTGAGCTCCAGGTCGTAGTCCCATTCGCCGTGTTCGCTGAGGTGCAGGGTCCGGCCGTAGACGTTGCTGGAGCCCAGCGGGAGCGGCCTGCGGCTGTAGGACAGCGGCGTCTTGAACAGGTCGGCGGCCAGGCGGAGCGGCGTGGGCACGTTCAGGTCGAAGAACGGGCTGTTGAGCACCAGCCCCTGCACCAGGCCCCGGCCGCGGACCCGGTCGGCCCACAGGGCGGCGATCAGGCCGCCGGTCGAGTGGGCGTTGATCGTCAGCTCGTCGTGGTCCTGCCGGATGATCCGGACGGCCTCGTCGATCTCGGGGAAGTAGTCGGTGATGCTCCTGATCAGGCCTCTGGTCTGGTGCGGGAGCAGCGAGCGGCCGTATTTGCGCAGGTCGAGCGCGTAGAAGTCGATGCCGCGCTGGACGTAGTGCTCGGCCAGGTGGTCCTGGAAGAAGTAGTCGGTGAAGCCGTGCAGGTAGAGGACCGCCCGGCGGGACCCGGCCTTCCTGGAGACCAGCGTCGCGACGACCTCGCCCTCGAAGTCGTCCGGCAGGGGCAGCACGGTGATCTCGTACATGCTAGACACGATAGGGATTCTCCGGCCAGAGCGGCACTCCGGGCGGCAGGTCCGTGCTCACCTTCATCGGGAATTCGGCCTGCCGCTTCTCCAGGAACGCCGTCACGCCCTCGGCCGTGTCGGGCGCGCCGCCCAGCTCGGCCATGAGCCGGGAGTCGGCCGCGTGCGCCTCCCACGGCGAGGCCGCCGACAGGCCCGACCACATCAGCCGGCGGATGGCCGCCACGGAGACGGCCGAGGTGTTGTCGGCGATCTCGCGGGCCAGCGCGTACGCGGCCGGCAGCAGCTCGCCGTCCGGATAGACGCGCGAGACCAGCCGCCCTTCGAGCGCCTCCGCGGCCGGGAAGACGCGGCCGGTCGCGGCCCACTCCATGGCCTGGGCGATGCCCACGATCCTGGGCAGGAACCAGCTCGACGCGGCCTCGGTGACGATCCCGCGCCTGGCGAACACGAACCCGAACTTCGCCGACTCCGCGGCGAGCCGGACGTCCATGGGCAGCGTCATCGTCACGCCCACCCCCACGGCCGGCCCGTTGATGGCGCCGATGACCGGTTTGAGCGACCTGGCGATCCTGAGCGCGACCGTGCCGCCGCCGTCGCGCGGCGCGCCGTCCACCAGCTCGCCCGGCTCCTTGTGCCCGAACGTCCCGCCGCCGCCGCTCAGGTCGGCCCCGGCGCAGAAGCCGCGGCCCGCGCCGGTGACCACCACGGCGCGAACCTCGTCGTCGGCGTCCGCGAGATCGAAAGCCTCGATCAACTCTCCACGCATCGTCAAGGTGAAGGCGTTGAGCCGTTCTGGACGCTTCAATGTGACGGTGGCGACACGGTCGGCCACGGCGTACTCGATCTCGGAGAAGCCCATGGTCCGAATCTTATTCGGTTACTGATGTTCACTCTCCGATAAAGACATATTTCGTATTCGGTGCGTAGGCTGCCGCCTCTATTCAGGCCTAAAGTGGACCGCGTCCAGCGGTTCGCCACGGAGTCTGTCACCTACGGTGGAGTTCGCGGGAAACGGGGAAGGCGTGCAGCAGGCAAGGAAACCGGTAGGCGCCGCGGCGCTGCTCGGGTGGCTGGCGTTCGCGGCGCTGGTGCCGGGCGCCGCCCATCTGCGCGCCGGTTGGCGCAAGACCGGCCTCGTCCTGATCTCCTGCTACATGGCCGGGCTGCTGGGGCTGCTCGCCCTCGGCCTGGCGACCGACAACCTGCTCGGCTCGCTGACCGAGAACTCCTGGCTCACGGCGATCGTGGTGGGCTCGTCCGTGCTGGGGCTGGCGTGGTTCGCCCTCATCGTGCACTCGTTCGTGGTGCTGCGTCCCGGCCGGCTGCCGCAGGCCGGGCAGATCGTCGCCGGCTCCGTGGCCGGGCTGCTCGCCGTCGTCGTGGTGGTGCCGTTCGGGGTGGCCGCCCAGTACGTGTGGACCTACCAGCAGGCGCTCAACGGCATCTTCCAGGACCCGCCCGCCGACGGGGAGTCGCCGGCCGTGGCGCAGCCCAAGCCGGAGGACCCGTGGGCGGGCCGGCAGCGGGTCAACATCCTGCTGCTGGGCGGCGACGCCGACGACAACAGGACCGGCGTACGTACCGACAGCATGAACCTGGCCAGCGTCGACGTGAAGACCGGCAACACCGTGCTGTTCAGCCTGCCGCGCAACCTGGAGGACGTCCGCTTCCGCCCCGGCACGCCGATGGCGCAGCACTTCCCCAACGGCTTCCGGCTCCCCACCGACCCGGGCGGCGGGCGCAGCGACCTGCTCAACAGCGTCTGGGAGTACGCCGACGCGCACCCGGAGATCTTCGACGGCAAGCAGCACCAGGGCCCCAAGGTCCTGATGGACACGATCGGCTACACCCTCGGCGTCAAGGTCGACTGGTACGCCCTGGTCAACATGTGGGGCTTCGCCCGCCTCATCGACGCCATCGGCGGCGTCACGATCACCGTCGAGAAGGACGTCGTCTTCGGAAAATACAACGAGGGCCTGGTCAAGGCGGGCACGCGCGAGCTGAAGGGCGCCGACGCGATGTGGTACGCCCGCTCGCGCACCTTCAGCGACGACTACACCCGGATGCGCCGCCAGCGCTGCGTCCTGGGCGCGATCCTCGACCAGGCGGACCCGGGGACGGTGCTGACCAGGTTCAACCAGATCGCGCTGGCCACCAAGGAGCTGATCAGGACCGACATCCCGCGCTCGATGCTGAAGAACCTGGTCCCGCTCGCGCTCAAGGTCAAGAACGCCAAGGTGTCCAGCGTCCAGTTCGTACCGCCGCTGATCAACACCGGCTACCCCGACTGGGACAAGATCCGCGACATCGCCGACAAGGCCATCCGCGGCTCCGCCACCGCCAAACCGGCCGTCGCCGCCTCGGCCTCCGCCGACCCCTCGGTCTCCCCCTCGCCGAAGAAGTCCCAGAAGAAGCCGGTCAAGCCGGAGAGCGACGACCCGACGAAGGGCCTCACGGAAGGCTGCGCCGGCGCCCTGTGACCGTCACCGATCGCCTGGGCGCAGGAACTTGGTCCGGCCGTCGACGGGCACGGCCGCCATCATCTCCAGATGCTCCCGCGTGACCAGCGGCTCACCGCCGATGCCGATGTCCGCGATCCGGCTGCTGACCTGCCCGGTGCGCGGATCGACCGCCTCGAACACCCGCGTCCCAGCGGACCATCCGCTCGTGCCCGGCGTGCCACCGTGTCCAGCTCACCAACCGGCCGTCCGCGCGGAGCTGGACCGAGACCAGCGCGACGACCTCGTCGCCGTCGGCCTCGACGTCCATCAGCACCGTCGATCGCCGCACGTCCGCGCCGTACTCGGTCACGCCGAAGCGGACGCCGATCGTCCGCAGCCGATCGCCCATCCGCCGCCCCGCATTCCCGGCTTTCCCAACACCCTAGGTCAGCGACGCGCGACGATCTCGCCCACCGGGACGCCGCCGCCCAGGACGGTTACCTGGGCGAAGGCCGCAGCGCCGCTCACGTCGCAGCCCATCCGGCCCAGGACGTCCAGCGCGATCGCCGTCGTGGCTCGCGGGCTGCCGTCGATCACCTTCACCGCCGCCGCGTGCCCCGACTCCAGCGCCACCACCAGCACGCCCTCCGCCCCGCCCTTCGCCACCGCTCCCGGCAGCGCGCGCATCAGCTCCGTGTTCTGGTGGCCGGTCCCGCCCACGTACTCGGGATGCGCGCGCATCGCGTCGGCGACCTGGCGCGGCGCGCTGCCCGGCGCGGCCAGCACCAGGGCCTGCACGGCCCGCGCCAGCCCGGTCAGCGACAGGCCGAACAGCGGCGCGCCGCACCCGTCCACCGCCACGTGCGCGGCCTTCTCCCCCGCCAGCTCCTCGGTGACCGAACGCACCTTGAGCTGCAGGGGATGCCCGGCCGACAGGTAACCGGGCACGTCCCAGCCGTTGGCCACGCAGGCGGCGAGCATGGCGGCGTGCTTGCCCGAGCAGTTCATGCGCTCGCGGGAGACGTCCTGGCCCTGCCTGATCAGCTCGTACATCGTGGGCCGGTCCTCCGGCCACGACGCCGGGCAGGCCAGCGCGCCGGTGTCCAGGCCGTAGTCGGCGAGCAGCTCGCGTACCAGGCGCACGTGGAAGTCCTCGCCCGTGTGGCTGCCCGCCGCGATCGCCAGCCGCGGCCCGGCCAAAGCCGCGCCCGCGGTCAGGCAGGCCAGCGCCTGGAACGGCTTGGCCGACGAGCGCGGCAGCACCGCCGCCTCCACCTGGCCGAGCGCCACCTCGGTACGCCCAGACGGCCCCAGGCCGACGGCGCTGCCGTAGTGGAGGCTCTCCACGAACCCCGAGCGGATCACCTCGGCGAGCAGGGCGAGATCAGGCACCTGCGGATCTCCTTCGCAACGTGACGGGCTGGCGCGCCTCCAGCGTGCGGGCCAGCTTGGACAGCGACGCGTTGACCACCAGATAGATCAACGCGACGACCAGGTACGTCTGGATGAGCAGACCGTTGTACGCGGCCAGCACCTTGCCGCTGTAGAGCAGCTCGCCGTAACTGACGACGAACCCGAGCGAGGTGTCCTTCAGCAGGCCGACGGACTGGCTGACGATCGACGGCAGCACCCGGCGGGCCGCCTGCGGCAGAACGACCAGGCGCATGGTCTGCCCATGCGTGAGGCCGATCGCCAGACCGGCCTCGGACTGGCCGCGTTCGACCGATTTGATGCCCGCCCGGAAGATCTCGGCGAACGCGGCCGCGTTCGAGATCGTCAGCGGCACCGCCAGCTTCCAGAACAGCGGCAGGTCCAGCCCGTACCGGGGCAGCGCGAACAGCACCACGTACACCAGCAGCAGCGCCGGCACGACCCGGACCACCTCGACGTAGGCGGCGGACGGCCCGCGCACCCACCGGCGCGGCGAGAGCCGGCCCAGCGCCAGGACCAGCCCCAACGCCATCGACAGCGCCGCCGAGACGACGGCCGCCAGGAACGTGGACCACAAGCCTGTCAGCAGATATCGCCACATGGGCCAGGTCGCGTACGGCTGCCAGCGGGCCGCGTCGAGCTGCCCGTTCGCCCCGAACTGCCGAACCGCCAGGACGACGAGCGCGACGGCGGCCAGCGTGCCGACGACGGTCGCCACGCGGATGCGCCGCCGCGCCTTCGGCCCCGGCTCGTCGAACAACGCGGAACTCGTCATCGGAGGATCACCAGCCTGCGTTCGAGCCGTCCCGCCACGAACCCGGCCACCGACGCGATCAGCGCGTACGCCACACCGGCACCCACGAAGATGGGGATCGGCTGGGCCTCGACCAGGTTCACCCGGTGCGCGGCGGCCGTCAGGTCGACGACTCCGACGGCGGCGGCGAGCGCGGTGTTCATGGCGGTGGCGATGAAGATGTTGCCGAGCGGCTGAACGACCGTGCGCAACGCCTGCGGCAGGATGACGTGCCGCAGCGACTGGCCGAACGTCAGCCCGATCGCCCGCGCCGCCTCGCCCTGCCCCTTCGACACCGAGTTCACGCCGGAGCGCAGGGCCTCGGCGATGTAGGCGGCCTCGTACACGGCGATGACCACGATCGCCGTCGTCATCAGGCCGGCCTGGACGCCGATCTCCGGCAGGCCGAAGAAGGCGAGCACGAGCAGCACGAGCAGCGGCAGGTTCTGGAACGTCTCGACGTACGCCGTGCCGATGGCCCGCAGGACCCGTACCGGGCTGACACGCAGGGCGGTGACCAGGACGCCGAGCACCGCCGCGCCCGCGAAGGACGCGGCGGTGAGCTGGAGCGTCACGATCAGCCCCTGCCACAGCTCCGGCAGGTGATCGAGGAGGACGGACATCAGGACCCCGGCACGGAGCCGATCTGCGGCGGCTGCGGCGCCTCACCGGTCACGACCGTGCCGATCGAGGTCTTCCAGATCTCCTGCCAGACGCCGGCGTCCTGCAGCTTCTTCAGCCAGGCGTTGGTGAAGGTCTTGAACGCGTCGTCGCCGTGCTTGAGCCCGATGCCGTACGGATCCACTGTGAACGGCTTCGTCACGATCTCCAGCGACGGATCCTTTTTGGCGTCGGCGATCAGGATCGTCTCGTCCTGCACGTACGCCACGCCGCGATCCTGCTTGAGCGCCTGCACGCACTCGGGGTCGCTGCCGAACGTGATGATCTCCGCCTGCGGCGCCAGCTTCTTGATCGCGGGAATGGCCGGGGTGTTCGCGCCCGCCAGGACCTTCTTGCCGTTCAGGTCCTCCGGCTTGGCGATGCCCGTCGTGCCCTTCTTCACCGCGATCGTCAGACCCGAGGTGTAGTACGGGCCCGCGAACGCCACCTGCTTCGCCCGCTCCTCGGTGATCGTGTACGTCTGGAAGACCACGTCCACGGTCCCGTTGGCGAGCAGCGCCTCCCGGGTCTCCGACGCCGAGTTGACGATCTTGACCTTGGGCTCGCCGAGGATGTACTTGGCCAGCGCCCGGCCCATCGCCGCGTCGAACCCCTCGACCTCGCCGGTGGCGGGGTTCTGCTGGGAGAGCAGGGGCGCGTCCAGCGAGCCGCCCACAAGGAGCTCGCCACGCTGCTTGATCTTCTCCATGGTCGAACCGGGCAGGATCTCGGCCGCCGTCGCGACGGGTGCCTTGGCCAGCACGTCGCTCTTCGGGGACTCTCCGCCGGGCACACCGGGCACCGCGGGGCTGCTCGACTCGCCACAGGCCGTCAGGGCTAACAGGGAGACGGCGGCGACAGCGACAAACCTCTTCATGAACGTCCACTTCCTTCGATTTCGAAGATAAGCCGGACCGTAGTGGGAAATTTCGTAGCAAGTCAATACGTTGTCGGCCTAAGTCTGGACATGGTAGGTATCTCACATGAACCAGCGGCTGCCCGTGCAGGGGGCACAGGGCGACCTGCTGCGACTCGTCGCCACCGGCGAGGCGGAGTCCCGCGCCGACCTGGCCCGCTTATCAGGCCTGGCAGCCTCCAGCGTCTCCCTGCGCGTCGAAGAGCTCATCGACGCCGGCCTGCTGGCCGAGGAGGGCTCCGGCACCTCGCGCGGCGGCCGCCGCCCCCGCCTGCTGCGCCTGTCCCCCGGAGCCGGCGTTCTGGCCGTCGCCGACCTCGGCGCCCATCACGTACGCCTCGGCCTCCTCGACCTGAGCGGCACCCCGATCGTCGTCGAGGAACAGCCCTGCGAGATCACCGACGGCCCCCAGCGCACCCTCGACCGCATCGCGGACGCCTTCGACACCCTGCTGGCCGCCCACGTGCCCGGCCACGTGCCGCTACGCGGAATCGGCACCGGCATCCCCGGCCCGGTCGACCCGGCCACCCGGCGCGTCGTCACACCCTCGCGCATGCCCGGCTGGAACGAGTTCCCCGTCGCCGAACACCTCGCTGCCCGCTACGACCTGCCCATCCTCGTCGAGAACGACGCCAACCTGATGGCCGCGGGCGAGACCCGCTGCTGGCCGGGGCGCAAGAACCTCATGGTCGTCAAGGCCGGCACCGGCATCGGCTGCGGCGTCATCGTCAACGGCCACCTCCACCGCGGCAGGGGCGCGGCCGGCGACATCAGCCACGTACGCGTACGTTCCGACTCCTCGATCCTGTGCGCCTGCGGCCACCCGGACTGCCTGGAGGCGTACGCCAGCGGCGCCGCCCTGATGGCGGCCCTCACGGACGCGGGCATCTCGGTCACCCGCCCGGCCGACATCGTCACCCTCGTCAACGACGCCGTCCCGGAGGCGACCAGCCTGGTACGCACCGCGGGCCGCCGCATCGGCGAGGTCCTCACGGTCCTGGTCAACTTCTTCAACCCGGACGTGGTGGCGGTAGGCGGCAGCCTCTCGGCCGCCGAACCGCTGCTGACCTCGATCCGGGCGGCGGTGTGGGAACGCTGCCTGCCGCTGGCCACCCGCGACCTGGAGATCGCACCGGCGCGGGCCGGCCGCGACGCCGCCCTGCTGGGCGCCGGCACCCTCCTCCTCGAAGCCGCCCTCACTCAGCCATAACCTCTGGCCCGGCTACCCGGTGGGCCACCCCTAAAAGCCCCCACCCGTTGCCCGACTACACGGTGGGCCTCCTCAGCCCGCCCCGAAAGGTCCTCGCCAAAACCGCGCTCCGCGCGACGGGACTCGGGCTGCCCTGTGTGGGGGACACCCCCGAACCCGGGTGCCTCCGGCCCCCGGACCCCCGAGCGCCAGCCGGACTCCGCACATCGATAGGGCACCACGGCGACCCCGCACCTTCGCACTCCCACATGCGCACGGCTCGTGTGGGCAGGTCAGCTCCACCAAGGGTCGGCACACACGCCGGGGAAGGCCAGGCTGCATGCACCGACACCGATGATCGCAGCACGCCTACCTGGGTCAACACGGCGTCCGGGCGGTCATTCCAGTCAAAGATCTGGCTCCGCGACCCCATCCATGATCCACGGAAACCCGCCCCAGCGGCGCATCGCCGCCGTCCAAGGCCCAGCGCAGACAGGCCCACTGGCCGGCCACGCGTCATGGTCAGGTCGGAAGGTAGGCCGCCAGCGTGGCTTCGAGTTCCACGTCAAAGCTGGCGGCCTCGCGGCACCGATACCTTCGATCGTCGATGGACACGAAAACGCCGGGAGGCGGTTCGGCAGTGAACACCCCACCAAGGCGCCACGCAACCTCGCCCGGGCCAGGAGCCACGCCGAGACCGATTTGATAGTGGACAAGCGCCCTCCCGCGGTCAGGGCCGGCGTTGAGCTCGTTGACCTTGGTCGCTGACCAGCCGAACTCCTCGTCCCAGTCCACGCTCGCGCCCACGTCGCACCCCAGCTGACACCACGGCCAGTGCGACCAGTCAGGCAAGAAGAGAGATGCAGCGCGCAGAGGCACGCCCCCGTTGTCGCCGAATCTGGCTTTGGTGCCGGTCGACGTGTTCGTAACCTGACTGACCCCGAAGCCCAGCACGTACAGTTGCTCAGCGACGGCCCTGACGTAGCCCATATGGTTGGCGCGTCCCGGGCCTTGCAGACTCGGCGGGATTCTGTCAGCGACGACCCACCCATAGCCATACCGGTCGGTGAACCCTCCCTTACGGTAAGGCCCCCATGGCACCTCGTGCTCGCGAACCTCGTCGAGGTCGTCCGCTCCGGCTGCCATGGCACGTTCGACGAGGCCGACGGGATCATCCACGAAGACCTTCACAGCCACCATGGCCCCAACAGCGTCGCCGACAAGCCCACACACCCAGAAGACGTTTCCCTCAACCTCGAGTTTCACGACCTTGCCGCCGCTGTGCGCTGTGGCCCCCAGCGCCTTTCTGTACCACCGCACAGCCCTCGCGACCCGTGGCACGGCAAGCATCGGCCGATTCACCAGGTCCCCAGCCTGCGGCCCGAGCGTCGTCATTCGTCACCCTCCCGTTGGCAGGAGCGCCTGCGAGTCAGTGCATCACATCGAAACGCCTCTGGCTGACACCATCCAGTCCGAGCCCTCCGTTGATCGTGTGGCGGCTGACCGTGATACACGGCCATGCAGGTTCCCGGTCAACCCGGGTCAGGCCGGAACACGCAATCAGGCGATCTTGTGGCAGATGTTTTGGTACGTTCGCCCATGACGTAAATGATCTCCCCGTCCGAGAGGTTCAATGAACATCAGAGCTGGATTCAGGGCGTTGACCGTGGCCGCCGGCGCCGCGATTCTGCTGATCGCCGGATCAGGTGCCGCGAGCGCGGACCCTGTGGAGGCGGAGACCGCGATATCTTGCGTGAAGAAGATCGACAGCGGCAGGTACGACATCATCTACCCCTGGGTCCAGGTCAAGAACGGATGCGCCTGGACCTACGACGTCAAGGTCATCTGGAACAACGGGCCCGACAGTCCCTGCAAGGAGCTGTCGCCGGGCGAGACCTTGAAGAGCATCTCCTCCCCCGGTGCTTCGTACCAGCGGGTTGACCTCTGCTGACGTCGTCATGCAAAAGGCTCCCTGAGCGGTCGCTCAGGGAGCCTTTTCGTGGTCAGACGAACTGCAGGGCATCAACGACGGCGATCTGCTGGAAGCGGTCGCCACTCTCAAGGTCAGCACCGGGGCCGAAATGCGGGTCGAGGTCTCCAACGGAAGATCAAACCCCAGGCCGACAAGATCCAGGGCATGCCCATACCGGACCAGGTCGCACAGCTGATCTCCTACCCGATCCCGTTTAAGGGGGATTTGCCCTTCGATGTGAAGCTGACCGGGGTCAGAAACGTGCCGGAAGGACTGGAGTTCTCCGCCGAAGCGTTCGACGTGCCGATTCGTGGATGAGGCTGCACCATTTCGCCGCGATCTTCTCACTTGACAGGCAACTTAACTTTATTCTTAAGGGATAGTGGCGGCCACGGTCATCGCCTTTACATTGTAGATCACTGAGATATCTGGCGACGCATGTGACATTCTCGGCGTCATGCCATCTGTCATCCGGCATCCCTACATCAGGGGGCTCTCCGGCACGGCAAGCATGTTGATCGGCGCGCTCGCCTTGTCCGCATCCGGCGGACAGAGCCACTATCTGGCGTTCAGCGCAGCCCTTTGCACCGGTGGCGCGTTGCTCACGTGGGTCGGCTTCACCGGGCGGCGACTCGGTCGGATCGCGTGGGTCGTCATCGCACTGCTGGCGGTGGCGGGGCTCTTCTCGAGTTTGCTGGTGGTCCGGGAGGACGTTTGCTGCATGTTCGGCTTTCACCGCGGTCTCGGGTATCCGTGGGGGTGGCTGGACAGCAGTGCGTCGGCGGACACCATGGACGTCATCGATAGATACCGCGCCGATCCCGACAAGCTGGAGAAGACCGTTGATTGGCCGAAGGTGATGCTCGATGGGTTGTTCTGGTGGCATGTGGCAGTGGTCGCCGTCCTCTCCGTCACACTGGTGCTCCGGCGCGCCAAGCGGTCTGTAGTGGAGATATGAGCGATCGACGACGAGGGTTCTGCGACCGCCGCGCTCCGAGAACAGGCGGACAAGCACCGCCTGGCGTTCGGGCTGGGACGCCCATGCCCTTGCTTGGCCCAGGCCCTCATGAGGGCCTGGTCGCTGGGCTGCTTGGTCGGCGACTTCCGGCTCTTCTTGGGCTGGCCGGGGCAGGAGCCGGCGTGGTGAGCGTGGAGCCTCGATCGACGGCTCCACGCCCCTGGTCCTCGTCGCACAGGCCGTAGGACCCGTGCTGGCCACTCGTCGTGATAGGTGGCCGTCACATCGCCGTCGTGCCAGTCGCAGATGTGGATGACCTTGGTTCCCTTGAGGAGAGGACCTTACCAAGCACATATGTGGACGTTCGGCACACCGCCTTGACCGGCTGTGCATGCGGCTTCACGCTCAGGTGGCGTACAAGTTCGTACTCACTCGAAGACCGGAGACAGCCATGCCGCTACGGTTTTACGGCAAGGGTGGCAGCGACAACAGCAGTTGTCCGTCGGTGCACGGGGACGACGCTGACGGCAGCCTCGTCATCGTAGGCTGGCCGGTGGATGACCCAGATGTGCTCACCCAGATTCGAGCGGTGAGTCACATCGAGCCCCACGAGCGAGCGTTTCGCGTACCGGCCGAGCTGAAGAAGGCGCTTTGGGAGGCATGCGGTGGCCATGATCCACACTTTGGCTGATCTCTTCGCGAAGGCGACGCGCTCGGTCACGCACCTGGAGTTGCGTGACAACTACGGCACCGGGAGCCCCGGCTACCAAGCCTGGATGAAGGGCTCCTCCGTGGAAGAGATCTCCAAGCTGGACGACTACTGGCTTCCATGGACTCGCCTGATTCAGGAGAACGTCGCGCGGGGAGTGGCCTTCCGCCGCGCCCGAGTGATCTCCGAACCGGTGAGTGACTACATCCGGTACGAGCATGCGGTCACTCCCTTCTCCAACCTGGCCGGAGGGGAGCAGGTTCGCTGGCTTCCCCGGCCACAGGCGAAGGACCTGCCCCTGCCAGGCTGCGACTTCTGGCAGTTCGACGACAACTTGGTGGGCTGGATCTTCCAGAGCGGAGACGGGGAGCCCACAGGCTTCGAGCTGAGTGAGGACGCCTTCGAGGCTGAGCTGTGCTCCAACGCCTTCGAGGCCGTGTGGAGGCGGGCGATCGAACATGCGGAGTACCGACCCGCCTAGACCCGTTCACCACCGCGAGTGACAACTTCGCCGTCCTCCAGCGCCCGGCAAGCGCGTCAGGCCATCGCAGATCGGCTCCGGGAGATTCTGCGCGACTCAGGCTTGACCGCTCGGGCGCTGGCTCGACATGCCGGCTGGGATGAGACCAAGTGCTCACGTCTCGTCCACGCCCGCACTCCTCCATCGGATGAGGACATCCGCACCTGGTGCGCGATCTGTGGTGTGCCCGAGGAGATCCCCAATCTCATCGCGGCCAGCCGCAACGCGGAGTCCGCCTACTTGGAATGGCGCCGGGTCCAGCGCAGCCAGACCCGCATGCAGAAGCTCCGGCTTGACGTCTATGAGGGGACGCAGTTCTACCGGATCTACTGCAACCACGTTCTGCCTTGGCCAGTCCAGACGGCGGCGTACATGCGGTCCCTCATGGAGGGCTTCAACGCGTTCCATGAGGGGGCCGCCGCCGACATCGACGAAGCTGTCCAGGCTCGCCTGGCCAGGCAAGAGCTCCTGAATGACGGCTCCAGACGTTGCGCCATGGTGATCGAGGAGACGGTTCTCCGCGACCGCTTCGCCGACAATGAAGTGATCAGGCAGCAGCTCCGGCATCTTCTGGCGGCTACTCGGCGTGCTCCGCTATCGCTGGGGATCATCCCGTTCGGAGCTGTCCGCAGCTCCTATCGGCCGACCGAGACCTTCTCCATCTATGGTGACCGGATGGTCGTGGTTGAGCTGGTCGGTGCGGCGGTGAACATCACCCAGCCGCGCGAGATCAGCCTGTACGTCAAGGCGTTCAACGACCTGGCCGCAGTCGCTGTACATGGCGAAGCTGCTCGGGTTCTCATCGCCAATGCCATGAACGCACTGCGCTGAAATCAGCGTGCAAGTCCGTGCATGTTCGTTGAGGTTGCGGATGCGCTGGTCCTAGCGTCGGAGCACGTACCCGGACAGAGCCGCATCACGGAGACCCCGATGACAAAGCCCGCAGCCCAATCCCGCCTCGATTCCGCACTGGCCGTTCGCCGAGTCGGCAGGTCCACCATGGTTCAGATGTGTGATCTTTCGGACACTGAAGATCTCCTCACCATGGACGCCCGCTCGTGGCTGAACCTCCTGCACGCCATCAGGCGTGACTGCCTGCACCCAAAGCGGGATGGCGACTACGTCTACATCGAGGTTGAGTCGTCGGCCGGTGGGACTGCGGTTCTCTGCACCACGGCGGAGGCGTACGTACAGTTCCAGAAGGCCGCAGCGGCTGAGCGCTTTGACGGGCTCAGGCCCGCTGCGGTCGGCCTGGGGCATGGCCCGTGGATCTGGGCCGCAGGCACCGTTGAGGAGGCCAAGAACAAGGCCCTGGACGGAGTCTCATGAGCTACCCCCGGTTCGCCTTCGGAGGGGGCGGCGGCCGGGGGTAACCCACCTGGAGCCCCCCAGGAGCGAGGTCCCTGGCCATCCCGTCCGGAAAGGCCGTCTTCCCCGATTCGGCCTTCGGCTGGGGGGCCTCGCGCACGATCAGCCCCGGTTGAGGTGTCATCCGCTGGTTCTCCCACCTCCGGGGTGTAGGTCCCCCAGGTATCCCTTCCCAGGGCTGGGGTCGGGGCTCTGGCCTTCCCCTTCGCGTGCCCATGCTCCGAGTTGACCGGGACGCCAGGTGCCGACACGAAAGGGGAGCGCCAAAGGATCACGGACGGCAACGCTCGGGGGGCCGGAGGCACCCGGTTCGGGGGTGTGGGGGTGTCCCCCACACAGGACAGCCCGAGCCCCGTCGCGCGGAGGGAGGTCCGCTCGGGGCGGGCTGAACAGGCCCACCGGGTAACCACGCCACCGGTGGGTGCTTTTCCGACGCAGATGCCCGGTCGGTGAGGGCTAAGCGACCCGGAGCGTGTCCATGGCGTCCCGGTCCCATGCGATCCCCAGCCCCGGCACATCGGGCGCGATCGCGTGACCGTTCTCGATCGGGAGCTCCGCCCGCGTGATCGCCCTCAGCTGCGGGATGTGCTCCACGTACGCCCCCGCCGGAACGGCCGCCACCAAGCTGACGTGCAGCTCCATGAGGAAGTGCGGGCACACGATCACGTTGAACGCCTCCGCCAGGTGCGCCACCTTCAGCCATGGCGTGATCCCGCCCACCCTGGCCACGTCCGCCTGCACGACCGAGGCCGCACCGCGCGCCAGGTAGTCGCGGAACTGTCCCACCGAGTACATCGACTCCCCCACCGCCACCGGGATCGACGTCGAACGGGCCAGCTCCCGGTGCCCCTGCACGTCGTCGGCGGGCAGCGGCTCCTCGAAGAAGTACACCCCGTACGGCTCCAGCGCGTGCGCCCGGCGCCGGGCCTCGGCGTACGTCATCGACTGGTTGGCGTCCACCATGATGTCGAGGCCGGGTCCCACGGCGGCGCGGACGGCGGCGATGCGTTCCGCGTCCTCCTCGGCCCGGGGGCGGCCGATCTTGATCTTGACGCCGCCCAGCCCGGCCTCCCGCGCCGCGAGCGCGCCCTGGACGAGGTCCTCGGTGGACAGGTGCAGCCAGCCGCCCTCGGTGTCGTACACGGGGACGTTTTGCCGGAACCCGCCCGCGAGCCGCCAGAGCGGCTCGTCCGCGCGCAGGCAGCGCAGGTCCCACAGGGCGGTGTCCACGGCGGCCAGCGCGAGTGAGGTGATCGCGCCCACCGTGGTGGCGCGGGTGGCGGCGAACAGGTCGCGCCAGATCGCCTCGATCTCCCGCGCGTCCCGGCCCGGCAGCGCGGGCAGGAGGTGGTCGCGGAGCATGGACAGGACGGCCCGGCCGCCCGTGCCGATCGTGTACGAGTACCCGATCCCCTCCAGCCCGTCGTCCGTGGCGAGGTGCACGAAGATCGTTTCCTGTTTGAGGAACGCCTGCACGGCGTCCGTCCTGACGGTCTCCACGGGGATGTCGATCAGGTGGGTCTCGGCGCTGATGATCTTTGTCATGTGGTTCCAATCCGGAGGAAACGGTCGCGAGCCGCGGTGAGGTGGGCCCGCATCGCCGCCTCGGACTCCTGCGCGCCGCCCGTGGCGACGGCCTCGGCGATGCGGGCGTGTTCGGCCAGCGTGGGCTCGCCGCTGCGCCGGCCCTCGTACTCGATGCGGAACAGGTGCAGGTGGCAGTGCGTACGCCGGAGCGATTCGCGCAACGCCTGGCTCCCGGACAGCTCGGCGATCAGGTCGTGGAATCGCGCGTCGTGAGCCGCGATGCCGTGGTAGTCCTCGTACCGCGTGCCCTGGGGCGCCTGCGGGACGCCGGCCAGCTCGGCGCGCAGCCGTTCAGCGGCGGCGGGTGTCACCCGTTCGGCCGCGCGCGCCGCCGCCCACGGCTCCAGGAGCAGCCGGAGCTGGTAGAGGTCGGCGACCTCGCCGGAGGTCAGCACGGGGGCGACCGAGTAGCCGCGCAGCGCCTCCTTGGTCAGCAGGCCCTCCGACTCCAGTGCCGACAGCACCTCGCGCACCGGCGTCTGGGAGACCTCCAGGAGCCGGGCGACGGCGTAGATGTTGACGCGGGCGCCCGCCTCCAGGTCACCGTTCATGATCAGGCCCTTGACCCGCTCGTAGACGTCCTCGGTCAGGACGCTGCGCCGGGCCGCCTGCACGCGCCCTTTCAGGCGGTTCTCCAGGTCCCCTGCCACGCTCACGCTCCAACTGATCGATATGACGGGTCTTGACGGATGTAGTGAACTCTAGGCAACATGTCCGAAATATCCAATAGGAAATAGTACTGAGGATCGCGATGGCCACAACCCTCCGGAGCACCGTACGCGGCCGGCTGCGCTGGTACATGATCAGCTTTGTTTTCGCCGGACTCGTCATCAACTACCTGGACCGCGCCAGTCTCGGCGTCGCCCTGCCGTTCATGGGCGAGACCTTCAACCTCTCCAAGACCGAGGAGGGGATGATCCTGGCGGCGTTCTTCTGGTCGTACGACTTCTTCCAGCTCGCCGCCGGCTGGTTCGTGGACAGGTACGGGCCGCGCAGGACGTTCACGTTCGCCGCCGTGTGGTGGTCGTTGTTCACCTCGCTGACGGCGCTGGCGAGCAGCTTCGCCTCGCTGTTCGGCGTACGGCTGCTGCTGGGCATCGGCGAAAGCCCGGCCGCCACGACCAGCGCCAAGGTCGTGGCGCGCTGGTTCCCGCGGCACGAGCGGGCGCTGGCCACCGGGATCTGGGACTCCGGCTCACGCGTGGGAGGCGTCATCGCGCTGCCCGTGGTGACGGCGCTGATCGCGGGGCTGGGCTGGCGGTGGACGTTCGCGGTCATCGGGGTGATCGGGCTGCTGTGGGCGTTCGGATGGTGGCGGACCTACCGGGATCCGCAGGACCACCCGAAGATCACCGAGGAGGAGCTGACCTACCTGCGCGAGGGCGGGGCGCGCTGGGAGGGCGACGACGACGAGGACACGGCCAAGATCCGGTGGCGGGACCTGTTTCGCTATCGCACCATCTGGGCGATGATGCTGGGCTTCTTCTGCCTCAACATGGTCGTCTACTTCTTCCTCACCTTCTTCCCGACCTACCTGGTGGAGGAACGGGAGTTCAGCCTGCTCAAGCTGGGCCTGTTCGGGGCGATTCCCGGGCTGGTGGCGATCGGCGGCGAATGGCTCGGCGGATGGCTGGCCGACCGGCGCATCTCGCGCGGCGACTCGGTGACGCGGGTCAGGAAGCTGTTCATCTCGGGCGGGTTCCTGGTCTCGACGGTGATCGGGCTGGCGGTGTGGGTGCCCGACGCGTGGATGGCCCTGGCGCTGCTGTCGATCGCGTACGCGGGCTCGACGTTCGCCGCCGCCAACATCTGGTCCCTGCCCGCCGACGTCGCCCCGGCCGACCGCCACGTGGCCTCGATCGGCGGCATCCAGAACTTCGCCTCGAACTTCGCCGGCATCGTCAGCCCCATCATGATCGGCGTCCTGGTGGACCGGACGTCGTCGTTCACCATTCCCCTGATGGTGATCTCGGGGGTGGCGCTGCTGGGCGCGTTCACGTACGCGGTGATTCTGAAGCGGGTCGAACCGCTCAGGCGACCATGACCTCAGCGCTCGGCGAACAGCCGGGCGACGAGCTCGCCCCGGCTGGAGATCCCCGCCTTGCCGAAGACGGCCTTGAGGTGGCCGCGGACGGTGTGCGGGGAGATGAACAGGGCCGTGGCGATCTCGGCGGTGGGCAGGCCGCGCGCCACGAGCTGAGCGACCTCGAACTCGCGCGGCGTCAGACCGTACGCCTCGGCGACCATGACCGCCAGGTCGGCGGGCGCGGCGGGCTCGATGACGAGCACGACCGGGCCCGGCCGTCCCCCTGGACCGGTCAGGCATGAGGCGCGGCAGGTCAGCCACCAGCCGCCGGCGGTTCGCAGCCGGATGCGGGCGCTGCCGCGGTCGCGGCCCGCGGCGATGGCCCGCGCCTGCAACGCCGTGCCGATCAGCCAGATGGGCAGCCTCGGCCCGAGCGCCGACGGCGTGGACGGCCCGTCCGGCAGCAGCGCGAGATACCGCCGCGCCTCCTCGTTGATCGAGGTGGCCTCCCCGTGCTCGTCGAACAGCAACAGGCCGGGTGCGGACCCGCCACGCTCGCCGTCCGCTCCACCGGGACCGGCGAAGCGGCGCAGCCGGTCGGCGAGCGGCCCTGACAGGCCGGCGAGCAGCGCGATCTCGTCCGGGCCGAACGCGGGGCCGCCCCGCATCCGGAACAGGCTCACCGATCCCCACGGCCGGCCCCCGATCCGCAGCACGGCCCGCAGCTCGTCGTCCACGCCCTGGCCGTCGAGCAGGCGGCGGAAGCGGGCGCTGCGCGCCGGCAGGTCGCCGGTGGCCGCGCGCAGCCCGGCAACCGGTACGGCGGCGCGGGCCAGGTCGCGGAACGGCAGGACGTTCTCCTCCAGGAGCTCGCTCTCCCAGTAGGCGGCGCAGTCTTCGGCCGTGCCGAGGTTCTGCACCAGCATGGGCGCGGTGACCAGGCCCGTCTCCGGGTCGGTCGCCGACCACACGGCGGCGTCGAACGGCATCAGCCGCCGCAACCCGGCCGAGGCGCGGGTGAAGAGCTCCAGCGCGTCGCCCGCCCGCTCGGCAGCCGACACGATCTCGGCGTGGCGGTGCGGGTGCGTCATCGAGCCTCCTGGCGCGGGGTGTCTTCCGGGGTCAGCTTTCCTGTTCTCCCTTCCTTCGCCAACCCCTCGTTTGAGGGGGTCATTCCGCGGGCGACCGGCCGCGCTCGGGGGATGGAGTGTGGCTCCGGCGACCGCGAGGCTCGGAACGGCCTTTCCGGACGAAGAGGGAGAACATCATGCGTATCGCGATCGTCGGAGCCGGTGCCGCCGCGGTCGGCCTGCTGGACGCGCTGGCCGTGGGGGTGGCGGAGGGCGGGGAGGTCACCGTGTTCGAGCCGTCCGCGCACCTGTGGCGGGGCCGCCCGTACGGGCCGGACCTGGACAGCGTGCTGGTCAACGCCCCGCCCGCCATCATGTCGATCCGTCACTCGGACGCCGGGCACTACGCCTCGTGGCTGGGCGGTGAACGTGCCGCCGCGCACCTGGACGACCTGCTGGGCCAGCCGCTCGTGCCGCGCGCCCTTTTCGGCGCGTACCTGGCGGACACCGCCGAGGCCGCCTTGGCGGTATTGCGCCGGCGAGGGTGGCGGACACGGGTCGTCGCCGCGCGGGTCGTCGCGGTGGCCCGCTCCGGGCTGGCAGTGCGCACCGAGGACGGCCACGATCATCCGGCCGATCAGGTGGTGCTGTGCGTGGGCGGCGGCACGCCCCAGGACCACTATGGCCTGAGCGGAGCCCCCGGGTTCATCGGTGATCCGTATCCGCTGGCGGACACGCTCGGCCAGGTCCCGGACGGGGCCGACGTCGCGGTGCTCGGCAGCGGGCTGACGGCCGTGGACGCGGTCGTGTCGCTCGCCGCGCGCGGCCATGCCGGGCGGATCGCGCTGGTGTCGCGGAGCGGCCTGCTGCCCGCCGTCTGGCAGCGTCCGCTCAGCCACCAGCGGCGGCACGTGACCGCCGAGCGGGTCGAGGCGCTGAGCCGGGCGCACGGCGTCGTCACCCTCGACGACCTCGCCGGGCTGGTCCGGGCCGAGCTGGAGGCGGCGGGCGAGGACTTCGCGCACTTCACGGCGGAGCTGCTGGGGGCGGGGTCCGAGCCGCCCGTGGAGCGGTTGCGGCGGCAACTGGCCGCCGTCGGCGACCCCGCGATCGGGCGGCAGGCGCTGCGGGAGGGCGTGCACGTCGTCGGCCCGTACGCGTGGCGGCTGCTGCCCGAGGCCGACCGCGAACGGCTGCGCCGCCACTTCCGCCTGGCCACCAGCGTCGCCTCGCCGATGGTGCCGGTGAACGCCGCCGTGCTGCTGCGGCTGTTCGACTCCGGGCAGCTCAGCGTGGTCGCGGGCGTCCACAAGATCGAGGCGGTCGCGAACGGGTTCCGGGTCCGCCACGACAGCAACCTGAACGCGGCCACCGCCGCCGAAGACACCACCACCACCGCGGACGTCGTCATCAACGCCGTGAACCCGCCGCCCCAGTCCGTGCCCAGCGCCGCCGAGCCGCTGGTCACATCCCTCCTGGCCGCCGGGCTCGCGACCCTGCACCCGTCGGGCGGCCTCGTCCCCGCCGACCCGCGCGTGCACGTGGTCGGAGACCTGGCCGGCGGCGGGCCGTTCATCACCTCGGGCATCCCCTCGGTCGCCGCCCGCGCAGCCCGCGCCGCCGACGCCCTGGCGGCCGCACCTACCGGCTACGCGGGCAGTCGTTGACTTGCTCTCCGCCGTGAGGTGAAGGACGGAGATTCCCGTGCCGCTCACGCGGCAGTTCGCGCCGCTGACGCGGCCCGTGCTGTGGAACGGGGTGCTTGACGCTTCACAGACCCGGATGGGTCTCCACGCCCTGAGACGGCCGGCCCGGCCGCCTGATATCTCGCCAGCGTGTTCCTGGCCCCCGACGATGTCGGCGTGCTCGGTATGCCCGCAGGTGGTGCAGGAGAAGAGCGCTTGGCTTTCGCGGCTCTTCCCATCCACCACCCCGCAGGCCGGTGCCGGGCAGGTCTGTGAGGTGTACGGGGCCGGAACGCTCGCGATGACCGTCCCGGTGCAGCGAGCCTTGGACCGCAACGCGATCTCCAACCCGTACCAGCCCTTGTCCAGGATCGCCTTGTTCAGACCGGACTTCGCGGCCCGCCCGTTGCGCAGGAACGCGCCAGGGCGGCCGGGGTCAGGTCTCGGCCGCGCAGCGCTGGTCATGTTCGCCGTCTGCAGGTCTTCGAGGACCACCACGCCGTAGTCGCGGGTCAGACGATGCGCGGCCTGGGCGTTGAAGTCGCCGCGCCGCCACCTGACCCGCTTCAGGGTCCCCGCTACGCGCTCCGGGATGCCCCGCCTCCGGCGGACCATCCCCTTCGGGGACCACATTCATCCCCGGTCTGAAGGCCGAGGCTTTCTATGGACCTTCGGGTAAAGAACCCGCCTTGCCCCTGTGGCGGCACGACCGCGGCGCGGCGCATCGTGATCTCCTGAACGGAGTCGTCCCGCCACGCGCCTCAGGAGGTCCGCATGCGCCGTGCTCACCTGCTCGCCACCGCCGCCCTGGTCACCGCCCTCGCACCGGCCGTCGCCCACATCCCCGTCGCCATCCCCGCGCCTCCCGCGAGCGACCCCACGGGAGGCGCGCTCGACCGCGTGCACAACGTCCGCGACGCTGTCATCGAGGGCAGTCACCGCTTCTACAACCTGGCCGACATCCTCACGGGCGCGCTGAACTACAGCGCGCTGCCGCTCTGAGCGCCCTCCGGTCGTTTTCACGCACCGGTTGAACCCGGCTCCGCCCAGGCCGCGTACTTCCTCCGACAGACGCCGCCGGCAGAGGAGGACGCCGTGAACGTCCAGGAGTTACGGACCGCGCTCGCGAAGTGCCCGGTCTCCCGGGACCGTTACCGCATCCTCGAGCCGACGGCGGACTTCGCCTGGTGTCTCAGAAGGGTGGGGCGGACGTGGCTGGTCTTCTACTGCGAACGCGGCAGCTGGGCGCTGAAGCGGTTCAAGACCGAGAGCCACGCCTGCGAGTATTTCTTCAACCAGGTCGTGCGCTGAGACCCGATCACGGGAGCCGGTGGAAGACGGCGCGCCAGCGGTGCCGCTCGCCGTCGCGCAGGTCCTCGACCTTCACGATCTGCAGCCCGTCCGCCGCGAACGCCTCGATCTCCGACGGCGTCAGCGGCCACGGCGGCGCGAACACCGGCCCGCTCTCCTCCCGCCCGGACGCGATCACCAGCAGCGTGCCGCCCGGCCCGACGAACTCCGCGACCCTGGCAATGGCCCGCGCGTGCAGCGGCTCCGGCAGCGCCTGCACGGTCATGACCTCGATCACGAGGTCGAACGCCCGCCGCCACCCGGCGGGCGGATCGAGCAGGTCGGCGACCTCGTAGCGCACCTCGCTCCCGGGGAAGCGCTCCTGGGCGAGCCGTACCGCCGACTCGCTCACGTCGAACGCGACCGTGTCGTAGCCGAGCCCCGCCACGAACTCGGCGTCGTCGCCCAGCCCGGCCCCCACGACCAGCGCCCGCCCCCGACCGGGGACGCCCCAGTCGGCCAGCAGGAAGTGCGGGGAGCGCGAGTCCCACGGGACGATCGCGTCACCGGTCGCCGACTCGGCGTAGAGCCGCTCGAACCAGCCGGTCGCGTCGCCCTGCGCCAGCGACTCGGCGGCCAGCCTGATCGCGTCCTCGTCCGGATCTCTCCCCGTCATCGGCACCCCCAGCAGAATCCCGTACGGCTCGCCGCGCTCGGCCGCCGCCGCCAGTTCTACCACGTCCACCCGGTCCCCCAGCGGCCCGGCGAGCACGCGCTGAGCGAACACGTGTTCGTGCACATACCCCTTGCGGCGCAGCGCCACGTCGAACAGCGGGACGAGCGCGCACACCCCGGGCGTCGGGTGCGGGCAGGACTGGGCCCGATGCGCCCACACCACCTCATCGGCGCGCCCGCCGGCCACCAGCTCGACGACGTCCAGGTCGGTGGCGGGCCGGCCCAGCAGGTTCGCGGCGGCCTCGATGACGAGGCCGCGCCACCACTCCCCGACGACGCGCCACTCCTCCGGCGGGATCTCGTCCAGCCGGTACGGCCGCATGGCGATCCAGAACCCGCCCTGGTCGACCAGCCCGTGGCTGGTCACCTTCGCGAGCCGCCGTTCGAGCGCGCCGGGCAGGCGCAGCGCCATCCCCGGCTCCTGCCCGGCGACACTCCAGGGCTCGGTGCCGAAGAGATCTTCCTCCTCCGGAGCGAGCACCAGCAGTTCCTCGGTACGCCGGGAGGTGCGGGTCAGCAGGTCGAGGTCGTCGTCCTGGAGCTGCCGGCGAAAGCTCTCGTAGAGATCCGAGGCACCGCCACGGTGCGCGAACGCGGACACGTAGCGGGTCAGGTGCCAGCCGAAGGCGCCCCGCACGTACATCTCGGCCCGCGAGGCGTCCCTCAGACGCTCGCCGCCGACGAGGGAGCGGGCCTCGGCCCAGAGCGCCTGCCGCAGCGGGCGGCACGCCTCTCTCAGCGAGGGCTCGTCATAGTGGTACAGCAGCACGTGCACGGCCTGGTTCTCGTGCCGGCGCCACCGCTTGGCGCTCAGCATCTCCCGCACGACGAGCGCGTGCAGGTCCCGCTCGCTCAGCCCGATGAGCAGCGGCAGCCCGAGCACCAGCAGCGGGCGGCCGAACCGCCCTGGCCAGGCGGCCAGCGAGGCCCGGTGCGACACACGCACTATGGGCAGCGTGTCGAAGCCGGCCAGCCGCGCCGCGGCGGTCACCAGGGCCGCGAGCCGCGGATGCGCGTCCAGCTCGATCTCCGGGTAGGCGCCGTTCCGCGTCGGCCACCAGTTCGCCACGAGCGCCAGCACGGCCAGCCCCGCCGCGGCGGCCACGATCAGCACGGCCTCGAAGCTCAGGTAGGCGTCGCCGGCCAGCAGCAGACCAGCGGCCACGGCCGCGATCGCCACGGCCCCCGCGAACACCATCGCGCCCTTCGGCACGAGATCGGAGCGGGCTTTGGAGAGCTGCAGGCGTAACACGCTCCACCGGGTCAGGCGCACGCCTACCTCCCTTGATCAGGAAGGCACTCTACGCATGAAACGACTCCTTCGACAGCCGTCGCACCCGTTCCTCGTCGATGGTGTGGCCGAGCCCCGACTGGGTCAGCGGGACGGCGATGACGCCGGCGTTCGCGCCCACGATCGGGGTGACGATCTGGTTCTGTTTCGGCGGCTGCGTCACGTCGCACGGCAGCGTGCACCCCGGCAGGCTGGCCACCGCGACGGTGGCGGCCCTGGCCAGGCCCGCGCCCTGGCCGCCCGCGCACTGGATGTCCCAGCCCGCCGCCGCGGCCCGGTCGTGCGCGCGCCGGACCTCCGACAGCGCGGGGAAGGCGGACGGGCGCAGCAGCAGGACCTTGGCGGCGCGCAGCGTGAGGTAGTCGTCCAGCTCGGCGGTGGAGCCGGGCTCGACCGCGACCGAGGCGGTGACCTGGTCCTGGAGCGAGGCGTGCGCGTAGACGTCGCCCACGGCGAACGGTCGCTCGATGACCTCCAGGCCGTAGGCGTCGAGCGCGACGAGCTGGCCGAGGTCGGAGTAGGCGTTGCCGCAGTCGACGGCCAGGGTCAGCGCCGGGTACGCCTGCCGCACCGCGCGTACGGGCTCGACGTCCCAGCCGGGCCGCACGTCCAGCGTCACGTGCCCGTAACCGGCGCAGACCTGCTGGTTGACCCGGGACACGAGGCTTTCGATCGACGGGTCGGGCGAGAGCCGGACCGTGGCCACCAGCGAGGTGCGGGTGCCCCCGATCGCCTCGGCGAGCGGCACGCCGCGCATCCTGGTCCACAGGTCCCAGCAGGCCATGTCCACCGCCGGGTCGCCGCTCGGCACCGTGTCAGGATGCTCCCAGTCGACGCCGATCAGCAGGGCGGCCAGCGTCTCCTCCAGTCTGGACCAGGTCTTCGGCTGGGGTGAGATGGTCTCGCCCCAGCCGGTCATGCCGCCATGGTCGGTGAGCTTGACGAGGAGGCTCTCCGACCTCCTGCCAGATGGCAGGACCAGTCGGAAAACCTCAAGCTCGCGCACTCGCGGCATTTATCCCCCTTTTATGACGCGGCTCCTTCCATAGTGCCTGTCTTCGCTGATTGGGCAAAACGCGGGGCCAGCAGTACGGCCACCACGGCCAGCACGACGGTGAAGCCGAGACCCACCGCGTAGTTCTCCGCCGTGGCGGTGAACAGGGCGCCGCTGACCGCGACGGCCACCACGGTGAACACCGATTCGCCCACGCCCACGGCCGCGCTGTTCTGGCCTTCCTCGCCCTCCTTGGACATCTCCAGCACCAGGACGGACACCGTCGGGTGCAGCGCGCCGATGCCGAGCCCGGAGATGGCCATGGCCACGTACGCGACCGCGATCGGCATGGAGTCGATCAGCACCAGGGAGACGAGCGCGATGCCGATGGCGATCATGGCGGCACCGCCGCGGATGGCGGTCAGGTGGCTGATCGTGCCGCGGCCCTTGATCCAGGAGCCGGTGGACCAGCCGAGCGCGCCGATCGTCAGGACGATGCCCGCCCCGGTGGCGCTCAGGCCGCGCTCGTTCATGAGCATGAGGGGGATGAGCACCTCGGCCGCCATCAGCGAGCCGTAGGCCAGGCCGCGCAGCACGGGCGCGGTCGGCAGGCCGCGGGCGGCCCTGAGCGAGCCGGGCAGCAGCAGCCTGGGCAGCGCCACGGCCAGCAGGACGACACCGGCGATGAGCAGCGGCAGCCCGGCCAGCTTCAGCGCGCTGCCGTACTGGATGAGGGCGGCGGCGACGGCGGTCACCGTGGCCCAGGCGAGCTTGCGGCCCAGGCCGGGTGCGGGCTCGGCGCTGCCGTTCTCCAGGGCCTGGCCGGCGGTGCCGCGCCAGAGCAGCAGTGCCGACGGGATGACGATCAAGGAGACACCGTGGAAGATCCACCGCCAGTCGGCGTTCTCGACCACGAAACCGGCGATCGCCGGGCCGATCATGGACGGCACCACCCAGGCGGCCGAGAACAGCGCGAACACCTTGGGATGCATCGCGCCGGGGTAGACCCGGGCGACCAGCACATAAAGCGCGACCTGGATCAACCCCGCCCCGAGCCCCTGCACGAACCGGCCCGCGATGAACACCTCCATCGTCGGCGCGAACCCGGCCAGCAGCAATCCGGCCACGAAACCCACCACACCCACCGCGATCGGCTGCAACGGGCCCCGCACGTCACTCCATCGCCCGCCCAGCACCGTCGCGATCACGCTGGCCGCCAGCGTGGCGCTGAAGGCCAGGTTGTACAGGGGCATGCCGCCCAGATCGCGGGCCACGACGGGCATCGCCGTGGCCACCGCCATCGCCTCGAACGCGACCAGCATGACGAGCGCGACCAGTCCCACGCTGAGCGCCCGGTACCGGGGGGAGAGCACGCCGGCCGGGGCGGCCGCAGGTACTTCAACAGTCGTTGTCATACCGGAAAGCTATGACGAAACCCCTGGTCAGCACATCGGGCGCGGGTCCTAGGCAATTGGCCCTAGGGCGCCCTAGGGACGGCTGAGGGCACGCCGCCCGGCTCAGCCCCCTGCTCCGCCATGCGCGCCTCCATGCCGTCGAGGAGCAGGTCCAGGCCGTAGTGGAAGCGCGTTTCGCCGTCGTCGGCGATCAGGTCGTCCACGAACCTCGCCAGGTGCGGGAACCGCTCCTGCGGCAGCGCGCGGTAGTAGCCGGAGATCTGCCCGGAGAACGTCTCGAAATACTCCTCCTTGCTCCGGTGCCCGGCCGCGCGCATCCGCGCGTAGTGCAGGGAGCCCTCGTACGCGTCGCCGACGACGTAGAGCGAGAGCCGGTCCATCGACAGGGACGCCTGCCTCGGCGTCATCCCCGAGTCGATCATCAACCCGAAGACGAACTCGCCGATGCGCAGCGAGTTGGGCCCCGAGGGAATGTTGGCCAGCGCCGCGCGCGCCACGTCGGCGTGGGCGGCGAGCACCCGGTGCACCTCGACGCCGTACGCCCGCACCTGCTCCTTCCAGCGGCTCGGATCGGGCTCGGGCAGCTCGATCTCGCCGAGCACGCGATCGTAGATCAGCTCCAGCAGCTCGTCCTTGTTGGCCACGTGCGCGTAGAGCGAGGCGGGTCCCGTGTCGAGCTCCTGAGCGACGCGTCTCATGCTCAGCGCGTCGAGCCCCTCGGCGTCGAGCACCCGCATCCCGGTCTCGACGATCAGGTCCTGGCTGAGCTGCCGCTTGACCTGCGCCGACTTGCGCGGCCTGCGCCACGGGGGTGCGGGCACAGGCTGCACGGGCTCAGGCGTGGGCACCGCATCGGCGCCTTCCTTGCGATCCACCATACGAACACTGTACTTGACACGAACACTGTTCGCCCTTAAAACAGTGTTCGTAACGAACACCGTTCGTCGAATAGAACACCGTTTCTCTGAAGGAGTCCCCATGACAGTCACCGCCTCGACGGCGGCCACCGGCGTCCAGCCCTACCGCTGGCGCTGGGTCGCCCTGTTCGTGATCCTGGCCGCCGAGGTCATGGACCTGCTCGACGCCCTCGTGACCTCGATCGCCGCCGTCACCATCCGGAAGGAGCTGGGCGGCTCCGACAGCCTCGTGCAGTGGCTCGGCGCCGGCTACACCCTGGCCATGGCCGTCGGCCTGATCACCGGCGGGCGGCTCGGCGACCTTTACGGCAGGAAGCGGATGTTCGTGATCGGCGCCGCCGGTTTCACCGCCGCCTCGTTGCTCTGCGGGGTCGCGGGCAGCCCCGAGATGCTGATCGCCAGCCGCGTGCTGCAGGGCCTGTTCGGCGCGGTGATGATCCCGCAGGGCCTAGGGCTGATCAAGGAGATGTTCCCGCCGCAGGAGCTGGGCAAGGCGTTCGGCATGTTCGGCCCGGTCATGACCATCTCGTCCGTCGGCGGTCCCGTGCTGGCCGGCTGGCTGGTCGACGCCGACTTCTTCGGTACGGGCTGGCGCATGATCTTCCTGATCAACCTGCCGATCGGCCTGGCCGCCGTGCTGGCCGCGATCCGCTTCCTGCCCGAATACCGCCTCTCGAACGCCACCAGGCTCGACCTCCTCGGCACCGTCCTCGTCTCGGCCGCCGCGTTCCTGCTGGTCTTCCCACTCATCCAGGGCCAGGAGCAGGGCTGGCCGGTGTGGACGTTCGTGTCGATGGCGGCCTCGATCGTGATGTTCGTCGTGTTCGGCCGCTACGAGTCGCGCCGGGCCAACGCCGGCCTGGACCCGCTGGTCACGCCCAGCCTGTTCCGCAAGCGCGCGTTCACCGGCGGGATGGTGGCCGGGCTGGCGTTCTTCTCCGGGATGATGGGCTTCGGCCTGGTCTTCAACCTCTACACCCAGAGCGGCCTCGGCTTCACCCCGCTCCAGGCGGGCCTCGCCGGGCTCCCGCAGGCCCTGGGCGGCGTGGTCGGCTTCGGCCTGGCGATGTCCGGCCTGCAGGAGAAGCTGGGGCGCGGCCTGCTGCAGATCGGCACCCTGGTCATGGCGGCGGGTGCGGCCGTACTCGCCCTGACCATCCACGCGGCCGGCCTCGACGTCAGCGCCTGGCAGCTCGCTCCCGGCCTCGGCCTCGTCGGCATCGGGATGGGGCTGACCATGGCGCCGTTCTTCGACATCGTGCTGGCCGGGGTCGAGCCGCACGAGTCCGGCTCCGCCTCGGGGACGCTGACCGGGGTCCAGCAGCTCGGCGGCGCGCTCGGCACCGCGGTCCTGGGCACGATCTTCTTCAACCTGCTCGCGAAGGAGTGGGACTTCGGCTCGGCGATGCAGGTCACGATCTGGGTGGAGGTGGGGCTGCTGGCGCTGACGTTCGGGCTGTCGTACCTGCTGCCGCGCAGGGCCCGTCCCGAACAGGCCGCCCACTGACCGCCCGCCCCGCACCCTCGCGGCCGCTCCGGGCGGCAGGCAATATCGGCCGGCTCACTCCGGCTCCGGAAGGTCCATCGACGCGAGCCGGGCCGGGTCGATCACGACCGCGATGCCGGCGATCCGGTCGCCGGCGATGGTGAAGGACATGAGCGAGAACGGAGTGCCGTCCTCGCGCCAGGAGACGAACCCCGGAAGGCCGTTGACGAGCACCGCGAGCCCGCGCGCGGCCGTGCCGCCCGCGACGCGCGTGGCCGCGCCGGAGGCGACCTTGGTGGCCCCGAGGGCGACGATCACACCGTCGGCGGTGTCGACGGTCAGCTTCACCTCGGGGTCGAGCACGCGCAGCAACCCCTCGAAGTCGCCCCGGCGAGCGGCGGCCAGGAAGGCCTGGACCACCTCGCGCTGCTCCCGCCGGGCGGCCGCCGGCCGCTCGGTCGCCTGCACCTTCCTGCGGGCGCGGCTGGCCAGCATCTTGGCGGCGTCGGCGGACTTGCCGAGGATCTGGCCGATCTCGTCGAACGGCACCGCGAACAGGTCGTGCAGCACGAACGCCAGCCGCTCGCTCGGCCTGAGCGACTCCAGGACGACGAGGAGCGCGAGCCCGACCGAGTCGGCGAGCGCCACGTCGTCCTCCGGCGCGAGACTGTCGTCGACCGTCACGACGAGCTCGGGCAGCCGGTCGTCGTAGGACGCCTCGGGGCGGGCCTGGCGCGAGCGCAGGACGTCGAGGCTGATCCGGCCGACCACGGTGGTCAGCCAGCCGGCGAGGTTGTGGATGGTCGCCGTGTCCTGGCGGGAGAGCCGCAGCCAGGCCTCCTGGACCACGTCCTCGGCGTCGGCGTGCGATCCGAGCATCCGGTAGGCGACCGCGCGCAACCGGTCGCGCTGCGCCTCGAACATCTCGGTCACCAGGTTCGTCGGGCTGGCGTCTGGCATGTTGTTACCTTCCTCAGATCCGCTCCGTCATGGGTGATGACGAGCCCGGAAGGGCGCAGGTAACCGAATAGCCACCCATGAAGGAGCAAGAACGATGGAAGCACGTATGAAGAGCGCGGCGAACGCCGATGTGATGACGGCGATCCAGGGCCTCTACAAGGCGATGTACGCCGGCGGCGTCGACCCCCGCGTACTCGGGCTGGTCCACCTGCGGGCCAGCCAGATCAACGGCTGCAGCCCGTGCGTCTTCGCCGGGGTCGAGTCGGCGAAGAAGCAGGGCGAGACCGACGAGCGGCTGCACAACGTGGTCGCGTGGCGCGAGACGCCGTTCTTCACCGAGGAGGAGCGGGCGGCGCTCGCGCTGACCGAGTCGGCCACCCGGATCCAGGACGGCGCGCCGGGCGTGACCGACGAGATCTGGGACGCCGCCGCGGCGCACTTCGACGAGAAGCAGTTGTCCGCGATCATTCTGAACATCGCGCTGACCAACTTCTTCAACCGGATCAACCGCACGATCCGGGAGCAGGCCGGCAAGTCCTGGTGAGTGGGGCGGGGTGTCATCCACCCGGGGCTCCCCTGGTGGATGACACCCCGCACCCCCTACGCTCCTGTGCCGACGTGCCGCTCGGCCCACTGGGCGAGGTCGCGGCGCTCGATGGCGGCCGCCATCAGGTCGGGGAAGGCATCCGGGGTGCAGGCGAACGCCGGCACGCCCATCGCGGCCAGCGCGGTGGCGTTCTCGTGGTCGTAGAACGGCGCGCCCTCGTCCGACAGCGCGAGCAGCACGACCACCTGGACGCCGGCCTCCGTCATCGCGGCCACCCTGCGCAGCATCTCCTGCCTGACACCGCCCTCGTAGAGGTCGCTGATCAGGATGAAGATCGAGTTCGCCGGACGGCTGATCAGGCCCTGGCTGTAGGCGATGGCCCGGTTGATGTCGGTGCCGCCGCCGAGCTGGGTCCCGAACAGCAGCTCGACCGGATCGTGGAGCTGATCGGTGAGATCCACCACCGACGTGTCGAACACGACGAGCGACGTCTTGAGCGACCGCATCGACGCCAGCACCGCCCCGAACACGCTCGAATAGACCACCGAGGCCGCCATCGACCCGCTCTGGTCGATGCACAGCACGACCTCACGCTGCACCGAACGCTGCCTGCGCGCGTAGCCGACCAGCCGCGAGGGGACGATCGTGTTCTTCTCCGGCAGATAGTTCTTGAGGTTGACGCTGATCGTCCGGTTCCAGTCGATGTCCGCGACCCGCTTGGGCCGATGCGTCCGCGCCGAGCGGTCGAGCGCCCCGGTCACGGCCGCCCTCGTCTTCTGGGCGAGCCTGCGCTCCAGCTCCCGCACCACCTTGCGCACCAGCGCCCTGGCCGACTCGCGGGCCTGGTCGGGCATGACCTTGTTGAGCGCGAGCAGGGTGCCGACCAGGTGCACGTCGGGCTCCACCGCCTCGAGCATCTCGGGCTCCAGCAGCAGCCTGGTGAGGTTCAGCTTCTCGATGGCGTCCTTCTGCATGACCTGGACGACCGTGGTCGGGAAGTACGTCCGGATATCGCCCAGCCAGCGGGCCACCCGAGGGGCCGACGCGCCGAGGCCGCCCTGCCTGCCGTCGCGGTCGTCGTACACGGCCGCGAGGGCCGCGTCCATCTGAGCGTCCACACCCTCCAGGCCGCACCCGGTGCCGTCGGCGTCACCTCCGCCCAGCACCAGCCGCCACCTGCGCATCCGCTCGTCCTGCCCGCTCATCCGCCGTCCCTCCCGATGATCGCCAGCACGGTGGCGACGGCCGCGGCCGCGCGCCGCTCGTCCACGTCCTGCTCCGCTTCCGCCTGTCCGCGCCCGGCCGAGCGCAGCCGCTCCCCGACCGCCCTCCGCTCCGGTACGGCGAAGCCGCCGAACGTCCTGCGCAGCAGCGGCAGCACGTCGGTGAACTGGTCGCCGGACAGCCCGGTGAGCCAGCCGTCGACGAGGGCGAGCAGGCGCGGGTCGTGCACCAGCAGCAGCCCGCCCCCGGACAGGAACCCCTCGACCCACGCCGCCGCCCTGGCCGGGGTCTGCCCTCTGGACATGGCCCTGGACATGCGGTCACCCGCGTCCTGGAGCTCACCGGAGTCGAGCAGGATCCTGGTCAGGCGGCCTTCGATGAGCCCGTGCAGGTCCTGGCGGTCGCTGACACCGCGCAGGGTCACCAGCCACCGGCTCCGCGGCGACCCACCGCCGGCGTCCGTCTCACTACTGGGCGGCGCGGCGTCGCCGAGGAGTGCGACCGCCGTGTGCACACCGTCCACGTGTTTCAGCAGGTCCGCCGCAGCGTCGTCGTCCAGCCCCGTCACGGCCACCGGGAGGCCGACGCAGATCCGTTCCAGCATCGACCGCACGATCACCGCCAGCCCGTCGGCCGAGGTGCCGCGGACGTCGCCGTACCGATGCGCGCGCACCATCGCCGGCAGCGCGGCCATCAGATGCGTCACGTCGGTGTCGAGTGCCGCCTTGGCCGACAGCGCCGCCAGCACCTCGGGCAGCGCCTCGGGCAGCTCGGCCAGCAGGCACAGCTCCACGAGCGCGGTCAGGTCCGCCAGCGCCGCCGACTCGGCCCCCGCCTGGTCCCTGGCCCGCTGCGCGGCGGCCGAGAGCACGGTGGTGCCCAGGGCGGCGTGCTCGATGAGCGCGAGGTCGTGCTCGGGCCGCCACTGCAGCGTCCACGGCTCCCTGAACGTCCCCTTGCCCCGCGACTCCCCCAGCGCCCCCCAGCCGACGCCGAGCAGCCGCAGCCGGTGCAGCAGGTGGCTGCGGTCGAGGTCGAGCGGCTTGCGCAGGTCGAGGTCGATCTCGCGGTCGAGCGCCTCGGGCTTGAGCTTCAGCCGCCGCTGCTGCTCGCGCAGGTCCCGCTGGAGCGGCACCATCGGCGTGCCGTCGGTGACGTGCCCGAGCCGGTCGCTCACGACCATGCGCCGCTGGATCAGCTCGACGGCCAGGTCGTCGCCCTCGCACAGCACGGCCCTGGCCGCCTCGGTGACCTCCCCGAGCCCGGCCAGCGGCCGGCCGCGGAGCGTCGCCAGGCTCTCGGCCAGGCGTACGGACTCGATGACGTGCGCGGACGAGACGGGCAGCCCTTCGTCGCGCAGCACCGCGGCGGCCGCGGCCAGCCACCGCTCCACGGGCCGGTCAGGCGCGCCGAACAAGTGGTGGTACCAGCCGGGTGAGGTGATCCCCGCGCCGTAGCCGCTCCAGGAAGCCAGCCGCCCGTACGTCCACGGCACCCACGTCAGCTCGGCCTTCACCTTGGGCAGACCGCGCAGGAGCGCGTTGTCGGCCGTGGCCGGCGGAAGCGGCCCGGTCAGCGCGGGGACGTGCCAGGCGCCGCAGATCACCGCGATCCTCGTGAATCCCGCTTTCAGGGCCGCGCGCAGGGTCTTGCGCATGTGCGCCTCGCGCCTGGCCTCCCGCTCGTCCGGCTCGTAGCCCTCGCGTACGGCGGCCATGGCCTCGGCGATCACCTCGAAGGGCGTGTCGCCCCGGTGCTCGACGACGTCCTCCCACCAGCGTTCGGGATCGTCGTATCCGGCCGCGGCGGCCAGCGCGCCGATGGGATCGCCGTGCAGCCCGGACCTCGCCTCCGCGGGGGCCGCCCCCGGGCCGGGAGCCTCATCGGCGGGGGCGCTTCCCGGGGCGGGAGCCTCGTCGTCGCGGTCGCCGGCCAGCGAATGGGCCGCGGGCAGGTCGCAGAAGCGTACGGGGATGCCGGCGGCGGCGCCGTACAGGATGGCCTGCCATTCCGGCGAGAACTCGGCGAACGGCCAGAAGGCGGCGCGGGACGGCTGCCCCGGCACGTGGGCCAGCAGCGCGACCGGCGGCTCCAGCTCTGGCGCGAGCGCGACGAGGGCGTCGGCCTCCGGCGGGCCTTCGATGAGCAGGGCATCGGGCCGCAGGCGGTTCAGCTCCGCCACGACGGCCCGCGCGGACCCCGGCCCGTGATGCCGCACGCCCAGGACGAACACATCCGCACCGCCACCCCGCCCCGGACCCGTCGCACCGCCACCCTGCCCCGGACCCGTCGCGACGTCATCCCGCCCCGGACCCGTCGCGACGTCATCCCGCCCCGGACCCGTCGCGACGCCGCCCTGTACCGGGCCCGCTGCGCTGCCGCTCTCCTGGGTGTCGCTCATGAGACCTCTCGGCACGCGCGGTAGAAGTCTCGCCAGTCCTTGCGCTCGCGGACCACGGTCTCCAGGTATTCGCGCCACACCACCCGATCGGAGACCGGCTCCTGCACCACCGCGCCGACGATCCCGGCGGCCACGTCGGCCGGGCGGAGCACCCCGTCGCCGAAGTGGGCGGCCAGCGCGATGCCGCTGGTGAGCACCGAGATCGCCTCGGCCGTGGACAGGGTGCCGCTGGGCGACTTGACCTTGGTACGCCCGTCCTCGGTGACGCCCGCGCGCAGCTCGCGGAACACCGTGACCACCCGCTGGATCTCCGCCAGCCCCGTCGTCGTCTCGGGCAGCGCCAGCGAGCGGCCGAGCTGGGTGACGCGGCGGGAGACGATGTCCACCTCCTCCTCGGCGGTGGCCGGGACCGGCAGCACGACCGTGTTGAAGCGGCGGCGCAGCGCGCTGGACAGCTCGTTGACGCCCCTGTCGCGGTCGTTGGCCGTGGCGATCACGTTGAACCCGCGCTCGGCCTGGACCTCGCGGTTGAGCTCCGGGATCGGCAGGGTCTTCTCCGACAGGACGGTGATCAGCGCGTCCTGTACGTCGGACGGCATGCGGGTCAGCTCCTCGACGCGGGCGATGCGGCCCTCGGCCATGGCGCGCATCACCGGCGACGGGGTCATCGCCTCCATGGACGGCCCCTCGGCCAGCAGCCTGGCGTAGTTCCAGCCGTACCTGATGGCCTCTTCCGCGGTGCCGGCCGTGCCCTGCACGAGCAGCGTCGAATCGCCGCTGATGCCGGCCGCCAGGTGCTCCGACAGCCACGTCTTGGCGGTGCCGGGCACGCCGAGCAGCAGCAGCGCGCGGTCGGTGGCCAGCGTGGCGACGGCGACCTCGACGATGCGGCGCGCGCCCACGTATTTGGGGCTGATGCGGTCGCCGTCGCCCAGGATGTACGTGGTCACGGCCCACGGCGACAGCTTCCAGCCCGGCGGTCTCGGCCGGTCGTCGTCCTTGGCCAGGACGGCCAGCTCCTCGGCGTACTGGTCTTCGGCGTGCGGTCGCAAAACGGTCATGAGACGAGCTCCTTGTACATGTCTGCACGGAAACGCAGCAGGGCGGCGACCTGCTGGATGGACTCCACGGGCGAATAGCTCTCGGCCAGGAGGAACAGGGCCGGATCGATGCGCTCGCCCGCCAGCTTGACCAGCTCGCCGAGGTTCCAGGGCTGCGTGGTGGCCACCTTCACGATCTTGCGCAGGACGGCCGTGGCCAGGCCCTCGCGCCAGTGGGACGAGACGCCGCCCAACACCATGATCAACTGACTGTCCAGGTCATGCTTTTTCACGAAATCGGCGGCGAGTTCCTGCTGCTCTTCCGGCGGCAGCGACTCCAGGAGGTCCGCGATCGGGTCCCACCCGAACATCGCCCGCGCCCACTCCGGGTCCTTCTGCAGCACGGCGGCACGCACCCAGGCGGCCTTCACCTCGGCGTCCCAGTCGGGGATCTTCAGCTTGAGCAGCGCGGCGGGCGGCCCGCCCCAGATCGCCAGCGGGGCGCGGGCGATCACCTGCTGCAGCCACCAGGCCCGTTCGCCGATGCCTCTGGGCGGTTTCAGGCGGATGCCGTCGCGTTCCATCGCCTTGTCGCACTCCTTGGGCGGGTCGACGGCGATGGTCTGGCGGGTGACGGTCACGCACGCGCTCACCCGCCCGGCCATCCGCTGGGACATGCGCGAGCCGGGAAGCCGGGTGAGCAGGTTCGCGGCGGCCTGGCGCACCTCCCTGCGGCGGTCGTCGAGCGCCTCTTCCAGGAACGGCTCGTCTTCCATGCTCAGCCCGCCGGCCAGCACCTCGACGAACTCGGCCCGGTCGTCGGGCGTCTCCCCCTCCCAGGTGCTCTCCAGCAGCCGCCTGGCCCGCGCCGGGTCGGCCGCCCTGAGCGCCCGGAGGTGGGCGAGCCGGTCGGCGGCGCCGCCCAGCTCCCACGTCTCGCCCGTGGGCTCCTCCAGCAGGTAGTCCCAGCCGGGGCCGAGCGCGGCCAGCCACCTGCCGCGGCGGCCGGCCAGCACGCCGAGATGCACCCTGATCGAGCGGTCGCGCCTGCCCTTCTCCAGCAGCTCGGGCAGCACGTAGGCGGGCACCCTGCGGCCCGTCGCGGCCGCGGCGGCCAGCCACTCGGGCAGCAGCCGCTCGTGGTCGCCGCCGATGATCCGCACCAGCCGCTCAGCCGCCCGCCGCCCCACCGCCGCCTGCTCCTCAGCGGGCGCGGGCCGACCGGCCTGCTCCTCGCCGTCGGCGGAGCCGCCGAGCTGGGCTTCCTCGGACGCCGGCGCTTCGGACGCCGTCCGCGGCTCTCCGGGTGCGGACTCCGGCGGGCCGGTCTTGCCCGGTCGGCGGCCGGCTCGCCGTCGCGCCACCTCGACGGCCGCGTCGGCGAGCAGATCCCCTTGGTACGGCCTGCGGTCGGTGCCCACCAGAGCCGCAGACGCCAAATCCTCCCAGCTCGTCACAGGATCACCGCCGTTCCCTCGTCGTCCCAGGTCGTCAGGGGTCGCAGGCCCCTCGGGGTCCATTCGGCGGCCACCGTCAGCGGATGCCCGCCGGAGACCGCGATCAGCCGCCAGGGGTCGCGAGCCCGGGGATGCAGCGGCAGACCGCCGATCGACGCCCGTGCAGGCACCACCCCGGCCAGCACGACCGGCCACGACTCGGTCCACGGATCCTCGCCGAGCGCCCTGGCCACCTCGTCCAGCGCCTCCTCCGGCGACATGCCCGGCGGCACGGCAGAGACCGCCGCGCCGCCTTCAGCCACGGGCACGGCCGTCCCGTGGCGGGCCGCGACCAAGGCGCGCAAGGGGGCCGCGCCCGGGTAGAAGGTGAGATCGGCGTCGATCGTGACGCCCGTGACCAGGGATGCGTCCAGCGGCTGGCCCTGCGGGGCGAACGAGAGCACCAGCGCGGGCCGCCCGGTGCCGCGTCCGCGCAGCCAGACGCGGCGGGCCGTCAGCCGGTCCTGCTCCTCGTCGCGCCGCCCGAGCACGTCCCACCGGTCGCGCACCGCCGGCCCGGCCAGCACCTCTTCCCTGGTGACGGGGAACCCGGCCCTGATCAGCACCGTCTCGGCCAGCGGGCCGGGCAGGGCGGCCCGGCGTCTGTAGGCGACGGCGAGCAGGTTGACCAGCGCGTATTCCTCCAGGAGCCGGCCCGGCCAGTCGTCCTCCGACCTGACCTGGGACAGCCGGGACACGACTCCCGCCGCTCCGGGGGCCTGCGCGTCGATGAGGCGCTTGGCCAGCCCGTCCCACTCGTGCGGCGCCGCTCCGGCCAGCCCTTGGCGCACCTGGTCGGCCAGCCAGCGCTCCAGCTCGGCCAGCCCGGCGGCGACGCGCGCATGACGTACGGACTCACCGCCCGCGCCCGCCTCACGCGCCCGCCCCGAGGCCGCACCCCCGGCCCCGGCCCCGGTTCCGGATGACCCCGACCCGCCCGAGCCTGGGGCCGCACCACCCGCAGTATCCGATCCCGCAGCGCCTTCCGAGTCACCCGAGCCCGCAGCGCCGCCCTCACCGCCCTCGACGCCCGAGTCGGCCTGGGCGGCGGCCTTGGCGCGGGCGGCCTCGATCTTGGCCGCCGACTTGGCGGCGCGCTCGGCCCGCGACTCCAGCCACTCCGTCACCCACTGCGGCGCCGCCTCCTGCACCGGCACCCCGTCCGCCGACCACATGAGCAGCAGCCCGAGCGCGTGCTTGCACGGGAACTTGCGGCTCGGGCAGCTGCACCGGTAAGCGGGCTCGGTCAGGTCGACGCAGGCCAGATAGGGTCTGGCCCCGCTGCCCTTGCACTCGCCGTACAAGACCGTGCCTGTCGTGCCGCGCAACGACCATTTCCCGGGCGCCGCGATCCCCTGCGCCGCCTTCTGGGAAGGTGCGTCGGGGGCGAGAGCGAGCACCTGATCACGGCTCCACCGTTCGATCACCTGCCGCAGACTAGCCAGCCCGACCGACATTTCGCCGCCAGTCCGGATGATCCGTTCACGGCCCTCCCGAAAGCCGGGAGGGCCACGAAACCACCCCGCCGTGACCTCGGCCGCGGACAGGTAGGAGCCGCCGAGCGCCCGGGCGCCTTCGAGCCGCACGTGACGCGCCTCGGCCCCGGCGAAAGCGGTCGTCTGCAGCCGCGCGTCGCCCGCTCACGTGCCGGCCGCGACCTGCGTGACGGCCGTCGGCGCTCACGTACACCTTGTGGCCGAGGATCGTGCCGTTCAGGTTGCCGGCGACTGGTACCCGACCTCGCCGACCTGCCGGACCTCACCCAGATCGAGGGTGAGCGACTGCGGCAGCGGGGCGGGCGCGCCCTCAGACCGCCCCACCTTGTCCTTGAAACATCGGCATAAACTCTCCGGGATGGAGCTACGGATCTACCCCCACGGCCCGTCCGTCCAGGTCACCGACGAGGCCGCGGCCCTGGCCAGCCCGCTCGACGGCCAGCTCGTCCTCGACGGGACCCGCTTCCTGCGCAGGGATGTCACGGGAGCGCCGGTCGCGTTCGTGGACCGCCCGCCCATCGCCGCGGCGCTGGACCTGCTCCCCCACCCCGAGGGCGGCTGGTTCCGCGAGACCTGGCGCTCGGCGGTCACCTTCCAGCCGGACGGCTATCCGGGGACGCGGGCGAGCGCCACCGGCATCTACTTCCTGCTGCAGCCGGGCGAGGAGTCGGTCCCGCACGTGGTCAGGTCGGAGGAGGTCTGGCTGTGGCACCGCGGCGGGCCCCTGAGCCTGACGATCGGGGACACGACGGTCACGCTGGGCCCGCAGGTGGAGGACGGGCAGGTGCCGCAGGCGATCGTGCCCGGCGGGGTGTGGCAGTCGGCCCGCCCGGCCGCCGCCGAGCCCGTGCTGGTGAGCTGCGTCGTGTCACCCGGCTTCGACTTCGCCGACTTCTCCGCCTGAGCCCGCGACGACGCGGACCCGCGCCCCCGGAGCCGAGTGCGGGTGCGGGTTTAGCGGCCTCGGGCGGGGCAGCCGTGTGGTCATGGAGGCCAAAGAATGGATCGTGCGGATCGATCTCGATGAGGACGGCGACGAAACCTCGGCGCGGGCGACGCTGACGACCGACGGCGGCGGCCAGGCGACGGGAACGGGCCGGGCCCGCCGTAATCCCGCCGACCCGGCGGTGGCGGAGATCGGCGACGAACTGGCCGCCTCGCGTGCCCTGGCCGACCTGGCCGCCAAGCTGGCCACCATGACCAGGCACGACATCGCCGGCAGCGCGCCGGACTCGCCGCCGCCGGCACGTTCGTGGTGATCCCCCGGCACGAGAACGGCGGGCGTCACGTCGCCGAGCTCATCTTCCGAGGCTTGACGCAGGTCCCGCGCCCGGGCACGGACTCCACGAGGCCCGACTGCCGCAGCGCCGCCACGGCTCTGCGCACGCGGGCGCGGCTGACGCCGTAGTCGCGCATGAGACGTTCCTGGGACGGGATCGCCCGGCCGGGAGGCAGCTCGCCGCGGCGGATGCGGGCCAGCAGGTCCTCCAGGAGGTACTGGTCCACGAGATCGGTGTAACGCGGGCTGCCCGTCTCGTCCGTCAGCATGGTCGTCCACGGGATCGGGCAGGGCGAGGGATGCCCGGGGTCCGGGCACAGCAGCCGCTGGATGCGCTCCTGGAGGTCCTCGGCCTGCTCCCTGGTGGCATAGACGCCGACGCGGACCTCCCGGAGCGCTCTGTCGTCGGGCAAGACACGTCTCCTCTGATCTCCGTCCGCGACAGTCTGCGCAGGTGGCGGCCCATCCGGCAACCCGTTTTCACCCCAAAACGAGTTGACGCCCGCGCGCGGCGCCGCTGAAATGGCCTCTCATGGGCAGAATGCACGCCGACGAAGTCGGCACCGACGTCGCGCTCGTGCGCCGGTTGCTGGCCGGTCAGTTCCCGCAGTGGGCGGACCTGCCCGTCGAGCCGTTCGACTCGCCGGGGACGGTGCACGCCATCTACCGGCTCGGCGACCACCTGTCCGTACGGCTCCCGCTCGTCGAGTGGGGCAGCGAGGACGTGGAGAAGGAGCAGCGCTGGCTGCCGCGGCTCGCCCCGCTGCTCCCCGTCGCCATCCCCGCCGTGCTCGGCAAGGGCGTCCCGGCCGAGGGCTTCCCCTGGCCGTGGTCCGTCTGCCGCTGGCTCGACGGCGGCAATCCCGACGCCGGCCGGCTCGCCGCCGATGCGCAGACGGCGGGGGCGCTGGCCATGGATCTGGCGGGGTTCGTCGGGGCGTTCCGGCGGATCGAGCTCCCCGGCGGGCCGCCCGCGTACCGTGGAGGGTCTTTGGCCGAGCAGGACACGGCGACGCGGGCGGCGATCGCCGAGCTGAAAGGGCTGATCGACACCGACGCCGCCACCGCCGCGTGGGACGCGGCGCTGCGCGCGCCCGAGTGGGCGGGCCCGCCCGTCTGGGTGCACGCCGACCTGATGCCCGGCAACCTGCTCGTCGCGGACGGCCGGCTCACCGGCGTGATCGACTTCGCCACCACGGGCGTCGGCGACCCGGCCTGCGACCTGATCATCGCCTGGAACCTGCTGCCGCCCCGCGCCCGCGAGGAGTTCCGCGCCGGGCTGAACCCCGACGACGCGACCTGGGCCCGAGGCCGGGGCAAGGCGCTGTCCATGGCCCTCATCCAGCTCCCCTACTACCTCGGCACCAACCCGGCCATCGCGGCCAACGCACGGCATGTGATCTCCGCGGTGCTGGCCGGCTGACAACAGGGCTCCTTGGGTTTTTTCCGGCGGGATGATTGTCTGTCCGGAGGAACTACGAGGAGGGCACCGGTGAGCCGACAGATCGTTTCAGTGGTGGGCGGCAAGGACGCCCCTGCCGCGGACACGTACACATCGACCAATCCCGCACGAACGGGCGAGGTCGTGGCCCGGGTCGGCCTGGCCGACGCCGATACGTTCGCCGCCGCCTGCCGCACCGCCAAGGAGGCCCAGCGCGAGTGGGCCAAGGTGCCGGCCCCCGTGCGCGGCCGGGTGATCGCCTCCATCGGGCGGCTGGTCGAGGCCAACGCCGAGCGGCTGGCCAGGCTGGTGACCGACGAGATCGGCAAGCCGTACGCCGAGGCGCTCGGCGAGGTCCGCGAGATCGTCGACACGTGCGACTTCTTCCTGGGCGAAGGGCGCAGGCTGTACGGGCAGACGGTGCCGTCCGAGATGCCGGACAAAGACCTGTTCACCTACCGCAACCCGGTCGGCGTGGCCGCGGTCGTCACGGCGGGGAACTTCCCCGTCGCCGTCCCCTCGTGGTACCTCGTGCCGGCCCTGCTCTGCGGGAACGCGGTCGTCTGGAAGCCCGCCGAGTACGCCGCCGCCTCCGCGCACGCCATGTACCGGCTCTTCGCCGCCTCCGGCCTGCCCGACGGCGTCCTGAACATCGTGTTCGCCGACGGCGCGCAGACCTTCCGCGGCCTGGAGCTGGCCCTGGAGGCGGGCAGCGTGCAGAAGGTGGGGTTCACCGGCTCCAGCGAGGTGGGCAGGAAGATCGGCGAGCTGACCGGGCGGCACCTGCAGTCCGCCTGCCTGGAGCTCGGCGGCAAGAACCCGATGGTGGTCATGCCGGACGCCGAGCTCGACCTGGCCGTCGAGGGCGCGTTGTTCGCCGGCTTCGGCACGGCCGGGCAGCGCTGCACCAGCCTGGGCACGGTCATCGTGCACGAGAGCGTCCACGACGAGTTCGTCGAGCGGTTCGCGCGGGCGGTGCGTGAGGCCAGGGTCGGCGACCCGGCGGAGGACGTGCTGGCGGGGCCGTTGCTCGACCAGAAGTTCGCCGACCGGTACGAGGAATACCTGACCTGGATCCAGCCCCACCACAAGGTCGTGTCAGGAGGCACCGGGAGGATCACCCAGGACAACCCGCGCGGCGACTTCGACGGCGGCGCGGGCCTCTACTACCACCCGGTCGTCGTGGACGGCGTCCGCGCCGCCGACCGGCTGTTCCTGGAGGAGACGTTCGGCCCGATCGTGGGCGTGACCACGTTCAGCACCCTCGACGAGGCGATCGAGCTGGCCAACCTGCCCGGCTACGGCCTGTCGAGCTCCATCTACACCACCGCCCCGACGAACGCCTTCCGCTTCCGCGAGGGCGTCTCGGCCGGCATGGTCAGCGTGAACAACTCCACCTCCGGCGCCGAGGCCCACCTGCCGTTCGGCGGCAACGGCAAGTCGGGCAACGGCAGCCGCCAGTCCGGCATGTGGGTGCTCGACCAGTTCACCCGCTGGCAGGCGATGAACTGGGACCACTCCGGCCGCCTGCAGAAGGCGCAGATGGACGTCGCGGAGATCGAGCCCGACCTGACCTTCCGTCTCTGAGCGAAAAAACGCGGGCCCCTCGCCAGGAGGAGCCCGCGTCATTTCGTTAGCGTCAGACCTGGCCGGCCTTCTCCAGGGCCGAGCAGCAGGTGTTCACCATCAGGCGGGCGACCACGTACGGGTCGACGTTGGCGTTGGGGCGACGGTCCTCGATGTAGCCCTTCTTCTCCACCTCGACCTGCCACGGGATGCGCACGGATGCGCCGCGGTCGGACACGCCGTAGCTGTACTTGTTCCACGGGGCGGTCTCGTGCGCGCCGGTGAGGCGGCTCTCGATGCCCTGGCCGTACTGGGTGATGTGCTCCATCGGCTTGTCGCCCTCACCGAGCGCCTCGCAGGCGGTGATGATGGCGTCGTAGCCCTCGCGCATGGCGCGGGTGGAGAAGTTGGTGTGCGCGCCGGCGCCGTTCCAGTCGCCGCGGGCGGGCTTGGCGTCGAGGGTGGCCTCCACGCCGAACTCCTCGGCCGTCCGGTAGAGCAGCCAGCGGGCGAGCCACATGTGGTCGCCGACCTCAAGGGGGCTCGCCGGGCCGATCTGGAACTCCCACTGGCCGGGCATGACCTCGGCGTTGATGCCGGAGATCGCCAGACCGGCGGCGAGGCAGCGGTCGAGGTGCAGCTCGACGATCTCGCGGCCAAAGATGGCGTCGGCGCCGACACCGCAGTAGTACGGGCCCTGCGGGGCGGGGAAGCCGCCCTCGGGGAAGCCGAGCGGGCGGCTGCCCTTGAAGAAGGTGTACTCCTGCTCGATGCCGAACCAGGACTCCTGCGCGGCGAACTGCTCGGCGATCGGGCGCAGCAGGGCGCGGCTGTTGCTCGAGTGCGGGTCGCCGTTGATCTCCTCGACCTCACACAGGACGAGCACGTTGGCGCCGCCGCGGATCGGGTCGGGACACGTGAGGACCGGGCGGAGCACGCGGTCCGACGAGTGGCCCTGTGCCTGGTTGGTGCTGGAGCCGTCGAAGCCCCAGACCGGAGGCTCGGCTCCATCGGCCAGGATCTTCGTCTTCGAGCGGAGCAGAGCCGTGGGCTCGGTGCCGTCGATCCAGATGTACTCAGCCTTGTAGCTCACGGCGGTCCTTTCGGGGTTTTTCTCAGCCACGCCGAGTCTTACGGACGGCCGTTTCCCGGTCTTTGCCCGAATGTGAACGGCGTGTTAATCGCGGCGCGTGAGCACCCCCGGGGTCACCGTTCCCGCACGACGCCGTCGCGGCTCACGGTGAGGGCGGTGCTAGGGCCGCCTTCGCCGCAGTCGGGGCCGTTGGGGAAGCTGCCCTTGGGCGTCACCGTGACCGTGCGTTCCAGCACCGGGTCCGCGGCGGCGCCGAGCAGCTTCAGCCGGACCTCCACCGGCCGCTTGGGAAGCCCTTCGACCTCGCCGACCCCGTGCTTGTCCCCGGTTCGCACCCCCCTCGCCGAGCAGGTGTCGCCCGAGCAGGTCGAGCTCTCCATCCGGGTGGATGGGCTCAGCGTGACGTCGGCCGGCCGGCAGGCGCCGTCCCAGCACACCTGTATCGAGACGGTCTCCGTTCTGGCCGCGAGCGGCGCCTCGATGCTCACCCCCACGCCGACGACGACGTGGAGGAGCCTGCACGAGGGCTCGGACTGGCACCCGGTGAGCAGCGCGGACACGGCGGCGAGCACGGCGAGTCGATGCATAACCGGTAAGACGTGGCCGGACCGCCCGGGGTTGCCCTTTCAGGGGGCGAACGCGGCGATCTCGGCCGGGACCGCGGCCTCCAGGATCGACCGCGCCAGGGCGTCGCCGGTCAGCGGCCCCATCGTCAGCCCCGCCGCGCCGAACCCCGTCACCACGTGCAGCCCGCCCACGCCCGGCAATGCGCCCACGACGGGCGAACCGGTCTCCGCCAGCGGCCGGAGCCCCGCTCTGGTCTCGATGAGCGTCGCCTCGGCCAGCCCCGGCGCGATCCTGAGCGCGTCCGACAGCACCTGCCACTGCCCCTTGGCCGTCACCCGCGCGTCGAACCCGCTACCCGTCTCGCGGGTCGCGCCGACGGCCACCCTGGAGTCGTCGAACGCCACCAGGTAGTGGTGCGACAGCGGATGCACCGACGGCCAGGCACTGGTGTCCACGCCGTCGAGCCGGAGATGGGTGATCTGGCCGCGCTGCGGCTCGACGGGCACGCGGGCGGCGACGGGTTCGAGCAGCTCGTTCGTCCAGGCGCCGGCGGCCACCACGACGTCGTCGGCCACCAGTACCTCCCCCGAAGCCGTGACCTCCACGTGGGGCGCGCCGTGCGGGCGCGGGCGCAGCCGGGCGCGGCCCTGAACCCGGACCGCCCCGTGGTGCGCCGCGCCCGCGAGGAGCGCGTCGCGCAGCGTGCGCCCGTCCACCCGGCCGCCCCCGGTGATGTACACGCCTTCCAGGCCGGGCGCGAGCGGCGGGAACAGCGCCCGCACCTCGTCGTCGCCGATCCGCCGCACCTCCCCGACGGCGCCCCCCGCCGTGCGGGCGCGCGCCTCCACCCGGGCCTGCGCCTCGGCCAGCCTGGCCGGATCGTCGCTGACCAGCAGGGCTCCCGTACGGCGATAGTCGGTACGCCGGGCGCCCGCCGCCGCGAGCAGCTCGACGACCCGCGGATAGTACGCCGCCCCCGCCGCGTACAGCTCGTAGCAGGGTCCCTCGATCGCCGAGGCCCAGGGCGAGACGATGCCCGCGCTGGCGTCCGTCGCCTGCCCCGCATCGGCGGCGTCGACGACCGTGACGGCCGCCCCGCGGCGGGCCAGGGCGAAGGCGGTGCTCGCGCCGGCGATTCCACTGCCGATGACGATGACGCGGTGCTGAGACACGGTGTCCTGAGGTCCTTCCCTGCGGGCGCGGATCGTGCACAGCGAGGCTATCCAGGGCGCGTCACAGGGGTCGCACGGGCTCCCCCGGTCCGGGGAGCGCGGCGGGCTTGGGCGTCGCCGCACCGGGTACCACCTGCGGAGATAGGAGTTCCCGCCCAGTCGCCACCCCCACGACGGCCGAGATCTGGAGCCTTCAGTGGACGTGTCCACCGTCGTGTGGTGGCTGACGATCCTGGGGATCGTCGGGTTGCTGCTGTTCGACTTCTTCTTCCACGTACGCAAGTCGCACGTCCCCACGCTCCGCGAGGCGGCGATCTGGTCGGCGCTCTACGTGGGCATCGCCCTGCTGTTCGGCGCCGGGGTGTGGCTCTTCGGCGGCGCCGACGCCGGGGCCGAGTATTTCGCCGGCTACGTGACGGAGAAGGCGCTGTCGGTCGACAACCTGTTCGTGTTCCTGGTGCTCATGTCGAGCTTCAAGGTGCCGAGGGCGGACCAGCAGAAGGCGCTGCTGTTCGGCATCGTGTTCTCGCTGATCGCCAGGAGCGGGTTCATCCTGCTCGGCGCGGCCCTGATCAACGCCTTCGCCTGGGTGTTCTACCTCTTCGGCCTCATCCTGCTGCTCACGGCCGGCAACCTGCTCAAGTCGGAGGGCGAGGAGGGCCACTCCCCCGACAATCTCATGGTCCGCGCCGCCCGCAGGCTGCTGCACACCTCCGACACCTACGACGGCGACAAGCTGTTCACCGTCCAGGACGGCAAGCGGGTCATGACGCCCATGCTGCTGGTCATGATCGCCATCGGCGGGACCGACATCCTGTTCGCCCTGGACTCCATCCCGGCCATCTTCGGCCTGACCCAGAACGTCTACATCGTCTTCACCGCCACCGCGTTCTCCCTGCTGGGCCTGCGGCAGCTCTACTTCCTCATCGACGGGCTGCTGGACCGGCTGATCTACCTCACCTACGGCCTGGCGATCATCCTGGCCTTCATCGGCGTCAAGCTGATCCTGCACGCGCTGCACGAGAACAACGTGCCGTTCATCAACGACGGGGAGCCGGTGCCGGTCGTCGAGATCACCACCGGCCTGTCCCTGTCAGTGATCATCGGCGTGCTGCTCGTCACCGTGGTGGCCTCGCTGGCCAGCCCCAAGGGCCGCGCCCAGAACACGGTGTCGGCCGCGCGCCGGCACGCCCAGGAGTATCTGGACGTCGAGCACGACCCCGCGCTGCGCGAGGAGCTCTTCGGCAAGCTCCTCGCCGAGGAGGCCCAGATCAGGAAGCTGCCGGAGAAGTACCGCAGGCGCATCCACGAAGAGGACCGGCTCATGACCCTGCTGCGCAGGGCGCACGAGGAGCACGACGAGCTCTGAGCCCCGCGGACGACCTCGCCGGGGCGAGGTCGTCGTCAGGGCCTCACATTCCGTTACGCCCGTCCGTCCCGTTGCCGTCGTAGCCGAGCAGCCGCATGGCCGTGTCCGGGTCCATCGCCGCGGCCAGGAGCTGGGCCCTGGCGTGGGCCTGGTCCCGTTCGCGCTCCGCCTTGGCCTGCGCGGCGCGTACCCCCTTGATCGCGACGAACGCCAGCCCGGCGCCCACGATCACCGCGACGACCACGACGAACAGCAGGAGCAGCAGCCCCGGCGAGGCCACCGGCGAGGCGGCCGCGTTGGTGCCGGCCGACATCGTGCCGGTCACCGCGAGCGCGGCGATGATGGACAGCGCCACGAGCCCGAGCAGGCTGGCGATGACCAGCCAGAACCGGGCCACGCCCTTACGCGGCCCACCGGCCGGCTGCGGCGCGGGGACGGCCACCGGCAACGGCGCGGCGTGCCCGCCCATCGGTCCGCTTCTGCTCACGGGTTCAGGCGCGGGCGACGCGGGCGCCCACGGCACGAACTCCGGCCGATCGGGCGACTCGGCCGGCAGCACCTCCGCGACCGGCACGATCGACCCCGACGCGGCAGGCGGCGGGACCAGCGGCGCGACCTGGCCGGGGGCCAAGATCTGGACCGCGGTGCCCGCGGGGGCGCCGAAGGCGGCCGGCTGCAGCTCGACCTCGTCCTCCACCCGTCCGGGAAGGTCGCGCTCGATGTGGCTGTGCTCCTTGTGCGCCCTGGCCGCGTCCCGGTGATACTCCTCCAGGTCCTGGTAGAGGTCGTCGGAGGCGTAGATGGTGCCGTCGATGAGCGGCCCGGTCCGGCCGCGGATGATGGCCACCACGTCGTCGCCGTTGAGCGTCTTGTGCGTCTCCAGCGCGTGCGCCAGGCAGAGCACCTCCCTGCGGTGCTCCTGCAGCAGCGCCTCGGTCTTCTCCAGCAGCCGCACCAGGTTGAACTCGATCCGCTCGCCGAGCACGTCGGGCGTCATGTCGGTCTGGTTCCTGGCCGGCTCCCTCTCGGTGATGCCGATGCCGCCCGTGCCGGGAACGCGCTTGCGCATGGCCTTGCCGCCCATGATCTCCAGTTCCTGGAGCGCGGGCAGCGAGGTGACGCCGGAGCCCATGCCCCAGTACGACTCCATCATCGCGGTGAGATACGTGGCCGAGTAGAGGTCGCCGGAGACCCCGGAGGAGTTGTCCTCGCCGAAGAACATCCGCTCGCCCGCCAGTGAGGCCAGCGAGACCATGATGTCGGCCTCGTGCTCGGACTTCCACCGGGTGAACTGGTCCTCGGGCTTGATCGAGGCGACCATGCCCAGGTAGTCGGCGCCCTTCTCGATGGTGGCGATGTCGATCTCGAGGTGGAAGCGGGTCACGTAGGCCACGACGGCGTGACAGGCCTCGTGCACGGCCACGGCGTGCCGCTCACGCTCGATGTACTCGACGTCCTCGGGCGGGCCGAGCTGCTTGAGCCGCTTGGCCCGCAGCACGTCCGACCAGGTGATGATCTCGCGCCCGTCCCTGATGGCGGTGATCAGCGACTCGTTGACCAGGTCCTTGATCGTCGCGCCGGTCGCGTACGGGGTGATCGTGGCCAGCTTGTCGATCTGCTCGGGGGTGAGCTCGTGCGCCACCTTGTCGAAATAGCCCTGGTACGTGCGCACCCGCCCGGCCTTGGACGGGTAGCCGACCTTGTAGATCCGGTCGATGCGGCCGGGCCGCAGCAGCGCCTCGTCGAGCGCGTCGGGCCGGTTCGTGGCCATCATGACGAGGATGCGGTATTTGGGCGGGGGCTTCGGCCGCATCCCGAGCAGCCGCCTGACCAGGCGGTTGAAGAACCCTCGGGGCTTCTTGAGCCCGGACAGCTCGGTGAGCAGCGCCTGGAGCGTGCCGGGGTCGCCGCTGCCGTTCATGCCGCCGCCGCCCATGAAGAAGCGGTTGCGCCGGCCCGGCTCCTCCTCGGCCTGGCGTCCGGCCCTGAAGGCCAGCACCTGGCGGGTCTCCTCGGACAGGTAGTTCACGCCGTGGCAGCCGTGGTGGCCGTTCATGCCGGAGAACCCGCCGCCCTGGCCGGGAGGACCCTGCTGGGCCAGCCGGCCGCGCTTGCCGAGCGAGTCGGCCTCGTCGAAGAAGACGATCACGCCGCCGTACCGGAGTGCGAGCTTGCGCAGCTTCCTGAACAGCGACTTCACCTTCAGGATGCCGATGCCCATGAACATGTTGGTGAACGCGCCCGGATCGACGAACACGTACGGCTTGCCGGTCTCGCCCGCGACGGCCTCGGCCATGAGGGTCTTGCCGGTGCCCGGCGGGCCCCACAGCAGCAGTCCGCTGGGGACGTACCCGCCGCGCTTCTCGATCTCGTCGGGCCGCTCCAGGAAGACGATGTTCTCCTGGACGCGCTCGACCACGTGGTCCTGCCCCCACACGTCGCGGAAGCGGGTCTTGATGTCGTCGGGAAAGTACGTCTCCACGCCGCCCCTGGACAGGAACCAGAACAGGCCGACGAACTGGATGATGACCACGAAGAACAGGAAGACGATCTGGATCAGGAACGGCATCGCCTGCCAGATCAGCGCGGGCGCCCGCAGCAGGGCCAGGAACGGGCTGACGTCCAGGACCGCGCCCAGCACCAGGGCGATGACGGTGACGAAGAAGGCGATCTTGAGCGCCCGCGAGAGGCGATACCTCGTCCAGTCGTCGAAGCGCCGGTGGGTCCACCGCTCGAAGCCGCCGAAGACCCGCTGGCTCCAGAAGCGGTGGTAGGCCGACCAGTGCTCGCTGACGAGGAAGTGCAGCTGCCTGGCGACCTCCGCGCCGAGCAGCCAGAAGATCCACTGGTAGGACTGCGCGATCTCCCGCGCGGCCTCGGGGAAGGAGATGATGCCCTCGAAGTCGGCCATCACCTTCCACGTCAGGATGAGATAGGCCAGCACCAGGACGATGAGGAATTTGCTCCGGTCCCAGAACTGCATCTTCTTCCTGGTCACGGCGTCCGGATCAGTGGGCCCGCTGCCGGGGGCGCGCAGCCCTTCGTGATGATTGGTCGTGGTCACTGGTGCTCCCTCATCCGGGCAGCCGGAGCAGCTTGAAAGAACTCGCGATCTTGTCGAACTCGCCGGCCCGCTTCAGGAAACAGATCGACTGGCAGCCGATGAGCATGACGGAGACCGTGCCGCCCTTCTCGTCGAGGATCGCGGTGTGGTCGAACGTCTGGACGTCATTGCCGATCTGGTAGTTGAAGCGGACGTGCACGCCTCTGGCGCCGTCGTCGAGGACCAGGACGTCATCGCTGATGGGCTCGAAGCGGTTGAACATCGCCGGCTGGCCTGTCGCCGTCGCCTGTTGCGCGTAGAGCTCGCGCATCTGTTCTGTCACCGGCAGGACGAAGTCGCGCAACCGGTTGAGGGAGATCGTGTCCCGCTGCTCTTCCGTGAGCTGGTGCACGGTGGCGTAGACGAACGGTTCCTGGGAGCCGAGAAGATGGTTGACCGAGGGCTCGGCCGCCTGATCGAAGGCCGTGGACCACACCCGCTGGGCCCGCAGCATCGCCGACTGCGAGTTCGGGTGGTCTCCTGACAGGTACAGCTCGATGGGGTACGCGTTGAGCTGCGTGAACGTGGCAGGCACCTTGAAGTAGGTGGTGCCTTGCTTGTCACGTACGTAGGTGAACTCCGACTGCCCGCACGCCGACAGCATGAAGATCGCGACCATGAGCGCGATCAAAGCCCGTGTCTTTTTCACCAGGGCTGACCTCCGCTTTACGGACCAACGGAGTTGTTGTGCCCGCTTTCAGCTGGAATGAGCCCACCGCGCAGTGAGAAATCTTGACCAAATCTTGGCCATACCTTGGCCTTACTTGTTACAGATCAAAAAAGACAAGCCCCCAGAGGCCAGGTCATGGGGGCGTTGTGACCCGTACAACGTTCATGCAACCCCCATTGGTTCAACTCAGGAAGTAGCGAAAGATATGAGGATCCCTTCCGACACCCCGGAGCGCGCGATGACAGAACCCGCCATGGAGACCGTCGACTCCTTCGGTATGACGGCCGAACGACAGTTCTCCGACGTCTGGTCGAGAACCGTCCTGTCGGTCAAGGAGCGCCGGCTGCTCCTGCTCGGGCTGCTCGTGGGCCAAGGGCTCGACGAGATGACGGACATCCAGCTCGACACCGCGCTGCGCAGCGGCGACCTGTCCGAGATCGAGCTGCGCGAGGTGGTCGTCTTCCTCACCCACTACGCCGGCTGGCTCCGGGGCGCCCGGCTGAACGACCAGGTCGAGGAGCTGATCGAGCGGGTCAGGCAGGCTCGATCCGATAGAGCGGACCCTGCAGGCTGAGCGCGTACAGCTCGCCGTCCCGGCCCTCGCCGAACGACGAGAGCTGATCGACCCGGCCGACCTCGGCCGCCTTCTCCAGCTCGTCGACGGGGGCGGCCTTGATCCACCCGGCGCAGAAGTCGCCGTACATGAACTGTCCCTGCAACCACGGGATCTTCTCGCCCCGGTAGACGTATCCGGCGATCATCGAGCAGTTGCCGCCTTCCTTGAGCGGATAGGCGATCACCGGATCGACCAGCTCGCGTCCCTTCCCGCCGCGGAAGGGGCGTTCGCCCTCGCGCAGGCTCCAGCCGTAGTTCTCGCCGCCCTCCGAGCCGGCGGGCTGGTAGTCGACCTCTTCCCACGCGTTCTGCCCGACGTCGCCGATCCACAGGTCGCCGGTGCCGCGGTCGAAGGTGAAGCGCCAGGGGTTGCGCAGGCCGTACGCCCAGATCTCGGTCCGCGCGCCCTGCTTGCCGACGAACGGGTTGTCCTCCGGGACCTTGTACGGCTTGCCGCGCGGGTCGATGCGCAGGATCTTGCCGAGCAGCGTGCCCAGGTCCTGGCCGTTGCCCTCCGGGTCGCCCGCGCTGCCGCCGTCGCCGAAGGCGATGTAGAGGTGCCCGTCGGGGCCGAAGGCGAGCTGGCCGCCGTTGTGGTTGGCGTAGGGCTGGTCCTGGGTGAGCACGTCGCGCCTGGCCGTGGCCTTGGCGCCGTCGTAGGCCCACTCGGTGACGTGGGTACGGCCGCGCGCGTCGGTCCAGTCGAGGTAGACCCAGCGGCCTGAGGGGTGGAACGCGACGCCGAGCAGGCCCTGCTCGTTGCCGCGGCTCACCTCGCCGGACAGGTCGATCACCGTGTCGCCGCCCGAGGTGCGCAGTTTGCCGGGCTGCTCGGCGATGTAGAGCCGGTCGTCGCCCTTGCGCACGGCGAACGCCACCGGCTGGTCGAATGTCCCGATCTCCTTGAAGCGCAGCTCGCCGCGCTCGGCCGTCTTGGCCGTCTTGGCCGGTGTGGCAGGCGCGGCAGGCGTGGCCGTGCCGGGCGTGCTCATCTCCGGGGTGGCGGGTGCCGAGCACCCGAGAAGGAGCACGAGTAAAGGTAGGGCCGCGACGAGGCGCACAGCGCTCATCCTGCCATGAACGTTAGGGTTCAGGCATGCCTACCGCATTGATCACGGGCGCGACCTCCGGCCTCGGCGCCGCCTTCGCCCGCCGCCTGGCCGCCGACGCGTTCTCGCTCGTCCTGGTGTCGCGCGACGCGCTCAGGCTCGCCCAGACCGCCGACCAGCTCAAGCTCCGGTACGGCGTGGACGTCGAGGTGCTGCCCGCCGACCTGACGACCGATGAAGGGCTGGCCAGGGTCGAGTCCAGGCTCCACGACGGCGTGGACCTGCTGGTCAACAATGCCGGGTTCGGCCATCCCGGCAGCTTCCCCGACGTGCCGGTCGAGCAGGAGCTGCGCATGCTCAAGCTGCACTGCGAGGCCGTGCTCAGGCTGACGCTGGCGGCGCTGCCCGGGATGCGGGAGCGCGACAGGGGCGCGGTGGTCAACGTGGCGTCGGTGGCCGCGTTCTTCGCCCACAACACCTACAGCGCGTCCAAGGCGTGGGTGGTCAACTTCAGCGAGGCGGCGGCCGCCAAGGTGGGCAATCCGCGCATCAAGGTCATGGCGCTGTGCCCCGGTTTCGTGCGGACCGAGTTCCACCAGCGGGCCTCGATGGACAGCTCGGGGATTCCCGGGTTCCTGTGGCTCAAGGCCGACAACGTGGTGCGGGCGGCGATGCGCGACCTGGCCCTGGGCAAGCCTGTCTCGGTGCCCGACCTGCGTTACAAGGCGATCGTCGCGGTGGGCAGGCTGGTGCCCCGCGGCCTGCAGTCGCGCGTCTCGGCCACGATCGGGCGCTGACCGCGTTCGTGCCGGGAAGGGAACGGGCCCCCGCCGCGGGAGGGGGTCGCGGTGGGGGCCCAGGCGGCCGTGAGCGAGCTCACGGCCGGGAACAAGGGGGAGCGGAGTTTCTAGCGGTTGGCCTCGTGGCCGATCGCCAGGCCGCTGTCCGGGTCGAAGAAGTGCAGGTTGTGCGTGTCGAGGACCAGGTCGATGTTCTGGCCGGGACGCGCGTGGCTGCGGGCGTTGACGCGGGCGGTCCACAGGGACTTGTCGCCCACGAGCGGCAGCGCCGCCTCCTCGTCGTCGCCCGTGTCGGCGGCGGCGACGGTGTCCTTGTGCTCGACCGGCGGGGCGTCGATCAGGAACAGCACGTTGATCTCGGAGCCCAGCTCCTCGGTGACCTCCGCCTTGACGGGCAGCGTGGCCCAGCCGTTGGCGTGGGTGCCGGCGGAGGTGGCGTCCTCGAAGTCCGACGGGCGGATGCCGAGGATGATCTTCTTGCCGATGTACTGGTCGAGGCCCGGCTTATCGGTGAACGTCGAGTCGGGGATCGACAGCTTGATGTCGGCGAACGTGACGGCGGCGCCGCCGTCGCGGACGAGCTCGGCGGTGACGAAGTTCATCGAGGGCGAGCCCATGAAGCCGGCGACGAACAGGTTGACCGGCTTGTCGAACAGGTTCTGCGGGGTGTCCACCTGCTGGAGCAGGCCGTCGCGCAGCACGCAGACGCGGTCGCCGAGGGTCATGGCCTCGACCTGGTCGTGCGTGACGTACACGGTGGTGACGCCGAGGCGCTCGTGCAGGGTGTTCAGCGAGGCGCGCATGGAGACACGGAGCTTGGCGTCCAGGTTGGACAGCGGCTCGTCCATGAGGAAGGCCTGCGGCTCACGCACGATGGCGCGGCCCATGGCGACACGCTGGCGCTGACCACCGGACAGGGCGGCCGGCTTGCGCTTGAGGTAGGTGTCCAGGCCGAGCATCTTGGCGGCCTCGTTGACGCGCTTCTGGATCTCCGGCTTGGGCATCTTGCGAAGCTTGAGGCCGAAGGCGAGGTTCTCCTCGACCGTCATGTGCGGATAGAGCGCGTAGTTCTGGAAGACCATCGCGATGTCGCGGTCCTTGGGCGGGAGGTGGTTGACCACCTTGTCGCCGATCGAGATCTCGCCGCCGCTGATGTCCTCAAGGCCGGCGATCATCCGGAGCGCGGTCGACTTACCGCAACCGGATGGGCCGACCAGCACCATGAACTCGCCATCCTTGATTTCAAGGTTGAGCCCGTTCACGGCCTTTACGCCACCGGCGTAGATTTTGTCGACGTTCGTCAGAACGATGGATGCCATGACATTCCTTCGCGCTCCAGGGCGGTAGCCCGGACGTTGTTACCGTGTTCCCACTCACGTGGATACGTTTTCAAGCATCTCACCCGAAACGGACATCGGTGTCAAGGGTTACGGCGTGACCAGCCGTTGTGTGCGCGGGCTTCTTCCTGTTTCCGCGGAACCATGATGGAATCGTTTCCATGGAGAAGCGGGCGACCATCAAGGATGTGGCCGAGGCGGCCGGCGTGGGCGTCGCCACCGTGTCCCGCGTGCTGTCCGGCGGCTCGGCCAGTCCGAGCACCAGAGAGCGGGTCCTGGCCGTCGCCGCCCAGCTCGACTACCGCCCCAGCGCCCTCGGCCGCAACCTGCGCCAGCGCCGCACGGGCGGCATGGGCCTGCTCGTCCCCGACCTGACCGACACCTTCTACGGCCAGCTCGCCGAGGGCGTGCTGGCCTGCGCCCGCTCGGCCGGCGAACCGGTCGTGCTCGGCTCCACAGGAGGCGACCCCGAGCAGGAGGCCGATCTGATCGGCATGCTGCTCGAACAGAGCGTAGACCGGCTGATAGCCGTCCCGTCGGGAGACGCGGAAACCTGGAGCCCCGCCCTCCGCGCGGGCATGACCGTGATCTTCGCCGACCGCCTCCCCGCCCAGTCACTGCCCGACGATCCCGGCGGCACCGCCCTCGCCGACCTCCTGCTGCTGGACGGCCTCTCCCCCGCTCCGCAGCCGCCGCCCCAGCCTCAGTTCCAGACCCGGCCCCGGCCGCTGGACGTGCCCGCCGTGGTGGCCGACGACCGGGCCGGCATCCGTACGGCCGTCCGCTACCTGCGGGGCCTGGGCCACAAGCGCATCGCCTTCCTCGGCGGCCCGGGGCAGCACCGGCGGGTGGCGGCCTTCAGGGAGGCGGTGGGCGCGCCCGTGGACGAGGAGCTGGTCGTGTTCGGCACCGGCAGCCGCGACTCCGCCTACGCGGCCGCCTCCGGCCTGTTCCAGAGCCGCCCCGACCTGTCGGCGGTGGTGGCGGGGGGCAACGTCCTGGGCGAGGCGGCGGTGCTGGCGGCCAGGGAGCTGGATCTGCGGGTGCCCAAGGACGTGTCGCTGGTGATGTACGACGACGTCCCGTGGGCCGAGCTGTGCTCGCCGCCGCTGACGGTGATCGCCCAGCCGGGGCGGGACATGGGGTACCGGGCGGCCGAGCTCGTGCTGCGCTCGGGCGGCAGGAAGCCGCGCAGCGTGGTCCTGCCCACGGAGCTCATCATCAGGGGCAGCTGCGGCCCCCACCGCTGACCCTTCTGTGAGCGAGCTCAGCGGGGTGCGGGCTCCGTGGCCAGGATCGCGCTCGCGCCGCGTAGCAGCTCGGCCCGCAGGTCGGCGGCCGGGACGTCGGGGAGCTGGCTGATCGGGTCGGTGACGGCGGCGAAGGCCTGGGCGGCACGTACGCGCCGGCGCCAGTCGGGGTCGGGACCCGCGAGCAGCTCCACGGCCCGCGCGGTGAGGCCGAGCACCCTGGACATGATCTCGGTCGTCTCGTCCCCGTAGACCGAGGCGTCCCGCAGGAGCAGGGCCATGGTCGCGCGGTGGGTGATCATGACGTCGAGACAGCCGCCGAGCACGCCCTGCCGGGTCTCCTCCGGCGTCGCGCGCTCGGCGGCCGCCTCGATCGCCGCCGCCAGCTCGTCGATCGGCGGGCGCACGAGGCTCGTCAGGATCTCGCTCTTGCTGCGGAAATGGTGGTACAGCGAGGGCTTGGTGATGCCGACGCGCTCGGCGATGTCGCGCATGGAAGCGGCGCGGTAGGTCTGCGCCGTGAACAGCTCGCGCGCCGTCTCGATGATGCACGAACGCGTGTCGCCCGGCTCGTCCTTCGGCAACGGTGGCTCCTCCCGCTCTGGCTCGTGCTGCACTCTAGCAGCCCTACCTACCGGTCGGTTGCCAACCTTCCGGTCGGTAGGCTACGGTCTGCCCTACCGACCGGAAGGTTGGGCGACGCGGAAGGAGTGTGACCCCATGGCGGACACGATGATCGAGGGCACGGTCGCGGCCGGGTTCGAGCCCGTACGGGAGGCGTTCGAGCGGAACTTCACCCCGGACGGCGAGGCAGGCGGGGAGGTCGGCGCCGGGCTGACCGTCTACCGGCACGGCGAGCCCGTCGTGGACCTCTGGGGCGGGTACGCGGACGCCGCCACCCGCCGGCCCTGGCGGCGCGACACCATCGCCCCGCTGGCCTCGACCTGCAAGACGTTCGCGTCGGGCGCGCTGCTCCTGCTCGCCGAGCGCGGCGAGGTCGATCTGGAGGCCCCCGTGGCACGCTACTGGCCGGAGTTCGCCCAGCACGGCAAGGGCGAGATCACCGTACGCATGCTGCTGGGCCACCGCGCCGGCCTGCCCAGCCTGCACATGCGGCCGATCACCTGGGAGGACCTGCGCGACTGGACGCCGATCACCGAGGCCCTGGCGGCGGCCGTGCCCGAATGGCCGCCCGGCACCGCGCACGGCTATCACGGGGTGAGCATCGGCCACCTCGCGGGCGAGATCGTCCGCAGGGTGTCGGGGGTGACGCTGAGCGAGTTCCTGGCACGGGAGATCACCGGCCCGCTCGGCCTCGACTGCTACGTCCGCGTGCCTGACGCGGCGATGCCACGCCTGGCCACGGTGGTGGTCCCCGACGCGGACGCGGTACGCCTGGGCATGGAGGTGCCCGAACTCGCCGATTTCGTCAAAGCCCTGAACGACCCGGGCACGCTGTCCTTCCGCGCCCTGTACGGCAGCGTGGCGCTCGGCTGGGACACGGCCAACGATCCGCGTACGTACCAGGTCGAGAGCCCGTCCATGGACGGGGTCGCCTCCGCGCACTCCCTGGCCCGCTACTTCGCCGCGCTCATCGGCGAGGTCGACGGCCTCCGGCTGCTCGGCCCCGGCCTCCTCGATCGGGTACGCAGCCCCCAGGCCGACGGGATCGACCAGGTCCTGCGGGTCCGCACCGCGTGGGGCATCGGGTTCGCCGTGCCCGGCGGGCCGTTCTGGGCCGCGCCGGAGCACATCACCGGGCTGTTCGGCCAGAGCGGCGCCACCGGCTCCTTCGCCTTCGCCGACCCGGCGCGCGGCCTCGCCTTCGGCTACGTGCCGAACCGCGGCTCCGAGCTGCTGGAAGGCGGCGACTTCCGGGCCCGCTCCCTGATCAAGGCCCTGTACGCCGCCCTCGTCTGACACCGCCCGGGGCCCTACGCCCCGCCCGGACGGGTCCCGGTGTAGCGGCGGGGCAGGATCATGACCGGGTTGTCGTCCAGGATCACCTCTGGAGGCCCGTACCGCGCGGCGACCTCCCGGATCTCCGGCTCGTCGAGGATCAGCAGGCGGCCCCGCTCGATGAACAGCTCGCCGTCCACCACGACAGTGGGCCGGTCCACCTGGCAGTCGCAGTGCGCGAAGCCGGGCCCCGTCTTGACCGGCACGCCGTCGGTGAGGCCGTCGATCCCGCAGTAGAACGCCCCGGCGTGCTTCTCCCGCTCGAACTGGGTGCCGCCGGCGATCCGGACCTTCGGGTTCAGCCCGATCAGGCCGTGCCGCATGTAGAAGCCGTCGGGCGCGTACCGCCGGAGCTGCTCGGCCGCGGCCCCGCCCTCGATCTTGCGCACCAGGTTTCCTTCGAGGGTGAGGCGCAGGGACTCCTCGGGCACGCCGGTGACGGTGCAGTCCTCGACCATGATCACGCCCTCGGTGTCGGTGGGCCAGAAGTTCGCGCCGCCGTACGGGAAGGGCCGCCAGTCGCCGGGCCGCATCGCACCGGGGTCGGGGTCGAAGGCCGGCCCCGAGAACGTCACGTCCGTACCCCGCGCGGAGGTCACCCGGATGGACTTGGCCGCGGAGAGCTGGCGCAGCGTCCGGCGCAGCAACGCGTAGAAGACCTCGGCGGGCAGCCGGCCCCCGGTCAGCAGCGCGCCGGCCGTGGCGGTCATGTGCAGCGACAGGAACCTGGACGAACGGGCCTTGATCTGGTCGAAGAACAGCGGCGCCGTGTGCACCTCGCCCCACCAGGTGCCGGTGATCACGACGTCGGCCTCGCGGAACGCGGCCGTCTCGATGTCGAGCGACGCCTCCCTGTCACACCCGCCAGGACTGAACGGCGCCACGGACAGGATGCGCACGTCGGCGTCCTGGAAGGCCGCGGCCGCGGCGATGGCCTGGATGACGACGGGATCAACGGTGTGCTCCATGATCAGCAGCACCCGCTCGCCCGCCTTCAGCCCCACGTAGTCGCACAGGTTGCGCACTCCGGGCATCAGCTCGACGATCGAGTTCGGCGCCACGGCGGGCTCGGCCACGTAGCTGAAAGGCGATCCTGCGTACGGATTGATCGTCATCGCGAGCTCCCTGCGGGACGTCGGGCCACTGTCCTGGGCTGGGGGCGGGACCAGCCGCGGACTCAGCCGGTCAGTTACATACCGCAATCAGTCGATTACTACACGTTCGACTCGCTCGCGAGCGGCTTACCGGGGGTCGGCGGGCGCGCCGGCGAGGCTCGGCGCCATCTGCCGGATCGCGGGCCCGCGCATATGACATATCCGCTGACCTGCCCATACAGTCAACCATTGTGCTTTACGGCAGATCCGCGGAAATCGCCACCGTCGACCGGCTGATCGCGCAGGCGCGTGACGGCGCCGGCGCCGCGCTCGTGCTGCGCGGCGAGGCGGGCGTGGGCAAGACGGCCCTGCTCGACCTGGCGGCCTCGCGCGGCGGCGGCATGCGGGTGCTCAGGACGACCGGGGTCGAGGCGGAGGCGGATCTGGGGTTCGCCGCGCTGCACCAGCTGCTGTGGCCGGTGCTCGGGCTGCTGGACCCGCTCCCTGAGCCGCAGCGCGAGGCCGTACGCGGCGGGCTGGGGCTGGCGGCGGCGGCTTCGGCTGATCGGTTCCTGCTGGCGGCCGGAGTTCTGTCGCTGCTGGCGGAGGCGGCCGCGCCGGACGGGCTGCTCTGCGTGGTCGACGACTTCCAGTGGGTGGACCGGGCGTCGGCGGACGCCCTCCTGTTCGCCGCCAGGCGGCTGGGGACGGAACGGATCGCGATGCTGTTCGCCGTACGCGGGGACACGGCGGTGCGGGGCGTGCCGTCGGTGGAGATCGGCGGACTGGCCGAGCCGGCGGCGGGCGAGCTGCTGGACGAGGGCGTACCGATCGCGGGGCCGGTCCGGCGTGAGCTCGTCGCCCAGACCCGGGGCAACCCGCTGGCCCTGCGCGAGACCGTACGGCTCCTGACCCCTGACCAGCTCGCCGGACGCGAACCGCTGCCCGATCCGCTGCCCGGCGGGACACAGCTCTTCGGGGAGCAGGTGGCGGCGCTGTCCGGTCCTGCCCGGCACGTTGCCCTGCTCGCGGCCGTGGAGAGCGACCTCGACCTGGTCCTCCGCGCCGCCGACGAGCTGGGTGCGGGACGCGCGGCGCTCTCGGAGCTCGAAGGCGCGGGCCTGGCGAGCGTCTCCGGGCCGAACATCCGCTTCCGCCACCCCCTCATCCGGTCCGCCGTGTACGAGGCCGCCACCCCAGCCACCCGCCGCCACGCCCACGCCACCCTCGCCCACGCCATCCCCGCACCGACGCACACAGCCCCCACAGGCACAACCCGCGCGGACCCAGGCCACGCAGACCCCGAGCACGCGGGACACGCGAGTGCGGGCCACGCGAGTGCGGGCCACGCGGGCGCGGAGCACGCGGGCCACACGGGTCCTGAGCATGCGGACCCCGAGCACGTGGGGGTGGGGCACGCTGGCACGGGCTACGTGAACCCGGGGCGTGCGGGCGTGGGAGGGGGCGACACGGTCGGTGGGGATCGGTGGGCGTGGCATCTGGCCGGGGCGGCGCTCGGGCAGGACGAGCGGGTCGCCGCCGCGCTCGCGGCGACCGCCGTGCGGGCCCGCGACCGCGGTGGGTACGGCGCCGCCGCCGCTGCCCTGATCAGGGCCGCCGAGCTCACCCCCGTAGCGCTCACCCGTGCGGAACGCCTCAAGGACGCCGCCGTCGCCGCCTGGCTCGGCGGCCGTCCGGGGCAGGCGGAGTCGCTGCTGGCGGAGGCGGGCGAGCATGCGGGCCGGGACGCCGCGCTGGCGATGGAGATCGCCCAGTTGCGCGGCCGGTTCGAGCTGAACTCGGGGAACGCGGCCGAGGCTGTGCGGATCCTGGCGGCCGGTGAGAGCTTGAGCATGCTCGCCGACGCCTCGGAGGCGGCCTCGTACGTGGGCGACACGGCCGCCATCATCGCCATCGGCCGGCGCGCGGCGGCCTTCCCCGAGAGCTTCCTGCGCGACGTGGTGGCGGGGATCGGCGCGATCCTCGACACCGGCCCCCAGAGCGGACACGGCAGCGGCAACGGCAGCGGCGGGCCTGGGATGCTCAGGCGGGCGCTCGGGCGGGCCGGGGAGCTGAGTGAGCCGGCCGAGCTGCTGTGGGCGTCGGCGGCGGCGAGCTATCTGGGCGAGGCCGACCTGGCCGTCGAGTTCGTCGGGCGGGCCGGCCGGGTGGCCAGGGTGTCGGGGATGGCCGGGCAGTTGCCCGTGGTCCTGGAGTTCGTCGCGACGGCCGAGCGGATGGCCGGGCGGCTCGCGGAGAGCAGGGCCGTCTCGGAGGAGGGCCTGGAGCTGGCTCGCGAGGCCGGATACAGCAACACCGTAGCGGCGCACCTGGCCAACCTGGCGGTGGTGGCGGCGTTGCGGGGTGAGGAGGAGTCGTGCCGGCGGCACGCCCAGGAGGCGCTGACCATCGCCGTCCCGCACCGGGTGGGCATGCGCGCCGGCGTCGCCGCCTACGCCCTGGCCATGCTCGACCTCAGCCTGGGCCGGTACGCCGCCGCCCACGACCGGTTCCTGTCGATCGTGGCCGCGGGGCCGGGTGCCGGGAACCCGACCGTGGTCTGGCGTTCGACCCCGGACCGGATCGAGGCCGCCGTCGGTACGGGCGATCTGGCGGCGGCCAGGGCGGCGCTGGAGGCGTACGAGCGATGGTCGGCCCATGCGCGTACGGCGGAGTCACAGGCGCTGCTCGCCCGCTGCCGCGCCCTGGTCGCCGCGGACACCGGCCGGCCCGGCCCCGGAGCGGGCCGCGAGACGACAGCCCTTCGGTCCGGTTCTCGGGCGGGCCGCGAGACGGCGGGACCAGCCGCCGACCCCCGAACGAGCCGGGAGGGCGGGGGTTTTGCGGAGTTCGAGGAGGCGTTGCGGCTGCATGCCAACCCGTTCGAGGCCGCCAGGACCGCGCTGCTGCTCGGTGAGCGGCTGCGGCGGGCGCACCGGCCCGGTGAGGCGCGGGCGCATCTGCGTACGGCGCTGGAGACGTTCCAGCGGGCCGGGGCCGAGCCGTGGGCGCGGCGCGCGCACGGCGAGCTGCGGGCGGCCGGAGAGAGCGCGCAGGCGCCGCGCGGCTCGGCGCTCGACGGGCTGACCCCGCAGGAGCTGCGCATCGCCGGCCTCGTCGCGGACGGCCTGTCCAGCAAGGAGATCGCCGCCCAGCTCTTCCTCAGCCCGCGGACGGTCGAGTACCACCTGTACAAGATCTATCCGAAGGCCGGCGTCGGCACCCGTACTGAGCTGGCGCGGCTAGTAGTTCTACAGAAGGCACCGGTAGCGGCACAGGACATTCTCTGAGCATGCATATCAACATCTGGAGTGAAGAGTTCGGCGCCGCGACGGACGAGCCGATCGTGCTGGTGATGGGTTCGATGTCGCAGGGCGTCCTGTGGCCGGACGAGTTCGTGGGCAGGCTCGCCGCGGGCGGCCGGCGGGTGATCAGGTACGACCACCGCGACACCGGCGCCTCGGACACCGTCGACTTCGGCGCGAACCCGTACACGTGGCACGACATCAAGGACGACCTGCTGCGCGTGATGGACGCGCACGGGCTGGACAGCGCGCACGTGGTCGGTCATTCGGCGGGCGGGCTGCTCGGCCAGCTCGTCGCGGTGGAGCGGCCGGAGCGCGTGCGCACGCTGACCGTGATCGGCTCCTCGCCGCTCGGCGGCGGCGAGGGCGCGGTGCTCGTGCGGGCGCTGATGGGCGAGCCGCAGCCCGAGGGCAGCCTGCCCGAGCCGACGCCGGAGTTCGTGGCGTTCTTCCGCGAGCTGATGGCCGCCCCGCCGGCGACCGGCCGGCGGGAGCAGATCGAGCGCATGATCGCGGAGCAGCGGCTGCTGCACGGCACGGCGCTGCCGTTCGACGAGGACGCGGCCCGCAGGCTGCAGGAGCGCATCTACGACCGGGCGAACGACCTCGCGGCCGTGGCCAACCACCGCCTGGCCGCGATGGCGCTGCCCGGCTTCGAGCCGGTCGGCGTGCTGCACCAGGTCAAGGCGCCCACCATGGTCGTCGAGGGCACCCACGAGCCCGTCAAGCCGGGCCACGGCGCGATCATCGCCGAGCGGATCCCCGGCGCGCGGCTGCTGATGATCGACGGGATGGGCCACACCTTGCCGCCCGAGGTGCACGAGGAGCTGGCCGGAGCCGTCCTCGCGCACACGGCCGCGTCATGAGAACCAGGGCTAGAGAAGCTTCTCGATGGCCGACGTGACCGCCGGGTCCTCAGGGGCGGTGCGGGGCCGGAAGCGGGCCACGACGTTCCCCTCGCGATCGACGAGGAACTTCTCGAAGTTCCACTGGACGTCGCCCGCCGCGCCCTCGCCGTCCTCGATCTTGGCCAGCTCCTCGTAGAGGGGGTGCCGGTCGGGGCCGTTGACGTCGGCCTTCTCCAGGAGCGGGAAGTCCACGCCGTAGGTGGTCGCGCAGAACTGCTCGATCTCCTCCGCCGTGCCCGGCTCCTGGCCGGCGAACTGGTTGCAGGGCATGCCGATCACGGTGAAACCGCGCTCCGCGTACTGCTGCTGCAGGGTTACCAGGCCGCCGTACTGCGGGGTCAGGCCGCATCGGGAGGCCACGTTCACGATCAGGGCGGCCTTGCCGGCCGCCAGTTCGCCGAGGGTGGTCGGCGCGTCCGCAAGGGTGCGGAGCGGGATGTTGCTGAGGCTCATGTTCCGACCCTACAGAACGAGTCAGGGCGATAAATGTGACGTAGTCCTCATTTTCCCGGCAAACCCCCTGAACGCGGATATATCGGGATCTTTACTCACGATCTACCTTTTCATGGTCAATTCGCTGTAAAGGGAGTCAATCAGGCAGGGTGGCGCGGTCCCTCGAACCCCACTGAAAGGGAATCCGCATGCCCATGCTCCGCCGTACCGGCGTCGTGGTCCTGACCGCCACCTTGGTGGCGGCAGGCGGCGCCTCGGCCGCACAGGCGCAGAGCTCCCAGACCAGCGGCGAGAACAAGGCGATCGCCAAGCCCATGGTTGCCAAGCGTGGCTGGAACAAAGCCCAGTTCAGGTGCCTCGAACGGCTCTGGGCCAGAGAAAGCGGCTGGAACCACCGGGCCGGCAACGGCTCAGGCGCGTACGGCATCCCGCAGGCGCTCCCCGGACACAAGATGGCCTCCTCGGGCCGCGACTGGAGGACCAACCCGCGCACCCAGATCGCCTGGGGCCTGGCCTACATCAAGGGGAGGTACGGGTCGCCGTGTCGCGCGTGGGCGCACTTCCAATCCCACCATTGGTACTGAGCCAAACCCCAGGCTTGCGCGCGCTTTGCGGCAAGCGTCGCCCATAAGGGCGGCGGACCGGGCAATCCCGGCCCAGCGAGCGGGCCTTTTATCCGCAACGAGTGCACAAACACCTGTCCTTCGCGTGTCGAGATGTATGACCCGCGGTGACCGCGCGTAATAGGAATCGTGCTAAAGGACACGTCGCGGAGCCCTCCGGGCCGCCCAGCACGATCGGGCGGTGCAGGATCCCGGAGGGCCACGCGGACCCTTCACGTCCGAGCCACGGACGTGGACCGGCAGGGCGCCGCACACTGTGCGCCCGTCCGCACGCGACCCGACAGCAAGGATCGTTGTGGACAGCAAGCGCGCGCTTCGCGGCACTCTCATCTCCGTCACCGCCTTCACCGCCCTCGGCACGGCCTCGCCGGCCTGGGCCGAGGCACCGGCTCCGATCAAGACGCGGACCTGGACGACGTCGGCGCAACCGAAGGTCCCGGACATCGGGCCGAGCACGAACAAGCGGATCGCCCTGGGCCAGGTCGTCCAGCGAGCCTGGAACTTCCAGGAGTTCCGCTGCCTGGACAACCTGTGGACCAGGGAGAGCAACTGGAATCATCGAGCGCTCAACCACTCATCCGGCGCGTACGGCATCCCGCAGGCGCTGCCCGCGGGCAAGATGCGGGGCGCGGGACGGGACTGGAAGTCCAACCCGGAAACGCAGATCCGGTGGGGCCTGGCCTACATCAAGGGGAGGTACGGCAGGCCGTGCGGCGCCTGGGGTCATTGGAGATCGCACAACTGGTACTAGGCGGCTCCGGAGGGCATCCGGAGCTCACCGGGTGCCCTCCCTACGCCCCGAGTGCACCTCCATCGCCTTGATCAGCAGCTCGACCCCGAACTCGAACTCGGCCTCGTGGTCGCACTGGTCCAGGAGCGGCGCCAGCGCGCTGACCGTGGGGAACAGCGCGGGATCGACCCCGTCGGCCTTGATCGTCCTGGTCTGCACGGGCGCGAACGTCGGCGTCACCCCGACCTCGCGCAGCAGCGAGCCCACGATGAACGCGATGAACATCCGCAGCATCCTGACCGCGTCCGCCCCGTCGAACCCGGCGCCCCGCAGCGTGGCCAGCGCCCGCTCGACGGGCAGCAGCCCGGCGGCGGAGTGGAGCTGGCGGCTGACCACGAGCATGGTCGAGCGCGGATGGCCGTGCGCGATCTGCCGGAACGCCCGTGCCTGCATGCGCACCCTGTCGGTCCAGTGCGCGTCGGGGTCGTCGGTGAACTCGATCTGGCTCAGCACCGTCTCGGCCACGCCGTTGAGCAGCGCGTCCTTGTTGGGCACGTGGTTGTAGAGGGACATCACCCCGACGCCCAGCTCGGCCGCGATGCGCCGCATGGAGACCGCGTCGGCGCCCTCGCGCTCGATGAGGTCGATGGCCGCGGCGACGATGCGGACCCGTGACAGGGGCTCGGTGGGCATAGCTCATTCTATTGACTGCCGTACGGCGTACGTGCAAGCTCGAAACCGTGGACGTACGGTGTACGTAACCCCCTGCGGAGGTCCCATGTCGACGCACGATCTCTACACCATCCCCGCCGAGCTCTCCACCTGGAACGTCGAGATGGCCGGCGCCAGCCGGTTCACCTGGGAGTACGACGACGGCAGAGATCGGATGCTGGCCCTCTACCAGAAGGGCAAGGACAAGCAGTGGGATTCCGCCAAGCGCATCGACTGGGACCTCGAGGTCGATCCGTACAACGTGCTCGGGATCCCCGACCAGACCATCGCGATCTACGGGACCCCGCTCTGGGAGCGGATGGACGACAAGACCCGCCAGGACGTCCGGCTGCACGGCGCGGCCTGGCAGTTCTCGCAGTTCCTGCACGGTGAGCAGGGCGCGATGATCTGCTCGGCCAAGATCGTGGAGTCGGTGCCCGATCTCGACTCGAAGTTCTACGCCGCCACGCAGACGATGGACGAGGCCCGCCACGCCGAGACCTACGCCCGGTTCCTCCAGGAGAAGGTGGGCCTGGCCTACCCGATCAACGAGCACCTCAAGGCACTGCTGGACAGCACGCTGAGCGACTCCCGCTGGGACATGCCGTACCTGGGCATGCAGGTGCTCATCGAGGGGCTGGCGCTGGCCGCGTTCGGGGTGATGCGCGACATCACCACCAAGCCGCTGCCCAAGCAGATCCTCGCGTACGTGATGCAGGACGAGGCCAGGCACGTCGCGTTCGGCCGGATGGCGCTGCGCGACTACTACGGCGACCTGTCGGAGACGGAGCGGCGCGAGCGCGAGGACTTCGTGATCGAGGGCTGCTACCTGATGCGCGACCGGCTGCGCGGCCGGGAGACCTGGGAGAACCTGGGCCTGTCGAAGGCCGAGGTCGAGGAGGCCATGGTGGCCACCGACCAGTCGGACTACCTCAAGCTGTTCAGGTCGCTGCTGTTCAGCAGGATCGTGCCGTGCGTGAAGGACATCGGGCTGTGGAGCCCGCGGCTGCAGCAGGCGTACGCGGACATGGGCGTGCTGGAGATGGCCGGCCAGTCGCTCGACGCGCTGATGAAGCAGGACGAGGACATCGCCGACAAGATCGACGAGGCCCGTTTCGCCGAGGAGGAGGCCGAGCGGCACGCCGAGGTCGCCGACACGATCACGCTCGGCGGCTCCTGACCCCTCCCGGATCAGGCCCCGCCCGCGCGCGAAGTTCGGCAGACTACGGGCAGATCGAACTTCGGGAGCCCTTCTTTGCGGCAGATCTTGAGCTATCGCGACGCCGTGGTCCTGCTCGGCGGCGACAGCGCGCTCACCGGCGCCCTGGACAAGGCGTCGGCGCTGGCGCTGTTCGGGCTGGGCGGGATCGACCTGTTCGACGCCCGCGCCGAGGCGGTGCGGCTGGGCGACGGGTTCATCCGCGGGCTGCGCGACCGGGTCAAGGGCCTGAGCAGGTACGACAGGACGCAGCGGCTGACGGCAGCGCACACGGTCATCGTGGTCGTCGCGTACCTGGAGGTGCTCGACGAGGCGGACGTGCTGCGCGAGCTGACCCCCGAGGACCAGCGGCGGATCACCGGGACGAGCCGCGTCGGCCCGTACCTGATCGACTTCCCCATGCCGGCTCCCACGCCGCAGCACGCGTACGAGGACGTGCGCCACGATCTGGCGGGCCACTACAGGGCGCTGACCGACGCCTTGTTCGACTTCCTGCCCGGCCTCGCCCGCTGGGACACGTGGGACGAGACCACCAGGACCAGGCTGGCCGCCGATCTCCCCGCGCGGGCGCTGCGCCGCTACGACGAGCTGTTCCGCCGGCTCGTCGCCGGCTTCCCCGAGGTGGCCTGCTGGTCCGACCTGGTCAACCACCGGGCCACCCGGGCGGAGGTCAGGAGGCTCGCGCGCGGCCTCGAAGGGCTGCACGACCAGCTCGCCACGATCGTCTCGGCGCGTCACCCGTCCGACCGGCTGGCCGCGCTGATCCAGGCGAACGCGGCGGCGCTCAAGCGCCCGATCGTCGCCTCCGCCGACGCGCCGCCCGGGATGACGATCCCCGCACTGGGCGAGGGATACGTCAACCCGGGCTTCCGCGTGCTGCTGCCCGAGATGCGGCATCTGGTCGCCTCGGAGGAGACCTGGGCCGCGCTCCCCCGCCGCAACGACCTGGACGCCTTCCTGTCCGGCCATCTCACCCTGCCGCAGGCGGCGCGGGGGCCGCTGCTCGTGCTGGGCCAGCCGGGCGCGGGCAAGTCGCTGCTGACCCGCGTGCTCGCGGCCCGGCTGCCCGCCGCCGAGTTCCTCCCGCTCCGGGTGGAGCTGCGCGGCGTCCCCGCCGACAGCGACGTGCTGGCGCAGATCGAGCACGGGATCAAGGACGCCCTGGACGAGGCGATGTCCTGGCCCGAGCTGGTGCACGCGGCGCGGGGGGCGTTGCCCGTCGTCATGCTGGACGGGTTCGACGAGCTGCTCCAGGCGACCGGGGTCAACCAGACCGACTACCTGGAGAGGGTCGCCGAGTTCCAGCGCGACCAGGCGGAGAAGGGCCGGGCGCTGGCGGTCGTCGTCACCTCCAGGACGGCGGTGGCGGACCGGGCGCGGGTGCCGGGCACCTCGATGGTGCTGCGGCTCGAACCCTTCGACGAGCCCCAGGTCCGCCACTGGGTGGACCTCTGGAACGACGCCAACCGCGGCTACTTCCTGCCGCGCGAGCTCGAACCGCTGTCCGCGCGCAGCGTGCTGGCCGTGCCCAACCTCGCCGGGCAGCCGCTGCTGCTGCTCATGCTGGCCCTGTACGACGCCGACGCGAACGCGCTGCGCCTCGTGCACGAGGACCTGCACGAGTCCGAGCTGTACGAGCGGCTGCTGCGCGGCTTCGCCGCCCGCGAGGTGGGCAAGACCGCCAGGGGCCTGACGGAGGCCGACCTGTCGCGGGCGGTGGAGGACGAGCTGCTGCGCCTGTCGGTCACGGCGTTCGCGATGTTCAACCGCGGCCTGCAGTGGGTCGGCGAGCACGATCTGGACGCCGACCTGCGCGCCCTGCTCCCCGAGGCGCAGGAGCCGCCGCGACCGCACGGGTTCCGCCGCGCCCTGACCCGCGCGGACGGCGTCATCGGCCGCTTCTTCTTCGTGCACGCCACGCAGGCCCTGCGCGAGGAGGAACGGCTCAAGACCTACGAGTTCCTGCACGCCACGTTCGGCGAATACCTCGTCGCCCGCCTGGTCGTCCGCGAGCTGGCCGACCTGGCCGAGGAGCTGGCCCTCGCCCGGTCGCGCAACCGCCCGGCCAAGCCGGACGAGGCGTACCTGCACGCCCTGCTGTCCTTCGCCGCGCTCACCGGCCGCGGCCCCATCGTCGGCTTCCTCCGGTACGGGCTCACCCACCTCGTCCCCGAGGACCGGCGCGCGCTGCTGCTCCGGCACCTGTGCGGCCTGTTCGCGCTCTCCCTCATGGCCAGGCCGGGCTCGGCCTTCGACGGCTACCAGCCGGTGGCGGCCGAGGCGACCGTCAGGTGCGCCGCCTACAGCGCCAACCTGCTGCTGCTCGCGGTGCTGTCGTCGGACGCGCCGCTGCCCGGCACGGACCTGTTCGCCATCGGCCAGCCGGAGCAGGCGAACGAGCGGTGGCGCAGGATCGCCCGCCTGTGGCACTCCCAGCTCACCAGGGCCGAGTGGGACTCGCTCATGAACACCGTCAGGGTCCGCCACTTCCTCGACGACGGAACCCGGCGGATGGAGGTGTCACTCGACCGGGGGCAGCCCTTCGACCTGCACGATCTGGTCTTCTTCACTTGGCCGGGCACCATCCCCGAGCGCTATCCCTACGAGTTGCTGGCCCATGGCGGCGCGCTGGCGCCGTGGATGCGGGAGATCTCCTTCCGCGACGACAGCGTGCTCGGGAACCTCTTCCTCGACGTGCTGCCGTATGCGCAGGAGATCGACACGAACCTGAACGCCCATCCGCAGAGCCCCGTCACCGACCTGCTGACGATCGTGCTCAGCCCGGAGCCGAAGCTTGCGACCTACCAGCAGGCTCTGTCGCGGGGGCCGAGCTGGAACTACATCGACCGGGTGCTCAGGCAGCTCGAAACGGACTGCCACCGGTTGCCCGGCCACGTCGTGCTCGACCTGCTGCGCGTCGCCGCCGTCCGCTGGAGCGGCCCCGGCCGTCTGGAGCGCATACTCGGCCATCTCGCCCACCGCCTGGACGTCGGCGCCGAGGATTACCGGGAGGTCCACGACTTGATCGAGCGCAAGGCCCAGGACTCGCCGGGCATCCGGCCGCCCCTTCAGGTGTAGCAGCGGCGGTGCAGCTCGCGTACCTTTTCCGCCAGCTCGGGCACCGGCCCTTCCACCGTCACGCCGGGCGCGACGTCGTGGATCGGCAGCGTGCGCACGGGCGGCGCGGGCACGCCCAGCTCGGACAGCCAGCCGGCGAGCTGCTCCGACGACGCCGCGTACACGATCCGGCCCAGCCCCACCCAGGCGTGCGCGGCGGCGCACATCGGGCAGTGCTCGCCCGAGGTGTAGACGGTGGCCGCCGCCCGCTCCCCGGGCGTCAGGTGCGCCGCCGACCAGCGGGCCAGCGCGAACTCCGGATGCTGCGTGCGATCCCCCGCGGCCACCCGGTTGTGGTCCTCGGCCAGCATGGTCCCGTCGCCTGAGACCAGCACCGACCCGAACGGCTCGTCGCCCGCCTCCAGCGCCTGCTCGGCCAGCTCGACGCAGCGGCGCAGGTAGGGCAGCTCAGATTCCTCGATCACGAATCCTCCAGATGAGTGAACACGGTGAGCAGGGCCGCGCCGAGGTAGGCCGCGGCGGCCACGAGCGCGGCACGGTGCAGGCCCGTCATGAAGGACGCGGGCCGGGCCGGGTCGCCCGCGATCGCGCCCAGGACGGCGACGCCGATCGCGCCGCCCGCCTGCCTGGCCGTGTTGTTGAGCGCGCTGGTCAGGCCCTCCCTGCCGGGCGGGGCCGCGCCCATGGCCAGGGCCACCACGCTGGGCGTGAGCAGCGCCGCGCCGACGCCGATGACCACCATGGCGAGCATCAGCGGCAGGTAGCCGGAATCCACGCGGATCGGCAGCAGCAGGCAGAAGCCCGCGATCAGCAGGGCCAGGCCGGCCAGCATGACCGGCCTGGGCCCGCGCCGGCCTGCCACCCGTCCCGCGTGGGCGGGCAGCAGCACCAGCGGCAGGAACAGGGGCAGCAGCGACAGCCCGGCCTCGATCGGCGTGCGATGCCTGATCGTCTGCAGGTACAGGATGAGCAGCAGCATGGCGCCGTTCATGCCGAAGTTCATGGTGGCGGCCACGATCGTGCTGACCGCGATGGGCGGTCTGCGCAGCAGCGGCAGCGGCAGCACGGGCTCCGCGCGGCGGTGCTCGACCAGCACGAAGGCCACGACGAGGAGCACCGACCCGGCGGCGGCCGCGAGCACCAGGGGTGCGCCCATCCCGAGCCGGCCGGCCTCGATGACGGTGAACGCGACCAGGCCCAGCGTCGCCGTGCCGAGCACGACCCCGGCCACGTCCAGGCGGCGTGCCTCGGGCTCGCTCTCGTCGACCAGGCGCAGGATCACGGCCACGACCACCGCGATCACCGGCACGTTGATCCAGAACACCCAGGGCCAGCCGAGCAGCTCGACCAGCAGGCCGCCGAGCACCGGGCCCGCGGGCAGCGCCAGGCTGCCGATCGCCGCCCACACGCCGATGGCCCTGGCCCGTTGTTCGCGGTCGGCGTACAGCCTGGTGATCACGGCGAGGGTGCCCGGCAGGAGGAGCGCGGCGCCCGCGCCCTGGACCACGCGGGCCGCGACCAGCGCCCCGATGCCCGGGGCGAGCGCGCAGGCGACGGAGGCCAGGCCGAAGATCACGAAGCCGATCGTGACGACGCGCTTATGCCCGTACCGGTCGCCGAGCGTGCCTCCGGCCAGCAGCAGACCGGCGAGCGTGAGCTGATAAGCGTCGATCACCCACTGCAGATCGGCGACATGGGCCGCGCCGGTGCCGCGGCCGATGGCCGGGAGTGCGACGTTGACGATGGTGACGTCGAGCAGCACGAAGAAGATGCCCGCGCACATCACCATGAAGGTGACAGTTCGCCGTACAGTCATGATCTTTCACGTTTTCGCACGTCATGTACAAGTACCCCACCCTGGGGCGACAGAAAATCGCTTGATCCCCCGTATTAGCCTAGATGGGATGCCTCCCGATACGCGCAACCCTCGCCGTCCCCTGCTGTCCTCCAACTCCCTCTGGCGGATGAAGTCCTACCTCCGCCCCTACGCCGTCAGACTCGTCTTCATCTGGCTGGCCGCGATCGTCGGCATCGCCGCCGCCATCGCCCTCCCCCTCATCAGCGAGCAGGTCATCGACGGGCCCGTGGCCCACGGTGACTCCAGCGGCCTGCTCCCGCTCGGACTGCTCGCGATCGGCGTCGGCGTGGTCGAAGCCCTGCTGATCTTCCTCAGGCGGTGGGCCCAGGTCCGGCCGGTGCTCGGCCTGGAGACCGCCATCCGCGACGACCTGTACGAGCACCTGCAGCGCCTGCCCATGGGCTTCCACGACGACTGGCAGTCGGGGCAGCTGTTATCACGGGCGACGACGGACCTGTCCACGATCCGCCGCTTCCTCGGCTTCGGCATGCTCTTCCTGGTCATGAACATCCTGCAGCTCATCACGGTGACCGTGCTGCTGCTGAACAAGTACTGGCCGCTCGGGCTGCTGGTGCTGGCCTCGTCCGTCCCCATCGTGTGGGTGTCGCTGCGCTTCGAGAAGCGCTACATCAGGATCTCCCGCCAGGTGCAGGACCAGCAGGGCGACCTGGCCACGCTCGTCGAGGAGTCCGCGATCGGCATCCGCACGATCAAGGCGTTCGGCCGCCGCCACCACGTCTACGACCGCTTCGACGACGCCGCCCTCAAGGTCTACGGCACGTCGATGGACAAGGTGCGCCTGTCCGCGAAGTTCTTCGCCTTCCTCGAAGTGATCCCCAACATCACGCTGGCCCTGGTGCTGCTGCTGGGCGCGCTGGCGGTCGGCTCCGGCGCGCTGACGCTGGGCGCGCTGGTCGCCTTCACCACGCTGATGCTCCAGCTCGTGTGGCCGATCGCGAGCCTCGGCTACATCCTGGCCATGGCGCAGGAGGCCATGACCTCGGCCGACCGCGTCATGGAGGTCATGGACACCGTCCCGGCCATCGAGGGCGGCACGCAGACCGTCGCCAAGCCGCGCGGCCACCTGCGCTTCGAGGGCGTCGGGTTCCGCTTCGCCGACTCCGAGGAGCCGGTGCTGCACGACGTCTGGCTGGACGTGCGGCCGGGTGAGACCGTGGCCATCGTGGGCGCGACCGGCTCGGGCAAGACCACGCTGACCGCGCTGGTGCCCCGGCTGATCGACCCCACCGAGGGCCGGGTCACGATCGACGGCCACGACGTGCGCGAGCTGACGCTGCCCGCGCTGCGCTCGGTGGTGGCCACCGCGTTCGAGGAGCCGACGCTGTTCTCGATGAGCGTGCGCGAGAACCTCACGCTCGGCCGGCTCGACGCCACCGAGGAGGAGCTGGCCGACGCCATCCAGACCGCGCAGGCCATGTTCGTGTACGACCTGCCGTGGGGCCTCGACACCCGCATCGGCGAGCAGGGCCTGTCGCTGTCCGGCGGCCAGCGGCAGCGGCTCGCCCTGGCGCGGGCCGTGCTGAGCAAGCCCAGGATCCTGGTGCTCGACGACACGCTGTCCGCGCTCGACGTCGAGACCGAGGCGCTGGTGGAGGAGGCGCTGCGGCACGTGCTGCGCGACGCCACCGGCATCGTGGTCGCCCACCGCGCCTCCACGGTGCTGCTCGCGGACAAGGTGGCGCTGCTGCGCGGCGGCACGATCACGCACGTCGGGCAGCATCAGGAGCTGCTGGCCCAGGTGCCCGAATACCGCGAGCTGCTGGCCCAGGACGCCGACTTCGACGGCGCGTCGGAAGGGGCACTGGCATGACCGCGACGACGACAGAACCCCCGCCGAAGAACGCGTCCTGGCGCGGCGTCGCCTCCGAGGATCAGGACGAGCTGCCGGAGAAGATCTCCGTCCTGCTGCGGGAGCGCTCCCGCCGGCTGCTCGGCCAGTTGCTCGGGCCGTACCGGAAGAAGATCACGCTGCTGATCGGGATCATCGTGGTCTCGAACGCGGCCGGCCTGTCGATCCCCTTCCTGGTGTCGGTCGGCATCGACTCGGGCATCCCGCTGATCCAGAAGGGCTCGGGCGCGTCGGTCCTGCTGACCGTGGTCGGGGTGATCCTGTTCGCGGCGATCACGCAGGCGCTCACGCGGCAGGCGTTCCTGCGCCTGTCGGGCAAGATCGGCCAGAGCATCCTGCTGGAGCTGCGCAGGCGGGTGTTCGACCACTTCCAGCGGCTGTCGCTGAGCTTCCACGAGCAGTACACCTCCGGGCGCGTCATCTCGCGGCTGACCTCCGACATCGAGGCCATCGCCGAGCTGCTCCAGTCCGGGTTCGACGCGCTCGTCAAGGCCGTGCTGACCATGGTGGGCACGGCCGTGCTGCTGCTGGTGCTGGACGTGCACCTCGGCCTGGTGGCGCTGGTCCCGCTGCCGCTGCTGCTGCTGTTCACCAAGTGGTTCCGGCGGCAGTCGACGATCGTCTACCGGCGTACGCGGGAGACCGTGGCGCTGGTGATCGTGCACTTCGTGGAGTCGATGACCGGCATCCGCGCGGTGCAGGCCTTCCGCAGGCAGCCGCGCAACCAGGAGATCTTCCAGCAGCTCAACGACGACTACCGGGGCGCGAACGCCAGGAGCATGCAGCTCGGCGCGACGTTCATGACCGGCATCAAGCTGATCGGCAACATGACGGTCGGCGGGGTGCTGCTCTACGGCGGCTGGCTGGCGCTGCAGGGCGAGGTCAAGGTCGGCGTGCTGACCGCGTTCCTGCTGTACCTGCGGCAGTTCTACGAGCCGATGCAGGAGGTCAGCCAGTTCTACAACACGCTGCAGTCGGCGGGCGCGGCGCTGGAGAAGCTGTCGGGCGTGCTCGAAGAGGAGCCGGCCGTGCCCGAGCCGCGCAAGCCGGAGTCGCTGCCCCAGGGCAGGGCGCGCGGCAAGGTGCGCTTCGAGGGCGTCAGGTTCGCCTACGTCGAGGAGATGCCGATCCTGCCCCGCCTCGACCTGACGGTCCCGGCCGGGCAGAGCGTGGCGCTCGTGGGCGCGACGGGAGCGGGGAAGACGACGCTGGCCAAGCTGATCTCCCGCTTCTACGACCCCACCGAGGGCCGCGTGCTGCTCGACGGCGTCGATCTGCGCGCCCTGGACGAGCCGACGCTACGCCAGGCCGTGGTCATGGTGACGCAGGAGAACTTCCTGTTCAGCGGCACGGTGTCGGACAACATCAGGTTCGGCCGGCCGGACGCCACCGAGCGGCAGGTGCGCGAGGCGGCCAAGGCGATCGGCGCGCACGAGTTCATCGCGAGCCTGCCGGACGGCTATGACACCGAGGTCGGCAAGCGCGGCGGCCGCATGTCGGCCGGGCAGCGCCAGCTCGTGGCGTTCGCCAGGGCGTTCCTCGCCGATCCTGCCGTGCTGATCCTGGACGAGGCCACCTCCAGCCTCGACGTGCCGAGCGAGCGGCTCGTGCAGCGGGCGCTGCGGACGATCCTCGCCGACAGGACGGCGCTGATCATCGCGCACCGGCTCTCGACGGTGGAGATCGCCGACCGGGTGCTGGTGATGGAGCGCGGCGAGATCGTCGAGGACGGTCCGCCGGATCGGCTCATCGCCTCCTCCGGCCGGTTCGCCGGGCTGCACCAGGCGTGGCTGGACAGCCTGAGCCAGTGACCGACGGGCGCGGGGCCCCTGCCCGGCTGGGTACGGGGTCCCGGGCCTGCTCAGTGGTGCGGGCCTGCTCAGTGGTGCGGACCTGCTCAGTGGTGCGGGCCTGCTCAGTGGTGCGGGCCTGCTCAGTGGTGCGGACCCGCGACGGACACGAGGTTCTCGTACAGCTCGTAGCCGATGAACGCGGCCAGCGGCACCCCTAACGCGACGAGCAGCCGGCCGGGCAGGTGCGAGCGTTCGACGGGCACCGCGAGCGGCTCGATCGCCGGCGCGAACACCGGTGCGGGCTCCGGCTCCGGTGCGGGCACGAGCTCGGGGTGCCGGGCTAAGTAGCCGAACGGGAAGGAGGTCACGTGGTACGCCCCGCAGTGCGGGCAGCAGCCTCCGGATCTGGGCGGCGGCACGGGCACACCCGAGCTGAGCCAGATCTCCACCTCGTTGCCGTAGTTGTCGGTGAGGTGTCTGACGACGAAATCCTCCTCCCAGACGTACAGGCAACGCAGGCACTCGAAAGGCCATGTCTCACGGGTGTCGAACCCGTCGGGCACTTGGACCACCCCCGGCCACAGTTCGCCGTTCGATCCTGAGTGTCCGCCTGGTCTCCCACGCCCGCAAGGCGGGTCTTTATGACACTTGCCGCTACGAAATGCTCACCAGGTGTCAGGTTAGGTGGTGGGCGGCGCGCTTCCGCACGGGGCTGATCAGCGGTGTCGCGTCCGGCACGACCGGCCCGATCGGCGGAATCAGCTCCGGATGGCGGGAGAGGTACCCGTCGGGGAACGTGGTCGCCTGCTGACTCCCGCAATGCGGGCAGAGGGCTCCGTGCGGCGGTGGCGGGACGCGCTGGCCGGCCACGAGCCAGACCTCGCTCTCGCCGCCATGACGGTCGTCCACGTGCCTGACGAGGTATTCCTCTTCCCAGACATGCCAGCAACCCCGGCATTCGAAGGGCACGTTACGGTGTTCTTCTGCCAATGAGGTCACCCCCCTCACCCCGAGTGTCCGCCTCCTTCTCCCCATCGCGCAACCAGGCTCACCTAACGGTCAGGACAAACGTGAAAGCGCCCGCGACCACGCTCAACGTGCCGAGCCAGGCGAAGAAGACATCGAGCCACGCGTCCAGCGGCGTGCCGCCGTGCAGTGCCGCCTGCACCTGGCGGAAGCGCACGCCGGTCCTGATGAGCAGCACGCCGCCGCACAGCGCGGCCAGCGCGAACACCACGACCGCGAGCGCCGGCAGGCCGTGCCTGAGCGACAGGCCGGCCGCGCCGAGCCCGCCGGTGGACAGGGCCACCGCCGTACGCACCCAGGCGAGCCGGGTGCGCTCGCTCTGCAGCCCCCGGTCCCAGATCTCCTCTTCCTGCGACATGTGCGGGATTCAGATCGACAGGACGATGAGCACGAGGGCGATCACGGCCACGGCGGCGACGCCGTAGCCGAAGACGGCCGCGAGCGCGGGCGGCGGGAGCGGCGTCTGCTTGCGCAGGGCGCGCTGGATGTTGCGCCAGCGGGGGTAGGCCATGCCCGCCGCCAGCGCGGAAAGGGTGACCAGCACGATCGCCAGTCCGGTGCGGATCCACGGTACGAACACGTCGGCGGGCACCGCCGCCATCGCCACCCCGCCTGCGCTGAGCGCGAGTGCCGTGCTCAGCCAGGTGAGGAACGTGCGTTCGTTGGCCAAAGTGAAACGCGGGTCGGGCTCCATAGGAAAAACGGTAATTCGTCCCTATTTCCCCTAGAGAAGCCGGGAATCTCCCTGCTGATCAGCTACAGGCCTTGGCCACCTTCTCCACGTAGGCGGCGCTCTCGGCGGTGACCTTCTGCGCCGCGTCGACGGCCTCGCTGGCGCTGCCGACATTGATGCCGCTCAGGGTCTTGGCCAGGTCGTCGGAGGCTTCTTTGAGCGTGGTGTTGGCGGCCTTGTCGGCCACGCCGTTGAGCTTGGCCGCGGCATCGTCCAGGGCTTTGTCCATGGCCTGGGGGTCGTCGGTGAGCTTGGTGATCTGTGCGCCCAGGTCGGTGATGATCTTCGGCGCCTCGAGGCACGCCTGGGCCTTGTCGATGGTGTTGTTGACTTCACCGCATCCGGCGGCGAAGACGCACAAGGCGAAAGCGGCCACGGGCACGAACCGGCTTTTGAGGTGACGCATGCTTCGACCCTACCCAAGCACCCGGCCGCGTGCCGTCACGGAAAGTTCCGAACCGGTCACTCTTCGGCAGAACGGGTGCTCACGACGGCAGTGCGCGCAGCCAGTCGATCAGCAGCCGGTTGACCTCGTCCGCGCGTTCCTGCTGGATCCAGTGCCCGCATCCGTCGAGGAGGTGGCAGGAGGTCAGATTCGGCAGGGTCTGCGGGAACGCCTCGACGGCGCCGGACATCCAGGTCGTGCTGGCGTCGAGCCGGCCGCCGGCGAACAGCGCGGGCTGCGCGATCGGCGCGCCGTCCCACGCGGCGAGGTCCGCCCAGTCCCGGTCGGCGTTGCGGTAGCGGTTGAGCGCGCCGGTCAGCCCCGTACGCTCGAACTCGCCCGCGTAGACGTCGAGGTCGGACTCCGTCAGCCAGGACGGCAGGACGCCGGACGGGAAGCGGTCGCGGAGCCTGCCGCCCGCGGCGACGAAGTAGGCGGACTCCGCGCCGGTTGCGGGCATCGTGCCGGCCGAGAGCGCGGCGTAGAGGCCCGCCAGCCAGCCGCGCACGTCGGGCTCGATCTCCGCCTCCGCCCGCCCGGGCGTCTGGAAGTAGCTGACGTAGAACTCCTCGCCCTCGCCTCCCATCCGGGCGAACACCTCCGTCGGGCGGGGACCGCCGCGCGGCGCGTACGGCACGCTCAGCAGGCCCACGGCGCTGAACAGGTCCGGCCTGAGCAACGCGCTGCTGGCGGCGATGGGAGAGCCCCAGTCGTGGCCCACGATCACCGCGGACCGCTCGCCGAGCGCCCGCACGACGGCCACGTTGTCGGCGACGTGGGCCGTCATGGCGTACGCCGCCGTCTCCGCGGGCTTCGACGAGCGCCCGTAGCCCCGCACGTCGATGGCCACCGCGCGATAGCCCGCCGCGGCCAGGGCCGGGAGCTGGTGACGCCAGGAATACCACGACTCGGGGAAGCCGTGGACGAGCAGCACCAGCGGCCCGGCGCCCTCCTCGACCAGATGGATGCGGCCGCCGGGTGTCTCCACCAGCCGATGTGTCCCAGACATGCGTCCTCCGTGTGAGCCGCGCTTGCGATGGCACTCCAGATCATGCGGGACGGGCCCTGAACTGGGCGAACCGCGTTGCCGTTCCGGCAAAGGGGATGTATTCCAAAGGAATCCTTGACATCTCCGGAGCCGTCTCCGAAGATTCCAAGCATGTCTTTGGAATCTTCGGAGGGACGTCCGCGGCGGGTGCTCGACGCCGCGGCGATGCGGGCGTTCGCCCATCCGGTCCGGCTCGCGCTGCACGAGCTGCTGATGCGCGCCGGCTCTCTGACCGCCGCCGAAGCGGCCAGGGAGGTCGGTGTCAGCCAGGCCCTGGCCTCCTACCACCTGCGGCAACTGGCCAAGTACGGCCTGGTGACGCAGGCCGAGCCGCGCGACGAGCGGGAGCGGCCGTGGAAGGCGACCGAGAGCCGCCAGGACTGGGGCGACACCGCGGGACCCGAGAGCACGGCCGCCCAGAGCCTGCTGGAGCAGGTCATGGCCGAGCGGGCGCTGGCCCGGCTGGTCGAGTGGCAGGAGCGGCGCGGCGACGAGCCGGAGCCCTGGCGGGCGGCCGGCGGCCTGAGCAACTCCTACCTGTACGCCACACCCGAGGAGTACGAGGCACTCGGCGAGGCCGTCGCGGCCCTGCTGGAGCCGCTCATCGCCCGCATCGACGACCCGGCCACCCGGCCGGAGGGCGCGCGGCCGGTGCTGCTGACGCAGCTCTGGGTGCCCTTGACCCCCACGGCGTCCGGTGACTGAGGCCCCCGCGCGCGAGGGCCTGCTGCGCGGCAGCCGCGACTTCCGCCGGCTGCTGCTGGCCGGGGTGATCTCCCAGACCGGCGACTGGGTGGTGAGCACCGGCCTGGCCTTCTACGTCTACGACCTGACCGGCTCGACGCTGTCCTCCGCGATCACGCTGCTGGTCGCCCGGCTGCCCGACGTCGTGCTCGGCTCCGTGGCCGGGGTACTCGCCGATCGCTGGGACCGCCGCCGCTTACTGGTCGGCGCCGATCTGCTGCTGGCGTTCGGGCTGCTGCCCCTCCTGCTGGTACGCGACCCGTCCCAGATGTGGATCGTCTACGCCGTCGCCCTGTGGACCGGCGTGCTCAGCACGCTGCCGGCTCCCGCGCAGAAGGCGCTGATCCCGCAGCTCGTGCCGGAGTCGCAGCTCGTACGCGCCAACGCGCTGCACGGCCAGAGCGGCGAGGTGGCCCGGCTGGTGGGCGCGATGGCGGGCGGGATCGCCGTCAGCGCGGGCGGGCTGACCGCGGTCGTGCTGCTCGACGTGGCGAGCTTCGCGATCTCGGCGGCCCTCCAGGCGGGCCTGCGCGTGCCGGGCCGTCCGCCCGCGCCCGTGACGACGGTGGGCGGGCAGTGGATCGACGGGCTCCGGATGGCCGCCCGGCACAGGGGCGTCCGGCTGCTGGTGGCGTACATGATGATCACCGGGCTGGGGGAAGGGATCTTCGGCGCGCTCGCCGCGCCGTTCGTCGCGGACGTGCTGGGCGGCGGCGGTGACGCCTACGGGCTGTTCCTGTCGGTGCAGGCGGTGGGCGGGATCGCCGGTGGCCTGGTCGTGGCGGTGTATCCGGGCAGGGCGGCCCCCGGGCCGCTGCTGGGCGGCGCGACGATCGTCTTCGGGCTGCTTGACCTGGCGTTGTTCACCTATCCGCTGGCCGTGGCGTCGTTCTGGCCGGCCCTCGTGCTGATCGGGCTGGCCGGGATTCCGGGGGCGGCGATGACGGCCGCCTTCACCACCCTGGCCCAGGGCGCCGGCGGCGAGGAGCGGCGCGGCGGCGTCTTCGGTCTCCTGGGCAGCGCCCACGCGGGCACGGCGCTGCTCGGCACCGCGCTCGCGGGGGTGCTCGCCGGGCTTCTGGCGGGCTCGATCGGCGGCGCGGCCGGGATCGTGGTGACGCTGTGCGTGCACGCGGGCGGTCTGCTCGCCGCCGGTCTGCTGACGCTGACCCTGATGCGCCGCCCGCACGGGTAAAGCATCGCTCCTTGTGGCGTCTACCTGCGATCATGCGTGATTCGATATCGATCTGTTCGCGATATCGCTATTAGACATCGGCTGACGGCATCTGCTTTGCTCCTGCCCTCTGACGGACGACAGCAAGGACTTCGACATGCGACACGGCCGCTACCTGGCGCCCGCTCTGGCGTTCACCCTCACGGCGGGCTCCCTCCTGGCCGGCGGCGCCCTCACGGCCGGCCCGGCCGCGGCGGCGCCCGCCGCTCAGGAGGCCCTGCCGGGGCAGGCGCGGGCCGCCAAGGAGTTGCGCGCGCTGGAGGCCTCCTTCAAGGGGCGCATCGGCGCGTACGCCATCGACACCGCGACGGGGAAGACGATCGCCTACCGGTCGGGGGAGCGCTTCCCGTTGCTGTCCACGTTCAAGGCGGTGGCGTGCGCGGCGGCGCTGCACAAGGCGCGCACCTCGGAGCCGGGGCTGATGGGCAAGGTCGTCCACTGGACGACCGCCGAGCTGGAGGAGAACTCCCCCGTCACCGAACAGCACGTGAAGGACGGGCTGACGGTCTCCGAGCTGTGCAAGGCCGCGGTCACCCGGAGCGACAACACCGCGGGCAACATGGTGCTGCGGCAGATCGGCGGCCCCGCCGGGCTGACCAGGTATTTCCGTACGCTGAAGGACCCGGTCTCGCGCCTGGACCGCTGGGAGACCGAGCTCAACGACTGGACGCCCAAGGAGAAGCGCGACACCACGACGCCCGGGGCCATGGGCCGTGACCTGCGCGCGCTCACGGCGGGCAACGCGCTCAGCGCCAAGGACCGGCAGACGCTGAACGCCTGGCTGATCGGGAACCAGACCGGCGACGCCCGCATCCGCGCCGGCCTGCCCAAGACGTGGATGATCGGCGACAAGACGGGCACGAACGCGACGGCCGGGCTCGCGAACGACGTCGCCGTCGTCTGGCCGGGCAAGTCGGCCGCCCCCATCATCCTGTCGATCTACACCAACCGCTCGGCCTCGGACGCCGCCGCGAGCGACAAGGCCATCGCGAGCGCCGCCACCATTCTCGCCCGCGGACTCGGCAGGATCTGATGGCGCGTCGGGGGACGACAATCATCAGGCTCGTCGCCGCGGGCGCGGCGGCGGGCGTGGTCGTGGCCGGGATGGCGTTCCCGGCCGTCGGGGGTGCGGGCTTCGGGTTCATGACGGCGGCCGGCGAGGTGAACCTCAAGCCGGCCGACCTCGCCGAGCCGCCGCCCGCCGAGGTCACGATCGTGCAGGACGCGAAGGGCGGCGAGATCGCGCGCTTCTACGAGGAGTACCGCGAGGTCGTCGGCCTCGACGAGGTCGCCGAGACGATGAAGACGGCGATCGTCGCGATCGAGGACTACCGGTTCTACCAGCACGGCGCGATCGACATCGAGGGGACGATCCGCGCGTTCGCCAGGAACATGCAGGCGGGCCGGGTGAGCCAGGGCGGGTCGAGCATCACCCAGCAGTACGTCAAGCAGGTGCTGCTCAACTCGGCCGACACCGAGAAGGAGCGGAACGCGGCGCTGGAGGCCAGCTACGCGCGCAAGCTCAACGAGCTGCGGTACGCCATGGGGATCGAGAAGAAATACACCAAGGACCAGATCCTGGAGAAATATCTGAACATCGCGTACTTCGGCGCCGGCGCCTACGGCGTCGAGGCGGCGGCCAAGCGCTTCTTCGGCGTCCAGGCGGAGTCGCTCACGCTGCCGCAGGCGGCGACGCTGGCCGGCGCGGTGCAGGATCCCAACGCCACCGACCCGAACCTGGGCAAGGCGCAGCGCGATCGGCTGCTGAACCGCCGCGACGTCGTCCTGAACCGGATGGCGGAGCTGGGCAAGATCTCCCAGGAGGAGGCGGAGAAGGCGAAGGCCGCCAAGCTCGGGTACAAGGGCACGCGGCTGCCTGGCGGCTGCGAGTCCAGCAAATATCCCTATTTTTGCCTTTATGTGCGCCAGGAGATCCTCAACAACTCCGACTTCGGCCGCACGGCCGAGGCGCGGCTGCAGCTGCTCAACCGCGGCGGCCTGACGATCAGGACCACGCTCGACCGGTCCATGCAGGCGGCGGCGGAGCAGGCGATCAAGAAGTGGGTGCACGCCTCCGACGAGCCCGTCGCGTCCGAGGCTCTGGTGCAGCCCGGCACCGGCGAGATCAAGGCGATGGCCGCCAGCCGGACGTACGGGGGCGACGCGGCCAAGAACGAGATGTCGTACAACCTGGTCGCGGACGCCGCCCACGGCGGCGGGACCGGCTTCCAGCCGGGCTCCACGTTCAAGACGTTCACCCTGATCACGGCGCTGAAGCAGGGCATGAAGCTGGACGACGGCCTCACCGCGGGGGCCGGTTACCGGGCGCCGGCGTACTCGACGTTCACGAACTGCAAGGGCCAGAACATCGGCGACCCGACCCACACCGTGACCAACGACGAGGGCTCCCCCGGCTGGAAGACGCTGCGCACCGGCACCTGGGCGTCGGTGAACACGTTCTTCCTTGAGCTGGAGCAGCGGGTCGGGCTCTGCGACACGGTCACCACGGCCAAGTCGCTGGGCATCCGGCGCGCGGACGGGAAGAAGCTGCAGGAGTACGAGACGTTCACGCTCGGCATCAACGAGATGGACCCGGTGACCCTGGCCACCGCCTACGCCGCCGTCGCGGCCCGGGGCGAGTACTGCGCGCCGATGGCGATCACCCGGATCACCGACCGCGACGGCAAGAGCACCCGCTACCAGCCGAAGTGCCGCGCGGCCCTGGACCCGGCGGTCGCGGACGCGGCGGCCGACGTGCTGTCGGGCGTCTTCACCAAGGGCACGATGCGCGGCGTCGGCGGCATCGGGCGGGACGCGGCCGGCAAGACGGGCACCACGGACGACTACGCCGCCGCCTGGTTCGCCGGGTTCACGCCGGACCTGGCGGCGGCGGTGAGCCTCGGCGACCCGCGCGGCGCCCAGGAGCACAAGCTGACGGGCGTGACGATCGGCGGGCGCTACTACGCGCTGGTGGCCGGGGCCAGCCTCCCGGGGCCGATCTGGAAGGACACGATGGTGGCCGCGCTGAAGGGGGTGGAGCCGACGTCGTTCACGCCGGTCGACACGGCCCGCTTCGGCGGCTGCGCCGAGAGCTGCCAGCCGGCCGCCCGTCCGGACAGCCCGGAGGACGTCACGGACGACCCGCTCGGGGATGATGCCGGGGACGTGACGGCGGACGTGGGGCCTGACGGCGGTTCGCTGGGGCCGGACGCCCCCGGCTCCGGGCCGGACGGCGCCCCGCTCATCCCGGACGTGACCCTCCCCGGCCCGGGACGGTGACCGGGGGCTCGCTGGTAGCGTGCCGGGCATGATCGTTTGGCTGAACGGCACTTTCGGCGCGGGCAAGACGACCACCTCGGGCGAGCTCGTCCGGCTTCTCCCCGGCGCGAGGATCTACGACACCGAAGAGGTCGGCTTCATGCTGAGGCGCCTGCGCTGCCTGCCGCCCGTCAAGGACTTCCAGGATTGGAAGCCCTGGCGCGGCCTGGTCGTGGAGACCGCCGTCCACCTGCTCGACCAGCTCGGCGGCACGCTCGTCGTCCCGCAGACGGTGCTGGTCGAGCAGTACTGGACGGAGATCCGTACCGGCCTGGAGAAGGCCGGCATCCGGCTGCACCACTTCGTCCTGGACAGCGACGAGGACACCCTCACCCACCGGATCGACACCGACAGCGTGGAAGCCGGAGCCCGCCAATGGCGGCTGGACCACCTTCCCCGCTATCGCGCGGCCCTGCCCTGGCTCAGCCGCGCGGCGACCGTCGTGACGACGTCCGGCGTCTCCCCCGCCCACGTCGCCGGGACCATCGCGGGCACCATCGCCTGACGCCAGCAGGCGTCAGGACACCTCCTTGCGCCGCACGCGCGCGACACCCACGGCCATGGGGATGGCGATCCAGACCAGGATGGACGTGGCGAGCCTGGCCACGTCGCCGCCGGACATGTCGCCGGCGCTCAGCGGATCGCTGGTCCTGTTGAGGTCGAGCCATCCGGCCAGCGTCTCGCCGACGGTGCCGGCCCTGCCCACGGCGCTCCAGATGGCCGTGTTCGACAGGAGTATGACGATCGCGGCGGGCGCGTTCAGCAGGAGCAGGCCCAGGGCGAGCCCCTGCGCGACCACGAGGACCATCGTCGCCGTCGAGCCCAGCAGGGCCAGGGGCTCGGCCCCCCACTCGGCCGGCGCGTCCTGGATCAGGGCGGCCACGCCGGTCGCCGGCACGGCCGCCACGACGGCGAACGCGCATCCCGCGACGCCCGCGGCCAGCGGCGGCAGGCACTTGGCGGCCAGCACCCGGCCGCGCCGCGGCTCCAGCGCGAACGTGGTCATCGCGGTGCGATGGCTCCACTCACCGGTGACGGTGAGGATGCCGAGCACCGGGAGCAAGGTGGCGAGGGGAAGTCCGGCCGTGCTGACCAGGGCGTCCAGGTCCGGCCCCGAGACGGCCGCGCGGGCGGCGAGAGCCCCGAGCATCAGGAAAACCATGATCACCGCGAGCACCCTGCCGCTCCGCGTGTCCACGAGCTTGCGCGCCTCGACCAGGGCCAGAGTGCGGAACGGCAGCCCACCCGGGCCCGTGAGCACCGCGGCTTCGTGACGTCCGGTGACGAGATCGCTCATGCCAGGCTCCGATCGGCGTGGGAGGTGAGTTCGATGAAGGTCTGTTCGAGGGTCCGGCCCCGGCTGAGCTCGGCGACACTGCCCTGGGCCAGCACCCGGCCGCGGCCGATCAGCACGATCCGGTCGGCGACCTGCTCCACCTCGTGCAGCTGGTGCGAGCTGAGCAGCACCGCGCAGCCGGCCTCGGCCAGGTTGCGCAGCAGCCCGCGCATCCAGTGGGCGCCCTGGGGGTCGAGGCCGTTGGCGGGCTCGTCCAGGATGACCGCCCGGGGCCGGCCGAGCAGGGCGTGCCCGATGCCGAGCCGCTGTTTCATGCCCAGCGAATAGCCGCCGACGGCCCGGCCGCCCTCCTTGCCGGTCAGTCCGACCAGGTCCAGGACCTCATCGACGCGCGATCCCGGCAGCCCGAGCATCATCGCGCCCAGGGTCAGCACCTCCCGCCCGGTGCGCCCCGGGTGCTGCGCGCCCGCGTCCAGCAGCGTGCCGACGTGAAAGCCCGGACGGTCCAGCTCCGCGTACGGACGCCCGAGCACGGTGGCGGAGCCCGACGTGGGGCGGGAGAGCCCGGTCAGGATGCGCAGGGCCGTCGATTTGCCCGCGCCGTTCGGCCCGAGGAACCCGGTGACGGTGCCCGCCTCGACGGTGAAGGACACGTCGTCGAGTGCCTTCACTCCTTTGTAGATCTTGCTGAGGTGGTGGAGTTCGATCACGGGATCCAGTCCAGCGCCTCGGGGTGCCGCCGTTCATCGGTCCCAGGTCGAGACCTGCCGTCCCCGAGGCGAGATCCGCCGGGCGCCGGGGTAGCCCGGGGACGACAGGCCGCATGGCCTTTTGTGCTGTTCATGTAGACCTGGGTCCAGGGGAGGACCGACCAGGGTCGCTGGATCCGCAGGTCGGAGGGTCCCTATGGTGGAAGGCGTGCACGAGTATCAGCCGCCCCTCGACCGGATGGCCGCCGCGTCGCGCTACCTGCTGGCCGCGCTGCCGCTGGCGCTCTACGGCGTCCTGCTGGTCACGCTCTCCGGCCGTGCCCCCGTCACGCCGGAAGCGATCACGGAGCTGCTGGCCGACATGGGGATCGGCGCGGCCGGGCTGGTCCTGCTGCGGTGGCGGCGCGACAAGCCCTGGCAGATCGCGCTGGCGACCGCCCTGCTGACCGTCGTCTCCACCACGGCGGCCGGACCCGCCCTGGTCGCGTACGTGTCCTTCGGCACGCACCGCGCCTGGCGCCGGCTGGTCCCGATCGCGGCCGTGCTCTGGACATGCCTGGTCGCGTCCACCCGGTGGCAGGGCACCGACCAGCTGACCATCGCGTACGCGGTCGGCTTCGCCTTCGTCATCGGCGGGCTGACCCTGTTCGCCTTCTACCTGCGCGGGCGCCGCGATCTGGCCGCCGCGCAGCGCGCCGCCGAGCTCAGCGCCTCGCTGCAACGGGTGGAGCGGGCCAAGCTGGCCGAACGGCTCAAGATCGCCCACGAGATGCACGACGTGCTCGCCCACCGGATCTCCCTGCTGGCGATGCTGGCCGGCGGCCTGGCCTACCGTACCGACCTGTCCGCCGGCGAGACCCGCGAGACCGCGCTGGCCATCCAGGAGAACGCGCACCAGTCGCTCAACGAGCTGCGCGCCGTCCTCGGGACGCTCAGGAACGACGGCGGCCGGCAGGCTCCGCAACCCACGCTGGGCCAGCTGGACGACCTGTTCGACGAGGTACGGGCGGCCGGGCAGCAGGTCGAGGTGGCCGACGCCATCGACGAGCGGGAGTCGCTGCCCGCGCAGACGGGGCGGCACGCGTACCGGATCGTGCAGGAGGCCCTGACGAACGCCCGCAAGCACGCGCCGCCCGGCAGCCGGGTGCGGGCCGAACTGGGCGGACGGCCCGGGCACGGGCTGCGGATCCGGGTGAGCAACCCGGCGCCGTTCGGGACGTCCGCGGGCCCCGGCGCGCGGCTGGGCCTGGTCGGCCTGGCCGAACGCACCCGGATGGCGGGCGGCACCCTCAGCCACGCCGTCCAGGACGGCCGCTTCGTGCTCGACGCCCGGCTGCCGTGGGAGGCTTGATCCGTGATCCGCGTGGTGATCGTCGACGACGACCCGATGGTCCGCACCGGGCTGCGCCTCATCCTGGGCGGCGAGCCCGACCTCGACATCGTCGGGGAGGCCGGCGACGGCCGGCAGGCCATGACCGTGATCCGCGACCTCGAGCCCGACGTCGTCCTGATGGACATCCGGATGCCCCATCAGGACGGCCTGACCACCACCGAGCTGCTCCTGAACCGCCGGGATCCGGCCCGGATCCTGGTGCTCACCACGTTCGACGCCGACGACATGGTCCTGCGCGCCCTGCGGCTCGGGGCCCACGGCTTCCTGCTGAAGGACACGCCGCCGCCGAAGATGATCGAGGCGGTCCGCGCCGTGGCGAAGGGCGAGCCGGTCCTGTCGCCGAGCGTCACCCAGCAGGTGATCACGGCCGCCACCGGCCGGTACGACCCGCGGCGGCCCGACGCCTCCAAGGAGCTGGCCCGGCTCACGGAGCGCGAGCGCGAGGTGGCGATCGAGGTGGCCAGGGGTCTGACCAACACGGAGATCGCCGCGACGCTGTCGGTGAGCGTGGCGACGGTGAAGGCCAACATCACCCGTATCTTCGCCAAGCTGGACACCGACAACCGGGTGCTCGTCGCCATGAAGGTCCGCGACGCCGGCCTCCTCTGACCCGGCCGCTCACCGGTGAGAACTCGCTTGACGCCCGAGTTTCGCGTCGGCGAGGATGATCGCCGTCCGGCCTGCCCTGCCTGCCGGGGACTCACCGCCTCCTGACGCGAACGTCCCGCGCGCCGGACACGATGAGACGAGATGAGGGTGGATGAGCTTCAAGCTCGACGGGCCGATCCTGGAAGGCGCCCTCGTACGCCTTGAGCCGCTGGACCACCGTCACGCGCGGGATCTCGCCGTGGCCGCGGAGGAGGATCGCAGCTCCTACCGGCTCACCTGGGTGCCCAGGGCGGACGAGGTCGTGCCGTACATCGACGCGCAGCTGGCCCGCGCGGCGGACGGGCGGCTCGCCCCATACGCCCAGGTGGCCAGGTCATCGGGGCGGGCGGTCGGAGCCACGGCGTTCTGGGACCCGCGCCTGTGGCCGGGAGAGGACCGGTTGTGCGCGGTCGAGATCGGCTTCACCTGGCTGGCGGCCTCGGCACAGGGCACGGGGCTGAACGCGGAGGCGAAACTGCTGATGTTCCGGCACGCGTTCGAGGTGTGGGACGCGGCCAGGGTCGACCTGAAAACGGACGCGCGCAACGAGCGGTCGCGCGCCGCGATCGAGGGGGCGGGGGCCCGGTTCGAGGGCGTTCTCCGCAGTTGGTCGCGGTCGTGGGCGCCGGGCGAGGACGGCCTGCTCCGGGACTCGGCGATGTTCTCGGTGGTGGCGGCGGAATGGCCGGAGTGCCGGGCGAGGCTGGAGCAGCGGGTGGCAAGCAGGTGCTGAACGCCGTCCGTGATCAGTTCTGGGACGCCGGTTACGCCGCGACCTCGCTGGAAGACCTGATGCGGGTCAGCGGCCTGGGCAAAGGCAGCCTGTATGCGGCGTTCGGCGACAAGCGCCAGCTCTTCCTCCGGGCGCTGCACAGCTACACCGACGACAGCCATGGCCATCTTCGGGAAGCCCTCGCCGAGGCTCCACGGGCCCTGGACGCACTACGCATGCTCCTCGAAGCACCGATCGGCGACCCGACCGGCACCGGCACGCGGCGTGGCTGCCTGATGGCCAACAGCACCTGCGAACTCGGTAACGCCGATCCGGAAGTCCTCGACCACGCCCACCGCACCTACGAGACGTCCACCGCGCTGATCGGTGACTGCGTCGCCCGCGCCCAACGCGAGGGCGACCTGCCGGCCGGAGCGGATCCGATCGCACTGGCGCGGGCCCTCCTGGCCGCGCAACAAGGAATCGTGTTCATGAGCCGGACCGGGCTGGACGCGGCCACACTCACTGCCACGGCACGATCGCTCGCGGCTCAACTCCTGCCGGACCACTCCTGCGACTGAACCGGCGGGCGCGAACGGACCGTCGGCACCTCTGAGGGACGAGACAGCCGGCAAGGACCGTCAGGGCGTGAGCCCTCGCCTCGCGTCGACGTCAGCCTTCTTTCCTAAGCGTGGGCGCCTTTGCGAATGTCGAGAGGTTGGTTGCGATGAGGTGTCAGCGTGGTCGTGCTTCGTCGAGGTCGGATCGCCAGCGGCGCTGAGTGCGGCCGTAGCGTTTGCCCGCAGGTTCGCCACCTCCGCGCGGCAGGCCGCGCACTGCCGCAGGTGTTCCTCGACCCTGGCCGTCTCGACGGGGTCGAGCGCGTTCAGCGAGACCGGCTCCTGTCTGGCGGCCCATCCCGGCCACAGCCGGAACGCCACCGACTTGTCCAAGCGGCCGCCGAGGTGCATGGAGCGCCAGGCCCCGCGATAGCCCGGCAGCACCCCGCACGCGACCGCGATGTGACCGGCGACAAGCACGGTGACGAGGTAGGTCGCCCAGATATGCACTTGTACGAGCACCGCGAACACCGGCCCCCCGTGCAGCCACGCCATCCCGGCCCCGCTGCCGATGAGCGCGAGCAGTCCGCCGGCCAGCGCCAGGTTCATCAGCCGTTGCCCGGGATCGAAGTGCCCGTCGTGGTGAGTGAACCGGCCAGTCAGCGTGGCGGCGGGCCAGCGGGCGAACCACCGCAGGTCCGTACGCCGGAACCGTACGGACTCCTTCACAAACGTCCCTACCGCGCGGCGCCCCAGTGCGAGCCCTGCCCCGGCGAGTACCACGAACGCCCAGCCCACCACGGTGTGGAGGGTGGTGTCATGCGTGCCGGTGATCCGCGCGAGCGGGCTGGGGCGGCCCTCCAGACCGGCGAGCAACCACCAGCCGGTGCCGAGCAACGTCAGCGTCATGAGGTAGACGCCTGCGTGGAACCACCTGGTCCGCCGGTTGTGGCGGCGAACCCAGTGGTCAGTACCCGCCGCCATAGTCCTGCTCCGGCGCGGGAGAGGTGCTGCCGCCCGATCCGGTGACGTTCACGGTGATCTCATCCGACGCGCCTGCCGATGAGTGGTCGGCGTGCTGCAGGGTGACGCTCACCGTGTGCCTGCCTGGGGGCAGCCCCGTGACCTGGAACGGCGACGCGTCGACCACGGTGTAGTCGTCGGCGTGACCGTCGGTGGATACGTGCACGTGGTTCTTGCCGGAGCCGGGCGGGCCGATCTCCTCGCTTGAGCCGAACTCGAGAGCGAACGCCGATCCGACGTTCGCGCCGTCGGCGGGGCCTTCGATGGTGACCGTCGGCGATCCCGCGGAGCCTGTGGCGGTGCCGCAGCCTGCGATCAGCAGGCCGCTTGCGGCTATGAGGAAAAAGCGTTTCATACGTGGTTGTACGGACGACGGCAGGACAACGGATTCACCTGAGGCCAAAACGGTGATCATCTCCGTAGAACGGGCATGTGGGCTCTTTCTGATGAGTCGCTCCTCGTCGGCATGGCTTCTGGCGACGCGCAGGCGGCCACCGCCCTGGTGCGCCGCTACCAGGCCAGGGTGTTCGGCCTGGCGCGGACGATCGTGCGCGAGCCGGCGCTGGCCGAGGAGGTGGCTCAGGAGGCGTTCGTCAGGGTGTGGCGGCACGCCGCGGCGTACGACTCGCGCCGCGGCGCGGTGTCGACCTGGCTGCTGACCATCACCCGCAATCTGGCCATCGACGCCTTACGCCTCAAACGGGAAGAGCCTGTCGACCCACAGGTGCTGCTCACCAAGCTCCTCGCCGTCGAACCAGCCGACGACGCGGCCCACGACGAGGAGTTCGTCCGTCAGGCTCTCAGCGGGCTGCCGGGGGAGCAGGCCAGAGCGATCGCGCTGGCCGTGTTCTATGGGATGTCGGGCCGGAACATCGCCGAGATCGAGGGCATACCTCTGGGCACTGCCAAAACCCGCCTGCGCAGAGGCATGGCGAGACTCCGCGACCAACTGGAGGTGAACGATGGCTGAGCCCGTCGGTTGCGGAGCGGCCCGCGAGGTGATCCCCGAACTGGCCACGGGCGCCCTGTCGGGTGAGGAGCGCGCCGCAGCGCTGCACCACCTCGGCGACTGCCCGGCCTGCCGCAGGGAACTGGAGGAGGCGGCCCGCGTGGTCGACGCCCTCACCGCGATCGCGCCCGCCGCGGAGCCGCCGCCCGCGTTCGAGTCCCGCGTGCTGGCCAGGATCTCCGAGAATCGCAGGCCCTCGCGGCTGCGCAGGCTGATCCCGTACGTGGTCACAGCCGTGGTGGTGGGCGTGGTAGCGAGCGGGACGGTCTGGAACGCCACCGAAGCGGACCGCCGGCTCGCGGCCGGCTACCAGGCCACACTGGAGGTGGCCAACGGGCGATACCTGAGGGCGGCCCGTCTCTATTTCGGCCGGGAGGTGGTCGGCGTCGTCTTCGCCTACCAGGGATCGCCAAGCTGGCTCGTGTTCACCATGCGGCAGGGGACAGGGCGATACCAGGCGGTGCTGGTCGAGACCGGCGGTGCCATGGTGGACCTGGGCCGATTCACCCTCTCCGAACAGCAGCAGTCGTGGAGCACCACCGTCGGGCAACCCATCGGGACGATCGCCGAAATCCACCTGCGGCACCCGGGCGCCCCGGACGTGGTCGCGAGGTTCCAGCACTGACCCACTGACGGCGTCGCGTCTCCAGCACGGCGGCGATCTCGGCCCGCAGGGCTTTCGCCGGCGGGCGCTCATCAGCGAGCGTCCGCCGGATCCGCCCCGCGACTTTCGCCTCGGCCACTTCGGGTGTCGGCATGACCGGCGCGCCGCGGGGCAGCGGTGGTGCCAAACATCTTAAAAACATGAATCCGAGTTGTCATGCCGGCCCGTACAACAAGGAGACGTGCGTCGTACGACTTCCAGCGATCACGATCCGCCAACCACACATGGGGAAGCAAAGAACATGATCACAGCGAGACGACTGACGACGCTGGGTGTGACGATTGTGGCCCTGCTCGGCTTCGGCGCGGTCCCGCCGGCCTCGGCATTCGCCCCCGTCAACAGCCCGGTCAGAGCCGCGGGCCCGATGACCTTCGCGCAGCAGCGCCCGGCCTTTTCCGCGGTGGCGCGCTGCTCCAACGAGTTCTCCGGCCGTGTGACCGCCGACCGTGGCACCGGCAGGGGCGGCGAGGCCCGCATCGACCGTATCTCCTTCGCCAACTGCGATTCCGGCCTGGCCGTGACACCCCGCGCCTTGCCCTGGGCACTCGCGCTCGATTCATCGCGCACGATCACGCTGCGCAACGTCGACATCGATGTCCGCACATCGCGGGGCACGTGCCGGTTCACCGGAGATCTGCTGAACGGCTTCTTCGACAACACCCTCGGCCTGTACAACATAAGCGGCGTGCTGCATCGCCGCAGCGCCGGCTGCGGTGTCGGAGACACGCTGGGCCTCGACACCGGCTTCCAGGAACTCATCCTGGTCAACGGCACGGGTTTGACGCTCTGACAGGATGGCCGACGCGGAGCTTGTCGCCTCACGTGGCAGCGGGCCTGCACCTTGTCAGCAAAATGCTCAACAGCTGTGGGACGCGCACCGCCCTCACCGGCTGCCCCAGAGACCTTCCCGTAGGCTCGAGCTGTGCTGACCTTCGCCTTCGACGTCGGCGAGACCATCATCCGCGACGACCGCTACTGGGCGTCCTGGGCGGACTGGCTGGACATCCCACGCCACACCCTCTCCGCAGTGGTCGGCGCCGTCGTCGCCCAAGGCAGGGACAACGCCGACGCCCTCCGCCTGCTCCGCCCTGGCATCGACCTCGACGCCGAGTACGCCGCACGGGAGGCGGCCGGGCGCGGAGAACGCATCGAGGAGGCCGACCTCTATCCCGACGTCCGGTCGGCGCTGCTCACGCTGCGTGCCGCCGGCCACCGCCTCGTGGTCGCCGGGAACCAGACGGCGCGCGCGGCCGAACTCCTGCGCGCCCTGCGCCTGCCCGTCGACGCGATCGCCACGTCCGGTGAGTGGGGCGTCGCCAAGCCGGACCCGCGTTTCTTCGCCCGCCTGGTCGAGTTCGCCGACGCGGTCCCGGACCGGATCGTGTACGTCGGCGATCACCCGGCCAACGATGTCGGCCCGGCCAAGGCCGCCGGGCTGCGTGCTGCTCACATACGCCGCGGTCCCTGGGGGCATCTCTGGGCCGATGAGCCGTCCGCCGCCGCAGCCGACTGGCGGTTGAACGGGCTGACCGAGCTCGCCGCCATCACCACATAAGGACGAGCCTGCTCATCATGGGAGCCGATGCGTCCTCGCATGCTCCTTCCGCCTGCTCATGCTCTGCTCGCGCGACGACGCATAGGTCCCGGCAGCGAAGTCCTCGCGCGCCGTCAGGCGCGCTCCAAGAAGGACGGCCCGAGCGTCAGCGAGGACCATTCGGGGCGGGAATCAGCAGGCCCACACTCCAGCAGGGCAACGGGTGGGCGAGCGGAGCGAGCGGGGTTGTCCGGGGGTCGAAGGGGGCGGAGCCCCCTGGGGGAAGCGCCCGGAGCCCCGGCTGCGCGAAGCGCCCCCTTGCGGAGGCCCGAGCGGTCGGGCCCCCGAAGCGGTCACGCCCCCTCCCGCGAAGCGGTTCTCGCGGAGGGTTCCTGACGTACCGACGCTTCTAGAGTTTGCTGAAGCAGGGTCCGTCGAAGGTGTACGACTGCGCCGTAGCCCCTGTGAAGAAGTCCTTCACGATGGTCACCCCGGTAGGCGCCTTGTCGTCCACCTTGTTGATCAGCGTCTGCCGGAACGTCGAGGTGTTCGGGTCGCCCGCGTAGTCGCCGGCCTCCGGAGGCAGCATGCCCTCGTAGTCCACCGTCTTGAGCGTCTTCACCGCCGCCGCCAGCCCCTTCCTGCTCACGTCCCCGCTCGCCACCATCGCGTCCAGGGCCGCCTTCATCGGGTACGCCCACGCCCATCCGGACGTGTAGCCGTCGTTCGGCGTCACGCCGGGCAGCGCGTCGCGCATCGCCTTGTGGCCCGGCGTGTCGGCGCCCCACGGCTTGCCCGGGGCCGACTGCTCGTACAGGGCCTTGAGCGCGGGCGCGGCCGGGGACTTGAGCAGGGCCGGGTTCCAGGTCGGGCCGGTGCCGATGAAGCGCCCCTTGTAGCCGGCCGCCGCCGCCTGGCCGATGATGGTCGCGGCGTCCGCCGGGCCTGTGGTGAGGATGACCAGGTCGGGCTTGTTCTTGGTGATCTCGGTGATGGCCCTGCCCTGCTCGGTGGCGCCGGACGGGGTCTCGACGTTGGTGAACTTCAGGCCGTTCTTCTCAGCCGCGATCTTGGCGCCGGCCGCCGCGTCCGCGCCGTAGTCGCCGGCCAGGTGGACGGCCATGACCGTCTTCGGCTTGTACGTGTCCATCGCGTAGTCCACGGAGTTCATGGCCTCGACGCAGTAGTTGGACCCGGTTTCGATCATCACGTCCTCGAACTCCCAGGCCGAGGTCCAGGAGGCGGGGGCGGCGACGATGCTGTTGGCCTTGAGGTCGCCGATGATGGCGGCGGTCGTGGGCGAGCCGAGCGTCTGGGCCAGGCCCAGCACCTGGTCCTTGATCTCGTTGTAGACCTGCCGGTGCACCTCCGGGTTGTACTTGTTGTCCTTGACGTACTTGGTGACGTCCACCTCGTACTTGCCGCCGATGCCGCCGGCCTTGTTGACGCGGGCCCAGAACGCCTTCTGCGCGTCGGTGATCGGCACGGCGAGCGCGGCGAAGGGGCCGGAGGTGAGGTCGGAGATGGTGCCGAGGTAGATGCAGCCCTTCTTGGTGTCGGCCGCGGAGGGGCACGGCTCGGTGGTGACGCCTGGAGCCTGGGCGCCGCCCTTGCTGCCCTCGTCGTCCCCCCGGAAGACGCCGCACGCGGACAGAAGGGCCACTATGGCGATAAATCCGACCGCATAGCGACTCTTCATGAAAAACCCCTTCTAGTACGAGAAAGGCCAGGATTTCCAGTAGTTGCGGATCCGAATCCACAGGCCGAACAGGCCCCGCGGCTCGAAAATGAGGAACAGCACGATCAACAGCCCGTACAGCACGGTCTCGACCTGGAACACGTTCGGCGTCTGCGTCGTGTCACCGCTCACGAACGGCACCAGCGACGGCAGCGACCTGGTCACCGGCTGCAGCAACGAGATGAACAGCGCCCCCGCGATCGACCCCGACACGGTGGCCGCGCCCCCGATCAGCACCATCGCGATGAACTGCACCGACAGCAGCAGGCTGAACGACCCGGGCTCCACGTATCCGGAGATCGTGTAGAGCAGCCCGCCCGCGCACCCCGCGTAGAAGGAGCTGACGCCGAACGCCAGGACCTTGTACCGGGTGAGCGGCACCCCGATGACCGCGGCCGCGATGTCCCGGTCGCGGATGGCGGCGAAGGCGCGGCCGATGCGCGAGCGCGCCAGGTTGCGCGCGGACACGGCGAAGACGATCAGCAGGACCAGCATGAGCACGTACAGCGTCTGCTCCCTGGTGCCGAGCGGCCCGTCCTGGTCGAGGCGCACGCCGAAGAGCTCGGGGATCGCCGCCTCGCGGCCCACCCCCGGCCCGCCGGTGAGCTCCTGCCACTCCTTGAAGACGTGCTCGCCGAGGAACACCAGCCCGAGCGTCACCACGGCCAGATAGAGGCCGCGCAGCCGGGTGGCCAGCGGCGCGACGAGCACCCCGGCCGCCGCGGCGACGAGCCCGGCCGCGGGCAGCCAGATCCAGATCTCGGGGATCCCGAAACCGATGTTCTTGCCGTCCACGGGTCCCGACAGGGCCGCGGCGGTGTAGGCGCCGATGGCCACGAAGAAGGCGTGGCCGAGGGAGACCTGCCCGGCGTACCCGGTGACGATGTTCAGGCCGATGGCGCCGATGGCCAGCACGTACGCCGCCGCCAGCACCTCCAGCGACCGGTCCTGCAGCAGCACCGCCAGCCCGAACGCGAGCAGCACGAGCAGCCCGGTCCACACCCGTTTCGCCCGGGTGTCGAGCAGCGCCATGTCCTGGGCGTAGGAGGTGTAGAGCAGCGGCCGGCCGCGCACCTTCCGAGACCGGCCGGTCGGTATGTCAGGAGCGGCCGAAGCCCCCGCGGATCGCGTCTCGGTCATACCCGCTCGACCTCCCGGGTCCCGAACAGCCCGTACGGCCTGACCAGCAGCACGATCAGCATCACCACGTACGGCGACACGACCGCGAAGTTCTGCCCCAGCCACGGGGCGAACTCCCCCTGGTACGACTGGAACAGCGACTCGACCACGCCCACGATCAGCCCGCCCGCCACGGCCCCGCCGAGCGAGTCGAGCCCGCCCACGATGATCGCCGGCAGCGCCTTCAACGCGATCACCCAGGTCATCTGCTCGATGCCCTGCCCGGTGCCGACGAACATCCCGGCCACCGCCGCCAGGAACCCGGCCAGCCCCCAGGACAGCGCGAACACCGTGCCGACCGACACCCCCTGGGCCAGGGCGATCTCCTGGTCGTAGGCCGCCGCCCGCATCGCGAGCCCGTACCTCGTGTAGCGGAAGAACGCGAACAGCAGCGCCACCAGCCCGGCCGTGACGAGCAGCATGGCCAGCCAGCGCTGCTGCACGACCAGCGGCCCGAGCGATACCTGCGTGAACCCCCAGGGGTCGCCGACCTGGCGGACGTCCCTGCCGATGAGCCCGTTCACCACCACCCGGACGACCACGTCGATGCCGAGCGTGATGATCGCCACGACGAAGACGGGCCGGCCGACCATGGGCCTGATCGCGACCCGCTCGATGCCCAGCGCCACCCCGGCGATGAGCAGCGCCGCCAGCAGCACGGCGGGGTAGAACCCGGTCACCTCGACCAGATAGCTCACCGCGACGGCCCCGGCCAGCATCAGGGCGGGTTGCGCGAAGCTGATCACCCGGGTGGCCTTGTAGATGATGACGAACCCGAGCGCGAGCAGCGCGTAGACCGAGCCGTTGCCCAGGCCCCTGATGACGGACTCGAGCAGCCCCTTCACCGCACGTACATCCCTTCGACCAGGTCCTCGAAGAGCTTGGCGATGGCGCTGCGCTTGACCTTCTGGGTGGCGGTCAGCTCGCCGTCCTCGTGGTCGAGCTCCTTGGGCAGGAACGCGAACCGCTTCACCTGCTCGGTCCGCGCGAACCGGCCGTTCACCTCCTCCACGATCTGCCTGACCAGCTCCCGCGTCTCCGGCTTCTCCGACAGATCGCGATACGTCGTGTAGGGCAGCCCGCGCCGCCGCGCCCACTCCCCCACCGTGTCCAGCTCGATCCCGATCAGCGCCACCAGGTACGGGCGCTGGTCGCCGATCACCACCGCTTCCTTCAGGTACGGCGACGCCTTCAGCGCGTTCTCGATCTCGCTGGGCGCGATGTTCTTGCCGCCCGCCGTGATGATGATGTCCTTCATCCTGTCGGTGATCCGCACGTGCGTGCCCTCGACGAACTCGCCCACGTCCCCGGTGTGCAGCCAGCCGTCCGCGTCGAGCACGTCGGCCGTGGCGCGCGGATTGCGCCAGTAACCGGCGAAGTTCCCCGGATGCCTCGTCATGATCTCGCCGGTGGCCTCGTCGATCTTCAGCTCGATGCCCGGGTGCGGCTCGCCGACCGTGCCGAGGCGCACCCGGCCGGGGCGGTTCGCGGTGGCGATCGCGGTGTTCTCGCTCATCCCGTACACCTCGTGCATGGGCACCCCGATCCCCATGTAGAACTTCAGCACGCCCGGCGCGATCGGCGCGGCCCCCGAGGCGGCGTACCTGACCCGCCGCATCCCCAGCCGCTCGCGCAGCGAGCGGTAGCAGAACACCCACCCGATCCCGTACGCCGCCCGCGTCCACGCCGTGTGCCGGCCGCCCGTGCGCACGAGCACGTCGCCGGCCCGGTCCGCCACCCGCAGCCAGAACCGGGTGACCGCCCGCTTGACCGGAGAGGCGGACTCCAGCTTGATGTCCACCTGGGCCAGCACCTTCTCCCAGATCCGCGGCACCCCGAACAGGATCGTCGGCTGCACCTCGCGCAGGCTGGCCTGGACGGTGTCGATGGACTCGGCGAAGTTCACCTGCACGCCGGCCGCCGCGTTGAACCACACGGTGAACGCCCGCTCGGCGACGTGGCACAGCGGCAGGTAGGACAGGACGAGGTCGCGCTCCGACGGCGGCGGCGAGGTGAACCCGCCGCCCAGGACCAGCGTGCGGACGGCGAACTCGACGTTCGCCACGGTGAGCATCACGCCCTTGGGCGGCCCGGTGGTGCCCGAGGTGTAGATGAGCGTCATCACGTCGTCCGGCGTGGCCTGGGCCATGAGCCGGTCCACCGGGCCGGGGCGCTCCGCGCGGTGCTCGGCCCCCAGCGCGAGCAGTTCGGGCCAGGACATCAGGACGTCGTCGTCGTAGCGGCCGCGGATGCCGCGCGGCTCCAGGTAGACGATGCGCCGCAGGCCGGGGCACTCGCCCAGGACCGCGAGCGCCTTGTCCACCTGCTCCTGGTCCTCGGCGATGAGGACCTTGGCCCCCGAGTCGGCCAGCAGGTAGGCGACCTCGGCGGGCGGGTTCGTGGGGTAGAGGCCGACCGTGATGGCCCGGACCGCGACCGTGCCCAGGTCGGCGTAGAGCCACTCGGGACGGTTCTCCGCGTGGACGGCGACCCGGTCGCCCGGCTCGACGCCCAGCGCGAGCAGGGCGTGCGCGACGAGCTCGACCTGCGTCCAGTACGCCGCCCAGGTGACCTCCTGCCAGATGCCGAAGTCCTTGTTCCGCATGGCGACGGCGTCGGGGGCGTTCCGCGCGCGCTCGCGGACCCGGGTGACGATGGTGGCCGTCATGAGCTGCCCTGTCACTGCGGTCATGCCGTCCCTCCCAGGTACGCCTCGATGACCTTGGGGTCCCGCTGCACCTCGGCCGGGCTGCCGAGCGCGACCGCGCGGCCGAAGTCGAGCACCAGCACCCGGTCGGCCAGGTCCATCACCAGCCCCATGTCGTGGTCGACCAGCACGACGGGGACGCTCAGCTCGTCGCGCACGTCCATCACGAACCTGGCCATGTCCTCGGTCTCCTCGACGTTCATGCCGGCCACGGGCTCGTCCAGCAGGAGCAGCCTGGGCTCCATGGCCAGCGCCCGGCCCAGCTCCACGCGCTTCTGGATCCCGTACGGGAGCAGCCGCACGGGATGGCGGCGCCAGGCTTCGAGCTCCAGGAAGTCGATGATCTCCTCGACCCTGGCGCGGGCGGCCAGCTCCTCGCGCCTGGCCCGGCCGTACCAGAGGAGCGCGGCCGGCGCGCCGTAGCGGAAGTGGTGGTGGCGGCCGAGCATGAGGTTGTCCAGGACGGTCAGGTTGTGGAACAGCTCGACGTTCTGGAACGTCCTGGCCAGCCCCATGGCCGCGATCTCGTACGGCCGCCTGGCCAGCAGGTCCTCGCCCAGGAACGTGACCCGGCCCCGGTCGGGCCGGTAGACGCCGGACAGCACGTTGAAGATCGAGGTCTTGCCCGCGCCGTTCGGCCCGATGATCGCCAGCAGCTCGGCCTGGCCCACCTCGAACGACACCCCGTCGACGGCCACGACGCCGGCGAAGCTCAGATGCACGTCCTCGAACGTCAGGAGAGCCATCGTTTCCTCCGCTTGTAGTGCTTGACGTCGCGGAAGGACCGGACGGCCCCCAGGTAGAACTCCTTGATGTCCTCGTCGGCGAGCAGCTCGCCGGCCGGCTTGTCCATGACGATCTTGCCGGTCTCCATGACGTAGCCGTGCGAGGCGATGGACAGGGCCATCGTGGCGTTCTGCTCGACCAGCAGGACCGTGGTGCCCTGCCGGTTGATCTCCACGATCAGGTCGCGCACCTGCCCGACCAGCGACGGCGCCAGGCCCAGGCTGGGCTCGTCGAGCAGCAGGTACGCCGGCCCCGCCATGAGGGCACGCCCGACCGCCAGCATCTGCTGCTCCCCGCCCGACAGATAGCCCGACACGCTCTTGCGCCGCTCCCGCAGCAGCGGGAACAGGCCGTAGACGCGCTCCAGGTGGGAGTCGCCGGCGGTGTGGCCGCCGACCCTGAGGTTCTCCTCGACGGTCAGCTCGGCCAGGATCCGCCGGCCCTCCATGACCTGGCTGACCCCCCGCCGTACGATCTGGGCGGGTTTGAGGTGGTGGATGGGCTTGCCTTCGAGCGTGACCGAGCCCTTGGTGATCTCGCCGTCGTGCACGTCGAGCAGCCCCGAGAGGGCGCGCAGCAGGGTGGACTTGCCCGCGCCGTTCGCGCCGAGCAGGGCCACGATCGAGCCGGGCGGGACCTTGAGGCTCACCCCGCGCAGCACGAGCATCACGTCGTCGTAGACGACCTCGAGGTTGCGTACCTCAAGCACGCGCGGCTCCTGGGATTGTGTGGCCTACGTCACTCCCCCCGATAGAGCACAATGTCCACGTTTGCCCGGCAGCCGACAAGGGCCCTGCCGAAAATCGACCGTCACTCTGGTCATAGGATTTCACGTATGGCAATTTGTGAGCATCTTTCCAAGGTCGGCGACCCGCCCGCGAAGACGCCGGAGGGTTGCGAGGAGTGCCTCGCCGCCGGCGGGCGGTGGGTGCACCTGCGGCGCTGCCTGGAGTGCGGCCACATCGGCTGCTGCGACTCCTCGCCCGCCAAGCACGCCACGGCTCACTTCCACTCCGCCGGGCATCCGGTGGTCCAGTCGTTCGAGCCCGGCGAGAGCTGGCGGTGGTGCTTCGCCGACAACCAGATGGCCTGAGGGCCGCCTATCGCTCCAGCAACGCCTCTTCGAAGTCGAGCTGGGACATCACTTCGCGCAGCACCTCGTCGTCGAGGCGGCGTTCGTCGCGCAGCCGTACGAAGACCCGGCGCTCGGCCTGGAGCATGTCACGGCGCAGGCGGCGGTAGAGGGCGCTCGGCGTCTCCGAGCCGCCCTGGCCGGTGCCGCCGCCCAGGCGTTCCCACGCGGTCAGCGAGCGCCGCCACGACTTCTCCCTGAGCTGGTCGATGACCTGCTTCTGGATCTCGTCGGGCTCGCCCTGCTCGGCGACCAGCCGCTCCAGCTCCGCCGTCCCCGCTTCGAGCGCCGCCTGCTGGGCCGCCGCCTCGGCCAGGCGGTCCTCGTACACCTCGCGCTCGCTCGACACCCCCAGCCGCCTGATCAGCGTCGGGAACGTGGTGCCCTGGATCAGCAGGGTGCCGATCACCGTGGTGAACGTCAGGAAGAGCAGCATCGCGCGGTCCCGCGCCGGGATGTCCGGCGGGATGGCGAACGCGGCCGCCAGCGACACCACGCCGCGCATGCCCGCCCAGCCGAGAATCACCGTCTGCTGTCTGGTCGGCTGCCCGTCGCCCTTGCGGAACAGCTGGATCAGCGACGTGGCGGCGAACACCCAGGCGAACCTGCTGACGATCGTCACCGCGAGCACCGCGGCCGCGTAACCCGCGACCTGCCAGGGGCTGTAGCCGGTGATGCCCTCGATCACCGTCACGAGTTGCAGCCCGATGAGCGCGAACACGATCGTCTCAAGGAAGAAGTCGGTGACCTTCCACACCGCGTCGGACACCAGCCGCGTGCCGAACCCCCGCAGGTGCATCCGGTTGCCCAGGTAGAGGCCCACGATGACCACCGAGATCACGCCGGAGGCGTGCACGGACTCGGCCGCAAGGTAGGCGGCGAACGGGATGAGCAGCATCAGCGTGTTCTCGACCAGCGAGTCGCGGGTGCGCTGGAACAGCCACGCGAACGCGAACGCCAGCACCAGCCCGATCAGCACCCCGCCCGCCGCCGCGTACAGGAACTCGCCGACGCCTTCGAGCAGGTCCACGGTGCCGCCCACGGCCGCCCCGATGGCCACCCGGTAGAGGGTCAGCGCCGTGGCGTCGTTGAACAGGCTCTCGCCGATCAGGATCGTCAGCGCCCGGCGCGGCAGGCCCAGCCGGCGGCCGACCGCGACGGCGGCCACGGCGTCGGGCGGCGCGATGATGGCGCCGAGCGCGAAGGCCAGCGCCAGCGGCAGGTCCGGCAGCAGCAGGTGGACGACGAACCCGACGACCCCCGCGGTGAACACCACCAGCCCGACCGACAGCAGCGCCACCGCCCGCTTGACGTCGCGCAGGCGCAGGTAGGAGCTGTCGAGCGCGGCCGAGTAGAGCAGCGGCGGCAGGAACACGAACAGCACCAGCTCCGGCTGCAGCGGCACCGCCGGGACCAGCGGGGAGACCAGCAGCCCAGCGGCCACCAGCAGCAGCGGGGCCGGCCAGCCCTTGCGCCGCGCGACCGCTGCGACGGCGATCGCTCCCCCGGCCAGCAGCAGCAGTTGCAGGCCCATGGTCGGATTCACCGGCGCTCCTTCTAGCTCAGCCCGATCACCTCAGCGAGGCAGCCTCGCGGAGAGCGTACAGGCCGGGTAGAAGCGGGCGTGTCACCACTCCCTGCGGTCGCTTCTCTCGTGGTAGTCCGGCTGCTCGGGGCGCAGGCGCTCGCCGGTGGAGAACATGGGGTCGCCGACATAGGGGCGCGACATCTGCACGTCGGTCTGCTGCGGGTACTGCTCCTGCCGGCCCAGTGCCAGCAGCGGGTCCACCGGGTTGGGCTGCTGCGGGGACTGGTAGCCCGCGTAGTCGTCGACCGGCGGCTGCGGCTGCCGCCGCTGCGGGGCCGAACGGGGCCGGCCCGCGCCGGGGATGCCGTGCATGGGTGTGCCGAGCCCGGCGGTGCTCTGGCCGGCCTGTTGCGGCTGTGCCTGCTGTTGCTGCTGGGGCGGGGCCTGCGGCGGGGGCGGCTGCTGGATGTAGTGGGGGCCGCTGAGCGGGTCGACGGCGTACTGTGCGCCGGAGTGGTATTGCGGCTCGGACCGGTACGGCGACTCGGGCTGGTACTGCGGCTCCGGCTGGTACGAGGGCTCAGGCTGGTACTGGGGCTGGGCGGCCTGGGAGGGGAAGCCGAGCGGGTCGGTGCTCAGCGGCGACGCCGACGGGCGGCGCTGGTCGCCCGGCAGCTGGTATCCGGGCTCGCTGTCGACGTATTGAGGACCGGTGAAGCGGTCGGGCTCGACGTAGTGGGGGCCGCTGAGCGGATCGGAGGTGTACTGGGGGCCGCTGAAGGGGTCGCCGGTGTACTGCGGCTGCGGGCCGCTGAGCGGGTCGGAGGTGTATTGAGGGCCGGCGAAGGGCGCCCCCCGCTCGCCGTAGGCCTGGGTGGCGTCCCTGGGACCCGTCGTCTCGCCGTACGAGGCCACCAGCTTGTCCTGGTGCGCGGGCGGAGCGCCCCTCGCCACGAGGACGTCGTTGGGCGCGAGGGCGGCCGTGGGCCGGTCATCGGGCTGCGGCGGTTGCGGAGCGTGCTGACCGGGCCGCTGATATTGGCCGGTGCCAGGAATGACCTCGGTGCCCGGGTCGTGCGCGGGCACGGCGGGCTGCTCGCCCGTGGCCTCCGCGAAACCGTCGTCAAGAGTGTCGAGCAACCGGCCGACATCCTCCATCGGCATGCGGAAGCTCGCTGTGCACATCTCTCCTCGCCACAGGCTGAGGACCAGCGTGCCCTCATGCCACGTGACGCGGAGGCACCGCTCCTGACCTCGTGCATCGAAGAAGACTTCGCCGAACGACGGCAACGGGACAACTTCCGACATGGCAGACATACTGCTTTAACCAGCCTTTATTCGTCCACTCAACCCCGGAAAACCCTACTTAACCGGCCTTCCCATCTACACCGAGAGCCCCTCTGGTCACGCCCTGTAAAGGACCAGTTGGAGTCCCGATCGCCCAGTGTGCCACGCGATCCGGCGCGACGATTCGGGAACGACGGGATGCGTCTGGCCGATCACGCGCCGTTCGGCGCATGGCTGAACGTGTCGCAGCGGGGCACGGTGGCCCCGGAATGCGGGTAGCGTTTACTGCCGTGCCGGACTCCCATCTCCCGTCAGTGGACGAACTGCTCAGCATCGCGGTCAACGCTCTCGGAGGGAGCGAACGGCAGGGCCAGATCACCATGGTCCAAGCCGTCCAGAAGGCCATCGACGACGAGGAGCATCTGGCCGTCCAGGCCGGCACGGGCACCGGAAAGTCGCTGGCCTACCTCGTGCCCTCGGTCCGGCACGCGATGGACAGCGAGACGCCCGTCGTGATCTCCACGGCCACGATCGCGCTGCAGCGCCAGCTCGTCGACCGCGACCTGCCGAGGCTCTCGGAGGCGCTGGGCAAGGAGCTGCCGCACGAGCCGACGTTCGCGATACTCAAGGGCCGGCGTAACTACCTGTGCCGCTACAAGGCGACGGCGGGCTGGCCCGAGGAGGACGAGCAGGACCAGCTCTTCGACCCGCGCGAGGTGAGCGCGACCGGCCGCATGGTGCAGCGCATCCAGGAGTGGGCCGAGGAGACCGAGACCGGCGACCGCGACGAGCTGGTGCCGGGGGTCAGCGAGCAGGCGTGGCGGCAGTTCTCGGTGAGCGCGCAGGAGTGCCTGGGCGCCACCCGCTGCCCGAGCGGGCCCGAGTGCTTCGCGGAGCTGGCCAGGGCGCGGGCGGGCGAGGTGGACGTGGTGGTGACCAACCACGCGCTGCTCGCCATCGACGCCATGGGCGACATGCCGGTGCTGCCCGAGCACGACGTCGTGGTCGTGGACGAGGCCCACGAGCTGGTCGACCGGGTGACCTCGGTGGTGACCGGCGAGCTGTCCGACACCTCGGTGGTGCTGGCCGTGCGCCGGGTCGGCCGGCTGATCGAGCAGCCGATCGCCGACCAGCTCATGGAGGCGGGCGAGGACCTCAAGGCGCTGCTGACCGCCGCGCCGCCCGGCCGCATCGACGAGATGCCGCAGGTGCTCGGCCTGACGCTGGCGCTGGTGCGCGACACCGCCTGGCGGTGCGTCACCGCGCTGGGGCCGCGCAACGCCGACAAGGACGACCCGGACAAGGCGGGGCAGCGCAAGGCGGCGTTCATGGCGCTGGACGACGTGCACGACACGGCCGTGCGCATGCTGGAGGCCTACGGGCACGACTCCGAGACCGACCGGGCCGAGGTGGTCTGGCTCGACTCGGGCAGCGACCGGCGCCCGCCCGCGCTGCGCGTGGCGCCGCTGAGCGTCAGCGGCATGCTGCGCGACAAGCTGTTCGGCGAGCGCACGGTGGTCCTGACGTCCGCGACGCTGGCCCTCGGGGGCACGTTCGACGGGCTGGCCGCGCAGTGGGGGCTCGGCGACAGCAAGAGCTGGCAGGGCATCGACGTGGGCTCGCCGTTCGACCACCCGCGGGCGGGCATCCTGTACGTCGCCAAGCACCTGCCCCAGCCGGGCCGCGACGGGCTGCCGCAGCAATACCTCGACGAGATCACCGAGCTGATCGAGGCGGCCGGCGGGCGCACGCTGGGCCTGTTCTCCTCGATGCGCGCCGCCAAGGCCGCCACCGAGGCGCTGCGTGAGCGGCTGGACGTGCCGCTGCTGTGCCAGGGTGACGACTCGACGATGCTGCTGGTCAAGCAGTTCGCAGAGGACGAGGCGACCTGCCTGTTCGGGACGCTGTCGCTGTGGCAGGGCGTGGACGTGCCCGGTCCCTCGCTGCGGCTGGTCATCATCGACCGGGTGCCCTTCCCCCGGCCCGACGACCCGCTCACCTCGGCCAGGCAGCGCCATGTGGCGGCCAAGGGCGGCAACGGGTTCATGGCGGTGGCCGCCAACCACGCCGCCCTCCTGCTCGCCCAGGGCGCGGGCCGCCTGCTGCGCGCCCAGGACGACAAGGGTGTGATCGCGGTCCTCGACCCGCGGCTGGCCACGGCCCGCTACAGCAGTTTCCTGCTGGGCTCGCTGCCGCCGTTCTGGCGCACCACGGACCCGGCCATCCCCCGCGCGGCCCTGAAGCGCCTCGCCACAGAAGGCTGACCCGGCTCTCGCGAGGTCCTTCGGCCGGGTCCGGCGCTCGCCAGGTCCTTCGGCGGGTCCGGCGTTTGCCGGGTCCGGCTTTCAGCAGGCCCAGCCGTTGCCACGGAGTCGCGTGCCGGGCGCCGTTGCGGCGCCCGGCCGGGTGCGGGTCAGCGGCCGTCTCCCTGGAGGCCCTCAGCCCCGGGCGGCGGGCGGTGCCGACTTGGCTCCGCCGTAACCGATGAAAGCCTCTAGGTCTGGGCGTTTCGGGGTGATGCCGTCGCCGGAGGAGACGCCGCGCAGGCGGCGGGCCACCCACGGCACCAGATGCTCGCGCAGCCACTGGGCGTCCTCGCGGCGCCGCGCCCGCGGGTCCACCGCCCGCTCCGGCCAGTCCATCCGCCAGTCCTCGAACGGCACCCCCAGCACGTCGAGCACCCGCGCCGCCACCAGCCGGTGGCCGTCCTCGTTCATGTGCAGCCGGTCCGCGCTCCAGGCCCGCCAGTCGCGCAGCCCCTGCATCGACCACTGGTCCACCAGCCGGCACCCGTAGAGGTCGGCGATCGAGCGCACGTGCAGGTAGAAGATGGCGAAGCGGCCGCGCAGCCGGCGCATCAGCGGCGTGTCGCGCGGGTCCACGCCCGTGAACAGCAGCACGTCCGCCCCGCCGGCCCGCAGGTCGCGGACGGCGCGGGCGAGCCGCTTGGCCATCACGTCGGGATTGCTGCCCGGCCTGAGCAGGTCGTTGCCGCCGGCGCAGAGGCTGACCAGGTCTGGGGCCATCTCGACGGCCAGCGGCACCTGCTCGGTGACGATCTGGTCGAGCAGCTTGCCGCGAACGGCCAGGTTGGCGTAGCGGAAGCTCGGGTCGTCGGCGGCGAGCCGCTCGGCCACCCGGTCGGCCCAGCCACGGTAGTGGCCGTCGGGGCCGGGATCGTTCAGTCCTTCAGTGAAGCTGTCACCGAGGGCGACGAAGGACTTGTAGTGCCTCATGAGGTGGGTTTCATCTCCGCGATAGCGTGCAGCGCAAGGACGTATGACTGTAGTCCGAACCCCGCGATGGTGCCCGACGCCACCCCGGCCACGACGGAGGTATGCCGAAACTCTTCCCTGGCCGCCGGGTTGGAGATGTGCACCTCGACGAGCGGGGCCGTGCGCTGGGCGATCGCGTCGCGCACGGCATAGGAGTAATGGGTGAAAGCGGCCGGATTGAGCACCACCGGGATGCGGCCGTCGATGGCCTCGTGGATCCAGCCGATCAGCTCGGCCTCGTCGTCGGTCTGGCGCACCTCGACGTGCTGCCCGAGCGCCCTGCCGGTGTCGCGGCACAGCGCGGCCAGGTCCTCGAACGTCTCGGCGCCGTAGACGTCGGGCTCGCGGGTGCCGAGCCGGCGCAGGTTGGGTCCGTTGAGGACGAGGATCATGCGGAGATCTCCTTGTACGCGGCTTCGAGCAGCTCTTCCGCGGGGCCTTCCAGCCGCCCCGGCCTGGCCAGGTCGTCGAGCACGACGAACCGCTGCTTGGCGCCGCGGTTCTTCTTGTCCAGGCGCATGTGGTCGCGCAGCCGCGGCCAGGCGTCGGCGCGGTAGGCGGTGGGCAGGCCGACGCTCGTCAGGATCGTACGGGTGCGCTCCACGAGGTCGGCGCGGCCGGCGAGCCTGGACAGCTCGGCGGCGTAGACCATGCCGATGGCGACGGCCTCGCCGTGGCGGATGGCGTAGTGCTCGTCGCGTTCGATGGCGTGGGCGAGCGTGTGCCCGTAGTTGAGGATCTCGCGCAGCCCCGCCTCGCGCAGGTCGGCGCCCACGACGTCGGCCTTGACCTGGATCTTGCGCTCGATCAGCTCACGGGTGTGCGGCCCGTCGGGCCGGGTGGCGGCCTCCGGGTCGGACTCGATGAGCGTGAGGATCGTGGGATCGGCGATGAAGCCGCCCTTGATGATCTCGGCCAGCCCGGCCACGTAGTCGGCCCTCGGCATGCTGGCCAGCGTGTCGAGCTCGCACAGCACGCCCGCGGGCGGCAGGAACGTGCCCACGAGATTCTTGCCCTCGGGCGTGTCGATGCCGTTTTTCCCGCCGACGGCCGCGTCGACCATGGCCAGCAGCGTCGTGGGCACGAGCACGACCTGGACGCCGCGCAGCCACGTGGCCGCCACGAACCCGGCCAGGTCGGTCGTCGCTCCCCCGCCCACGCCCACCACGGCGTCGGACCTGGTCACGCCGTAACGGCCGAGCGCGGACCAGAGCTGGGCCGCCACCTCGACGGACTTGGCCTGCTCCCCGTCGGGCACGGGCAGCTCGACGACCTCGTAGCCGGCCTCGGTCAGCGCCGCGCCGACCGGCCTGGAGATCTCCGGCAGGCTCGCCGGGTGGATCACCGCGACCGTGCGCACGCCGGGCTTGAGCAGCGTCGCCAGCTCGGCGAGCACGCCGGTGCCGACCACCACGTCGTACGGGCTGTCGCCGCGTACCTGGATCCGCGTGGCGGTCATGCGGGCAGCCCCTTCACGATCTCGTCGGCGAGCTCGGCCGGCTCGCGCTTGTCCGTGATCACCGTCACCACGGCCAGCCGCTCGTAGACGGGCCGCCGCTCCTCCATCAGCTTCTTGAGCTGGCTGCGCGGGTTGAGCACGAGCAGCGGCCTGGCGGCGGCGAGCCCGACCCGCTGGACGGCGTCGGCCAGCCCCACCTGCAGGTAGACGACGTGGTGGCCGTCGAGCAGAGCCTGCGTCTCCTCGTCGAGCACGGCGCCGCCGCCGAGCGACAGGATGCCCTCGTGCTCGGCCAGCGCCCGGCGCACGGCCTGGTGCTCCAGCGTGCGGAAGGCGACCTCGCCGTCCTCGACGAAGATGTCGGCGACGGGCTTGCCCGCCGCGGCCTCCACGTCGGTGTCGGTGTCGCGGAACTCGACCCCGAGCCGCTCGGCGAGCAGCCGTCCGAGTGTGGTCTTACCGGAGCCGGGCGGCCCGATCAGCACGGCCTTCGTCGTCATTTGATCACCATGGAAGAGAGGTATCCGGACAGGTTGCGTGCGACTTCCTCGACGGAGTCGCCGCCGAACTTCTCCAGCGCCGCGTCCGCCAGCACCAGCGCGACCATCGCCTCGGCCACGATGCCGGCCGCGGGGACCGCGCACACGTCGGAGCGCTCGTGGTGGGCCTTGGCCGCCTCGCCGGTCTTGACGTCGATCGTGGCCAGCGCCCTGGGCACCGTGGAGATGGGCTTCATGGCGGCGCTGACGCGCAGGATCTCGCCGTTGGTCATGCCGCCCTCGACGCCGCCCGCGCGGTTGGTGATGCGCTTGACGCCGTCTTCCGCGGTGTACTCGATCTCGTCGTGGGCCCCTGAGCCGGGCCTGCGCGCGGTCTCGAAGCCGTCGCCGACGGCGACGCCCTTGATCGCCTGGATGCCCATCAGGGCCGCGGCGAGCTTGGAGTCGAGCCTGCGGTCCCAGTGCGTGTAGCTGCCCAGGCCCGGCGGCAGGCCGTAGGCGAGGACCTCGACGACGCCGCCGAGCGTGTCGCCGTCCTTGTGGGCCTGGTCGATGACGGCGACCATCGCGGCGCTGCCCTCGGGGTCGTGGCACCTGACCGGGTCGTCGTCGATCCTGGCCAGGTCGTTCGGCCCCGGCAGGGTCTCGGCCGGGCTGCGGGTGCCGCCGATCTCGGTGACGTGGCTGACGATGTCGACGCCGAGCGCCTGCTTGAGGAAGCGCCTGGCGACCTCGCCGAGCGCGACGCGGGCCGCGGTCTCGCGGGCGCTGGCCCGGTCGAGCACCTGCCTGGCGTCGTCGAAGCCGTATTTCTGCATGCCCGCCAGGTCCGCGTGGCCAGGGCGCGGGCGCGACCTGGGCGCGTTGCGCGCCAGGCCCTCCAGCTCGGCGGGATCGACCGGGTCGGCCGCCATGACCTTCTCCCACTTGGGCCACTCGGTGTTGCCGATGCGGATCGCGACCGGGCTGCCCATCGTGCGGCCGTGGCGTACGCCGCCGGCGATCGTGAGCTCGTCCTGCTCGAACTTCATCCGGGCGCCGCGGCCATAGCCGAGCCTGCGGCGGCGCAGGGCCTCGTCGATCGCGGCCGTGGTCACCTCCACCCCGGCCGGGAGGCCTTCGAGGATGGCGACGAGTTCGGGCCCGTGGGACTCTCCGGCGGTCAACCAGCGCAACATGCCTCCAAGTCTTCCACGTGCCGCCTAGTGGGATGGCCAGCGTTCACCAGCCGAGACAGAGCACCGTGAACGCTCCGAGCAGCATGAACGGCCCGAACGGGAACTGCGTCTGCCTGGTCCCGCGCCTGGTCAGCAGGAGGGCGAGGCCGTAGAGCGCGCCGAGGAGCTGGCCGCAGAACGCCGCGACGACCCACGCCTGCCACCCGAGCGCCGCGGCGGCCATCCCGATGAGCCCGGCCAGCTTGACGTCCCCCAGGCCCATCGCCTCCGGCCGGGCGAACCACAGCAGCCCGTAGATCGCCGTGAGCGCCACCCCGCCGGCCAGCGCCCGCGGCAGCTCTCCCGTCGGCACAAGCGCCAGCGCCATGATCGGGTACGCCGGCAGCGTGATCGCGTCGGGCAGCGTGCTCGTACGCCAGTCCACGACGGCCAGTGCCGTGCCGATGACGGCGAAGCACACGTACGGGAGCCCCAGCCGCCAGGCGACCAGCGCGGTCACCGCGGCGGTCACCAGCTCGACGGCGGGCGGCCATGGAGGCACGGGGGCGACGGCGCCGCCGTAGGAGTCGGCCAGCGCCCTGATGGCGCGTCCGCAGAACAGCCCGAGCACCGCCATGAGCGCGACCACGAGCAGACCCTAGACGCGCCCTGCCACGTCCGCCGCGCCGATGACGGAAAAGGTCTCGTACGGCGAGTCACTTGCGGTTCTTCGAGAACCACCAGCGGCGCACCGGGGCGGGCTCCACCCTGGCGACGGTCACGCCGGAGAGCTGATCGACGGTGCCGGACTCGACCGCCGCGAGCGCCGCCAGCACCTCCCCCTCGATCACGAACTGCACGGGCCCCGCCACGTCCACCACGACCGCCGCCGCCCGCTCCTGCACGGCGGCCTGGCACACCTGCAGCGTGGTGGCCTGGATCGGCCGCGCGTCGGGCCGCCACCTGACCATCGTCTCGGTCCCCGTGAACGCGAGCACCGCCTGCCTGCCGTCCTGCCCGACCAGCTTCGGCAGCGCCATCTCGCTCTCCTTCTCCTGCCGCAGCCCGTGCGCGCCGACCTCGGACTCGGTCAGCAGGGCGACGACGGGGACGAGGAGTCTGGCGCCGCTCAGCGCGTTCAGCACCTCGGCGGGGCCGGCCGCGCCGGCGTCGTAGGCGGCGAGGGCGGCGGAGACCGCGGCGGCGGCGCTGCCGTCGTCGTGGGGATCGAGGGGTCGGGGAATGCTCGGCACAGCGTACGAGCCTATCCGGGCCGGCGTACGGCCCTACCGTCGCAGGGTCCTGGCCATCCGCGGCATTCCGGCGACCAGCCGGGCCGCGAACCCCAGCCGGGCCCTCCTGCCCGGCAGCGCGTGGAGCTCCCCGAGCCACTCCTCCAGCCACCGGCCCCGCGCCCCGGCGGGAAGCAGGATCGCCACGGCGCTGATGACGCCGAAGGAGGCCCGGATTCCGCCGCTCTCCGGCAGCTTCGCGGCGCACAGCCCGGACAGGCCCGCGGCGGCCAGCCGCCGCAGCTCCTCCTCGACCTGGACCAGCCCCAGCCGGGCCGCGACGGGGGCGGCGACGTCCAGCGTCTCCCGGCACTTCACCCGCTGCCGATCCTCGGGCAGGAAGCGCATCGTCCGCTGGTTGTGCAGCCGGTCGGCCAGCTTCAGCGTCAGCACCCGCTCGTCGGTGGCGGTCTCCCAGTCCGGCGGCCTGCGCCCGGGATGTTCAAGCGCCAGCAGGCCGCGCAGCATCCCCACGACCTGCTCCCCGAACTCGGCGACCAGCTCCTCCTCGGGACAAGCGGTGTCATCCAGCACGTCGTGCAGCAGCCCCGCGCAGATCATCTCGTGGTCCATGCCCAGCTCGGCCAGGATCACGGCGACGGCCACGGGGTGGGTGATGTAGGGGTCGCCGCTGCGGCGCCGCTGGTCGCGGTGCCAGTACGCGGCCAGCTCGTACGCGCGCTCCACCAGCCGCAGCCGCTCGCCGCTCAGCCCGTCACCGGCGGCCGACAGCAGCGGCCCGAGCGCGCCGGTCACGACCCGCCTCCCGCCACCGGCCCGGGGCCGAGCCGCCAGCCGGGGGCCGGTCGTCTCCGCTGGGCCCTGGCGATCGCGGCCCGGCTCCGCACCGCGCCGTCCGGCGTGATCCGGTAGTAGCGGCGGCGCGGCCGTCCCTCCCGCACGTGCGTCTCGGGGTCCTCCCACCGGCTCTCCACCCAGCCCGCCTGCTCCAGCCTGGCCAGGATCGGGTAGAGCGTGCCGCTCGGCAGCCCCGCCAGCGCGCACAGTTCGAGGCCGTAGTGCTCGTGGCCGGGGCCGTTCAGCAGGACGTGGAGCACGGCCTGGGTCGGCGTGGTCATCCGGGGACCGCTCTGCATGGCTCGTACTCTACATAGGTAGAGATAGCGCGGCATATCGCCGTTCCGCGACAAGCCTGTCGCGGAACGGCCGGACCCTCCTCGCTACTCCACCGCCGAGATGGCCGCCACCGGCCCGCCGCCGGACGGGCCCTGGTGCACGGCCGCCACCGAGACGAACACCGCAGGATCCCCCGTGACCGCCGCCGCCACGCCGCCGACCGTGGCCTTGATCTGCCGGTGCCAGTGCACGTCGGAGTCGTCCAGCATGATGTTGCGCCGCCCTCGTACGCGTCCGGACGGGTCGGCCTCGCACTTCATGAAGACGTTCACCAGCCGCCCCCCGAGGTCCGACGAGTGGGGGCGGTCGGGCAGCGGCAGGCCGGAGTCCCTGATGGCCTCCCAGATCCCGTCGGCGTCGAGGGCGTCCTTCATGACGCTGTGGCCGATGCGGTAGCGGCCGCCGATCCCGCGTACGTTCCCCACCAGCACGATCTGCGCCCGGTCCAGCTCCACCCCGGACGAGCAGGAGGCCACGGACGAGTACAGCGACAGGTCCTTGTGGATCTGCCCGGCCTCCGGCATGTCGATCTCGCCGAGGGCGACGGCGATGCCGAGGGCGGTGGTGGAGTTCGACAGGTCCATGGAGGGGCCGGTCTCCTCGATGGCGGTGTCCTGGCCGCGGCTCTTGGCGTCGGTGATGGTGGCCAGCGTGAGCAGCGGCGTCTTGGTCTGCACGTAGTGGACGTCGCGCGGGTCGTCGATCCCCGCGATCTTCATGGCCTCGCGCACCCCGGCGGCGACCTTCTCCACCATGGCGGGACGGCCGATGTCCTCGGGCAGGATCACCTCGCTCATCGCCACGCCCACGGACAGCCGCGGCTCGTCGGACGCGGGCGCGTCGGCGGTGGTGGCGAAGATGGTGGCGTGCGGGCTGAGCACGCCGTCCGTCCCGCCCGACCACACCAGCGGTACGTTCTCCGGCGCCGGGTGCCCGTGCTCGGCCAGCACCTCCCTGAAGGCGCGGTCGGCGAGGATGCGGGTGTAGTCGTTCACGCCGCCGTTGCCCTCGGTCTTGCCGACGACGGCGAGCACCCTGTGTGCCTCGATCACCCCGTCGGCGATGAGCCGTGAGAGGCCCGAGGCGTCCGTGACGCTCTCGATCGGCACCTTGCGCACTTCGATCGGGTCCGGCATTCGACGCCCTTTCCTCCGCACCGGTTCCCCCTGTCCTGGCGACGCTAGCCGAGCCGGTCAGAGGTGTTCATGGGCAATGTCTGCCCACGAACGGCGTCCGCGATGTCAATGTGCGCTCAGCCGTCCTGGGGGCTCGCGTCTCCGGCTGCCGGAACGCCGGATCCGCGAGAACGGCGCGATCGCGGCCGGAGGGGACGGCGGTAGGGTCGCGGATGTGATTCGCGAAGCGCACGTAAACGGGATCAAGCTCGTATATCGCGAGGAAGGCGATCCGGCCGCGCCGCCGTTGCTGCTGATCCACGGCCGTACCGCCGACCACAACGACTGGAACGGCATCACCCAGCACTTCGCCGCCCGCCACCACGTCTTCGCCATCGATCTGCGCGGTCATGGGGGCAGCGACCACCCTGGGGAGTATCCGCTGCCCGAGATGGCCGAGGACGTCGTCGCGCTGCTCGACCACCTGGGCATCGAACGCGCCACGCTCATCGGGCACTCGCTCGGCGGCGTGGTGTCGTACCACCTGGCCACGAACCATCCCGAGCGGGTCGAACGGCTCGTGCTGGAGGATCCGGCGCCGCCGCTTCCGCTCGAAGGGCGCGCGCCCCTCGTTGAGGACGGCTCCACCGCCTTCGACTGGCGGATGATGCACGACACCGAGCGGCAGTTGCTGAACCCGGATCCGGCCTGGCTCGACGGGCTGGGGAAGATCACGGCGCCGACGCTGGTGATCGGGGGCGGGGAGCTGAGCCCGTTCGACTCGGCGGGGGTGGCCGCGCGGATCCCGGGGGCGGAGTTCGTCGTGATCGAGGTCGGCCACCTCGTCCACGTCAACGGCCGCCGGCCCTTCCTCCAGGCGGTCGACACCTTCCTGAACCGCTGAGCCCGCCGCCTCAGGACATCCTCCCGCCACAGCCGCAGCCGGCCAGGCTGAGCGGCCCTCTGGGACGGCCGGACCCGACACCTCAGGCGACGTGGCCGAGCGGCGTCCCGGAACGGCCGGACCCGGTGCCTTGGGGCGGCCGGGCCGAGCGGCATCTCATCCCGCTGTAACCCCTGTGTCACGTGACCACGTCAGGGTAGGTGCGTGGTTGACATGCAGATTCACCAGCGCCTGACCAGGCTGCGGCTGATGGCGCCCACGATCGGCCAGTGTGCTGCCGGCGCCGCGCTCGCCTGGCTCGTGGCCAAGGACCTGCTCGGCCACCCGCGCCCGTTCTTCGCGCCCATCGCCGTGGTCGTGTGCATCGGCGTGGGGCTCGGCCAGCGGTTCCGGCGGGTGGTCGAGCTGGTCGTCGGGGTCAGCCTGGGCATCGGCGTGGGCGACCTGCTCGTGGCGCGGATCGGCTCGGGCGCCTGGCAGATCGCGCTGGTGGTGGCCCTCGCGATGGCCGCCGCGGTGCTGCTCGACAGCGGCTCCCTGATCGTGCTCCAGGCCGCGTCGTCCGCGGTGCTCGTCGCGACCCTTCTGCCGCCGTCCGGCACCGGCGGGGTGGACCGGATGCTCGATGCACTGGTCGGCGGCCTCATGGGCTTGGCCGCGGTGGCCCTGCTGCCCGCCAGCCCGTCGGCGCTGGCGACGAGGCACGCGACGGGGATCTTCGGAGCGCTGGCCGACGCGTTGCGGCGGATCGCGGAGGCCATCGAACGGTCCGACTCGGCGCTGGCCGGCGAGGCGCTGGCGGAGGCCCGTACCAGCCAGGCGAGCGTGGAGGAGTTCAAGCAGGCGCTGGCGACCAGCAGGGAGATCGCCACCCTCTCACCGCTGCACCGCCATCGCCGCGCCAGGCTGGAGGGCTACGAGAAGGCGTCCGTGCCGCTCGACCACGCGCTCAGAAACGCCAGGGTGCTGGCCAGACGGGCCATCGTGGCGCTCGACGGGTCGAGCCGGCTGCCACCCTGGCTGCCTGCCGCGCTGCGCGAGCTGGCCGACGCCACGCTGCTGCTCCGGGAGGAGCTGGCCGCCGGCCGCACACCGGAGGGGGCCTGCGCGGCGATCCTGTCGGTGGCCTCCCGGCAGAGCTCGGAGCGGTGGGGGTTCTCGGCCGACGTCATGATCGCCCAGCTCCGATCGATCATCGTGGACCTGCTCCAGGCCACCGGCACCGAGCGCGAGGAGGCCGTGGCCGCCCTACCGCCCCTGGACGTCCCCGACGAGGATCCCCGCCCCAGCACCCCCGGTGGGGAGCGACCTCCTGAGGGGACCGGCACCCCCGATGACGTGCGGCTCGACGAGGAGAAGGACTTAGTCTTGGCCCATCAGACAGCCCGGCAAAAGGGCGTTGATGGGGCAAATGTGACCTCAGCGTCATAAAGATCCGCCAAGGTGGAGGGGTGCGAACGAGGCTCAGCGATCATGTGAAGGAACGGCTGGGCACGTTCAGCTTGATGGCGCCGTCCATCGCGCAGTGCGCGGTCGGCGCCGCTCTCGCCTGGATCATCGCGATGCAGTTGCTCGGCCATCCAAGCCCGTTCTTCGCGCCGATCTCCGTGCTGATCTGCGTGGGCACCGGTCTGGGGCAGCGGCTGCGCAGGGTGGCCGAGCTGGTGATCGGCGTCAGCCTCGGGGTGGGTGTGGGCGACCTGCTGGTGGGCTGGATCGGCTCGGGCGCGTGGCAGATCGCGCTGGTGGTGGCGCTGGCGATGACCGTCGCCGTGCTGCTCAACAGCGGAGCGTTGTTCGTCGCGCAGGCCGGGTCGTCGGCCGTGCTGGTGGCCACACTCGTGCCGGGCGACGGGGCCGGAGGGCTGGACCGGATGGCCGACGCGCTCACGGGCGGCGTCATCGGGATCGCGGCGGTCGCGTTGCTGCCCGCGAGCCCGTTCGCGATCGCGGCCAAGCACCTGTCGGGGGTGCTGGACGCGCTGTCCACGGTGATGGAGCAGGCTGCGGAGGCGATCGAGAAGCGGGACGTGGATCTGGCCGCCGAAGCGCTGGAGGAGGCGCGTACGACGCAGGCTGCGGTGGAGGAGTTCGAGGCGGCGCTGGAGACCAGCAAGGAGATCACGATGATCTCGCCGTTGCACTGGCACCGGCGCGCCCGGCTCGCCCGTTACGAGACCGCCGCCGTGCCCGTGGACCTGGCGCTGCGCAACGTGCGGGTGCTGGCCCGGCGGACGCTCGCCGCGCTCGGCGAGGCCAGCCCGCCGCCGGCCGCGCTGGCGGAGGCGATGCGCGAGGTGTCGGAGGCGGCCCTGCTGCTGCAACTGGAGCTCGGCGCCGGGCGCGAACCGACGCTGGCGCGGCAGGCCCTGCTGGCGGTGGCGGCGCGCGAGCGGCCCGAGGGGCTCGGGTTCTCGGCGCACGTGATCATCGCACAGCTGCGTTCCGTGGTCGTCGATCTGCTGCAGGCGACCGGGATGGACCACGAAGCGGCCACCGAGGCGCTGACCCCACTGGACGAGCCTGGCGGCCCTCAGACCGGGTGAGGCCGCCCGGCTTGAGGTGGCCGACGCTCGCCGGACCGACCCAGCGGGCCGTCAGGCTCGGGTGAGGCGGCGCCGCCTTGAGGTGGCCGTTGGTTACTGGGCCAGTAGGTGCTGGGCGTCGAGGCCGGACTCGCCCTTGCTCCAGTTGCAGGGACACAGCTCGGCGGACTGCAGGGCGTCGAGGACGCGCAGGACCTCCTCGACGTTGCGGCCGACAGAGCCGGCCGTCACCATCGTGAACTGGATCTCGTTGTTCTGGTCCACGATGAACGTGGCGCGCTGCGCCACCCCGTCCTCACCGAGCACGCCGCAGGCCTCCGACAGCTCGCGCCTGAGGTCGCTCAGCATCGGGTACGGCAGGTCGCGCAGATCGTCGTGGTGCTTGCGCCAGGCGTGGTGGGCGTATTCGGAGTCGACGGAGACACCGAGCACCTGGGTGTCACGGTCGGCGAACTCACCGTTGAGCCGCCCGAACGCGGCGATCTCGGTCGGGCACACGAACGTGAAGTCCTTCGGCCAGAAGAACACGACGCGCCACTTGCCCTCGTAGGTCTTGTGGTCGATCGCCGCGAACGCCTTGCCGGGGTCGAGGTCGACGCAGGCCGTGAGCTCGTATTCGGGAAAGTGGTCGCCGACGGTGAGCACGTTCTTTTCTCCTTCAGAGAGCGGTTCGGGCCCATTGGGGCCGACACTTACCATTGATTGGAGATAGCGGATTATGGGATGGATTTGAGAGGTGATTCCTATCAGTGAGCCCAGGCCAACCCTAGCTCAGCTGCGCTCATTCCTCGCGGTAGCCGAGCAGTTGCACTTCAGGGAGGCGGCTGCGGCTCTGGGGGTGAGCCAGCCCACGTTGTCCGGAAATATCGCGTCATTGGAGGAGCTGCTCGACAGGCGGCTGCTGGAGCGGACCACTCGGAAGGTGCTGCTCACCCCGGCTGGGGAGCGGGTCGCCGAGCACGCGCGGCGCGTGCTGGTGGCGGTCGAGGACCTGATGGGCGAGGTCGCGAGCGGGCCTTTCGGCGGATCCGTCGCGCTCGGCGTGATCCCGACGGTGGCGCCGTACGTGCTGCCTGTGCTGCTGCCCATGTTCGCCCGGGGCTTTCCCGAGCTGAAGGTGGCCGTCCGCGAGGCCCGGGCCGAGGTTCTTGTGGAGGACGTTCGTGCGGGGCGCCTGGATCTGGGCCTGCTCGCGCTGCCTGCGAAGACCGGCCTGGTCGAAACGCCGCTTTACGAGGAGGAGCTGCTGCTGGCGCTGCCCCGTGACCATCCTCTGGCGGCCGGCTCCGTGCCGCTGCCTCGCGAGGCGCTCAAGGGCTTGGACGTCGTACTGCTGGACCGGGGTCACTGCCTGCGCGATCAGGTCGCCGGCGTGTGCCGCGAAGCCGGCGCCGAGCCTGTGGCCATGACGTACGCGTCCAGCTTGGAGACGCTGGTGCAGCTGGTGGCGGGCGGGCTCGGGGTGACGCTGCTGCCGGAGCCGGCGGAGGCGAGCGAGCGGGGACGCCTCGCGCTGCGCCGCTTCGACGCCCCCGCTCCGGGGCGGACGATCGGACTGGTCTGCCGGGCCGGGCAGCCGGCGGAGTTCGGACGGCTGGCCGGCGAGATCCGCGACGCCATCCGGCGAGCCAGGCTGCCGGTCACGATGACGCCGTGAACCGAGCTCCGCCTTCCGCGAGCTTGAGAACCTGCTCCAGCGTGAGGTAGCGGGTCATTCGCCGAGCCTGTCCAGCACCGGCCGCCAGCGCTCCCTGGACTTCGCGCCCAGCCGGCGGACCTCTTCGTCGGCGGCGGGCCGTGACAGGTATTCGTCCACAGCGGCCGGCACGATCTGCCGCATGCTGCGGCCTTCGAGCTCGGCGCGCTCGCGGAGGGCCTCGGTCTGCTCGTCGGTCAGGCGAGGGGTCTCGGTCATGCCCCCATCGTAGGAAGTGGTGGTGTCACGGCGACACCACTTCCGGCTCATGGTGGGTGTGCTGCTCCTAGGAGGAGCGCGGTCTTATCCGGCCTCCGTGAGCTGGGCAGACTCGGGGTTGCCGGCGCACGGGAGGTGCGGCGGCGGCCCCGCCTCGCGTGGGGCGGGGGTCACACCATGGAGGTTCTGAGACGTGATCGGAAGAGTGCTGTTCGTTCTCGGCGTGTTCGCCACGATGGCCGCCTGCGCCGACGGGAGCGGGGCGGCGGAGCATCCGTACCTCGGCATGTGGGTGACCGCGGACGGCCGCATCCGGCAGGAGCTGTTGCCCGGCGGCCGGTACGAGGAGGCGCGCGACGGCCGCGAGCGCGCCTACACCGGCCGGTACACCGTCACGGGCAGCCACCTCGACTACCACGACGACCTGGGGTTCACGGCCACCGGTGACGTTCGTGACGGGGTGCTGTACCACGAGCACCTGGTCCTGTACCGGGAGAGGTGATCAGCGGGGGACGAGGTGGAAGAAGGAGCCGTCCATCGGGCCGGTGTCCTGGTGGGAGATCTCGTCCAGCCGGGACATCGCCTCGTCCGGCAGGTCCAGCTCGAACGCCGCCAGGTTGCCCCGCAGCTGCGCCACCGAGCGCGGGCCGAGCAGGATCGAGGTCACCCCCGGCCGCCGGGCCACCCAGGCCAGCGCCACCGCGGCCGGCTCGGCGTCCAGCTCCGCGGCGACCTTGACCAGCTCCTCGGCGATGCCCAGGTTGCGGTCGTTGAGCAGCGAGCCGGCCCACCGGTTCGCGCCGGGCAGGGAGAGGCCGAGCAGCCGGCCCATCCGGCTGTCCGGGTCGGGGTCCTCGCCGTGCCGGTAGCGGCCGGTCAGCACGCCGCCGCCGAGGGCCCCGTACGCGATCGTGCCGATCCCGTGGCGCTCGCAGGCCGGCAGGATGTCCGCCTCGATGACGCGCTGGACCAGGGAGTACTGCGGCTGCAGGCTCACGAACGGGGTGCCGCCGACGCGGGCGGCCGCCCACTGCGACTCGACGAGCTGGGTCGCGGTGAAGTTGGAGCAGCCGAGGTAGCGCACCTTGCCCGCGCGGACGAACCCGTCCAGCGTGGCCATGGTCTCCTCGATCGGCGTCACGGGGTCCCACTGGTGGCACTGGTAGAGGTCGATGTAGTCGGTGCCGAGGCGGCGCAGGCTGGCGTCGAGCGCCCTGGTGAGGTGCCGCCGCGAAAGCCCGCGGCCCTCGGGCCCCACCGGCATGGCGCCCTTGGTCGCCAGGACGACCCATTCGCGCCTGCCCTTCAGCGCCCGGCCGACGATCTCCTCGGTCTCGCCCCGGTGGTAGAGGTCGGCGGTGTCGATGAAGTTGCCGCCCGCGTCGAGGAACGCGTCGATGATCCGGCCCGCCTCGGCCTCGTCGCTGGCGGCCAGGCCGTACTCGGTGCCGAAGTTCATGGTGCCCAGGCAGGCTCTGGAGACGCGCAGACCGGAGCGGCCCAGGTTCAGATGGTCCATGGGGATCCCCTAGAATCGGAATGTGTGTTCCGGTTGGACGATACGGAACACTCGTTCCGGTTGTCAATCAGGAGGACCGCCATGCGTGCCGACGCGCAGCGCAACCGTGCCCGTGTGCTGGACGCCGCCGAGGTGGTGCTGGCCAGGGACGGCCTGTCCGCGTCGATGCGCGAGATCGCCGAGCTGGCCGGGGTGGGAGTGGGCACGATCTACCGCCAGTTCCCCACGAAGGAGGCGCTCTACCAGGCGATCGTCCAGGACCGGATGCGGCGGCTGGCCACGCGGGCCGGCGAGCTGGCGCAGGCGGCGGACGCCGGGGCGGCGTTCTTCGAGTACTTCAGCACGATCGTGGCGGATTCGACGGTCAAGAAGGTGCTGGTCGACGCCCTGGCCGCCTCGGGGATCGACGCCAAGGCGGGGGCGCCCGACATCAAGGCGCCCATCGAGACGCTACTGGTGCGGGCGCAGGAGGCGGGGGCGGTCCGGGGGGATGTCGGGATGGAGGAGCTGCTGGCGTTGCTGAGCGCCGCCTGCCTGGCGGCGCAGCACAACAACTGGCGCGACGATCTGCGGGCGCGCACGCTCGCGGTGGTCTTCGACGGCCTCCGCCCGGCCGCGTCGCCCCGTTGACGCTCCGAACGGCCCCCGGATCACGGAAGGTCAGGCCCCGGGGCCGCGGGAGGTCAGGGTGAGAGGTGCTTCAGCCTGGTCACGGCCTCGTCGATGACCTCGTCCTTCTTGCAGAAGGCGAACCTGACGAAGTGCCGACCGCGCTCGGCGTGGTCGTAGAACACCTGCGTCGGGATGGCCACCACCCCGGCCAGCTCCGGCAGCCGTCGCGTGAGCTCCAGCCCGTCGGTGAAGCCCAGCGGCCGGATGTCGGTCTGTACGAAGTACGTCCCCGACGGCCTGAGCACCTCGAACCCGGCCGCCGACAGCCCCTCCATCAGCCGGTCGCGCTTGTCCTGGAGCCCCGACCGCAGCGCCGCGACCCACTCCAGCTCGTGCCGCAGCCCGTACGCCACCGCGACCTGCCACGGCGCGCCGGCCGTGAACGTGAGGAACTGCTTGACCGTCTGCACCGCCGTGACCAGCGCGGGAGGGGCGCACACCCAGCCGGTCTTCCACCCCGTGACCGAGAACGTCTTGCCCGCCGACGAGATCATCACCGTGCGCTCCCGCATCCCCGGCAGCGTGGCCAGCGGGATGTGCTCGACCCCGTCGAACGTCAGGTGCTCGTACACCTCGTCCGTCACGGCGATCAGATCGCGCTCCCGGCACAGCTCCGCGATGACGGTCAGCTCCTCCCGGGTGAACACCGTGCCGGTCGGGTTGTGCGGCGAGTTGACCAGAATCGCCCGGGTGCGGGGCGTGACGGCGGCGCGCAGCTCCTCGGGGTCGAACGTGAAGCGCCCCGCGACCGGCCGCATCGTCACGGCCACCAGCCGGGCCTGGGCCAGCGCGATCGAGGCGGCGTAGGAGTCGTAGTAGGGCTCGAACGCGATCACCTCGTCCCCGGGCTCGCACAGCGCGAGCACGCTCGCCGCGATGGCCTCGGTCGCGCCCACCGTCACCAGGATCTCGCCCGCCGGGTCGTAGGACAGCCCGTAGTGGGCCTGCCGGTGCTCGGAGATCGCCTGCCGCAGCTCCAGCACGCCCGGCCCCGGCGGATACTGGTTCGCCCCCGCCTCGATCGCCTGGACCGCGCGGTCGAGCATCGCCGCGGGCCCGTCGGTGTCGGGAAAGCCCTGGCCGAGGTTGATCGATCCGGTCTGTACGGCGAGCGCGCTCATCTCCGCGAAGATCGTCGTGCCGAAGTCGCGCATCCTGGTCACAAGTGGTTCCGTCACGGCTCCACACTATTAGTCTCGTCCCGTGATCATTCGGGTCGTGCTCGCCCTCGCCCTGACCGTGCCCCCCATTCTCACCACGGGCGCGTCCGTGGAAGCCCCCTGCCCGGTCGTCATGCCCCCTCGTACGACCTGCGGTTTCCTGGTCGTCCCCGAGCGCAGGGACGCTCCCGAACGGCAGATCAAGGTCGGCTACGCCGTGCGCGTCTCGACCGCCAAGGACCGCAAGCCGGACCCCGTCGTCTACATGAGCGGCGGCCCCGCGTCGGCGTCGATGCAGCTCACGGGCTTCCTGAGCCAGATGTTCCCCGACCGCGACGTGGTGGCGGTGGAGCAGCGCGGCAACCGGTACTCCGAGCCCGCGCTGGGCTGCCCCGAGACGGCCGAGGCGCTGCTCGGGCAGCTCAGGCGCCCGCCCGCCGACCTCGCCCAGGCCGCCACGCGCTGCCGCGACCGGCTCCGGGAGCAGGGCGTCGACCTGCGGGGATACAACACGAAGGAGATCGCGGCCGACGTGGTCGCGTTGCGGAAGGAGCTCGGGTACGCGTCGTGGAACCTGTTCGGCGTCAGCTATTCCACCCGGGTCATGCTGGACGTGGCCGCGGCGGATCCGGCGGGGGTCCGCTCGGTGGTGCTGGACTCGTTCCTGCCGGAGAGCGTGGGCTGGTACGACGACGCCGACGCGAACCTGACCGCCACCGCGGCCCTGCTGGGCGTGCGGGACCCGTTCGCGGCGATGACCGCCAGGCTGAACGCCTCCCCCGCCCAGGTGCCCACGACCGACCCGCTGCTGGGCAGGGCGTTCACGGCCAGGGTGAGCGGCGACGACGTGGCCACGATCATGGCGGAGGCGCTGCACGAGTCGGACGTGGCTGCGGTGGCGCCCGCGATGGTCGGCGCGCTGGCGACGGGCCACGACGAGCTGCTGCGCCCGCTGGCGGACGCCGTGGGCGAGGGGCTGGTGTCGCACGAGTTCGGGCTGTATCACGCGGTGCAGTGCCAGGACGAGGTCCCGTTCAACACATTCACCACCAAATCCCGACTTTTCACCATAAATGGGGATAAAGCGGTGTGTGATGCTTGGCAGCTTCCGAAGTCCCGCCCGGTCAACGCCACCACGAAGGCCCCGGTCTACGTCCTCGGCGGCCAGTACGACCCCACCACGCCCCCCAGGACCAGCAGGCCCGCCGCCGAAGCCCTGCCGAACGCCCGCTTCGAGGAGTTCGCCCGCACCTCCCACGCCGTCTTCCTGGCGAACGCCTGCGCCCGCCGGAAGATCGTCGAGTTCGTCGGCGATCCGGCCCGCAAGGACGGCTCGCCCTGCTCCGACGGCACCACCGTCAGGCCCGCGCCCGCCATGCACGTGACCGGCGCGCCGTACCGGATCTCGCAGTCCCCCTGGCTGGCCGCGCCCTTCGCGTTGTTCGCGCTCGCGTCCCTGCTCCAGCTCGTCACCGGCGCGCTGAAGGGCCGGGCGCTGGCGGCGTTCGGCGGCCTGACGGGACTGGCGTTCGCCGGGCTCGTCGTCCAGTCCGTATACGGCCTGGTCAGCACGAACGAGACCGCGCTGGCCGTCGGCGTCCCCGACGCGGCGTGGCTCTACACCTGGGTCGCCGCCGGCTCCGCCGTACTGACCGCCGCGGTGCTGCTGCGGCGGCGCGGATGGCCGCAGATCGCGGCAACCGTCATCAGCGCCGGTTTCCTCGTATGGTGGTGCACTTGGTTCCTATGACGCGCATCCGAGAACTCGACGCGCTCCGCGGCTTCGCGGTGGGCGGGATCATGCTGGTCAACACCTGGCAGCACACGCTCAAGGAGCCGCGCGCCGAGGTCGACTGGGCGGTCGAGGCGCTGTTCCAGAGCAGGTTCTATCCGATCTTCTCGATGCTGTTCGGCATCAGCTTCATGCTGTTCCTGCGCGGCAACAGCCGCTGGGCGCTGCTCAGCAGGCTCTTCTGGCTGTTCTGCCTCGGGCTGGTCCAGCACACGTTCTACGAGGGCGAGGTGCTGACCGACTACGCCTTCTGGGGCGCGGCGGTGCTGCTGCCCGTCTCGTTCCTGCCCGGCGGCCTGCCGGCCCTGGCGCTGGGGGTGGCGGGCGTCGTCGTGGGGCTGGGCTGGCTGGGCGGCGGGGCGTGGCTGATCCCCGGCCTGCTCCTGGTCGGGATGGGGCTGTGGCGGCTGCGGCTGCCTCAGTGGCTGCTGGCGCCGGCGTTCGGGGTCGCCGCGCTGGCCACCGTGCTGCTGATGGGCTGGTGGGTGCAGACGAACGAGTGGATCGTCTACAGCGTGGCGGCGCTGGCGGGGGCGGCGGCGTACTCGCTGGGGCTGCTGCTCGCCCTGAGACCGTGGCCGTGGCTGACGGCGGCGCTGGAGCCGCTGGGCAGGACGGCGCTGACGAACTACGTCTCGGGAACCGTGGTGATCGTCCTGGTCGTGCCGCTGCTCAACCGCGACCCGACCCGCTGGTCCGTGGTGGCGCTGGCGCTGGCGACCGTGATCGCGCAGGCGTTGCTGAGCAGGTGGTGGCTGGCGAGATTCAGGTACGGGCCGCTGGAGTGGATTTGGCGATGCCTGACCTGGTTTCGACGCGTGCCCAACAGGCTAGAGTCGGGCCGTGACCAGAATCGCCCTCTGCCAGATCCCGGTGTCCCCTGATCCGGCGGCGAACCTCGAAAGGGCCAGGGAGGCGCTGGCCAGAGCCGAGGGCGCCGATCTCGCGATCTTTCCCGAGGCCACGCTCACCCGCTACGGCAGGCGCATCACGGATCTGGCCGAGCCGCTGGACGGGCCGTTCGTGTCCGGCCTGGCCGAGGCCGCGAAGCAGCACGGGCTGGCGGTGATCGCCGGCGTGTTCGAGCCGGGCGAGGATCGGGTGCACAATACGGCCGTGGCCATCGACGCCGAGGGCGCGGTGCGCGGGGCGTACCGGAAGATCCATTTGTTCGACTCGTTCGGCGCGAAGGAGTCCGACCTGGTCGCGCCCGGCGCGGAGCCGACGGTCGTGGAGCTGGCCGGGCTGAGGGTCGGGCTGGTCACCTGCTACGACATCCGTTTCCCCGAGCTGACCAGAGCGCTGGTCGACCAGGGCGCGGAGCTGTTCGCGGTGATCGCCGCCTGGGGCTCGGGGCCGCTCAAGGAGGACCACTGGGTCACCCTGGTCAGGGCGCGGGCACTGGAGAACACGACGTGGACGGCCGCCGTCGGGCAGGCGCCCAATCCGGCCGAGTCGTCCGACGGGTTCGGCGTGGGCCGCAGCATGCTGGTCGATCCGCTGGGCGTGGTGCGTGCCGATCTCGGCACGGGCCCGGGTGTGCAGGTCGTGGAGGTGGATCACGAATGGACCACAACGGCCAGAGCGACACTGCCGTCACTCCAACATCGCGTGTTGCAGGGTCAAGCGATCGTAAAATGAAACGGTGAGCGGAACGCAGATGCAGAAGGTTGTCCCGCCGCGTCTGCTCGTGCCATACCTGTCGGGCAAGCGCACGGTCATTTCAGGCTACGTCTACCGGGTGCAGGACTGCGTCAGGTTGACCACGCCTGAGTCGCTCTATTACGGCCTCGACCTGGCGTTCGACGGGTCGGAGCTGTTCGCGGAGGTGCCGGAGGTCTATCTCATGCGCTGGCATGCCCGAGACGTCGACACCTACGCGGTGCCGTACGGGCCCCACATGGGCGGCGACTGGAGCGACGCGCCGCCCTTCGCGGGCAACGGGTTCACCACGTCATCGGACCACGTGGTGCCGCAGTTCCACACCGTGCCGATGCCGATCCCGGCCGGCGCGGAGATCGTCCATGTGAGCGCGGACGGCGAGCGCCCCTTCGCCGGTTACGACGGGCTGACCTGGCGGCCCGCCGCATGAGCGAGGACATCACGCCGGTCGCCTCCGGCTTCGTGGCCCGCTACGACGAGCGCACCCTGCCCGCCGCGCTCGGGCCCGACAACGATCAGGTCGTGCTGTTCAGCGAGGTCGAGCTGGACGGGTTCGACGCCGAGGCCGGCTACTGGCGGCGGGTGGTGGCCAGGTCCGAGGTGGAGTGGCTGGTGCTCATCCGCACGGTGGGCGCGTTCGGCGGCGAGCCGTGCATCGTGCTCGACGAGGACGAGGACGGCCTGCACATCGCCTATACCGGGCACAGCGGGATGAAGGCCGAGGCGCTGGGCTACTGGATGGTCGACCACGGCGCCTACGAGGTCGTGGTGCCGCGCGAGGAGGTCTTCTCGATCCGCGTGGAAAGGATTCCGGTCCCTTAGTCAACCAACGGGCGCTTCGTGTGTCTGTTGAAGTGTGATCGACTCCGTGACCATGGCGCAGCCGTCGTTCGCCGAGCTGTTCGCCGCCCAGTACCAGCCCTTGGTACGCCTGGCGGGTCTGCTCGGCGCCGACGACCCCGAGGACATCGCCCAGGAGGCGTTCGCCCGGCTGCACACGAGACGGCTGCGCGACGACGGGGCCGCCCTGGCCTACCTGCGCTCGACCGTCTGCAACCTCACCCGCAACCGCCTGCGCCACCTGCGGCTGATCCGGCTGCGCCGGCCGGATCCCCCTGAGCCCGCGCGCAGCAGCGAGCATCACGTCCTCGTCGCCGAGGAGCACCGCGCGCTGCTGGCGGCCGTCGACGGGCTGCCGCGCCGCCAGCGCGAGGCCATGGTGCTGCGGTACTGGCTCGACCTGTCGGAACGGGAGATCGCCGAGGTCATGGGCGTCTCGCCCGGCTCGGTGAAGACGCACGCCAGCAGGGCGCTGGCCGCCCTCGGCCAGGCTTTGACGGAGGAGAGCCGGTGAACGACGACCTGGAGCGGCGGCTGCGATCCGCCTTCGATGCCCGTGCGCGTACCTTCGAGGCCAGTCCTGACGCCTGGTCGCGGGTGCGCGAGCGCGAGCCCCGGCGGAGCAGGGCGCGCTGGCTGGTGGCCGCGTTGCCGGTGGCGCTGCTGACCGTGTTCGTCCCCATCCTGCTCAACGGCGGGCTGGGCAGGAACACCGCGAACGACCCCGGCGAGCTCTACCGGCAGATCATGAGCGGCAGGACGGCCGCCGGCGAGTCCGTGACCGTGGCCGACCCGGCAGGCGGCGGGCGGTTGCGGCTCTGGTTCGCCAGAGGCCGGATGGGCAATCCCGAGCTGTGCTACATCGTCGAGCAGTCGGACTCGTACGGCTCCTGCGACGGCATGCGCGACCTCCTGGACCGCGCCGGCTGGTTCGCGGGGAGCACGGCGAGGACCGGCGCGCGCACCTCCATGGACTACGGGGTGGCCCGCCAGAACGCCACCTCGGTCGCGGCGGTCACCAAGGGCGGCCGCACGATCGAGGGTGAGCTGCTGCGCCCGGCCGGGGCGCCGTCCCAGATCTGGACGGTGACGTACCCCGCTCAGGACCCGGTGTCGAAGGTCTCGTTCACCGACACCGACGGCAGGACCACAGAGATGCCCCGCTCCATCCTCGGCAGAGGCGCGCAGATCGACCGGCCCCTGGGCCCGGCCGTCGAGCTGCCCGGCGGGCTCACGGTGGGCCACTATCAGGAGAACGACGGCCCGACCCTGTTCTGGACCCGCCACGGCGAGACCGTCGGGGCCATCAGGTCCGCATCGGAGCAGTTGCTGAAGGCCGGACCGCTGGACCGCCGCAGCGCCGAGAACCTGTACTTCGGCGTCGCCCGCAAGGACGTCGCCACCATCAGGATGACCACCGCGGGCGGAGCCACCGCGACGGCCACGACCAGGCCCGATCCGTGGAATCTCAGCGTCGGGCTGTTCGCCCTGGTCAAACCGGGCGGTTGGGAGGCGGGACACCGCATCGCCGCCTACGACGCCACCGGCAAGGAGATCTGGCACATCGACCATGGCGGGCGCGACTCGGACGCCGCCGACATCGGCATGCGGAAGATGGGCGACGTCATCACCCTGCCCGGCACCGAGCAGTTCGGCCACGGACCCGTACGCGTGTGGTTCGTCAAGGAAGGGTCCTCGAACCACCTGCTCTGCGTCTCCGGAGGGGTCGGACCCGACGGGAGCAAGAGGAGCGGCTGCGCCTCCGCCTCGTTCGACGACCCGAACAACTTCACTCACAACTCGGTGGACACCTACCTGCCCGATCCCGGGGCGACGGTCAGGTTCGGCACGGCCGGCGCCGACTGGGAGTCGATCGACGCGGTGCTCCCCGACGGGCGTCGCCTGTCCACCTGGTTCGTGTCCGGCAAGGGCGCTCCCGCCCGGGTCTGGTACTTCAATCACCTCATGTCCACCCGGATCGCCGCCTTCGCCATCAAGCTGAAGGGCAGACAGCTCGAACGGATCGTCCCCATCCGCCACGACTGCTTGGAGGTCAAGCAACAGGAGGGCCAGGGCCACACCATGACCCAGGGGATCACCGCCGTGCTGCACGCGGGCAACTGCGTGCGGTTCTGGAAGGACGGCAAGGCACCCGTGTCCTACGAGCCCATCCCCGGTGGCAAGCTGAGCGCGATGATCGCGGCCGAGCGGCCGCTGCAGTGGGGCCAGGTGAAGGGCGACTGGTACGGCTTCGCGCTCCCCGGCACCGCCAGGATCGAGGTCACCCTGCAGGACGGCGGCACCGCCACGGCCACCGCCGAGCGGACGCCCGACCCGTGGGGCCAGGGAGTGGTGCTGTTCGCCGGGACCGTGCCGGAGAAGGCGGGCAAGCGCGGGATCTCCTGGCCCGGCATGCGCTTCACCGGCTTCGACGAGGCCGGCCGCGAGCTGTGGACCTACGAGCCCAAGGGGCCGTAGGTCAGCGGCCGAGGTTGCGATAGCGGGCCTGGCGGGCCGCGAACCGGTCCGCCGGGCTCACCTCCAGCAGCCCGGCGATCTCGTACTCCAGCGCCCGCCCCACCCGCTCGCAGAACTGCCTGGGCTCGTAGGCGGCGTCGGGCACCTCGGGGATCACCCGGTCCACGATGCCGTCGCGGCGCAGGTCGGTGGCGCGGATGTGCTGCGCCTGAGCGATCTCGGGGGCGAAGTCGACCGAGCGGTAGAGGATGGCCGAGGCGCCTTCCGGCGGCAGCGGCGACAGCCAGGCGTGTTGCGCGCACAGCACCCGGTCGGCGGGCAGCAGCGCCAGGGCCGCGCCGCCGGCGCCCTCGCCGAGCAGCAGGCAGACGGTCGGCGCGTCGAGCATGACGAGCTCGGCCAGGCAGCGGGCGATCTCGGCGGCCAGGCCGCCCTCCTCCGCCGCCTTCGACAGGTCGGCCCCCGCCGTGTCGATCACGGTGACCAGGGGCAGGCGGAGCTCGGCGGCCAGCCGCATGCCGCGCCTGGCCACCCGGAGCCCGGCCGGGCCGAGCGGCGAGTTGGCGCGCTGCAGCCGCCGGTCCTGGCCCAGCACCACCGCGGGCGCCGTACCGAACCTGGCCAGCGCGAGCAGCAGCCCCGGCTCGTTCTCCCCCTCGCCGGTGCCGCTCAGCGGCGTCACGTCGGAGGCGGCGAGCTTGAGCAGCGTACGGACTCCTGGGCGGTCGTCGCGGCGGGAGCGGGTGATCGCCTCCCACGGCTCCACCGGCCGCAAGTCCTCCTCGGGGGCCGGGCCCGCGACGATGCCGGACCGGTCGGCGGCGAGCACGCTCAGCGCCCTGATCGCGACCTCGCGCGCGTCGTCGGCCGAGACCACCGCGTCGAACAGCCCGTGGCGGTGCAGGTTCTCCGCGACCTGGACGCCCTCAGGGAAGGCGTAACCGTGCAGCGACTCGAACACCCTCGGCCCCAGGAACCCGATCAGCGCCCCCGGCTCGGCGGCGGTGACGTGCCCGAGCGACCCCCACGACGCGAACACGCCGCCCGTCGTCGGATGCCGCAGATAGACGAGGTACGGCAGGCCGACGGCCCGGTGCGCCTGGATCGCGGCGGTGATCTTCACCATCTGGACGAACGCCAGCGCGCCCTCCTGCATGCGCGTGCCGCCCGAGGCGGGCGCGGCCAGCAGCGGCAGCCCGTCGTGGGTGGCCCGCTCGACCGCGGCCACGACGCGCTCGGCCGCCGCGACCCCGATCGAGCCCGCCATGAACGAGAACTCGCAGGCCACGATGGCCACCCTGCGACCGCCGAGCAGCCCTTCGCCGGAGATGACCGCCTCGTCGTAGCCGGACTTGACGCGGGCGGCGGCCAGCTCTTCTGCATAGGAGGAGCCGGGCTCCGCCGGGTCGGCGGGCGGCGCGTCCCACGATTTCCACGACCCCCTGTCGAGGACCGTTTCGATCAGTGTGCGCGCGTCCGGACGGCTCACTATCGCTCCCTAGAAGTCAGCCAACGTTGCAATGTTGACGCACGAAAGCACCGGCCGGTGCCACGAAAACACGGTTCATCTTTCGCGCTCTTCGAGCCAGGCGAGCACGGCGTCACCGTCCTGGCCGAGCGCGGGGGGCGCGGTGTGCTCCTGTGCGGCCAGCCCGTCGAAGCGCAGCGGCGGGCCCGGCAGCTCGATCGTGCCGAGCACCGGGTGGTCCACCTCCACGACCAGGCCCTGCGAGCGGGTCTGGTCCCACGTGTAGACCTCGTCGATCGACCTGATCGCGCCCGCGGGCACTCCGGCCTGGCCCAGCTCGGCCAGCCAATGGCCGCGGTCGTGGGCGGCCAGGGCCTTTTCCATGTCGGCGATCAGCTCATCCCGGTGCGCGAATCTCTCCCTGTTCGTCGCATATTTCGCCACATCAGGGTCGATGTCGAGTAGCGCGGCGACCTTCTTCCACTGGCCGTCGTTCGCCGCGGCGATCTGCAGCATGCCGTCGGCGCAGCGGAAGGCGCCGTAGGGGGCGATGGAGGCGTGGTGATTGCCGTTCGCGCCGGGCACCTTGCCGCCGACCGTCCATGCGGTGCCGTGGTAGGAGTGGACGCCGGTGATCGCGGCCAGCAGCGACGTGCGCACGACGCGGCCCTTGCCGGTGCGCTCGCGCTCGTAGAGTGCGCCGGTCACGCCGTACGCGCCGTGGATGCCGGCGAGCAGGTCGGCGATGGACGCGCCGACGCGGTAGGGCTCGTCGGGCGAGGGACCGGTCAGCGACATCAGGCCGCCCTCTCCCTGGGCGATCTGGTCGTAGCCCGGGCGGCCGCCCTCGGGGCCGTCGTGGCCGAAGCCGGTGATGGACAGGATGACCAGGCGCGGGTTGAGCTCGTGCAGGCGCTCGGTGGAGAAGCCGAGCCGGTCGAGCACGCCGGTGCGGAAGTTCTCGACGAGGACGTCACTCTGGCGGACGAGGCGCTCGATGAGCTGCTTGCCCTCGGGGGACTTCAGATCGACGGCGATGGATTGCTTGTTGCGGTTGGCTGCCAGGAAATAAGTCGAAATTTCGTTATCCGGGCCGACGAAGGGCGGCCCCCAGCCGCGCGACTCGTCGCCTCCGTCCGGATGTTCGACCTTGATCACCCGAGCGCCCAGATCACCGAGCATCTGCGCGGCGTGCGGCCCGGCCAGGGCCCTGGACAGGTCGAGCACGACGATGTCACCGAGGGGTCCGAGCAAGATCAACCTCCTACTTGCGTTCGGGGCGAAAGAACATTCTCTCAGGCGCCCGTCGTCCGTCATCTACCCTGGGGTCGGTGAATGACCTGGCCGACCGCATCATGAGCCTGCGGCCCACGTGCGGTCCCGTCCGGCTGGTGGCCGTGGACGGCCCTGCGGGGTCGGGCAAGACGACGTTCGCGGGGCGGCTGGGGGCGGCGCTGGATTGCCAGGTGATTCACAGCGACGATTTTCCCGTGCCGTGGGAGGAGGGGCCCGGCGGCTGGTTCCACGCGCTCGAATCGCAGGTGCTCCGGCCGTTGGAGCGCGGGCTTCCTGGGGGTTTCCGCAGGTACGACTGGGTACGCGGGGAATATGGCGGCCGCGTGGCCGTGCCCGCCGCGCCGGTCCTCGTCATCGAGGGCGTCGGAACGGCGCGCGCCTCGGTGTCCGGGCTGCTGGCGTACGTCGTCTGGGTGGAGGCTCCTGAGCCGGTGCGGATGCGGCGGGTGCTCGATCGGGACGGGGAGCTGGAGGCGCGGTGGCGGGCGTGGTTCGCGGCGGAGCGGGCCTGGTTCGCCGGGGACCGGACCAGGGAACGGGCCGATCTGGTCGTCCGGACGGACTGATCCCGTACGCGGGGGTTCACGCGTTGCGGCCCCGTACGAGGTGGGCGACGTCGTTGAATTGGAGCAGCTCGGGACGGCCGCCGTTGGTGCGCCAGATCGAGACCGAGGCGTTCAGCACCGGCGCGTACCCGAGAACCGCGGCCAGCTCCGCGTCCGGGCTCCGCGCGAGGACGTGGCGCAGGCCGAGCACCACCGAGTCGTGGGCGACGATCAGCACCCGCTGGCCGTCCGCGCGCTCGCGCAGGTCGGCGAGGAAGTCACGGAGCCTGGCCACGACGTCGCCCAGCGACTCGCCGCCGGGCGGGCGGAAGGCGTAGGCGCCCTCGGCGTCCCGGCGGGCCAGCTCCTCGGGGTAGAGCCGCTCGATCGCGGCCAGGTTGTAGCGGGCGAACTCCCCCGCCTCCTGGTCTCTGAGCCGCGCGTCCACGACGACCGGAACCCGATCCCCGTCCCACGCGCCCTGCGCGCCCTCGTCCCCAGCCACCTGCGCGGCCTCCTGCGCGCCCTCCTGCGCGGTCTCCTGGGACGCCCGCCGGGCGGCCTGGCCGGCGGCTTTCTGGGCGTGGCGCCAGGTGTCGAGGGCGCGCAGGTAGGGCGAGCACCAGACCTGTTCCGGCGCCTCGCCGGCGGGCAGCGCGGCCAGCAGCCGTCCGAGCGCCGCCGCCTGCAGCCGGCCCAGCTCGGTCAGCGTCACCTCGTCGTCGCCCCGCTCATAGACCAGCGGCGTCGTGCCGGCCTCCTGGTAGGCGAGGTTCGCCTCGCTCTCACCGTGGCGTACTGCCGAGATCAACGTGGGACCCATCCCGACATCCTCACACGCCGCCGCGCGCGTACCCTCTGACGAGGTCCTCGACCTGAGCCCGCAGGGCGAGGAACTCGGGGGTCCGCTTGAGTGCGAGCCGGCGCGGGCCGTCGAGCGGCACCGGCAGCTCGGCGGCGACCCGCCCAGGGCCGGAGGACAGCACGATCACGCGCCGCCCGAGCAGCACCGCCTCCTCCACGTCGTGGGTGACCATGAGCACGGTGGCGCCGGTGTCCTGCCAGACCTGGTGCAGAAAGACCTGCATGTCCTCCTTGGTCTGTACGTCGAGCGCCCCGAACGGCTCGTCGAGCAGCAGTACGGACGGCTCGCAGGCCAGTGCGCGGGCGATCGCCACCCGCTGCCGCTGCCCGCCCGACAGCTCCTTGGGCAGCGCCCCGGCGAGCGGCAGCAGGCCGACCTCGGACAGGTACCACTCGACCCGGCGCGCCCGCTCAGCGGCGGGCAGGCGCAGGCCGAACCCGACGTTCTCGGCGACCGTGCGGAACGGGAACAGCGCCCCCGACTGGAACACCAGCCCACGCTCCGGCCCCGGCCCGCGCACGGGAACGCCGTCGAGCTCGATCGAGCCCGCGGTGACCGGCTCCAGCCCGGCGATCATGCTGAGCAGCGTGGACTTGCCCGAGCCGCTGGTCCCGACCATGCACACGAAGTCGCCGCGGCCCATCTCCAGGCCGATCCCGTCGAGCACGGGCCGGCCGCCGTACTCCTTGACCACGTCACGCAGCACGAGCGTCATGCCGCCCACCTCCCCACGCGGGCGCGGACCAGGCGCAGGCCCACGTCGATGGCCAGCCCGATGAGGCCGATCACGACGAGCACCGCGAAGATCCGGTCAGTCTGCAGGAAGCGCTGGGCGCGGACGATCCGGTAGCCGAGCCCGGACTCGGCGGCGATCAGCTCGGCGACGACCACGAAGTTCCACGCGGCTGCGGCGTTGACGCGCATCGCGTCCAGCATCCCGGGCAGCGCGTACGGCCACACCACCTTGCGCAGCACCTCACCACGGGTCGCGCCGAGGGTGGCGGCGGCCTTGTGCAGCTCGCCGGGAACGGCACGGACGGCGTCCGCGGTCATGAGCGTGTTGAAGAACACGACGCCGATGACCAGAATCGCGATCTTGGACGGTTCGCCGAGGCCGAGCCAGATGATCAGCAGCGGGATGAACGCGGAGGCGGGCAGGTAGCGCAGCAGGCCGATCACGGGTTCGAGCAGCGCCAGCGCCACCTGAGAGTTGCCCATGGCCATCCCGAGCGGCACCGAGATCGCCACCGCCAGGCCGAACCCGGCGGCGACCCTGCCCAGGCTGGCCGCCGCGTCCGACAGGAGCTGCCCGCTGCCGGCCATCTCGGCGAACGCCCGCGCGACGGCGGCGGGCGAGGGCAGGAACGTCGGATCGACGACGCCCATGGAGCTCACGGCCGCCCAGAGGCCGAGGGGCACGACGATCGCCGCCGCCCGCAACGCCCACCTGACCCGTCCCGGCAACGCCCGCCCGGCCCCTCGCCAAGACCCCGGCCGCCCGCGCCGGGCGGCTCCCTGCCCGGCCACCGGCCGTCCCTTCCGGCCTGACGCGCGGGCGAGCTCGACGGCCAGCGCCAGGCGGGCCGGCAGCAGCCCGCCGCCGGGCTCGCCGGGTCCCGGCTCCCTGGCGGAGGCGGCCGGCACCGGCCCGGTCACGACGACACTCCCTGGACGTAACGCGGATCGAGTAGCCCGTCCAGCGCCGGCGCGGTGTCCGCCAGGCCGGACTCGGTGAGGAAGGCGGCGATCTCCTTGGCCTGTTTCTCCAGGCTCCCTGAGCTGAACGCCGCCCTGTTGTCGGCCAGCGTGAAGATCGTGGTCCCCGCGTCGTAGTCGGCGTAGTCCTGCTCGCTCACCCCGGCCCGCTTCGCCATGATCGCCCGCGCCTCCGCCTTGTTCCCCTGCATCCAGGTCAGCGTGTCGAACCAGGTCTTCACCAGCGCCTGGACGGTCTCGGGCCGCTCCGAGGCGAACGCGCGCGAAACCACCAGATGGTCCGGGATGGCCCCGGGAAAGTCTTTGGAGGTGGCGATGGCGGCCGATCCCGGCAGCTCCAGCGCGGTCGTCGTGAACGGCGCGAACACCCCGACCGCGTCCACCTGCCCCGCCTTGAACGCCGCCGCCGCGGCATCCGTGGGCAGCGGTTTGAACGTGATGTCGCTCGCGCTGAGCCCCGCCCTGCGTAGCGCGAGGAGCAGCAGGTAGTGGTCCACGGTGCCCTGCTCCGCCGCGACCGTCCTGCCCTTCAGCGCCGCGACGGACCCGATGCCCGGCCTGGCGATGATCTGGTCGTTGCCGGTGGAGTTGTCGTTCACCAGCACCACCGTCTGCTTGGCGCCGCCGGAGACCGAGGCCAGCGTGTCGTTCAGGGTCTGGCTGTTGGCGTCGATGTTGCCGGTGGCCAGGGCGGTGAGGCTGTCGGTGTAGCTGTCGAAGTACTTCAGCTCGGCCTGCACCCCGTTCTTGGCGAACAGGCCCTTCTCCTGGGCGATCTGCCAGGGGAACCAGCCGGGCCAGGCCGAGAAGCCGAGGGTGACGGCCTGCTTCGCGGCGCCGGTGGCGGGCGCGGACGGTGCGCCGCCGCCGCAGGCCGTGCAGACGACCAGCAGGGCGGCCAGCAGGGCGGCGCGCAGGGGGCGGCGTTTCATGACGCGGTCTCCTTCCTGTTCGACGGCAGGTGGCCTGAGCGGACCAGGCAGCCGAGGGTGTCGCAGATGACCCGGGTGGCGATCAGCGAGGTGATGTCGGCGTTGTCGTACGGCGGGCTGCACTCGACCACCTCGATCCCGGCCAGCGGCGCGGCGTCGGCGATGAGCTGGATGAACTTGAGCACCTCGCGCGGCAGGAACCCGCCGGGCTCCGGCCACCCGGTGCCCGGCACGAACGCGGCGTCCAGGCAGTCCACGTCGAACGACAGCCACACCGCCTCCGCGTCGCGCCAGGCCACCTCCAGCGCCCGCTCGGCGGCGGCCTCGATGCCCATCTCGACGCAGTCGGTGACCGTCATGATCGTGGTCCCGCGCTCGCGCCCCACCTGCACGCCCGGCCTGGGCGCCTGCCAGCCGCCGATGCCGATCTGCACGAGGTTCTGCGGCGGCACGTTCGGGAGGTCCGTCGCGTGGAACCACGGCGTCGTGTGCATGCGCTCGTCGAGGTCGGTCTCCTGGGTGTCGACGTGCCGGTCGAAGTGGATGATCCCCAGGTTCCCCGACAGGTGCTCGGCGACGCCGCGGACCGTCGGGTAGCCGATCGAGTGGTCGCCGCCCAGCACCACGGGGAACGCGCCGCTGGCGTACACGTGCGAGACGGCCTTCGAGATCTGGTCGAACGTCTTCTCGATGTTCCCGGGGATCGTGAACACGTCCCCGAGGTCCGCCACTGTGATCGACTCGCGCAGGTCCACGCCGAGCTCGAAGCTGTAGGGGCCGTACAGGGCGGAGATCCGGCGGATGCCCTGCGGCCCGAAGCGCGTGCCGGGGCGGTACGTGGTGCCGCCGTCGAACGGCGCGCCGAGCACGGCCACGTCGTAGTCGCCGCAGGTTCGGACGTCCTCGACGTACGGGGCCTTGAGGAAGGTGTTGATGCCGGCGAAGTGCGGCAGCTCGCCGCGCGAGAAGGTCGGGATGCGCCGGTCCACGATGGAGTCGGCGCCGGGCAGGCCGAGCTCCAGTCCCCTGGCCACCTCGCGGTCCCAGGCGGTGGTGGGCAGCTCGGCCTCGCGTTCGACGGCGAAGCGGGCCTCGGGTCCGTAGTTCTCGTGGAGCTTGCGGGGGTGCCAGTGCATTCGAGCTCCGAATGATCGACGCCCGGCCGGAAGGCAGCCAGGCTGTGGCTGACCTCCCGGGCTTTTGTCCCGCCGTGGAGCGGCCTCGTGCGGCAGGCCGCCTGCACCTCTCGGACCAGACCCGCGAGCGGCGGAACCCTAGGTGCGCCTCACTGTCGGTGAGTCCCCCTCAGTGGACTCCGGTGGTGTTTCCGCGCCGTTAAGACCGTGTTCCAGTCCGCGCTCCCCGCTCGCGTCCTCGTCGGCGTTTCCCGTTCGCGTGCGGCCGGCGTTCCGGCCGGTGTTCCCCTTCAGGCCGGCTTGCCTGACAGCACCTTCGCCAGGGCCTCGGCGATGTCGGCCGGGCCGGCCGGGTCCATGAGCATCGACTGGCGTACCCACACCACGGTCCTGGCCGCTTCCTCGGCCGCGGGGCAGGGCTCGACGCGGGCCCCCTCGGCGGTGAGCGCGTTCATGGTGCCGAGCGGCGGGTACCCGGCGTCGAGCGGCACGCCCTCCGCGGCCATGGCGGTGAGCAGGAACTCGCGGTCCACGCCGGGATCCACGCGGAGCATGAGGAGGTGGCGGGAGTCGCGCGTGGTGCCGTCCGGCCGGGGCGGCACGCTGACCTCGGGGACGATGGCCAGCTCGCGTTCGATGGCGGCGCAGGAGGCGTTCCTGCGATCGATCTCCTCGTCGAGGCGGTCCAGCCAGGGCAGCAGCAGGGCGGCCTGGATCTCGGTGAGCCGCAGGTTCCAGCCGACGGAGGGGTGGCCGTACCACTGGCCGCCCAGCTTGCGGCCGAGGTTGCAGGTCGACCAGACGCGCTCGTGCACGCTCTCGTCGCGGCAGACGATCAGGCCGCCCTCACCGGCGGTCATCGCCTTGCTCGCCTGGAAGCTGTAGACGCCCGCGTCGCCCAGGCCGCCGACCGGGCGATCCTTGTACGTGGCGCCGTGCGCCTGGGCGGCGTCCTCGACGACCGCGAGGCCGTGGCGGGCGGCCAGGTCGTTCAGCGGGTCCATGGCGGCCGGGCTGCCCGCCAGGTGCACCGGCATGATCGCGGCCGTCCGGCCGGAGATGGCGGCCCGTACGGCGTCCGGGGACAGGTGCAGGTCGGCGGGGTCCACGTCGGCGATCACGGGCGTCGCACCGGCCAGCAGGACGGCGGTGGCCGAGGCCACGAACGTGTACGCGGGCACGATCACCTCGTCCCCTCTTCCCACGCCCAGTCCGCGCAGGGCGGCGAACAGGCCCAGGGTGGCGTTGCCGACCGCGACGCCGTACTGGACGCCTGAGCGGCGGGCGAACGCGTCGACCAGGTCCGCGACGACGGAGCCGCCCTGTGTGGCGCCCCACAGGCCGCTCTCCAGGACCTTGGTGACCAGCTCGCGCTGCGCGGGGTCGAGCGGCGGGGGCCAGGAGGGCCAGGGGGTGGCGCGGACGGGGGTGCCGCCGTGGATGGCGAGCGTCACTGGAGTCGTCCCTTCACAGGCGAGCCGGCGGAATCTCCGGGCGAGGCTTCTACGGGCGAGGCTTCTCCGCGCGAGTCGGCGGAGCCTCTGGGCGAGGCTTCCGCAGGTGAGACGGCGGAAGCTCCGGGCGGGGTTTCCGCGGATGAGACGGCGGGCCGGATGCCGGCGGGTCTAAGGCCCTCGGGTGGGAGGCTCTCGGGCAGGAGGCCCTCGGGTGGGAGGTTGAGGATGCGGGCCAGGTTGGCGCCCTGGATCAGGGTGCGGTCTTCGTCGGAGAGCGGCGCGAGGGCGACCCGGCCGTAGCCGGTACGCAGGTCGAGGAAGCAGGCGTCCGTGCCGAACACCACCCGCTCGGCCCCCGCCAGCGCCGCCAGCCTGGTGATCCAGCGGCCGGTCATCTTCGAGCCGCACGTCTCCAGGAACACGTTCGGATGATCGGCCACGAGCCGGGCCGCGCGGCCGAACCCGTACGGCCAGAGCCCTGTGTGCCCCATGAGCAGTGGCACGTGCGGATGACGGGCGGCGACGACGGCGAACTGGGCCGGGTCGCTCCAGATCGAGTCCGTCTGGCCGTGCGCGAGCACCGGCAGGCCGAGCCGCCAGACCGGCTCGTACAGGGGGTCGTCGAGGCGGCACTGGTGCACGTCGGGATGGAGCTTGACGCCCCAGACGCCTTCCGTGGCGAGCGGGGTGCGGTGGTGCGGGTTGTAGACCTGCCAGACCCCGAAGCGACCGGGAAAACGCCCGGCGATCTCCATCGCCAGCTCGTTGCCGCGTACGGCGTCCGGGCCGACGCCGAGCAGGTGGCTGATGCCCATCGCGGTGACGCCGACGCGGTCCATGGCGGCCAGGAGGTGTTCGGCGGTGGGATGGGGGATGAGGAAGTCGGGCCAGGTCCCCACGTGGCCGTGGGCGTCGAGGATCACAGCAGCGCCCCCAGCGAGCCTGCGGCGATCAGGCCGACGTCCTCTGGGGGCAGGTCGAGATGGTCGAGCAGGAAACGCGGGCCGCAGTCGTCGGACACCGGCGCCCCGGTCCCGAACACCAGCCGCCCCGCCCCGAACCGCTCCGCCAGCCATTCGACGCCGCCCTGCGTGTTGACGGTGCCGACCTCGGCCCACACGCGGGGCGCCTCGGCCATCAGCTCGGCCAGCGCGCGCAGCCTACGGTAGCCGGGGTTGAGCACGAGGATCCGCAGGTCCGGCAGGCGTTCGGCGAGGTGGCGGAGCTGGGCGGGCGAGGTCTCGTCCAGGTCGATGGCCACGGGCAGGGCGAGGGCGGTCAGGAGGCGGAGGGCGGCGGGGCCGGTGAGGTCGAAACGGTGGCGTTCCGGGCAGAGCCGGACCATCCGCACGCCCCAAGCCGCCACCTCCGCCGCCACCGCCTCCTGCACCGCCACCAGGGCCGCGTCCCCTGCCGTCATGTCCCGTGCCGTCATGTCCCCTGCCGCCGTGTTCCCTGCCGCCGCGTCCCGTGCCGCCGCGTCCCGTGCCGCCGCGTCCCGTGCCCCCGCGTACGGCGGCCCCGCGTACGGCGGCAACGGCTCGGGGTCTGCCGGTACCACCACGGGCACCGGGATGAGCCGGGGGTCGCCGAGCGTGAGCAGGGCCTCGTTGCCCGCTCGCGGATCGGAGTAGAGGCTGAGCGTGTGGGTCACGCAGGCCCGTTCGATGCCCAGCCGGTCCATCTCGGGTCGCGGATCCTGCGGCAGGTCATCGAACGGCACGGGACCGACGAGCCGGTGGGCGTCGATCACATATTTCGGCACAGACCGAAACCTAGTAGGGTCATGGAGTTACGGTCAAGGCCGGGCAGCGCGGGTCCAGCCTGATCCGCGCCAGATCCCGCCCCGCCAGCGCCCACGCCCGCCAGGAGCCGGGCTCGAAGTGGAGCTGCGGGTTGGTGTACCACTCGTCGCCGAGCCCGGTGGCCAGCAGCTTCTCCGTGGTGCCCAGCTCGTACGCGTTCCCGCCGCCGAAGAACGTGGACACGAACACCCGGCCCCTGTGCGTGGTCAGCTCGCCGTACCCGGAGAGCTTGCCCTGCCTGACCACCTGCTTGGTCGCCAGGTCCATGGCGATCCAGGTGCCGGAGTCACGCTTGTAGACGGCGTACAGCAGCCCGTCGTGGACCTTGATGTCCTGGAACGTCCGCTGCCCCGCGACCGGATCCACCTGCCAGAGCACCTTGCGCTTCCCGAGGTCGAACGCGGCGACGGACGCCGACGTCTTGACCGGCGGGGTCCCGCCGCCGCCGAGCACGTCGCCGCCCAGGTAGACGACGCCGCCGCGCGGAGCGAGCGAGAGGCTCATCAGGCTCTGGTCCGGGATGACGCCCTCGTAGACGTCGATGCGCCCGGTGCGGGGGTCGATCACGGACAGCGCGCCGTTCAGCTTGGCGCCGAGCGGGGCGGTGGCGACGACCAGCTTGTCGGTGACGGGGTCGTACTCGATGTCCCAGGGGCGCTGCTGGCCGTGTCCGAGGTAGCCGACGCTGCGGACCTCGTCGGTGCGCAGGTCCACGGAGACGATCTGGCCGCTGGGGTAGATGGCGGCGTAGATCTTGTCGCCGCGCCGTACGAGGTCCTTGGGCTCGCCGGGCATCCGGAACCTGCGCTTCTCACCGGTACGCAGGTCGCGCACCTCCATCGAGAAGTGGCCGCCCACGTAGAGGGCGCGGTTGGGCACGAGGAGCATGCTCTGCGGACGTTCGGAGCCGCTGGGCAGACCGGCCTCGATCAGGTCGACGAACTCGGAGGTGCCGGTACGCAGGTCCAGCCACCACATGCCGCCGCTGCCCGCGAAGCCGACCATGGTGTTCTCGTCGATCAGCTGTAGCCGCCTGGTCTCGTCGCCGGCGGAGGGCGGGTCGGCGACCTTGGTGAACGCGGCGTCGCCCGAGCGGTAGCGGTGGACCGCGCCGTCGGGGCGGGAGGTGGTGTACACGGTGCCGTCGGCGGCCGTGGTCAGCACGTCGAGCGTGCCGCCTTCCAGGGTGGCGCGGTGCTCGTCGGTGCCGTCCGTGCGGATGTCGATCAGCGTGCCGCCGCTCGCCGCCAGCACGCGGTCGCCGTGCAGGGTGATGGAGCCGATGCCGCCGGGGCCGGCCGCCAGCTCCTTGACCTCGCCGGTCGCGCGGGTGATGCGGACGAGCTTGGCCTTGTCGAGCAGGCCGGCGTACACGTAGGTGGCGTCGGCGGCGACCGCGCGGACATATCGCTCGCCCTGGGCCAGCACGCCGAAGTCGCGCACCGCGCCGGTGGCGGGCACGTACTCCCAGACCCGGCCGTCGGGGTAGGTGCCCGCGTAGAGGGTGCCGTCGGGCGCGGCGGCCAGGCTCCAGACGAACCCGCCGTTCTTCCCGAACGACCTCAGATGCCGCACCTCACCCGTGGCCGGGTCGAAGCTGTAGAGGTCGGGCACCGGGTACGTCCCGACGTAGATCTTCCCGCCGGACACCGCCGTGGCCCATCCGCCCTCCGGCTCACCCGTGGCGGGGCCGTCCGGCAGCGTGACGCTTCTGACGACCTTGCGGGTGGCCAGGTCGATGTCGGCCAGGACGGGCGGCTTGAGTCCCCTGGTGACGACGTACGCGTGGCCTTCGTGCACGGCCGCGCCGACGATCGCGCCGGTCACGGAGGCCGGGCCGAACCGCTCCACCGCCGGCGCGTCGCAGGCCGTCGCCGCCTGGGCGACGGGGCCCGTGAACAACGCCGGTAACACGGCCGTGAGGACGATGAGGAGAGATCGGAGCATGTGCGTACCTCGCGTTCATTGCTGCTCGATTTTGGCCCAGACCGTAACTGTATGAGCGCTGTTCGTCAATGGCATGATGTCCGTCATGGCGATTAAGGATGGGCCCGGTATCCCGTTTGACGCGTGGCGGCTGGTGGGCGGGCTGGAGGTGACGCTGGACGTGGACGTGCTGTTCGGGGCGTACCCGGACCGCGAGGGACCGCCCGGCACGCCGGCGTCGGTGCTGCGGACGCTGGGGGCGCATCGGATCAGGGCGGCGGCGGTGGCGAGCCTGCGGGCGGGGCTGTTCGACGTACGCTCGGGCAACGACGACCTGCTCGCCCTCGCCGCGCCCCCGGCGGACGCCGGCCCAGCGGCGGCGCTTACGGACGCCGACCCCGGGGCGGCTCCTGCGGTGGTCGTGCCGGTCGGGGCGGTGGACCTGCGGGATCCCGTCGGCGCGGCGCGTGAGCTGGACCGGCTGGCGGAGGCGGGTGTGCGGGCCGTCCGGTTGTTCCCCGACGAGCAGGGGGCCGAGGCGGGCTTCCCCTCCGTCCGGCATGTCGCCCGCCGGGCGGCCGGGCTCGGGCTGGTGGTGCTCACCGGGGGTGACGTGCGCCGGTTCTGGCAGCCGTTCGCGGGCACCGGAGGCACCGTCGTCTTCCTCGACACGCACTTCTACCACCTGGGCGACTTCCTCGTCGCCGCCGCCGACGAGCCCGGCTTCCACACCTCCACCCGCCTGCTCAACTCACCCGACGCGCTGGAGCTCGCCGCCGCCGAGCTCGGCGCGGACCGCCTGCTGTACGGCTCCCGTACCCCGCACTACGAGCCCATCGTCCCCCTCCTTCGCCTGGCCACCAGCGGCCTGAAGCCGGCGGAGATCGCGGCCGTCGCAGGCGGCAACGCCCGAAGACTCCTGTCCCCCGAACCGCCGGCCGAGGCCGCGAGGAGGTCGACGTCATGATCATCGACGTGCACGCCCACTGGGGCCCGTGGTTCTTCACCATGGACGTGGCCGAGGCGAACCTCGTCACCATGGACCGCTACGGCATCGACCGGGCGATCGTGTCCGCCACCGAGGCCGTCATCTACGACGCCCCGGCGGGCAACCGGGCCCTGGCGGCGTACCTGGAGACGCAGGACCGCCTCCTCGGCTACGTCACCGTCAACCCGCGCCGGCTGCGGGAGGCGGAGGCGGACCTGCGCGCCTACCTGCCCGGCGGGAAGTTCGTCGGCGTCAAGATCCACACCGACTACACGGGCTCGCCGGTCGGCTCCCCCCAGCTCCGGGACGCCCTGACGCTGGTCGCGGAGAGCGGGCGGCCGGCGCTCGTGCACACCTGGGGCACCTCCGTCCTCGACCTGGCCGAGCTCTGCCTGGACATCCCGGACCTTCGGCTGATCGCCGGGCACATGGGGGCGGACGGGTTCCGGCACGCCATCGAGGCGGCCGGCGCCTGCGACCGCCTCTACCTGGAGCCCTGCTGGTCGCACGCCCCGGCGGGCCGCATCGCCGAGGTGGTGTCCGCCGTGGACCCGGCCCAGCTCCTCTTCGGCACGGACGCGACCCTGATCGACCCGTCGTCGGCGTTCGGCGCGGTCGCGGCGGCGGGCCTGACCGGCGAGATCGCCGAACGGGTCGCCTGGCGCAACGCCGCCGCCCTCTTCCAGCTCTAGCCCCGGCCCGGCGGTGGGTGCGATCTAGACATTACGGCCCCGTCCGTTATAGCGTGCGGCGCAACTTCACAAGGGAGCCCGCGCATGATCCCCCGCCGCCGTTTCCTCCTGGCGGCCGCCGCGACCACAGCGGCCGCCGCCCTCACCGCCCAGCCCGCCCACGCCCGCACCGGCCCAGCAGCCGACGCGGGTGCCGACCAGGCCACGGCCAGGCGAGGCGCACCTCAGCAACCCGAAGGCACGATCACCGAGATGGGCCCGGCGAGCGTGGCCAGCCCGCTCGGCAACGGCGAGTTCGTCGGCGACGTCCTGTACGCCGGCTCGCGCGGCCTCTCGCCCAACGTGGTCGGCGCGTACGACGTGGCCAAGGATTCGGTCACGGCCCATTTCGACATCCCCACCGGCGTCGGTATCTGGGCGATGTGCAAGGCAGGCACCGACGTCTACATCGGCACCCACGCCAGATCCGACCTCTACAAGCTCGACACCACCACCGGCCAGGTCACCAGGGTCGCCGAATACCCCGACCACTACATCTGGACCATGGCCTCCTCCCCCGACGGCAAGGTCTACATGGGCACGTCGGAGCCCGGCCGCGTATGGGAGTACGACCCGGCCACGGGCACGAGCCGCGACCTGGGCCAGCCCGCCCCCGGCGAGGCGTACGTCCGCAGCATCCAGGCCGACGCCACCCACGTCTACGCGGGCGTCGGCGCCAACGCCCACCTCGTCGCGATCGACCGCGCGACCGGCGAGAAGCGCGAGCTCCTCCCGCAGGAGGTCGCCGACCGTGACTGGGTCTCCAGCATGGGCATGTCGGACACCCACCTGGCCGGCGGCATGAACTCGCTGGCCGAGCTGATCGTGCTGGAGAAGGCCGCGCCGCAGAACCACAAGGTCGTCAAGGCGACGGCCGCCGGCGAGAAGTACGTCGTCGCGGTGCTGATCCACGACGGGTACGTCTACTTCGCCGGCCGCCCGTCGGGCACGTTCTACCGCTACCACCTGGCCACGGAGAAGCTGGAGGTGCTCGGCGTCCCGTACTTCGAGGCGCTCACCCACCGCCTGCTCGCCCACGAAGGGCGCATCTACGGCATCCAGGACAGCGCGGTCTTCGTCTACGACCCCGCGACCGGCACGCTCGACTACCTCAACCTCGTCCAGCGCGGCTTCAAGTCGGCCCCCGAGGAGCCGATGTCCATCCACTCCGACGGCAAGCGGGTCTACGTCGGCGGCAAGGGCGGCGCCGACCTGCACGACCTCGCCACGGGCCAGGTCAGCAGGCTCGGCATCGCGGGCGAGCCGAAGACGCTGCTCACCGTCGGCAGCACCACGTACCTGGGCGTCTACACCCAGGCCGCGCTGTACGCGCACCGCGCGGGGCAGAGCGAGGCCGAGCTGGTCGCGCGCACCGGCAACCAGCAGGACCGCCCGCGCGACCTGGCCCACGACGCCACGACCGGGCTGATCGTGATGCCCACCCAGCCGGAGCCCGGCCACATGAACGGCGCGCTCTCCCTCTACTCACCACGCACCGGCACGTACGCCACCTACCGCCCGATCGTGGAGCGCCAGACCGTCTACTCGGTCGCCGCCCGGCGCGGCGTCGCCTACCTCGGCACCCTGATCCAGGAGGGCCTCGGCCTGCCGCCGGTCACGACGACCGCCAGGCTGGCCGCGTTCGACCTGGTCAGGCGCAGGCTCCTTTGGCAGGTGGAGCCCATCCCGAACGCCCGCCAGATCTCCTCCCTGTCCTTTGGCAGGACCACCATGCTGTACGGCATGGCGAGCACGGGCGACGTGTTCGAGTTCGACTTGCGGCGCAAGAAGGTCACCAGGACGCTCAAGGTCGGGGCGAAGGGCGGCGAGCTGTACGTCACCGGCCGGGTCGCGTACTGCACCGACGGCGACAAGATCTACAAGATCGACCTTGCGGCGTTCACCGCGAAGCCGATCGTGGAAGGGCTGGCCGGGCAGTGGTTCGGCGGTGAGCCCAAGCTGGCGCTCGACCCCTCGCGCCGGGCCCTGTACGCCGTGCGCGGCCGCGACCTCGTCCGGGTCGCCATCACCGGCCGCTGACCCGCCCATCGGCCGGCGACACGCCCCCGGGTCCTGGAGGTCCGGGTCGCCGATCGTAGGGTGAGGTCATGGCTACAGTCGCAGTGCTGGGGACCGGGCTCATGGGTGCGCCCATGGCCCGCAATCTGCTCAGATCAGGCCTGGACGTCCGGGTCTGGAACCGTACGAAGGAGAAGGCCCAGCCGCTGGAGGCCGACGGCGCGAGCGTCGCCGGCTCTCCCGCCGAGGCGGTGGAGGGCGCCGACGTGGTGCTCACGATGCTGAACGACGGCGACGCCGTGCACGCCGCGGTGACCGCCGCCGCGCCCGGCCTGCGCGCCGGGCAGGTGTGGGCGCAGATGAGCACGGTCGGCGTGGCGGCGGCCGGGCGGCTGGCCGCGCTGGCCGCCGAGCACGGGCTGACGTTCGTCGACGCGCCCGTCCAGGGCACCAGGCAACCGGCCGAACAGGGCAAGCTGGTCATCCTGGCCGCCGGGCCGCAGGAGGCCAGGCAGGCGCTGGAGCCGGTCTTCGCCGCGCTCGGCCAGCGCACGCTCTGGCTCGCCGACGACGGCGCGAGCGGCGCGGGCACCAAGCTCAAGATGGCCACGGTCAGCTACGGCATCTCGATGACCGCCGTCGTGGCCGAGGCCCTCGCCCTGGCCAAGGGGCTGGGACTCGACCCCGATCTGGTACGCCAGGTGGTGACGGGCGGGCCGATGGACAGCCCGTACTTCCAGGCCAAGTCCAAGGCCGTCCTGGAGGGCGACTTCGAGCCCAGCTTCACCGTGCACAACGCGGAGAAGGACACCAGGCTGATCACGCAGGCGGGCGAGGCGGCCGGCGTCCGGCTGGACGTGGTGGCGGCGGCGGGCGAGCGCCTGCGCCGCGCCGAGTCGCAGGGCCACGGCGACGAGGACATGTCCGCCACCTACCATGCCAGCTTCGACGGGGCCGGTTTCAACGAGAGCTAGCGATCACCGCGGCCCGCTCCGCGTCCGGCAGGGGCGGGCCGTAGGGGTCGTACGCGTGCGGCTCCGGGATGCGCCCCTCGGCGGCGGCCAGCCAGAGCATGCGCTGCACGTAACCCTCCATGGGCTCGGTGAACGTGGCCGCCGCCAGCCGGTCGAGCCGGCCTGACGCCTCCTCGAAAGCGCGCAGATCGGACCCGCCGAACGCCTTCATGACGGCGGCCGTCACGTCCACGCTCGCCGCCGCGATCCCGACCAGGGCCGCCTGCGCGCCCCAGAGCAGGGACGGGCCGAACATGCGGTCCTCACCGGTGATCGCCAGCCGGCCCGCCCGCGTCGTGAGGTCGATGGCGCGCTGGCAGCCCATCGCGTCCGACAGCAGGGCCGTCTTGAGGCCGGCGACGCCCGGATGCTCCAGGAGCGCGCGCATCGTCCCGGCCGGGCACGGGAGGGTGTAGAGGTCGAAGGCGATCATCGGGAGGCGGGCCGCCCGCCACACCTCGTCGTGCAGCGCCACCCGGTCGCCCGCGGAGGGGAACACGAGCACGCCGTCCGCCCCCAGCTCGGCCGCCGTCCGAGCCTGCTCGGCCGGCCCGTCCGTCGACCGCCCGTCCAGGCCCGAGCCGCCGCCCGAAGCGGACGCGCCCAAAGCGGACGCGGACGAGCCAGGGCCGCCGCCCACGCCGACCAGCACCGGTACGCCCAGCGCGACCGCGCGTTCGATGATCGCGGCGCGGGTCTCAGGCGCCAGGTACGGCCCGCGTCCCGTGTGCGCGAGGACGGCCAGGCCGGTGACGCCGTCGGCCACCAGGCCCGCGAAGTACCGTGAGACCACGTCGAGATCGACCTCGCCCGACGCCGTCATGGGCGTGGCCGCGGCGGCGATCAGCGCGCCCCGGAGCCGGTCCCGGAGGTTTTGTGCCGAAATATCCACCCGACAGAGCTTATTTCAGCCCGGTCATCGCGATGCTGTTGACCAGATACCTCTGGAGCAGGAAGAACACCAGCAGGCACGGCACCACGGACACCGCCGTCGAGGCCATCAGCACCGACAGCTGCAGCTCCTCCGTCCGCAGCGTGGTCAGCCCCACCGTGAGCGTCCTGGTCGCGTCGCTCTGCCCGACGACCAGCGGCCACAGGAAGTCGTTCCAGTGCCACAGGAACACGAACACGCCGAGCGTGGCCAGGATCGGCTTGGTGAGCGGCAGCACGATCGTCCAGTAGACCCGCCACTCGGAGGCCCCGTCCACCTTGGCCGCATCGAACAGCTCGTCAGGCAGCCCCAGGATGAACTGCCGCATCAGGAAGACGGCCTGCGAGTTGGCCAGCGTCGGCACGATCAGCCCCCAGAACGTGTCCACCCCGTCCAGGCTGTTGACCAGCACGAACGTCGGGATGAGCGTCGCCTGGAACGGCACCATCATGGTGGCGAGGAACGTCCAGAACATCGCCTCCCTGCCGGGGAAGCGCTTCTTGGCGAAGGCGTACCCGGCCATGGACGAGGTGAGCAGGATGATCACCACGGAGACGACGGCGTAGACCAGCGAGTTGACCGTCCAGGTGACGAACCCGGACGACGAGAGCACCGCCGTGATGTTGTCCAGCGTGAACGACTCGGGCCACTGGGCCGGCACGGTCGGCCGGCCCGCCGGCGACAGCGCCACGATGAACATCGCCACGAACGGGCTGACGGTCAGCACCGACAGCACCGCGAGCAGCGCCGCCAGCGGCCACGTGCCCCGCCACCACGGACGGCGGGGCGGCGGGGGCGCCTTGACCCCGGTGACGGGACGGGACGCGGTGATCGTCATGTGTTCCCCCGATCCAGGAAGCGGCGCTGGACCAGCGACACGATCAGCACGATCGCGAACAGCACCATGCCCCACGTCGCGGCGTAGCCGAAGTCGAAGGACCTGAAGCCGTGGTCGTAGATGCCGTAGATGAGGGTGTAGGTGGCCCTGGCCGGGCCACCGCCGGTCATCACGTACACGGTGTCGAAGGTCTGGAACGCGCTGATCGTCTCGATCACCACGACGAAGAAGATCGTGGGCTTGAGCAGCGGCAGCGTGATGCGCCTGAAGCGCTGCCACGCGCTCGCCCCGTCCACCGTGGCCGCCTCCAGGTAGGAGGACGGGATCGACTTCAGCCCGGCCAGCAGGATCAGCATCGAGTAGCCGAAGCCCTTCCACACCGACACGACGGCGAGGGCGGGCAGGACCACCGACGACTGCTCCAGGAACGCGACCGGGCCGAGGTCGGCCTTGGCCAGCAGGCCGTTGATCAGCCCGTCGAACTCGTAGATCCAGCGCCAGATGATGCCGGCCAGTACGAAGCTGGTCACGTACGGGAGGAAGAGCATGCCGCGGAACAGCCCGCGCAGGAAGACCACCTGGTTGAGCAGCAACGCCGTGCCCAGCGCCACGAGCAGCGTGAGCGGCACGTAGATCACCACGTACACGAGCGTCACCCGCAGGCTCAACCAGAAGTTCACGTCGTCGAGCAGCCGGGCGTAGTTGTCCGCGCCGATGAAGTCCCACTCGCCGCCGATGTTCCAGTTCGTCAGGCTCATGCCCGCCGCCCCCAGTGAGGGGAAGATCCGGAAGATCAGGAAGAGCACGAGCACGGGCAGCACGAACAGCAGTCCGGTGACCGGGTCACGCAGGCGTTGACGCACCAGGTGATTCCTTTCCTCGCTCAGCCGCTGCTGCTGAGCAGCGTGTTGGCCTCCTTGGCGGCCGCGTCGAGCGCGGTCTTGGCGTCCTCCTTGCCCAGCAGCGCCGCCTGGATGTGCGGGCCGATGAGGCCCATCACCTGGCGGGCCTTGGGGTGGGTGTCGCCGGGGAAGGCGTACTGCAGCGACTTGGCGAACTCCTTGGACGTCTCCGACTGGTCCGGCACCGTCACGTCGGTGCGGGCCGGGAAGAAGCCGGACTCCTTGGCCAGCGCGGCCGTGACCTCGGGCGAGGACAGGAACGTGGCGACCTTCTTGGCCGCGTCCTTGTTCTCCGTGTGCTTGGCCAGCACCAGCGCGCCGGGGATGCCGAACGCGACCCGCTTGGAGCCTTCGAGCGGCAGGCCGATGCCGACGTTCTCGGCGCCGATGGCGGCGGCGAGCTGGTCGACCATGCCGGCGGTGGCCGCGTGGTAAAGCGCGGTCTTGCCGGCGGCCAGCGGGCCGCCCTCGATGTCGTTGCTCTTGCTGGCGGTGTTCTCCGGCAGGCCGCCGACGGCCTTGAGGTCGAGCAGGTACTGCAGGCTCGCCACGCCCTCCGCGCCGTTGAACGCGACGGTCTTGCCGTCGGGGGCGAAGACGCTGCCGCCGTTGGCCCACAGGATCGGGTAGAAGCTCTGGTTGAGGCTGACCTCCGGCTTGCCCGGGTAGTCGAGCACGGCGACCTTCTTGGCGGCCAGCTTGGGCGCGGCCTCCTTGAGCTCGGCCAGCGTCTCCGGCACCTTCTCGACGCCCGCCTCGGCGAACAGCTTCTTGTTGTAGATGGGCGCGGTGATCGTCTGGTAGATCGGCACGCCGTAGAGCTTGCCGCTGACGGTCAGGGCGGTGAGCGAGTTCGGCAGGAAGGAGGCCTTGACCGGGGCGACGATGTCGTCCACCGGCTCGACCGTGCCCTGCTGGGCGTACTGCGGGATCTGGTCGGGACCGAGCACGACCAGGTCGAAGCCCTTCTTGGAGACGAGGGCGGTGGTGACCTTCTCCTGCCGGCCCTCCCAGGGCTGCTGGTCGATCTTGAGGTCGATCGCCGCGTTCTTGGCCTCGAAGTCCTTCTCGATCTTGCCCCAGAACGCCAGGTTCTTCGCCTGGTCCCCGATGACGGGGTACATCCAGAGGGTCACGGTGCTCTTGCCCGAGCCGCTGTCGGATCCGCACCCGGCGGCCGCGAGACTCAGGGCGGCCACGAGGCCGACTGCCGCTGCCTTCTTCATGGGCGGCTTCCTTTCGACTAATACCGGTCCTGACCGAAACCTAGTGAGGGCGTCTCGGCCGGGTCAATGCCTGATACATGAACGTAACTAGCCGCCTACGGACGAGCCCGGAATTTCATCATTTCCTGGGCGATCAGCTCGACGTGCGCCGAGGTGTAGTTCTCGTTCCAGTCGATGACCAGCAGCGTACGGTCCACCATGCGCTCGGCCTGCGGGCAGGGGTTCGGCTCGTAGCCGTCGAGCGGGTAGCGGGAGCGGCCGTAGATGTCCGCCTCCCACACCGGCGCCCGGTTCAGCGGCTCCCCGAGATAGCCGGCCCGCGCCGGGATCCCGGCCGCCGCCAGGTGCGCGGCCAGCTCGGCAGCGTCACCGTCCGGGCACACGACGGGGAAGAGCCACCAGGCGTGGCCGCCGGGGCGCGGCAGGCGTACCCCTGGGAGGCCCTTGAGGGCGTCGAGCAGCAGCGCGGCGGTGCCGCGGCGGGCGGCGAGCACGCCGGGCAGCTTGGCGAGCTGGGCGCGCGCCACGGCCGCCTGGAGCTCGGTCATGCGGTAGTTGAGCCCGAAGGCGGCGTGCGAGCGCCCGGCCGCGCGGTCCCAGCCCTTGTCGGAGAACAGCCGCATCCGCCTGGCCAGCTCGTCGTCGTCCGTGATGGCCACGCCGCCGTCGCCGCAGGTGATGTGTTTCCACTGCTGCAGGCTCAGGCAGCCCACCTGGCCCGCGGTGCCCGCGAGGGCGCCGCCGGGCAGCTCGGTCAGCCACGCCTGCGCGCAGTCCTCGATCAGCGTGAGCCCGTGCTCGTCGGCCAGCTCGCGCAGCTCGCGCACCCTGGCGGGCGCGCCGAACAGGTGGACCGCCATGATCGCCCTGGTCCGCGGGCCGATGAGCGCGGCGACGGCCGCCGGGTCGAGATTGCCGTCGGACGGATCGACGTCGGCGAAGACAGGAATGGCGTTCTGCGCCAAGATGGGGGCCACGGTCCCGAAGTCCGTGATCGGTGTCGTGATGATCTCGTCCCCGGGGTCCGGTGCGGCCGCGACGACCGACAGATGGAGGGCCGCGGTGCCGGAGCTGCAGGTGATCGCGTGGCGGACGCCGTACATCTCGGTGAGCTCGCGTTCGAGCGCGCGCGCCTCGGTGCCCCAGACGGAGTTGAGCATGCCCGAGCGGATCACCCGCTCGGCGGCGGCGACCTCCTCGTCGCCGAGCGTGCGGCCGTCGGCTTCTGCCATGGACGGGAACTTCACCGGGCACCTCACAAGTTATTATTGCGGTCTTGACCGAAATGAGCGAGAGGGAGGCATGCGTGGGAATCGTCATCGGAGTCGTGGGGCCGCACGATCTGGTCGACGACGTCGCGGCCGTCTGCGAGGAGCAGCCGGGCGTCAGCGCGCTGCGTCTCGACTACGACCATGAGTCGCAGGCGCCCGCGATCGTCGAGGCGCACGCCGCCGCCGTCGAAGGCTGGTTGTTCACCGGCATAGTGCCCTACATGCTCTCGCGTGCCGCCGACGCGCTCACCCGGCCCGCCGCGTTCGTGGACTATTCGGGCGCGACGCTGCTCAACGCCCTCGTCCGCCTCCAGCACCAGGGCGAGGACATCACCAGGCTGTCGATCGACACGCTGCCGGCCGCCGACGTCACCGCCACGTTCGCCGAGGCGGGGCTGCCGTCCGGCGACCTGCGGACGCTCCCGTACCGGCCGGAGATGACCTCCAAGCGGGCGATCGCCTTCCACCGCAAGGGCCAGGCGCACGCGGTGATCACCTGTCTCAGCTCCGTGCACGAGGCGCTCCGCGACGAGCTGCACGTGCTGCGCCTGGTGCCCTCCCTGCACTCCGTACGCGTGGCGCTGCGCCAGCTCCTGCTGACCGCCGAAGGACAGGCCCAGGAGGACGCCCAGATCGCGCTCGGGCTCATCGAGGTGGCCAACGAGGAAGGGCTGCTGCGCGAGGCCACGGCGCTGGGCGGCACCCTGGCGGCCTTCCGCGGCGGCACCCACCTGCTGGTGACGACCCGCGGGCCGCTGCACGACGCCACGGGCGGGTTCACGGGCCTGCCGATGCTGGCCCGGCTGGCCGCCCAGAACGACGTCGTACACGTCGGTTTCGGTCTCGGCCGCAGCGCGGCGGAGGCGGAGAGCCTGGCCCGCCGCGCCCTGGCCAGAGCGCGGCGGATCGGCGAGGTCGCGGCCGTGCTGTCGCTGCGTGCCGACACCGACATCGTCCTGGAGTCGGTGACGACCACGCCGGCGGGCAGCCAGAACCTGTCGGTCATCGCCCGCCGGGTCGGCCTGTCGGTGCCCACGCTGGAGAAGCTGCTGGAGGCGCGGGCCGCGGCGGGTGACGAGCCGCTGACGACGCGGGAGATCGCCGACCGCCTCGCCGTCCAGCAGCGTACGGCCCGCCGCATGCTCCACCGCCTGGAGCTGGCCGGGCTGGCCGAGCGCACGGGCAACCTCACCAGCGGCTCCAGCGGCCGGCCGCTGACCCTCTACCGCCTCACCCTCTGACGCGCCGCGGGACACAAGCAGGGACACAAGCAGGGACACGATCAGGCGAGCCAGCGGTCGAGTCCGCCGGAGACGAAGTCGTCGTCCCGGAGCCACGGGTACGCGGCCCAGATCCGGTCGATCTCCCCGAGCTGCCCGGGCGACAGCTCCTCGCCCGGGTCCAGGCACCAGCGCCCTTCGAGCAGTCCCTGCCGCCGCAGCACCTCGTGGATCCCCGGGATGCAGCCGTGGAAGCCGTTGGCCGAGTCGAAGATGGCCGCGTTGGCGTCGGTCAGGTGCCCGTCGAGGGTGAGCAGCCGCCGCACCGCCGCGTCGTCTCCCGCGCGCGCCAGCTTGGCCTCCTCCAGCAGCTCCACGGCCCGCCGCACCCACACGGCCCACTGGCCGAGCAACCCGCCGACGAACTCGACCTCCACCTCGTGCCCGTCCACCACCACCCGGTGGCCGGTGATGAGGTCGGCCAGGATGTGGTCGTCGTTGCCGGTGTAGAGCGCCACCTCACCGGCCCGCCCGGCGCGCACGACGCCGTGCAGGACGTCCAGCGTCCGGTAGCGGTCGAAGGGCGCGACCTTGATGCCGACGACGGACTCGATCCCCGCCAACCTTGTCCAGAAATTTCGTGACAAGGCGCGTCCGCCTACCGCCGGCTGCAAATAGAAGCCGATCACCGGCAGCACCTCGCCCACCGCCCTGGCCCGCTCGATGAGCGCGTTCTCGTCCAGCTCCCGGTACGGGCTGAGCAGCACCATGTGATACCCGAGCGACCTGGCCAGCTCCGCCTCCGCGACCGCCTGAGCGGTGGGCCCGGTCGCCCCGGCCACCATCACCACCTCGCGCTCGAACTCCCCCGCGGTGCGCGCGGCCAGCTCCAGCACGGGCGCCAGCAGGCCGGTGCCGTGGATGGCGAACTGCGTGGTGTGCACGCCCACCGCCAGCCCGCCCGCACCCGCCTCGACGTAGTAGCGGGTCAGCGCCCGCTGGCGGCGCTCGTCCAGCTTCCTGTCCTCGGTGAGCGCCAGCGGATGCGCCGGGATCACCAGGCCGCGCCTGAACAGGTCGCGCACGGACGTCTGCGCCTCTGGAGCCGTGCTGAGCACGTGAGGTCCCCCTTCACTCGGATATGGCACGGGCCGGAAATGGCACGCGCGTCAGAAACGCCCGTCGCGGCGCTCGAACTTGGTCGGCTTGCCGAGCAGCGGCCCGCCCTCGGAGACCCACCGGGCGGTGTGCTCGATGAGCTCGGCGGGCGTGAGCTCCGGATAGCCGAACAGCCGGTGGCAGCGCCCCGCGTTCGACAACAGCGCGGTCGGCGCCTCCTCCCCGGTGAACACGGGCTCCTTGCCGAGCTCGGCGCCGAGGGCCAGCGCGGCCTGGCGGACGGAGACCAGCTCGGGTCCCGTCACGTTGAGCACGGCGGGCGGCGTGTCGGCCAGGGCCAGCGACCGCAGCGTGACCTCGTTGGCGTAGCCCTGCCAGACCACGTTCACCTGCCCGGTGGACAGGTCGATCGGCGCTCCGGCCAGGACCTTCTGCGCCAGGTCCACGAGCACGCCGTACCGCAGCTCGACCGCGTAGTTGAGGCGGATCAGCGACAGGCGCGTCCCGTAGGTCTCGGAGAAGTGCGTGAGCACCCGCTCCCTGCCCAGGCAGCTCATCGCGTAGTCGCCGACGGGACCGGCCGGGGAGTCCTCGGTGCTGCCGCCGCTCGTGACGGGGACGAGCGGGTAGACGTTCCCGGTCGACAGGGCGGCGATCCTGGCGTCCCTGAACCGGTCGGCCACCCGCCCCGGCAGGTACGCGTTGGTGAACCAGGTGGCGTGCTCGCGCCCCTGCGTGCCGAATTTGGCGCCGACCAGGAAGACCACGTTCGGCGCGTCAGGCAGCTCCCGCAGCGCGCGTTCGTCGGCCACGTCGGCGGGCACGACCGTCGCACCCGCACCGGCGAGCGCGTCGGCGAGCCCCGGCTCGGAGAACCGGGACACGGCGATGATCCGCCGTTCCGGCCCCGCCGCCCTGGTGGCGTTGAGCGCCAGCCGTACCAGGCTGGGCCCCAGCTTGCCGCCGGCGCCCAGGATCATGATGTCGCCGTCGAGCCTGCTCAGGTCCTCGACGAGCCCGGCGCTCGGCCGCGCCAGCCGCTCCTCGAGTTCCACTGTCGTCCGCACGCGGGATCCCCTCCGTCTGTCAGTTACGGTCCAGACCGTAACTGTCGCAGACTTCGGCTGTCAACGGGGGGCGAGGTCAGGCGCTTTCGCGGGCGCGGACCAGCACCTCCAGGATGGCCCGGGTCTGCTCCCACGGCACCGGACTGGGCGCGCCGCCCAGCATCGCGAGGAACGCCTCGATCGTCCCCTCGTACCCGAGCCCCTTGAGCGGGTCGTCGCCGCTCTCGATCACGATGGTCTCCGAGCCGTCGCGCCTGTGCAGGGTGACGGTGTAGGACTCGCCTTCGGAGACGCCGAGGATCTCGACCGTCCCGGTGACGCCGCTCCCCCAGCTGAGCGCCAGCACGCCGGTGTCCTCCGAGCGCAGGTTCAGGTAGTGCCGCCTGGCCCCCGCCGCGCCGACCAGCCGTACGTCGGGGCCGAGCAGGGCCACCAGCAGCTCCACGCCGTGGACGCCCATGGTCACCAGGGTTCCGCCGCCCTCGCCGGGCGTGTCCTGCCAGGCGTTGTAGCCGGTGTCCCAGAGCCCCACGTCATGCCGTACGGTCGCCCGCACGGCCAGCAGCTCACCCGGATCGACCCGCACCCCGGCGAAGGCGGGCGCGAAGCGCAGCACCGAGCTCGACAGCACCCGCTCGTGGATCGCCAGCCGGTCGAGCGCGTCGAGCTGGGCCCGGGACGCGGCGGCCGGCTTGTTCACGAAGCAGGGCACGCCGGTCTCCAGCACCTGCGCCAGCGCGCCGGGGATCTGCGGGTTAGGCACGGTCAGCACCACGCCGTCGGGTCCGGCGGCCAGCGCCTCGCCGAGGCTGCCCGCCACCTTGGCCGCCGGGTGCTCCTCGGTGAAGCGGCGCAGCCGCTCCTGGTCCTGCTCCCACACCACCAGCTCGGCGTGCCGGGTCAGGGTGCGGGCGTCGGTGTACGGGTGGCTGGTGGCGAGCCCGGCGAGAGCAACACGCACGATCGTCTCCCCTTCTCATCGGAAAAGGAGACCATCATGGCAGCCCGTTACAGCTCGTCCACCTCCGCGAACGTCCGGCCGCCCGACAGCTTGGCGTACCCGGGCCCCCGGTCGAAGAACCGGTCGGCCGTCGGACGCAGGTTGGCGCGGAGCTCGGCGGTGGCCCGCTCGTCGATGCGGTCGCCGTCCAGGACCACGCCGTAGTCGCCGAGCGCGCCCGCGATCGACACCTTCCCGTCGCGCACGTCGGCGGCCACCGCGCGGGGGTCGCGGTCGTAGGGCGAGCCCCAGCCGCCGCCCCCGGTGGTGCGGATCCTGATCATCTCCCCGGCCTGCACCGGGAGGTCGTCCACGAGCCCTTCCATCTCCTTGCCCGCGATCTCCACCCGGAACGGCCGGCCGGCGAGCCCGCCGTTGACCCCCCAGCACGACAGGATCGAGCGGTCGGCGATGGACATGTACGAGGCGTCCCTGAGCATCCTGATGTGCTTGTCGTAACCCAGGCCGCCCCGGTACATCCCGGGACCGCCCGAGTCGCACGCCAGCGCCAGCCGCTCCACCCTGAACGGCCAGCGGGACTCGGCGAACTCCACCGGGATGTTGCGCGAGTCCGGCACCACGTGGATGGTGTCCTCGCCGTCGGCGTACCAGCGCCCGCCCGAGCCGCCGCCCAGGACCTCGCGCATCAGGTAGGGCGAGCCCTCGCCGTCGGCGCCGTACACGCCGGTGTAGCGGATGGTCTCCTGGTCGGCGGGCATGCGGCCGCCGGTCGCCTTGGCCAGGACGCCCGCGAGCACGCCGAGCAGGCGCAGGATGACGAACGTGCGGGCGTTGGTCGGGGCCGGGAAGACCGGGGTGAGCAGCGTGCCCTTCTCCGGGAAGACCATCTTGATCAGCGGCACGACGCCCTCGTTGACGTCCAGCTCCGCCATCCGCTCCGGCGTGTCGGCCAGGTTGCGCAGGATCGGGGCCAGCCACTTCTTCAGGAAGACGCCGTCGGCGTAGTCGCCCGCGTGGTTGATCGGGCCCTTGGCCTGCGGCGAGGTGCCGGTGAAGTCGATCGTCAGCGGGGCGTCGGCGGTGTGGTCCACGCTGAGCGTGATGCGCTGCGCGTGCAGCCTGGGCTCGTCCACGCCGTCGTGCTCGGCGTAGTCCTCCCACACGTACGTCCCCTCGGGGATCTTGGTCAGCAGCTCCCTGCGGAACGTCTCGGTGGTCTTGCCGATGATCGCGTCGAAGCACTCCTCGACGGCCTGCCTGCCGTACCGCTCGAACAGCTCGCCCAGCCGCCGCGCCCCCATGAGGCAGGCCGAGCACTCGGCGTCCAGGTCGCCGGACAGCGAGTCGGGCATCCGCGAGTTGCGGGTCATGATGCGCAGCGCGGCCTCGTTCGGCACGCCCTGGTCGTACAGCTTGATCGGCGGCACCATCAGGCCCTCTTCGAAGACCGACCTGGCGTGCGAGGGCATCGACCCGGGCACGCTCCCGCCGATGTCGTCGTGGTGGCCGAACGCCTGCACGAACGCCACGACCTCGTCCTCGTGGAACACCGGCACCGTGACGCACAGGTCGGGCAGGTGGCCGATGCCGCCTTCCGAGAGGTAGACGTCGTTGTGGAAGTAGACGTCGCCCGGCCGCATCGACTCCACGGGGAAGTCGCGCACGACCGGCTGGACGAGCGCGCTGTAGGAGCGGCCGGTCAGCTTGCGCAGCCGTACGTCGTGGATGCCGGCGCGGAAGTCGTGCGCGTCGCGGATCATCGGCGAGCGGGCCGTGCGGGCGATGGCCGTCTCGACCTCCTTCTCCACCGAGGCGAGCGTGCCCTCGACGATCTCGACGAGGATCGGATCAGTCACGTCTGACCTCCACGTTTCCGTAGACGTCCACGGTGGCGGTGAAGCCGGGGTGGATGGGGATGGTGGAGCCGTACTCCTCGATCACGGCCGGGCCCACGATCTTGGCGCCGGGGCCGAGCGCCGTGCGCTGGTGGATCGGGGTGTCGCGGGTCTCGTCGAAGTGGACGGCCCGGACCGACGTGGCGCCCGTGCCCGCCTTCTCCAGGGGGCGGATGGCCGGGCGGTTGATGGGGCCGATGCCGGAGACGCGCAGATTGACCCATTCGACGCCGTGGCGCGGGTCGTCCCGGTAGGCGTAGCCGTAGAGCTTCTCGTGGGCCTCGTGGAAGCGCTCGATCACCTCGGCCTGCCAGTCACCGTCGATCTCCCCCGCGGGGGCGTTGACGCGGACCTCGTACGCCTGGCCGTAGTACCGCAGGTCGGCGCTGCGCAGGTACACCGGGTCGTCGAAGCCCTCCCGGTCCAGCGCCTCGCCCGCCTGGTGCTCAAGATCGTGGAAGATCTCGGCAGCCTTGCCGAGCGAGAGGTCGCGGGTGACGTACGTACGGACGTAGTCGTTCTTGACGTCCACCGTGAGCAGCCCGAACGCGGAGACGTTCCCGGGGTCGCGGGGCACGACGACGGCCGGCAGGCCGAGGATGTCGATCAGCCGGCAGGCCAGCAGCGGCCCCGACCCGCCGAACGTCACCAGCGGGAAGTCCCGCACGTCCAGCCCGCGCTTGACGGTGAGCTGCCTGATCGCGTTGCTCTGGTTGAACGCGCTGATCTCCAGGATGCCGGTGGCCGTCCGCTCGGGCGTGAGGCCGAGCTTGTCGGCCAGCGCCTGGACACCGGTACGGGCGGCGTCCACGTCCAGCGGGATCTCCCCGCCGAGCAGGTGCGGCGGGATCCGGCCGAGCATCACGTGCGCGTCCGTCACCGTCACCTCCGTGCCGCCCTTGCCGTAGCAGAGCGGCCCGGGGTCGGCGCCCGCGGACTTCGGCCCCACCTTGAGCGTGCCCTCCGGCGAGATCCACGCGATCGAGCCGCCGCCCGCGCCCACGGTGACGATGTCGATCATCGGGATCTTGCACGGGTAGCGGCCGACCGAGCCCTCGGTGGTGATGGAGGGCTCGCCGTCCACCACCACGGCCACGTCGGTCGAGGTGCCGCCGCCGTCCAGCGTGATCACCGACGGATGCCCGGCCGTGGCGGCGATGAGCGCCGCGCCGAGCGCTCCGGCCGCCGGGCCCGACAGGACGGTGCTGATGGGCTGGTTGACGACCTCGCGGGCCGACAGGACGCCGCCGTTGGACTTCATCACGGAGAACGGCATGCCGAGCCGGTTGGACAGGCTGGCGATGTAGCCGCGCATGGCCGGTTTGACGGCGGCGTCCACGAGGGTGGTGACCGAGCGCTCGTACTCGCGGTACTCGCGCAGCACGTCGCTCGACAGCGAGATCACCGCCTCCGGGTGCTCGCGCCACAGCACCTCGCGCATCCGGCGCTCGTGCTCCGGGTTGGCGTAGGAGTGCAGGAAGCAGACCCCGATCGCGGTGACGCCCTTGGCCCTGAACCAGCGGGCCACCTCGGTGGCCTGCTCCTCGGAGAACGGCCGCACCTCCGCGCCCGTGTGGTCCAGCCGCCCGCCGACGGTCTTGACCAGGTGCACGGGGACGATCCTGGGCGGCTTGACCCAGAAGTAGGAGTTGCCGTAACCGTCGGGCACGCTCTGCCTGGCGATCTCCAGGACGAACTCGAAGCCCTCTGTCGTGATGAACCCGAGATTCTCGATCCGGTCCTCGAGCAGCTGGTTCGTGGCCACGGTGGTGCCGTGCACGATCGAGCTGACGTCGAGGTCGCCGAGCTTCTCGATGCCGGCGACGAACCCGTCCGCCGGGTTGGCGGGGGTCGAGGGGGTCTTGGTGGTGTGGATCTCTCCGGACTGCTCGTCCACCGCCACGACGTCGGTGAAGGTGCCTCCGGTGTCCACTCCGATACGGACGCTACGCATGGCTCCTCAGCTTCGGCGACGGCCGAGCGTCGATGACTCGGGGCGCGTTCTCTGTCACGGCGGATGGCCGGAGGCACCACCATCTCATGCGACCTGACCGGCTTGGCGGCGATGGTGCCTTGGTGACCACGGTTCCTCCTGATAACTCCAGGGGAGAAATGTCCCACGAGGTCATGGAACAAGCCAAGCCACTAAGCTGGCGGCCCGTGACCCAATCGTCTGCCTTGTCTGCCGTGCCGTCTGGTGCCAGGGATGCCGTACTGAAGTTCTACTTCGGCCCCATGGATTGCGGGAAGTCCACCCTGGCGCTTCAGATGAACTACAACCACGGACGCCAAGGCCGGCGCGGCCTCGTGCTGACCAAGCACGACCGCTCCGGCGGCCCGAAGATCACCAGCCGGATCGGGCTCGGGCTGGAGGCGATCGAGGTGGTGGACTCCCTCGATCTCGTCCGCCTGGTGACCGCGCACGACCGGATCGACTACCTGATCTGCGACGAGGCGTGCTTCTACACGGTCGAGCAGATCGAGCAGCTCGCGGACCTGGTGGACGAGCACGGCATCGACGTCTACGCGTTCGGGCTGGCCTCCGACTTCAGGTCGGTGATGTTCCCGGCGGCGCAGCGGCTGTTCGAGCTGGCCGACGAGGTGTGCCGGCTGCAGGTCGAGGTGCTGTGCTGGTGCGGGCGGCCCGGGCTGCTCAACGCGCGGGTCGTGGGCGGGACGCTGGCGCGCACGGGCGAGCAGGTGGTCATCGGCGACACGGACGCCTCGGCGGTGCGCTATCAGGTCCTCTGCCGCCGCCACCACCGCTCGGGACACCTCGGTGAGGGCACGTCGCAGGCGGTCTAGCTTCTTGTCTCACACGAGGCGGTCGAGCCTTGGTTCGCACCAAGCGGTCGAGCCTTGGTTCACACGAGGCGGTCGAGCCTTGGTTCACACCAGGCGGTCGAGCCTTGGTTCACACGAGGCGGTCGAGCAGCTCCCTGAGCAGGCGCGCGTCGTCCGCCGGGAGCGCGGCCAGGAACGCCTCCTCGGCCGCGTCCATGGCGCGGGCGCCCTTCTCCAGGACGTCGCGCCCGTGCTCGGTCGGCTCCACCATGTTCTTGCGCCGGTCGCCGGGATGCGGCCGGCGCCCCACCAGCTCCTTGCGCTCCAGCGCGTCCACCATGGCGACCATCGTGGACCTGTCGATCCCCAGCCGCTGCGCCGCCTCCTGCTGCGACAGCGGCTCGGGCGTGCCCAGCACCGACAGGACCGCGAACTCGCGCCCGTCGATCCCGTACGGCTCCAGCGCCGGGCCGGTCAGCTCCGCCAGGCGCAGGTTGGCGTGCTTGAGCAGGTAACCAAGGCGACGTGTCGGCACCTCACGATTCTCCCACCCCGGCCGCGCCCGCTCAGACCGCCCCTCAGACCGCCCCTCAGACCGCGCAGTAGCCGTCGTCGTCGCATCCGTCGGCCGGGGCGGCGAGCTGAGTGATCGGCGTCTGCCCCGTACGCTCCGCGACCTCGTCGATCGCGGCCGCGAAGGCGTCTTCCGGCTGCGCCCCTGAGACCGCGAACTTGCCCTCGAACAGGAACAGCGGCACCCCCGTGACCCCGAGCGCCCGCGCCCTGTCAAGCTGCTCGCGCACCTCCTCGGCCCCCGCGCCGTCGTCCTCGACCCCGGTCTCGGCCGCCAGCCCGGCCAGAACGTCCGGGTCGCCCACGTTCCTGCCCTCGGTGAAGTACGCCACGAACAGCCGCTCGGCCATCTCCTTGCCGAGCCCCTGGCGGGTGGCGACCTCGATCAGCCGGTGCGCCCGCAGCGTGTTGGAGCTCACGGCGTGCTCGTAGTCCAGCTCCAGGCCCTCGCCCGCGGCGGCGGAGACGACCCGCTCGGTCATCTGGCGGGCGTTCGGCCCGAACTTGCGCTCCAGCGCCGGGATCAGCGGCTCGCCCTCCGCCGGGGCGTCGGGGTTGAGCTGGAACGGCCGCATCGTCACCTCGATCGTGCCGCCCTTGGCGCGGAACCGCTCGGCCGCCCGCGCGAACCTGACATGCCCGATGTAACACCAGGGGCACACGACATCAGAGAAAATCTCCACCTTCATACCCGGAGACAACCCGCCGCCCCCGACCCCGATTCCCGCCGGGGCGACGGCAGGGCGAAGCTCCGGCTATCATCGGCCAACGCTCAGCCGGCCGCCAGCTCCTCCAGCCGGTACGGCAGGTACGCGGAGTCGTCCACCAGGGCCGACGCGCCGCGCCACCAGCCGAACCACTCGCCGCTGCGCCACATCCAGTCGACCCGCTCGATGGCGGCCACCACGTCGCCGACCGTCGCCCACCGCTCGCCGAGCTGCTCGCGAGAGGCGCCGTGGCGCATCGCCCAGGCCCGCAGGATGCCCACGGCCGCCGAGGGCACCTCGCGGGCGTAGGGGTCGGGATCCTCGCCGGGCAGCCGGTGCGGCCCGAGCCCCGCCGCCACACCCCAGCTCCACTGGGCCTCGGCGGGCCGCGCGTAACGCAGGGAATGGAAGTCGAGGTTGGACCCGAGGTCCTCGTCGGCCCGCCGGGTGACGACCGCGTCGAGTCGCCCGCCCGCGTCGAAGTGGACGACGACCCGCTGCCCCGGCTTGACGCCCGGCGGCAGCTCGAAGCGGTCCTCGGCCTGCCAGGAGTTGAGATCGACCTGCGCCGCGGGCTGTCCCCAGAGCTGGTCGGCGGCGTCGTCGGAGATCCAGGCGGCCAGCATCTCCAGGGCGGTCAGGTCGGTCCACGGCTCGATCGCCACGGCCGTGCGCACCACCTCGTCCGGCGCGGGCAGCTTGCCGCCTCTGGACCGCGTCCACCACTCCTCGCCCAGCTCACGGGTGCCGACCAGCAGGGCGGCGATGGCGGCCAGCTCGGCCGAGCGCCTGGTGAGCGAGGCGCCCAGGGCGAGCTCCAACGTGCGGTCGGTCCGCTCGTCGCCGAGCACCGGGCGCACGGTGCCGATCAGTGTCTCGGCTGTCGGACGCTCCTCGCCCAGCAGGTTGCGTACGACTCGCCTGGCTTCGGTCCGAGCGTCTTCAGCGTGTGCCTGCCGCATACCGCCACGCTACGCCCGGAGATCCTTTTCCGCGAGAGTCCTGGACGCCACGCCGAAATGCCCCGATCACCCGAAGCTCCGGGCGGCGCGGCTTATCCCATGCGGTGGCGTGGCTCAGGCCGCCAGGAACACCGGGCGTGGCTCATGGCGACAGGAGCGGCAGCATGCCCATGCCGTCACGACCGGCAGCATGCCCATGCCGTCACGACCGGCAGCATGCCCATGCCGTCACGACCGGCAGCGGGCTCACGCCGTCACGAGCGGCGGTGCCGGGATCCGCGGCCGAGCAGCCAGCCCACGGCCACCCCGGTGAGCGCGACCCCCGCTCCCATGCCGAACGACGCCAGCATCACCCACGGGCGTGTCTCGGTGCGCTGCTTGGGCGGGCGCTCATACACAGCGGCCCCCGACCCGGCCCCCGACCCGGCCGTCACACCGGCCGCCGAACCGGCCGTCACGCCGGATTCAGGGAGGCCCGGGACGGTCAGGCCGCTTTCTGGCGGAACGTCCGCGTGCGGGACGGCTGGGGCCGCTTCGGCCGGGGCGCGCAGGTGCTCCTCGACCGCCGCGAAGAACTCCCCCGCCGTCCGCTTGGCCACCGAGCCCAGCATGCGCTGCCCGACCCCGCCGATCATGCCGCCGATCACCGCGTCGGCCTCGTAGTCCACCTGGGTCCCGCCGTCGATCTCGCTCAGCCGTACCAGGACGGTGGCGTCCACCGTCCCCGGCGCGCCCTGCCCGCGCGCCTTCAGCGTGAACGAGTCGGGCGCCAGCGGGTCGGTCAGCGCGACCTCACCCTGATAGACGCCCTTGATCGAGGCCACGCCCGCGTTGACCGTCACCCGGTACGTGTCCGGCCCCGTCTCCTCCAGCCGCTCGCACCCCGGGATGGTGCGCACCAGCACCGCCGGATCCTGGAACGCCGCCCACACCCGATCCCTCTGAACGCCGATCACGGCACTGCCCGCCACTTTCATGTGGCTACTTTAGGCAGGCCCCACCAGGCGGATAAGGGCAACACCTGCCAGAGCGAGGGCAAGCCTTGGGGATCAAGACTGGCAAGATGGTGCTCCATGCGCAGGGGGCGAAGCGGGGAGCATCAGGTGACGCCGGCAAGCCGCACGGCCCGCCCCCAGAGGACGACGCGGCTGCTGGGGGCCGCGGCGGCGGTGGCGGTGGCGCTGGTGGCGGCCTGTTCGCCGGCTGAGACGGCCGGCGTCGCCGAGACGGCGGGGAACGCCGGGGCGTCACCCTCCGCGACCCCCAAGCCGTCCGTCCCCCAAGGCCCGCCCGGCGTACGCCCGCGCAAAGGCGAAGTACGCCCGATCGCCCGCACCGGCCCCCTCCCGCCCGTGATCAGCTCCATCCCCACCAAGCGCAAGGTCGTGTTCCTGACCATCGACGACGGCTGGGAGCAGGACCCCGGCTTCGTCAAGCAGGTACGCGACCAGCGCATCCCCATCACCGCCTTCGCCATGCGCGACGCCGTGGAGGCCAAGGGCACCCCCGACGAGTCCGGCGGCCCAGCCCGATACGTCGGAGCCGGGAAATGGGGATATTTCCGGCAGCTCCGCGACGCGGGCGTACCCGTCGAGAACCACACCCTCACCCACCCCAACCTCCCCCTGCTCGGCCACGACGCCCAGAAGCGCGAGATCTGCGGCGCCGCCCAGCTCGTCAAGAAGGAGCTGGGCGCCAGGCCCGCCCTGTTCAGGCCGCCGTTCGGCAACTACAACACCGACACGCTGAAGGCCGCGAAGAGCTGCGGAGTGACCTCGGTCCTGCTCTGGACCGCCACCGTCCAGCCCGGCGGCAAGATCGCCTACCAGGTGCCCGACAAGAAGCTCCACCCGGGCGACATCCTGCTCCTGCACTTCCGCCCCAACCTGGCCAGGGACTTCCGGATCCTGGTCGGCAAGATCAAGCGCAGGGGCTACGAGCTGGGCAACCTCCAGGCGTACCTGGACGCCGCCACACCCCGGTAAGTCCGTCCCTCGGCGTACGGGGGAATCAGCCCGGCGGGTGACGCGGCGAGCCGCCCCCGCACGGGATCCTCGTGCACACAGCAGCCAACGGGACGGGATGTGACCAAGGTCGCATCCCATTGCTCTACAAGCTGTAGTACTACTTCAAGTAGATGTACTACAGCCTGTAGAGCTCGGGAGTCGACGGGGAACATGGACGCACTTGATCTGGCGCGGTGGCAATTCGGGATCACCACCGTCTACCACTTTCTGTTCGTGCCCCTGACCATCGGTCTGGGCATCTTCGTGGCCGGGCTCCAGACGGCCTGGCACCGTACGGGCAAGGAGCACTACCTCAGGCTGACGAAGTTCTTCGGGAAGCTCTTCTTGATCAACTTCGCCATGGGCGTGGTCACCGGCATCGTGCAGGAGTTCCAGTTCGGGATGAACTGGAGCGAATACTCCACGTTCGTCGGCGACGTCTTCGGGGCGCCGCTGGCCATGGAGGCGTTGCTGGCCTTCTTCATGGAGTCCACGTTCCTGGGGCTGTGGATCTTCGGCTGGGACCGGCTGCCGAAGAAGGTGCACCTGGCGTGCATCTGGGCAGCCGCCATCGGCTCAAATTTGTCGGCATATTTCATCCTTGCGGCGAACGCCTGGATGAAGCACCCCGTCGGCTACGAGGTCGTGGACGGCAAGGCCAGGATGACCGACCTGTGGGCCGTGCTGACCAACTCCACCGCGATCGCCCAGGTCCCGCACGTGATCGCGGCGGCGTTCATCGTGGCGGGCGGGTTCGTGCTGGCCGTGTGCGGCTACCAGTTGCTCAAGACGCGCGCCGGTATGTGGCGCGGCGCCGCGCGGGCCGCGCTCCTCATGACGGCGATCGCGGGGGCGGTCGTCGCGGGCACCGGCGACATGTCGGCCAAGCTGATGTACGAGCAGCAGCCGATGAAGCTGGCCTCCGCCGAGGGGCTGGAGCACGACACGGCGGGCGCGGCGTTCAGCGTGGTCCCCGGCATCGAGATCCCCAGCCTGCTCAGCTTCCTGTCCACCAACGACCCCAACGCCGCCGTCCAGGGCACCGAGGACCTGCAGCGGCGCTTCGAGCAGCAGTTCGGCCCCGGCGACTACCGGCCGGACCAGCAGGTGGTGTTCTGGTCGTTCCGCGTCATGATCGTCTTCGGGCTGGCCACGGTGGGCCTGTCGGTGCTCGGCCTCTGGCTCACCCGCAGGAAGCGGCCGTTCCCGTCCTGGCTGTCGCGGGCGCTGCTGCTCGCCCTCCCGCTGCCGCTGATGGCGGTGATCGCGGGCTGGCTGCTGAGCGAGATCGGCCGCCAGCCGTGGACGGTCGCCGGCGAGCTGCTGACCGCGTCGAGCGTGTCGCCCGGCGTGAGCCTCGCCGAGGTCGCCACCTCGCTGACGATCTTCACCCTCCTGTACGGCGGGCTCGCCGTCGCCGAGGTCCTGCTGCTGGTCAGGCACGTACGCCAGGGCGCGGAGGAACGCGACCCCGTCCCCGCGACCGAGCAGCGCGAACCGTCGCTGATGTACTGAAGGACCGGACAATGATCGATCTGTGGTTCGTCATCATCGCCTTCCTCTGGACCGGCTACTTCGTGCTGGAGGGCTTCGACTTCGGCGTCGGGATGCTCGCGCCGATCGTCAGCAGGAGCCCCGCGGAGCAGCGGCAGAGCCTGGAGACCATCGGCCCGGTGTGGGACGGCAACGAGGTCTGGCTGATCACCGCCGTCGGCGCCATGTTCGCCGCCTTCCCCGCCTGGTACGCGGGCGTGTTCAGCGCGTTCTACCTGCCCGTGACGCTCGTCCTGGCCGGCCTGATCGTGCGCGGCGTCGGCCTGGAGTGGCGCGGCAAGGTACGCGACCCGCGCTGGTGCGACCTGGGCATCGTGGTGGGCAGCGCGCTGCCCGCGTTCCTGTGGGGCGCGGTCTTCGCCGACCTGCTGTTCGACAGCGCGCTCGCGGCCCTGGTCGGCGGCGCGTTCACGCTGGCGGTGTGCCTCCTGCACGGCGCGGTCTTCCTGGCGCTGAAGACCACCGGCCGGGTCCGCCGCCGCGCCCGCGCGGTGGCCATGATCGCGGGAGCGGTGGTCATCCCGGTGGCCGTGTTCGCCCTGCCGAACCTGGGCACGCCGCCCGCGCTGGCCGCCATGGCGGGGCTGGCCGCGGCCACGGCGCTGATCTGGCGGCGCAGGGAGGGCTGGGCGTTCGCGGCCACGGCCGGCGCGATCGTGCTGACCACGCTGGCGGTGTTCATCGAGCTGCGGGCCCGGCCGCTGCCGGGGCTCACGCTGGCCGAGGCCGCCTCGGGGTCGTACACGCTGACGATGCTGAGCTGGATCGGGCTGATCGCGCTGCCGTTCGTGCTGGTCTACCAGGGGTGGACGTACTGGGTCTTCAGGAAGCGCGTGCAGACCGCCGTCCGTTGAGGGGTCCTACGTGGCGGGGGCGCCGCCGAGGTAGAGCCGCCCGAGCCGGGGGTCGGCGGCCAGCTCGCGCGCGGGGCCGGAGATGTGCACCCGGCCGAGGTCGAGCACGCAGCCGACGTCGGCCATCTCCAGCGCCCTGCGCGCGTTCTGCTCGACCAGCAGCACCGCCACGCCGGTCCTGCGCATGAGGTCGATCTGGTCGAACACGGTCTGCGTGTTGCGCGGGTCCAGCCCCATGGACGGCTCGTCGAGCAGCACCACGGACGGCTGCAGCATGAGCGCGCGGGCGAACTCGACCTGCTTCTGCTGCCCGCCCGACAGCAGCCCGGCCATGCTCCCCCACCGCTCGGCCACGACGGGGAACAGCTCCTTGACCGCCGCGATCCGCGCGCCGAGCACGGCCTGGTCGCGCACGGTGTAGCCGCCGAGCCGCACGTTCTCGGCCACCGTCATCTCGCGGAACACGCTGTGCCCCTGCAGCACGTGGGCGAGCCCGCGGCCGAGCAGCCGCTGCGGCGACAGGCCCGTCACGTCCTGCCCGGCCAGCAGCACCCGGCCGGACCTGGGCGCGAGCAGGCCGCTGGCGACCTTGAGCGCGGTGGACTTGCCCGCGCCGTTCGGGCCGACGAGGCAGACGACCTCGCCCGCGCGGACGGTGACGGTCAGGCCGCGCAGCACCGGCGCGGCCCTGCCGTACCCGGCCTCGACGTCCTCCAGGGACAACAACGCGTCAGAAACGGGAACCTCAGACACCGAGATACGCCTCCAGCACCCGCGGGTCCTCCCGCACCAGCGCGGGCGGGCCCTCGGCGATGGGCGCGCCCCGGTCGAAGACGATCACGTGGTCGCACATGCCCATCACCATGTCCATGTTGTGCTCGACGACGAGGAAGGTGCGGCCCTCCGCGTTCAGGTCGCGTACGAGGCCCACGATGCGGTCGATCAGCGCCGGGTTGACGCCGCCCGCCGGCTCGTCCAGCAGCACCAGCTCGGGCTCGGCCATGAGGACGGCGGCCAGCTCCAGGAGCTTCTGCTGGCCGTAGGACAGGTCGCGGGCCTCGGCGTCCTCCAGGTGCTCGATGCCCATCCTGCGCAGCCAGTGGCGGGCCCGCTCGATCTCGCCCTTGTCGCGCAGCCCCGTCAGCAGCTCGCGCAGGCGGGTGCGGCGGACGGCGACCAGCATGTTCTCCAGCACGGTCAGGCGGGCGAAGACGCGGCAGAGCTGGAAGGTACGGCCGAGCCCCGCGTGCGCGATCCGGTGCGGCGCCAGGCCGGTGAGGTCGCGGTCGCGGTAGAGCACCCGCCCCGCGTCCGGTTTGATCATGCCGGTGACGAGGTTGAAGAACGTCGTCTTGCCGGAGCCGTTCGGCCCGATCAGCCCGTTGATCCGGCCCTCGCGCAGCGAGACGGTGGCGCCGTCCACGGCCAGCACGCCGCCGAACGACTTGGTCAGCCCCTCCGTGCGCAGCGAGGTCACGGGACCACCCCCTGGAGTCGCTGGCCGGCGCTCTCCTCGGGGATCGACGGCCCGGCACGCCTGCGGGTCAGCCCGGCCAGGATGCCGTCCGGCATGAACAGCACGACCAGCACGAGCACCAGGCCGGTCGCGGCCAGGTGGATCTGCGTCTCGCCCAGCGCGATCAGGAAGTACTCCCCCGCCGGGGCCACGATCAGCGCGCCGAGCAGCGGGCCGAACAGCTGCCGCACGCCGCCGAGCAGGCTCATCAGCACCATGTACGAGCCGATCAGGATGGAGAAGACGAAGATCGGGTCGAGGCTGCCGAACCAGAGGGCGTACAGCCCGCCGGCCAGCGCCACGAACAGGGCGGACAGGGCGAAGGCCGTCACCTTGTACGCCCCGGTGGGCACGCCGAGCGACTCCGCCTTGTCCTCGTCCTCCCTGATCGCCCGCAGGCCGGCGCCGAAGCGGGAGCGGGAGACGTACCACCAGGTCAGCAGCGCGAGCCCGAGCAGCGCCAAGAACAGGTGGAAGAACACGATGTGCGTCTGCCCCCGGTGCAGATCGGGGAAGGGCGTGGGCACCTGGAGCCCCGTGGAGCCGCCGGTCAGCGAGCGCCAGCCCTGCACGACGAGGTTCATCATCGACACGAGCGCGATCGAGACGATCACGAAGGACGCGCCGCGCACCCTGACGGCCGCGACGCCGACGCCCACGGCGAACACCGTGACCAGCAGGGCCGAGATCGCCAGGGCCGCGATCCACGGGACGCCGAGCCTGGTGACCAGCAGGCCGGTCCCGTACGCGCCGAGCCCGAAGAACGCCGAGTGGCCGAGCGAGACGTAGCCGGTGAAGCCGCCGAGCAGGTTCCAGGACGTGGCCATGGCGGCGTACATGACGGTGAGCGCGCCCGCGTACACCAGGTAGTAGTTGGGGACCAGCCACGGGTAGGCGATGGCCAGGACGGCGGCCAGCGGCAGGAGCCCTCTAGAAGCGATGCGCAAGCCGGCCTCCGAAGAACCCCTGGGGGCGCGCGAGCAGGGTCAGGAAGAGGAAGACGTAGAACATCATGGTCGCCCAGGTGGCGTCGACGGTGACCAGCACGACGCCCTCGACCAGGCCGAGCATGACGGCCGCGAGCGCCGCGCCGAGCACGCTGCCGAGCCCGCCGACCACGATGACGGCCATCAGCTTGCCGATCCACACCCAGTGCGAGGCGGGGAAGAACGGCGTGATCAGCGCCAGCACCGTGCCGCCCACGGCCGCGGTGGCCAGGCCCACGCCGAAGCCGTAGCCGGCGACCCGCTCGGTCTGGATGCCGACCAGCCTGGCCGCCTCCCGATGCTGGATCGTGGCCCGCAACGACCGCCCGAACCTGCTCTTGACCAGCACCGCGAAGAGCACCGCCAGGGTGAGCCCGGCCACGCAGAAAGCGATGATCTTGTCGTACGGCAGGTGCACGCCGCCGATCGTCAGCGACCTGGTCGCGTAGTCCATGCTGATCGACTTGTAGGACCCGGTGTAGAACGTCCCGAGCAGCCCCTCGATCATCAGCGCGATCCCGAACGTCAGCAGCACCGACATCATCGCCAGGTTCTCCGGCGCCAGCCGCGCGACGAGCAGCCGCTGCACCGCCACGCCGAGCCAGAAGAACAGCGGCACCAGCACCGGCAGCGCCAGGAACGGGTCCACCCCCAGCGTGCTGTGCACCGTGTACGTCAGGTACGCCGCCAGGAACAGGAACGCCGGATGCGCCACCATGACCACCCGCATCACCCCGAAGTACAGCGACAGCCCCGAGGCCAGCAGCGCGTAGAGCCCGCCGGTCAGCACGCCCAGGGCCAGCCCCTGCAGGAGCAGGCTCACCACGGCTTCTTCGGATAGACGATGCCGGCAGTCTTCGCCTGCTCGGGCAGCACGATCTCGACCTTGCCGTCGACGTACTGCTGGATCATGTGGGCCTGCTCGGGCCTGCCCTGGTCGTCGAAGGACAGCGGCCCCACGACGGTGTCGAACGTGGCCTGCCTGAGGTGCTCGGTCAGCTTGTCCTGGCACGCCTTGGCCGCGTCGGCGCACTTGGCCGCGGTCACCGCCGCCTCGACGACCTGGCCCACGGTGAAGCCGTTGGCGGCATCCTCGTTCGCGTCGCCGCCGAACATCTCCTTGTACCGCTTGACCAGCTCCGCGTTGCCGGTGAACGACGACGTGGCCGACCAGCCGACCGGCGAGATGATGTGCTCCGCCGCCCCCTTCACCGCGTCGGGGAACTCCGACAGCGTCGGCCCGGTCGAGAACGCCGCCAGCTTGGGCTGCACCTTCAGCTCCTGCAGCGCGCGCACCAGGCCCACGGAGTCCTCGAACTGCGTGCCGCCCACGATCAGGTCCGGCTCGGCGGCGGCGATCTTGGCGGCGATGGGCGAGAAGTCGGTGGTCTCCGGCGGGTACACCTCGTCCACGACGGTCTTGATCCCGGCCGCGACCAGCTTGTCGCGCAGCCCGTACGCGGTGCCCTGGGCGAACGGGTCGTCGAGGCTCGCGTACGCCGCCGTCTTCGGCCGCTTGTCCGCCGGCAGCTTGATGAGATAGTCGGCCAGGTAGTTGTAGTGGTCGGAGGCGATCGCGGGAGCCGCGTAGAACAACCGCTTGAAGCCCTGCTCGAAGACCTCCTTGGCGGCCCCGGCCGGCTCCACGAACAACATGTTGTACGACTCGGCCACCTTCGCCGCCGGGATCACCAGCCGTGAGGAGAACGGCCCGAAGACCAGGTTGACCTTGTCCTGCGTGATCAGGGACTCGTAGTCGGAGCTGACCCGGTTCGGGTCGGAGGCGTCGTCGCGGAAGATCAGCTCGACCTTCCTGCCGAGCAGGCCGCCCTTGGCGTTCACCCGGTCGGCCCACACCTGGTAGCCCTCCTGGATGCCCTTGCCGGGCTCGGAGAAGTCGCCCGTGAGCGGGAGGGAGATGCCGATCTTCACCGGCCCCTGCTGCTGCCCCGGCGAGGCCACGCCGGGTTCGTCGGTCTTCGCGCAGGCGGTGAGCCCCAGTGCGCATATCGAGATGATCGCCAGGCCGTTCAGAACCCTTGCCATCGAGGAGACCCCCGTCAGAAGAGGCGCCGCGAAAGCGCTTTCGTAAGCGCTTTCGGTTACGATTACACGGGATTCGGCCCCGTACAAGGGGGTTCTTATGGCAGAGCGATCTTCTCCACCCCCTTCTCCGGCTTCTCCGCCGCGGCTGATCGACGTCGCCAAGGCCGCCGGGGTCTCGCTGGCGACGGCCTCGCGGTCCATGACGGGCAGTTCGGGCGTGAGCGCCGAGGTCGCCGCGCATGTGCAGGCGATCGCCGCCCAGGTCGGCTACGTGCCCAACAGCCACGCGCGGGCGCTGGCCGGCGGGCAGGCGTCCATGGTGGGCCTGATCGTGCACGACGTCGGCGACCCCTACTTCGGCGAGATCGCCAGGGGCGTGCTGCGCGAGACGGAGAGCCGCGGCTACCTGGCGCTGATCAGCCAGACCGAGCGCGACCCGCGCGCCGAGCTGGCCAGGATCCGCGCGCTGCGCGCCCACCGGGTGACCTCCATCGTGCTGGCCGGCTCCGGCTACGTCGAGGCGCGCACCGAGGCCGACATCGCCGCCGAGGTCCGCTCGTTCATCGCGGCGGGCGGCCGGGCCGCCGTGATCGGCCGCCACCACCTCCCGGTGGACGCGGTGCTGCCCGACAACGCCGGCGGCGGCGTCACGCTCATGCGCCACCTCCTCGGCCTGGGCCACCGCCGCCTGGGCGTGCTGGGCGGCCCGGCCAACCTGACCACGGTGGAGGACCGGCTGGCCGGGCTGCGCGCGGCGTTCGGCGCGGCCGGGCTCGACTGGCGCTCGGTCCCCATCGAGCACGGGGACTTCACCAGGGAGGGCGGCGCGGCGGCGGCCGCCAGGCTGCTGCGCGCCCGTCCCGACCTGACGGCGGTGGTCGCACTGAACGACCCGATGGCCGTCGGCGCGCTGTCCTGGCTGCTGAACGACGGGCGCAAGGTGCCGGAGGAGATCTCGGTGGCCGGGTTCGACGACGTCCCGGTGGCGCGTGACGTCTATCCGGCGCTCACCACGATCAGGCTGCCCATGGTGGGCATGGGCAGGCAGGCACTCGAACTGGTGCTCAAGCCACCCGCCGCGCGCCCGCGCCGCCGCCGCACCCCGCATGAGCTGGTGGTCAGGGCCTCCACGGCCCCGCCACCCCCTTGACAGACCGCTTGACAGCGGCCCGCGCCGGGTTAGGATCCGCTCGAAGGTCACCGTAAGCGCTTGCGGCCGCCGCCACCCATCGATCCCCCTCGACGTTCTGGTGGTGAACAGGTATGCCCAAAACCCTCCGTTGCCTGCTCGTCGCGCTGCTGGCCGTCGCACTGTGCGGCCCGCAGGCGGTGGCGCTGGCGGAGCCGGCCCCCGTCGACGACCCCATCCCGGACGCCCCCACGCCGTCGGCCCTGACGCTGACGCTGGAGGAGTTCGCCTCGTTCCCGAAGACCGAGACGATCCCGCCGCCGGTGGACCAGCGGCTGGTCCGCTGGGCCAGGATCAACTACCTGGGCGAGCTGCCCGACGGCTCGCGCCGCCTGTTCGCCAACGACCTCAACGGCATCCTCTACCTGCTCGACAAGGGACAGCCCCACCCCTACCTCGACGTCGCCGCCGCCTTCGCGCCGGACTTCGTCTCGGGACGCGGCCTGGGCAGCGGGTTCGGCTTCGCCGCCTTCCATCCGGACTTCGGCAGGAACGGCCGGTTCTACACCGTGCACACCGAGTGGGGTGCGGCCCTCACCACGAAGACCCCCGACCTGCCGCCCCAGCCCGGCACCAGGTTCCACGGCGTGATCACCGAGTGGACCGCCGCCGACCCCAAGGCCGCCGTCTTCACCGGCACCCGCAGAGAGGTGCTGAGGCTCGGCTTCTCCGGCCAGATCCACGGCATCCAGCAGATCGACTTCAACCCGGCCGCGCGCCGCGGCGACGCGGACTACGGCCTGCTCTACGTCGCCGCGGGCGACGGCGGCCGGGGCGTGTCCAGCGACGACCCGCAGAACCTGGCGATCCCGCAGGGCAAGATCCTCAGGATCGACCCGCGCGGCACGAACGGCCCCGGCGGCAAGTACGGCATCCCCGCCGCCAACCCGTTCACCGGCACGCCCGGCGCGCTGGGCGAGATCTACGCCTACGGCATGCGCGACCCCCACCGCTTCAGCTGGGACCCGGGGGCCGGCAACCGGCTGTTCCTCGGCCACATCGGCGAGCACGCCATCGAGGCCGTCTACGACGTCGGCCCCGGCGACAACCTGGGCTGGAGCGAGCGCGAAGGCGCCTTCGTGTTCGACAAGGCCGACCGCTGCCACCTCTACACGCTGCCCGAGGACGACGCCCGGTTCGGCTACACCTACCCGGTGGCCGCCTACGACCACGACCCGCCGCCGGGCCTCCCGTGCACCGCCGACAGCGGCCACGCCATCGCCGGCGGCTTCGTCTACCGGGGCGCCAGGCTGCCCGCGCTGCGCGGCGCCTACCTGTTCGGCGACATCGTGGACGGTCAGGTGTTCTTCACCGTCGCCGCCGAGATGAACGAGCGCTCGGGCCGCCTGGCCACCATCCACCGCCCGCGGCTGGTGGACACGGCCGGCCGCCAGGTCACCATGCGGGACCTGGCCGGGGACAGCCGGGTGGACCTGCGCTTCGGCCGGGACGGCGCGGGCGAGCTCTACCTGCTCTCCAAGGCCAACGGCCGGATCTGGAAGGTCACGAAGGCCGCGTGGAGCCCGCCCGGCGTGCTGCCGAGCCTGCGCTCCGGTGTGGTGGCCGCGTACGACTTCGAGCATCCGCTGCCCGCCGACCCGGCCCAGGAGCAGGACCAGGGCGCGTCGGGCACGACCATCTCCCTGGTCAACGGCGGGGCCGCGATGCGCGTGGCCGACCGCGCGTACAAGGGCAGCACGTACGCGCTCCAGACCGGGCAGGTCACGCCCGGCACGACGGGCAACGACGACTGGAAGGCCGGCGTGTACGGCGCGGACGGCGTACCGAGCCTGCGCGCGTTCAACGGCGTCAAGGGCGTCACCATCATGGGCTGGTTCAAGATGCTCGGCGAAGGCCCGGCACTCAACTCCAACACCGCCGACCCGGCCGACCGTTACAACGCGATCGGCCTGGCCGGCCTGCTCAGCGGCGACTCACAGGGCCACGACGTCCGGGCGCTGCTCGAGCTCATCACGGTGAACGGCGAGCTGCGCGCGGTGGCGCTGGCCAGGCGGACGGACGGGAGTGCGTCCCAGACCTTCGCCGCGAACCTGCCCTGGCAGCAGGTGCTCCCCAGGGACGAGTGGGTCTTCCTCACCGCGACGTACGACTTCGACGACGCGACGATGAGACTGTTCAGGAACGGCAGGCCGCTCGACGGGACCTACACGGTCCCCGGCGACCCGTGGGGCGTCGAGGGGGACCCCGAGCCCGACGTCACCTCGGCGACCGACCCGCGCGGCATCAAGATCGGCGGCAGCTTCCCGCAGAACACGAGAGAGCAGAACCCCTGCGACTGCCGCATGGACGGCCTGATGTTCCTGGACCGGATCGCGACCCCTGGCGAGGTCAGGGCCCAGTACGAGCTGGCGCGCCTGCGCTAGCCGACCACCTGCATCTTCTTGGTCCGGTGGTCGGTCAGGTGCAGGTCCCCGCCGAGCCGCTCCTTGAGCAGGTCGAGCACCTTCCTGCTGGACAGGACCGTCCAGAGGCTGCCGACCAGGTGCGGGTTGTACTCGGGGGCCGCGTCCATCCAGGCGTCCTTGCCGGCCTGGTTCTTGAACGTGGTCACGAAGAACTCACCGTCGGGCGTCTTGCAGTACCCGGTGCGAATCTCGGTGGCGTTGACCTGCATGCGCGGCGCGCAGCCCACCTTGGCGGAGAGCTGCTCGACGGTGAGGGGCGCGGCGTTGGCCTGCGGGTTCTTGCCTGCTGCGACATAGCCGCCCCCGCTCCCTGAGGAGCAGGCGGCGACCAGCCCGGCCAGCAGCGCGAAAGCGGCCAGACGTGGAAGTGTCGTCATGTGCGGAGGTACGCAGCGCCGGCCACCCCGGTTCAGCGCGGTGCCGTAGCCATCTGAGACGTCCTGTGGTCGGTCAGGTGCAGGTCGCCGTTGAGCCGCTCCTGGATCGCCTTGAGCACCTTGAGCGGGCCCAGGACCGTCCACTGAGGGCCGACCAGGTGCGGGTTGTACTCAGGCGCCCGGTCCATCCACTCGTCCTTGAGCGCCTCTGTGGCGAAGGTGTTGACGAAGAACTCGCCGTCCGAGGTCTTGCAGTACCCGGTACGCAGTTCCGTGGCCTGAACCTGCATCTTCGGTTTGCAGCCGACCAGGGTCGAGAGCTGTTCGACGGTGAGCGGTTTGGCGTTCGTCTGGTCCTTGCCCGCTGCGACGTAGTCGCCCCAGCCTGCGGACGAGCAGGCGGCGACCAGCCCGGCCAGCAGCGCGAGAGCGGCCAGACGTGGAAATGTCGTCATGTGCGGAGGTACGCAGGACTATCGACCCCGGTTCAGCCCCGTGTCCATCAATCAGCGCAGAATCACGCAGCCGCGCTCGCGCAGCCACCGCAGCACCTCCGGATCGCCGTCGAGCTTGTTCCAGCGCAGGTCGAGCTTCTCCAGCGGCGGCAGGCGCGCGGGCAGCTCACGGAGCCGGTTGTTGCGCAGGTCGAGCTGCCGCAGCCCGGCGGGCAGCGTCTCCGGCAGCTCGCGCAGCACGTTGTTGCGCAGGTCGAGCACGCGCAGCTCGCCCAGCTCCGCGATCGAGGCGGGCAGCCGGGACAGCCGGTTGCCCTGCGCGTGCAGCTCACGCAGCCGGGCCAGACCGCCGGTCGACTCGGGCAGCGACTCCAGCCGGTTGCCGTAGAGGCGCAGCTCCACCAGCCCCGCCATCGCGCCGATCGTCTCCGGCAGGCGGGTGAGCCGGTTGTCGGTCAGGTTGAGGTAGGCCAGCCGGTCGAGCCGCCCGATCGACGCGGGGACCTCGGTGAACAGGTTGTCGCTCAGATAGAGGTAGTCGGTCAGGCCGAGGTCGCCGAGCTCGGGCGGGATCGCCGTGAGCCGGTTGTGGCCCAGGTCGAGCATGCGGAGCCGGGTCAGCTCCCCGATGGCCGCGGGGATCTCGGTGAGCGTGTTCTCGGCCAGGTTGAGCGACTCCAGGGCGGTCGACTTCCACAGCGCGGCGGGCACCTCGCTCAGCGCGTTCCCGCCGGCCGCGAGGTGCTTCAGCCGGGGGCCGAAGCCGCCGGAGAGCACAGCCAGGCGGTTGCCGTACACGAAGAGCGTCTCCAGGCTCGGCGGGAGGGCCGGCAGGGCGGTGAGCTCGTTCGCGTCGAGGTGCAGCGCGCGCAGCGCGGTCAGCCCCGAGAGGCCGGGCAGCGCGCGCAGGCGGTTGCCGTCGAGCCTGAGCTCCTCCAGCGCGGCGAGCCCGGCCACCCAGGAGGGCACCTCGGTGAGGTCGTTCCAGGCCAGGTCGATGAGCCGGACGTCGGCGGGCACGGCGGGGAAGGCGGTCAGACCCGCCGCGGGAGCGCGCATGCCGCCGATCATCCCATGTCAGTGCGAGGCGGCACGCAGCTCGAAGAGCTCGGACGGGGAGATGGGCATGCGGTCGATCTCGATGCCCTCCGCGTCCTCCAGGGCCGAGGCGATCACCGCGGAGACGGGGATCACCCCCGCCTCCCCCGCGCCCTTGATGCCGAGGGGGTTGAGCGGGGAGGGCGTCTCCAGGTGGGCGGTCTCGATGTGCGGGATCTCGGTGGCGTAGGGCATGAGGAAGTCCATGAAGGAGGCGTTCACGAGCTGGCCATGCGGGTCGTACACCATGCGCTCGTAGAGGGCGCCGCCGATGCCCTGCGCCACCCCGCCGTGGATCTGGCCTTCGACGATCATGGGGTTGATCAGCCGGCCGCAGTCGTGCACGACGGCGTACCGCACCACCTTGATCTCGGCGGTGTCCGGATCGGTCTCGACGATCGCCGCGTGCATCCCCGACGCGAACGTGGCCCTGATCGGCGAGTAGTAGTCACGCCCCTCCAGCCCCGGCTCCTCGCCCTCGGCGACCGGCGGCCGGTCGGGGTCGGCGGTGCCGGCGAACTGGGTGGCCTTGGCCGTCTCCTCGTCGAAGGCGTAGCGCAGGGGGTTGGCCAGCACCGCGACCGTGGACAGCGGGATCGCGGCGGACGGCGTGCCGGCCACGTGCACCATCCCGTCGGCGATCTCCAGGTCGGCCGGGTCCGCCTCCAGCGCCTCCGCCGCGATGCGCAGCGCCTTCTCGCGTACTTTCCTGCAGGCCAGCGCGATGGCGTTGCCGCTGACGACGGCCGCCCTGGAGGCGAACGTGCCGACCGCGTAGCCGAACCTGCGGGTGTCGCCGGTGACCACGCTGATCCGCTCGACGGGCACGCCCAGCTCCGTGGCGGCGATCTGGGCGAACACGGTCTCGTGCCCCTGCCCCTGCGAGGTGAGCCCGGTGGACACGTGCACCCGGCCGTCGGAGGTGATCTGCACGTGCCCGCCTTCGTACGGCCCCACGCCGGTGCCCTCGACGTAGCACCCGATGCCGATCCCCCTGCCGGGCCGCCGCTCGTGCTCATCCCAGCCGATCAGCTCCTTGACCATGCGCAGCATCTCGGGGTAGTCGCCGCTGTCGTAGATCAGCGGCCGCCCGTCCTGGAACGTCATCCCCTGGTCGTAGGGGAACTCCTCCGGCCCGATGAAGTTGACCTCGCGCACGGCCGTCCGGTCCTTGCCCAGGTATCGGGCGATCTTGTCCATCGTCCGTTCCATGCAGAACACGCCCTGTGGCCTCCCCGCCCCCCGGTACGGCGTGACCTGCACGGTGTTGGTGTAGACGGCGGTGAACTCGACGCGATAGGCCCCGATCTTGTACGGCCCGAGCAGCTGCGTGGAGGTCACGATGGGGACGATGATCCCGTACGGCGTGTAGGCCCCGTGGTCGTGCAGGATCGTCACGTCCAGCCCCAGCACCCGCCCGTCGTCGTCGAAGCCCACCCGGACGTGCTGCACCTGCGCCCGCTCGTGCGCCGAGGAGATGAAGTGCTCGCGGCGGTCCTCGGCCCATTTGACCTCGCGCCCGAGCGTCATGGCCGCCCACGGGACGAGCACCTCCTCCGGCCACGGATGCACGATCTTCACCCCGAACCCGCCGCCCACGTCGGGCGCGATCACCTCGACCTGCGGCAGCGGCAGCCCCAGCGCGGCGGCGACGGCCATCCGGACGCTGGTCGAGGTCTGGGTGCTGGAGTAGACGCGCAGGTCGCGGCCGTCCCAGCGCGCGTAGACGCCGCGTCCTTCCAGCGGCATGCTGGCGCTGCGCTCGATGTCCAGCCGGAAGGCGAGGGTGTGCGGCGCGGTCTCGACGGCCTCCCGCGCGCCGCGCCCGTCGGCCGCCGCGACCTCCTGGACGAGGTGCGCGCCGACGTTCCCCGGCACGTCCTCGTGCACGAGCTGCGCGCCCTGGACGGCCTCCGCCAGGCCGACGACCGGCTTCAGCGGCTCGTAGTCGACCTCGATGAGCGCGCAGGCGTCCTCGGCCAGGTACCTGTCGGCGGCCACGACCATGACCACCGGCTCGCCGACGTGCCTGACGACCTCTCTGGCCAGCGGGTAGGCGGTGCGCCCATGGGTGAGCGCGGGATGCGGGATGAGCAGCGGGAGCGCCCGGCCCGCCCGCTCGGGCAGGTCCTCCCAGGTGTAGATGGCGACGAGCCCCGGCACGTCCAGCGCGGGCGTCACGTCGATGTCGCGGATGCGGGCGTGCGCGTGCGGCGAGCGCACGAACGCCGCCGCCAGCGCGTCCTGCCCGAGGTCGTCGAGGAAGCGCCCCTGCCCGGTGAGCAGCCGCGGATCCTCCCGCCGCGCCACGGGCTCCCCGAACAGCTTCGTCGTCACGTCGCCTCCCCCGGCAGCTTCGTCGTCATGCCCGCTCCCCCCGGCCGCTCGGTCGTCATGCTTCCTCCGCCAGCAGCTCGGCGGCCCGGTGGACGGCCTTGACGATGTTCTGGTAGCCGGTGCAGCGGCACAGGTTGCCCGAGATCCCTTCGAGCACCTCCTCGTGCGTCGGCACCGGGTTCTCCCGCAGCAGCGCGGTCACCGTGCAGAGGAACCCGGGCGTGCAGAACCCGCACTGCAGCCCATGGCACTCGGCGAAGGCCCGCTGCACGGCCGACATCCGCTCCCCGTCGGCCAGCCCCTCCACGGTGGTGATCTCGCGCTCGTCCACGGTCACCGCGAACGTCAGGCACGAGCGCACCGGCTGCCCGTCGAGCAGCACCGTGCAGCAGCCGCAGACGCCGTGCTCGCAGCCCACGTGGGTGCCGGTCAGCCCCAGGTCGTGGCGCAGGCAGTCGGACAGCAGCCGCCGGGCGGGCACGCGTACGCGCCTGACCGTGCCGTTCACGACGAGCGTGATCTCATGCTCCACGGGCCGCCGCCCCCTCTCTCGCCGCGTTGCGCAGCGCCCGCTCGGCGAGCACCCCCACCAGGTGCGCGCGGTAGGCGGCCGAGGCGTGGACGTCGCCTTCCGGCTCGCTCCGCGCACGGACGATCCCGGCGGGAAAGGCCCAGTCGGCGGCCTCCGCCGGCACCCGCCCGCACACCTCGCCCACGTCCACGACGAGCGGCACCGGACCGACGCCGACGCAGGCCACCCTGGCGGACTCCACCCGGCCGTCCTCGTCCAGCGCGACCACCGCGCAGACGCCGGCCAGCGCGTAGTCGCCGTGCCGCCTGGCCACCTCCTCGAACGCCACCCCGGTCCGGGGGCCCAGCGCCGGGAAGAACGCCGACACGGCCAGCTCGCCCGGCCCGGCCGCGGACTCCATCGGCCCGGTGAAGAAGTCGCGCGCCGCCACCTCACGCTCTGCCCGCGCGGACCCGTCCCAGCGGGCGAGGCGGACGTGGCCGTCCAGGACGGCCAGCACGGCGGGCAGCTCGGCCGCCGGGTCGGCGTGCACGAGGCTGCCCACCACCGTCCCCCTGTTGCGGATCACCGGGTGCGCGACCAGCCGCAGCGCCCGCGCGAGCAGCGGGTGCGCGCCCGAGCGCTCCGCCTGCGCGTGCCTGACCAGCGCGCCGACCTCGACCCCGCCCCGCGTCACGGTGATCGATTCCAGGGCGGCGATCCGGTTGATGTCGACCAGGTGCTCGGGGGCCGCCAGCCGCATGTTCAGCATGGGGATCAGGCTCTGCCCGCCGGCCAGCACCTTCCCGCGCACCTCCGCGAGCGTCCGCAGCGCCGCGCCGACGTCGCGCGGAGCGTGGTACTCGAACGGCGGCGGCTTCACCCGGCGTCGCTCCCCGACGGCCCGGGAGGCCCGGAAGTCGCGGCCGGCTCCAGCGTGCGGCCGGCGATGGCGCGCAGCAGGTGGTAGCCGCCCAGCACGACGATGGTGCCGAGCGCGATGCCTTCGAGGCTGAAGTCGCCCCCGATGATGTGCTGTACAGGTCCGATGGCGAGGATGATTCCCGCCCCGATCGGAACCATGTTGACCGGGTCGGCGAAGTTCACCCGGTTCTCGATCCAGATCTTCGCGCCGAGCAGGCCGATCATGCCGTACAGGATGACGGTGACGCCGCCGAGCACGCCACCCGGCGTCGCGGCGACCAGCGCCCCGAACTTGGGGCACAGCCCGAACAGGATCGCGATGACCCCGGCGATGTAGTAGGCGGCCGTGGAGTAGACCTTGGTGGCCGCCATGACGCCGATGTTCTCCGCGTACGTGGTCGTGGGCGAGCCGCCGACCGCGCTGGTGACCACGGTGCCGACGCCGTCGGCCAGCACGGCGCGGCCCACGTACGGGTCCACGTCGGTCCCGGTCATCTCGCCGACCGCCTTGACGTGCCCGATGTTCTCCGCGATGAGCGCGATGACCGCGGGCAGCACCAGCAGCACGGCCGAGGTCTTGAAGTCGGGGGCGTGGAAGCTCGGCAGCCCGAACCAGGGCGCCGAGGCCACCGCGTCGAAGTTCACCCGGTCGTGCGGGAAGGCCGTGGCCACGCAGTACGTGCCCTCCGCCGGGCAGGCGGCTCCCGCGGCGTCGCGCAGGTTGGCGCCGGGCAGCACCGAGGTGATCTGCCCCGCCGCCCGGTCCAGCACCCAGGACAGCACGAACCCGGTCACCAGCCCGACCAGCACCCCGATCCGCCCGATGAACCCCTTGAACAGCACGATCACCACGAACGTCACCAGCATCGTGACGAGCGCGACCCAGTGGTCCTGCGGCCAGTAGACGTCCGCCACCACGAACGCCAGCCCGAAGCCGATCAGCATCACCACCGCGCCGGTGACCACGGGCGGGAAGATGCGGTGGATGATCTGCACGCCGAGGAAGTGGATGGCCAGCCCGGCCAGCGCCAGCACGAACCCGGCGACCAGGATGGAGCCGGTCACGAGCGCGTCCGCGTTCGCGACGTCGCCGCCGGCCGCGGCCCTGATGGCGAACACTCCGCCCACGAAGGACGCGCTGGTGCCCAGGTAGCTGGGCACCTTGCCCTTGACGATCAGCAGGAACATGATCGTCGCGATGCCGGACATCATCACCGCGACGTTCGGGTCGAGCCCCATGACCAGCGGGAAGACGAACGTCGCGCCGAACATCGCGATCACGTGCTGCGCCCCGAACCCCACCATGCGGGGCCAGGTCAGCCTCTCGTCGGGTCTGACCACCTCACCGGGGGCCAGATGCTTGCCGTCACCGTGTTTGGTCCATCCCACAACCATGAGAGCCCCTCTTGTACTGGGCCTTGCACCGGACCGGCGGCTCGTTCCGTTGCGGGCACATTAGGCCAGCCGGCACGCTCCTACACGGGCATGATCTGCCAAATCTGCCCGCCCGACCAGAGGAACCCTCGCGCACATGAGGTCAGCCCTCTTGTGATGCCTCCTCGCGGCGGCGGCCCGCCCGCAGCAGGTGGTAGCCCAGCAGCAGGACGATCGTGCCGAGGGCGATCCCGCTCAGCGCGAACGTGCCGGTGATCGGGAACGCGACGGGCCCGATGGCGCAGATGATGCCCGCCCCGGTGGGCAGCAGGTTGACCGGGTCGGACAGGTTGACCCGGTTCTCGATCCAGATCTTGGCGCCGAGCAGGCCGATCATGCCGTACAGGATGGTCGTCACCCCGCCGAGCACGCCGTCGGGGGTGGCGGCGATCAGCGCCCCGAACTTGGGGCACAGCCCGAACAGGATCGCGATGACCCCGGCGATGTAGTAGGCGGCGGTCGAGTAGACCCTGGTGGCCGCCATGACGCCGATGTTCTCCGCGTACGTGGTCGTGGCCGATCCGCCGACCGACGTCGCCACCACGGTCCCGACCCCGTCGGCCAGCACCGCGCGCCCCATGTAGGCGTCCACGTCCGCGCCGGTCATCTCGCCGACGGCCTTGACGTGCCCGACGTTCTCCGCGATGAGCGCGATCACCACGGGCAGCACCAGCACGATGGCCGACACCTCGAAGACGGGCCCGTGCAGGCTCGGCAGCCCGATCCAGTCGGCGGTGGCGACCCCCTCCAGGTTGACCCGGAAGTGCTCGGTCACGTTGCCCGCGGCGTCGGGCGCGAGGATCTTGCCGCCCACGAGGTCCCACACCCACGACAGCACGAACCCGAAGACCAGGCCCAGCAGCACGCCGATCCGCCCGAGGAAGCCGCGGAACAGCCCGATGAACACGAACGTCGCCGCCATCGTCAGCAGCGCCACCCACGGGTCCTTCGGCCAGTAGACGTCCGCCGCCACGTAGGCCATCCCGAACCCGATCAGCATCACCACGCCGCCGGTGACGATGGGCGGGAAGATCCGGTGGATGATCTGCACGCCCAGCCGGTGGATGACGAACCCGCACACGGCCAGCACGACGCCGACGGCGAGCAGCGCCCCCGTCACGGTCGCGTCGCCGCCCCCCGCCGCCCTGATCGCCGTGACGGCGCCCACGAAGGACGCGCTCGACCCCACGTAGCTGGGGATCTTCCCCTTCACGATCAGCAGGAAGAGGATCGTCGCGACGCCGGACATCATCACGGCGAGGTTCGCGTCCAGCCCCATGACAAGGGGGAAGACGAACGTCGCGCCGAACATCGCGATCACGTGCTGCGCCCCGAACCCCACCATCCTGGGCCAGCTCAGCCGCTCGTCCGGCTTGACCACCTCACCGGGCGCCAGGCGCTTCCCATCGCCGTGCAACTTCCACCCGAACGCCACGAACCACCTCGATCTCCCCGCCTGACCAGCGGGTATGTTCCCCATCAGATGTCGGAGAGCACAATAAGGGGTGGCGGCCTGCTCCAGTGCGGCGGGCGGCGCTCAGCCGGGGCGCGTCACTCCACCCGGATCGAGAAGCCGTCGCCGCTGACGACCTGGCCCGAGCGGATCTTGGCCCGCTTCCGCAGCTCCACCTCCCCGTCCACCAGGACCATGCCCTCGGCGACGAGGTGCTTGGCCATCCCCCCTGTCTCAGTGATCCCGCAATATTTCAGCAGGTCGCACAGCGGGATGTACTCGGAGCGCAGTTCGAAATCCACGAGTCCAAAGCCTAGATGCCCCGCATGCGCAGCACGTGCAGGGCCAGGGTCAGGTTGAGGCGAAGATGCGGGTCGTCGGTGAAGTTCCCGAGCATGCGCTCCAGCTTCCCGATGCGGTAGCGCAGCGTGTTGTAGTGGAAGTGCAGCCGCCTGGCCGTCTCGGCGACGTTCAGGTTGGTCTCCAGGAGCACCTGGAGCGTGCGCCTGAGGTCGGCGTTCTCGGCGTCGTCGTCGGAGGCCAGCGGGCCCAGCGTCTCCCGTACGAACGCGTGCAGCTCGTCGGTGTCGTTGACCAGGGACAGCAGCCGGTAGACCCCGAGCTGGTCGAAGTGGGCCACCGCGCCGGGGCCGTGCAGCTGCCGCCCGACCCTGGCCGCCTTCAGCGCCTGCGAGTACGCCTCGGGCAGCGTCTCCGCCCCCGGGCTCGGCCGGGACGTCCCGGTCGAGAACGTCGCGGGCGGCACGTCCGCGAACCCCGACGCCGCGTCCTTGGCCAGCCTCGTCGCGTCGATGGCGGCGTCCACCACGGCCACCACCTCGTGCGAGAACCCGGCCACCGCCCCGCGCGGGTCGTGCCGCCGCATCGCCGCGGTCCAGCACGCCACCAGCCGGTCCTGCGCGCTGCGCTCGTCCACGTCCGGGTCGAGCTCGGCCACCAGCACCGTCACCGGCCGTGCCAGGTCCCAGCCGAACGCCCTGGCCCTGGTCGTCACCCGCTCGGCCGTGCCGGCCCGGCCGGTGAGCACGTCGCGCAGGAAGTCGGCCCGGTATTTGCTCTCGACGGCGTTGACCGCCTCCTGCCGCGTGATCACGAGCGCGGCGACGGTGGCGGCGCGTTCGAGGATGCCGACGTCGCTGTCCCTGATGGCCCCCACCGGGCTGTAGGCGACGATCCGGCCGTGATGGTGCCCGCCGGCCACCACGGGCACCGACGCGAACGCCCGCGCCCGCACCCCGGCGGGCGTACGGGCCGGTGACGTCGGCGGGCCCTCGCGGGAGATCGACTTGCGCAGCACGGCGACGTGATCGGCGGCCCCGGCGGCGGCCAGCACCTGGCCGGAGCCGTCCACGGCCGCGACCGACACGTCGAGCAGTTGCGCCACCTCGGCGGTGACCTCGTCCAGCCCGCCTCCGGCCAGCACCACCTGGACCAGCGCCCGGTGCGCCTCCTCCGCGCGGGCCAGCACGGCGGCCTGCCGGTTCAGGATGTCGGTGAGCACCTGGTTGAGGATGTCGTCGAAGCCGACGTCGTTCGGCAGCAGGATGAGCGGGAAGCCGAGCCGGTCGGCCTGCTCCACCATCTCGTCGGGCAGCTCGTCCACGTACCGGCCGAGCTTGATCGCCAGCGCGGCGAGCCCGCGCTCGTCCAGGTCGGCCACCAGCCGGCCGAGCGACTGCGGCGTGTTGCGCAGCGGGTAGCCGGTGGTCAGCAGCAGCTCGTGCGGCTTGACCCAGGCCAGAATGTCGGGGACCTCCATGACGTTGAGCCGTTGCACGATGCGGCCCAGCCCGCTCTCCCCTGCGATCAGCCTGGCATCCGCGAGGGTCGAGACGCCGAGGACCTCTCCTACGGACACGCCGTGGATGATCGTTCCGGTGCTGGCGAGACGGACGGGGGGCTCCATGGGGAAAGTGTGACCCCAGAAGCCGTCTGTCAGGAAGAGCCAACCTTCTCGCTGACTGTTGGCAAATTTACCCGTACGGAGGGTTCCCGGCCCGTTCTACGGTCAGGTCCAACGTCGGATGGGAGGTCCAGTGACCGTCAGTACTCATGCGCGGCGTGCCCGGATCCATGTCACGGGCGCCGCCAGCACGGCGGTCCGTCCCGTACTGGAGTCGTCCCGCCGCCCCGCCCGCGTGCTCGCCGCCTTCCCCGCGGGGGTGTACCTGGAGGTCAGGACCGAGCTGGAGCCGTCGGTGATCGCCATCATCACGGGCACGGCCACCAGGCTGCCCAACTCCGTGCTGCTGGCCGGCCCGCTGCCGCACGTCACGGTGGGTGACGACGCCACGGTGGGCGACCGCGTCATCGACCTGGGCCCGCTGAGCCTGAGCGTGCGCCGCTGGTGGGATCCGGCCCCGCCGCTGGGCCGGATCGACCGGGCCCGCCTCGAACACGCCGCCACCCGTCTCGGCGATCCGCCGGGTCCTGGGCTGGTGGGCAACGGCGCCGTCGAGATGCTCGCGGACAGTTGCGCCAGGGGCTGGCTGCTCGGCGCTGTGACGGCGGCGGAGCAGCTCGTCGGCCTGGGCCCCGGGCTCACGCCGAGCGGCGACGACGTCCTGGCCGGGCTGCTGGTGACGCTGCGGCACCTGGGCGCGGCGGCGGGCGCGGATCGGGCGGTGTGGCTGGCCGACTGGCTGGCGGCGACCGTCACGTTCGACGCGCGCACGCGGACGACTCCCCTGTCGGCCACGCTCCTGCACTGCGCGGCCAGGGGCGAGGCCAGCCCCGAGGTGATCGCGGTGCTGCGCGGCATCACCGGCCGGCAGGCGCTCGAACCCGCCCTGCGCCGCCTGCACCGCCTCGGCCACACCTCCGGCGCCGACCTCGCCCAGGGCGTCGCCATCGGCCTGGGCGCGGTCCTGTCCCTGAGCAGGCCCGAATGAGCGGGGAGCTGGTGCTGGTACGCAAGGGCGCGTACTACGACTCGGTCACCCTCATGCGGGTCAGCCGCGCGCTGACCGAGCTGCCCGGCGTGGCCGCCGCGATGGTCGCCATGGCCACCGAGCTCAACGTCGCCGTCATCAGGGACCTGGGTTTCACCGTCCCCGAGGCCGGCCCGAGCGACCTGCTGATCGCCCTGCGGGCCGCCGACCCGGACGCGGCCGTCGCGGAGGCGGACCGGCGGCTGACCGGGTTCCAGCCGCAGGAGACCGCGGCGGAGCAGCCGCCGCTGACCACCTTCTCGGCCGCCAGGACCCCGGCCGACCTGGTCCTGGTCTCGGTCCCCGGCGAGCACGCCTTCGCCGAGGCGCTGGACGCGATCCAGGCGGGCCTGCCCGTCATGATCTTCAGCGACGGCGTCTCCGTGGCGCGGGAGCGGCGGCTGAAGGAGCTGGCCGAGGAGAAGGACGTCCTGGTGATGGGGCCCGACTGCGGCACGGCGGTGATCGGCGGCGTGGGCCTCGGCTTCGCGAACGTCCTCACTCCCGGCCCCGTCGGCGTGGTGGCCGCGTCGGGGACCGGCGCCCAGCAGGTCACCTGCCTGCTCGACTGGGCGGGCACGGGCGTCAGCCACGTGCTCGGCGTGGGCGGCAGGGACCTGTCGGCCGAGGTCGGCGGCCTGTCCACGCTGCGCGCCCTGCGCCTGCTCGACGAGGACCCGGCCACGGAGCTGATCGTGCTCGTCTCCAAGCCGCCCTCCCCCGAGGTGGCGCGGATGGTGCGGGAGGCCGAGGAGCGGCTGCGTACGCCGGTGGTGCGGGCGCTGCTGAACGAAGGGACGGATCTCACCGCGGCCACGGAGGAGGCGCTGCGCGTCCTGGGCAGGCCGGTGCCCGAGTGGCCGTCCTGGCCCGCCTGGAGCGGCAGGACCGCGCCGCACAAGACGATCAAGGGCGTGTACTCCGGCGGCACGCTCAGCGCGGAAGCAGCCCAGATCGCCGGGCAGGGCGACTTCGTGGACTACGGGGACGACGCCTACACCGACGGCAGGGCGCATCCGATGATCGACCCGACGCTGCGTGTGGAGGCGCTCGCCCGGGCCAGGGACACGGACGTGGTGCTCATGGACGTCGTGCTCGGCCACGGCGCCGACCCCGACCCCGCCGCCTCGCTCGCGCACGCGGTCGCCCGTACGCCCGCGACCGTCGTGGTCGCCCTCATCGGCACCGAGGGCGACCCCCAGGACCTGCACCGCCAGGCCGCCGCCTTCCGCGAGGCCGGCGCGGCCGTCTTCACCTCCAACGCCCAGGCCGCACGGCACGCCAGGAGCCTGCTTTGACCCCGAACTCTCCGCTGCTGGCCGCCGGGCCGCGCGTCATCACCGTCGGCGCGAGCCTGCTCGACGAGGCGCTCAGGGCGCAGGCCGTGCCGACGACGCCGGTGTCCTGGCGGCCGCCGCTCCCCGGCACCGCCGATGCCCTGGCCACGGTCCTCGCCGACCCGCGCAGGCAGGCCGCGGACGAGCTGGCCGTGCGCCGGCTGACCTCCGCGCGGCCGCACCTGGTCGGGGTGCGGCGGGCCTCCGAGGTGCTGGCGGACGGGATGTTCCTGCACGCGGGCCCGCCCATCGAGTGGGAGCGCGCGTCGGGCCCGATGCGCGGCGCGCTGATCGGCGCGATGCTGCTGGAGGGCCTGGCGGGCGACGAGCGGGCGGCGGAGCGCGAGCTGGCGGCGGGCGCGATCGCGTGGCGGCCCTGCCACGAGCACGGGGCCGTGGGGCCGATGGCGGGCGTGGTGAGCCCGTCGATGTGGCTGTTCGAGGTGCGCGACGACGAGCACGGCGGCACCGCGTACTGCTCGCTGAACGAGGGGCTGGGCAAGGTCCTCAGGTACGGCGCGTACGGGCCGGAGGTGCTGGAGCGGCTGCGCTGGATGGACGAGGTGCTGGGGCCGGCGCTGGCGGCGACGCTGGAGCGTACGGGGCCGATCGACCTGCGGGCGCTGATGGCGCAGGCGCTGCAGATGGGCGACGAGCTGCACAACCGCAACCGGGCCGCCACCTCGCTGCTGCTGCGCGAGCTGGCCCCGGCCGTGGTCGAGGCCGCGCCGGGAGCCGCCGCGCAGGTGCTGCGCTTCATCAACGGCAACGACCACTTCTTCCTGAACGCCGGCATGGCCGCGGCCAAGGTGAGCACCGACGCCGCCCGCGACATCCCCGGCTCCTCCATGGTCGTCGCCATGGCCAGGAACGGCACCGACTTCGGCGTGCAGGTGTCGGGGCTGGGCGGGCGCTGGTTCACCGGTCCCGCGGGCGTGCCCGACGGGCTCTACCTCGGCACGTACGGCCCCGGGGACGCCAATCCGGACATCGGCGATTCGACGATCACCGAGACCTCAGGGCTGGGCGGGTTCGCGATGGCGGCGGCGCCGGCCATCGTGCGGTTCGTCGGCGGCGAGGTGGCCGACGCCGTGCGCGCCACCCGTTCCATGTACGAGATCACGCTCGCCGAGCATCCGGCCTACCAGATTCCCGGGCTCGGCTTCCGCGGCACGCCGGTTGGGATCGACATCACACTTGTGGCTCGGACAGGTGTACTGCCCGTGGTCAACACCGGCATCGCGGGCCGCCTCCCCGGAACGGGACAGGTCGGTGCGGGCCTGGTCAAACCCCCCGCCGAGGCGTTCGTCAGCGCTTTGCTGGCTCTCGCCGACGCCGTTAGTGATCCATTTGAATTGCAACATATCCGCACGTCAGGGCCATTGTAAGCGGGTACCAACTTCCATTACGGATTTCGCGCCGATATCGTATCGAACCTCATAATCTCGAAGTAGTACGTGACGGATGAGGCGGATGGGGGCGGGATCATGGCAGCCGACCGCTTGCTCAGCGGGTCCGGCCCGGAGGGTGGTGCCCCGAGCGGCGCGCCGCAGAGCCTGGGTCGCCTGATAGGCAGGCGCTACCGCCTGATGTCGCCGGTCGGCAGGGGCGGCATGGGCATGGTGTGGCACGCCCACGACGTCCTGCTCGACCGGGACGTGGCGGTCAAGGAGCTGATCCTGCCCTACGGGCTCGATCACGCGGGCAAGCAGGTGGCGCACCGGCGCATGCTGCGCGAGGCCAGGTCGGCCGCGCGGCTGACGCATCCCGGCATCGTGACCGTGCACGACGTGGTCGAGGAGGACGGCCGCCCCTGGATCGTGATGGAGCTGGTCCGCGCGTGGTCGCTGGAGCAGGCCGTACGCCAGAGCGGGCCGCTGCCGGTGATCCAGGCGGCCGAGATCGGCATCCGGGTGCTCGACGCGGTGCGTCACGCGCACGCCGCCGGGATCCTGCACCGCGACATCAAGCCCGGCAACGTGCTGCTGACCTCGGACCGGGTGGTGCTGACCGACTTCGGCATCGCGGCCATCGAGGGCGACGTGAACATCACGCAGACCGGGCTGCTCATGGGATCGCCGGCGTACATCCCGCCGGAGCGCCTGTCCGGGCAGGCGATCACGCAGGCGGCCGATCTGTGGTCGTTCGGCGCGACGCTGTACGCCGCCGTCGAGGGGCGGCCGCCGTACGAGGGGCCCGATCCCGTCGCGGTGCTCGGCTCCGTGCTCACCCAGGAGCCGATCACGCCGCAGCGGGCCGGCGCGCTCATGCCGGTCATCGAAGGGCTGCTGCGCAAGAACCCGGCCGAGCGGCTCACCTCGACCCAGGTCATCGACATGCTGGAGGCGGTGCTGCGGGCGCACGGCTCCGCCCGTCCGCGCGCCCCCGAGACGCTGCCCAGCCAGGCCAACCCGACGCCGGCCGGGCTGCTGCCGCCGCTGGACACCCCGTCGGGGCCGATGCCCTCACGGATCGTGGAGACGCCCTCGGGGCCGGTACGCGTGCCGTACGACCCGATGACCAGCCCTTCCGGCGGTTACTCGATGCCGTACGACGGCCTGACCAGCCCGTCGGGCAGCCATCGGACCGACCAGCTGGCGCAGCCCTCGGGCGGTTTCGACGCGTTCGGCGGCCCGTCGGGACCCCAGGCCATGCCGCCGCACGGCGGACCGTCGGGCGCGCACCCGCTGAGCAGCCCATCGGGCGGGCACTCCCTGGGCGGCCCGTCGGGCGGGCATTCTTTGGGCGGCCCGTCGGGCGGGCACTTTGTGGGTGGGCCGTCCGGCGAGCACGCCCTGGGCGGGCCTCCTTTGGGCGGGCCGTCGGGCGGGCATTCGCTCGGGAGCCCTTCGGGCCCTCATGCCCAGCCGCCGTTCGGGGCCCCTCCGGGGCCGCGCAGGATCGCGAACGACTCCGACGACGACCTGGACTCCCCCACCGGCCCGCGCCCCCAGCCGATCCTGCCGCTCACCAGCGACAGCCGCACGTCCTCCGCCGCCACCCCGTGGCCGCTGGCCTCCGCCGACGACCTGCGCGACCAGTCGCGCGACCTGGCGCAGGACATCGGGCACAACCGCCTGCTCTCACTGCCCGACGCGGGACCGCGCACGGGCAAGAGCCGGCGCAGGCCGGAGGAGGACGACGGCTTCTGGGGCCGCAGCAAGCGCCCCGCGCCACTCATGATCATCAGCGTCGTCGTGGCGGTCGCCGTCGTCGTGGGCGCCGTCGCGATCATCCTCTCGGGCGGCTCGCCCCAGGTGGTGCAGACCAGCGCCCCGCTGCCCGCCGGCAGCACCGCGGCCCCCGAGCGGACCGAGGCGGGCGCCGTGCCCGACGGCTACAAGGAGCACACGCCCACCGGGTTCGCCGCCGCCGTGCCCGCGGACTGGCGGCTGGCCGCCTCGGGCGACAAGGCCACGTTCAACGGCCCCAAGGACTCCGGCATGCGGATCGTGGTGGAGCCCGCCACGTCGCAGCCCGATGGCGGGCTGTCCGAGCTGGGCAAGCAGGAGGCCGCGGGCGGCGTGGAAGGCTACATCCAGGTGCAGCTCCAGGCCGCGACCTACCGCAACTGGCAGGCCGCCGACTGGGAGTACACCTACACGACGGCCAACGGCGTCCCGATGCACGCGCTGACCCGGTACGTCACGATCGACGACAAGTCCGCGTACAAGATCACGTTCGACCTGCCCGAGCTCAAGTGGGACGACCAGGCCGACACCCGCACGGTCTTCCTGGACACCTTCCGCCACACGGCGTGACCCCGTAGCACGTTTTGCACCAACCGTTCCAAAACGTGCTACGGTCGTGGCATGGCACGACCGCGGAAGTTCGAGGAGCACAGGGCGATCGAGTCGGCCATGCGCGCGTTCTGGGCCGCGGGCTACGAAGCCACCTCGACCCAGGACCTGTGTGAGGCCACCGGCCTGGGCCGCAGCAGCATCTACAACACCTTCACCAGCAAGCGCGACCTGTTCCGGCAGGCCCTGCTCCATTACACCGGCGAGCGCAACGCCTCGCTCGCCGAGCTGATGGACGGCGACCTCCCGGTCAGGGACAAGGTCCGCACGGTCCTGTGGTGGGCGGTCGATCCCGAGCCCGGCGACCCGGCCGGCTGCCTGGTGGTCAACTCGATGGTCGAGCTGGCGCCCCACGACACCGAGATCGCCGAGCTGCTCCGCCGCGACAACGACAAGCGGCTGCGGGTGATGCGGGAGGCGTTCGAGGCCGCCCGTTCGCGCGGCGAGCTGGACGCGGCGCAGGACCCGCAGACCCTGGCGCACTTCGTCTTCGCCACGGTCAGCGGCCTGCGCGTGGCCGCACGCGGCGGCCACGACCGCACCGCGCTGGAGTCGATCGCGCGAACCGCGCTGAGCGTGTTCTGACTTTTTCACGCTCTCGTTTTGAACTGATCAATCTAAAATTGGAGGAGTCACCATGCCCTTGGCGATCTACATCCTGGGTCTCGCGATCTTCGCTCAAGGCACCTCGGAGCTCATGCTGGCCGGCCTGCTCCCCGAGCTGGCCGCCGACCTCGGGGTGTCCGTGCCCGACGCGGGCCTGCTGATCTCGGCGTTCGCGATGGGGATGCTGGTGGGCGCGCCCGTGCTCGCCGTCGTCACGTTGCGCTGGCCCCGGCGTACGGTGCTGCTGACGTTCATGGGGATCTTCGCCCTGACACACGTCGTCGGGGCGCTGACCACGAGCTACGGCATGCTGTTCGCCACCCGCGTGGCGGGCGCGTTCGTCTACGCCGGGTTCTGGGCCGTGGCGGCGACCACCGCGATCAGCCTGGTGCCCTCGAACGCCCGCGGCAAGGCCATGAGCGTGGTCGCCGGCGGGCTGACCGTCGCCACCATCGTCGGGCTCTCCCTGGGCACGGTCATCGGCCAGCACCTCGGCTGGCGGGCCGCGTTCTGGGCGGTGGCCGCGCTGTCGGTGCTCACCGCGGCCGGTGTGGCGGCCACGATCCCCGGCGGCCGGCCCGGGAACACGGCCACCCCGCGCCTGCCGGCCGAGCTGCGCGCCATGACCGATCCCAGGCTCTGGCTCGCGTACGGCACGACCGCGCTGACCACCGGCGCGCTGCTGGCCTCGTTCAGCTACCTGAGCGCGCTGCTCGTCGACACCACGGGCCTGGAGTCGGCCTGGGTGCCCGCCGTGCTGGCGCTCTACGGGGCCGGCTCGCTGATCGGGATCACGATCGGCGGCAGGAGCGCCGACGCCCGGCCGTTCCTGTCGCTGTACACCGGGATCGCGGGCCTGATCGTCACCTCGGCGGCGCTGGCCATGGGCGCCTCGGTCGCGGCGGTGGCCGTCCCGCTGGTCTTCCTGCTGGGCGCGTTCGGCTTCGCCACCAACCCGGCGCTGAACACCCGCGTCTTCGCGCTCGCCAAGGACGCCCCCACGCTGGCCGCCGCGGTGAACGTCTCCTCTTTCAACGTCGGCATCACCATCGGCCCCTGGCTGGGCGGGCTGGCCATCGGCGGCGGCCTCGGCTACCCGTCCGTCGCCTGGGTCGGGGCCGCGATGGGCGTCGTCGCGCTCGGCACCGTCGCCCTGTCCGCCGGCCTGCGGCGCAAGGATTCCGCCGTGGCCGCTGCACCGGAAAGCGGTGAGATACGGTCAGCCATATGAAGCTCGCGAGCATCCATTTCTATCCTGTGAAGTCCGCCGCGGGACACGAGGTGCACGAGGCCGAAGTACAGCCCTGGGGGCTGGCCGGCGACCGGCGCTACCTGATCACCGACGAGCACGGAGGCATCATCACCGCCCGTGAGGAGCCGAGCCTGCTGGCCTGTCTCCCCCTGCTCGACGGAGACACGCTGACCCTGACCGGCCCGCACGCCGCCCCGCTGCGGGTCGTCCCGGATTCGGCGATCTCGACGGTGGACATGCGGGGCACGCCGGTGGCGCTCACCGACTGCGGCGACGCCGCCGCACGGTGGCTGTCGGAGCTGGCCGGGCGGCCGGTCCGGCTCAAGTGGCTCGACGACCCGACCCGCCGGCCCGTCAATCCCGCGTACGGCACGCCGGAGGACCGGGTGAGCCTCGCCGACGCCTATCCGCTGCTGCTCACGTCGAACGACTCGCTCGCGCAGCTCGACGACTGGATCGCGAAGACCGCCGCAGAACGCGGCGAGGAGGCGCCCGCGCCGCTCCCCATGCACAGATTCCGCCCGAACGTGGTGATCGACGACGTCGGCACCCCGTTCGCCGAGGACGAGTGGAGGCGCGTGCGGATCGGCGAGGTGACATTCCGCGTCACCAAAGGCTGCGATCGGTGCGTGCTGACCACGATCGACACCGCGACCTACACAAAGGGCAAGGAACCCATCAGGACCCTGGCCAAACACCGCAGGCGGGACGGCAAAGTGTGGTTCGGCATCAACTTGATTCCGGACGCGCCGGGCCGGATTGCGCAAGGTGATTCGGTCGCTATTCTCTGAAATATCGCGAAAAATCGGCATTCTCAATTAAAAAAGGGCGGCCGTCCCCTTTGGGGCGATGTCAGGGGCTATGGGAGACTTCACAAGTGACCAGCACCCCCACAAAGCCCCCTGCCCTGACCTCTGACCGCGTCCGGATCATCCAGCGCCGCACCCTTGGCGTGCTGACCGCGGCGCAGATCGTCGGCGGCGTGGGCGTGGCCGTCGGGCTGGCGCTCAGCTCCGTGGTCGTGGACGACCTGTCGGGCTCCACGGTGATCAGCGGTTTCGCGGGCACGGCCACCGTGCTCGGCGCGGCGCTGCTGGCCCTGCCGACGGCCAGGGCGTCGGGCAAGGGCGGCCGCCGCGCGGGTCTGGCGCTGGCGTACGTGGCGGCGCTCGGCGGCTGCGCGATCTCCGTGGCCGCGATCAGCCTGCGCAACTGGCCGTTGCTGCTGGCCGGCCTGGTGTTCGTGGGCGGCGGCAGCGCGGCGAGCCTGGCCGCCCGCTACTCCGCCACCGACCTGTCGCCGAAGGGGCGCGCGGCCCGGCATCTGTCGCTGGTCGTGTGGGCCTCCACGGTCGGCTCCGTGGCCGGTCCCAACCTGGCCAAGCCCGCCGACCAGATCGGGATGCGGTTAGGGCTGGTGGAGAAGGCGGGGCCGTTCGCCTTCGCGGCACTGGCCTTCGCCGTGGCGCTGGCCATCATCGTCTTCCTGCTGCGCCCCGACCCGCTCCAGCTGGCCCGCGACCTGGACGGCGGCGAGAGCCCCGTGACCGGCCGGGCCTCGACGATCAGGACCGCCTGGCAGACGCTGCGCACCACCCCGATGGCCCGCCAGGCGCTCATCATGATCGCGGTCAGCCACACGGCCATGGTGTCCGTCATGTCCATGACCCCCGTCAAGCTCCACCACGACGGCTCGAACCTGGACGTCATCGGTCTCGTGATCAGCCTGCACATCGCCGGCATGTACGTGCTCTCGCCGGTCGTGGGCTGGCTGGCCGACAAGGCGGGCAAGGTGCCGGTGCTGGTGCTCGGCATGGGACTGCTGCTGAGCGCCGCCGCCCTGGCCGGCACGGCGGGGCACCGGATCTGGCAGGTGACGGCCGCGCTGGTGCTGCTCGGGCTCGGCTGGTCGTGCGGCCTGGTGGCCGGCTCCGCCCTGGTCACGGAGTCGGTCCCGATCGACCGGCGGGCCTCCGTACAGGGGCTGTCGGACCTGCTGATGAACGTCTGCGGCGCCACGGGCACGATCGTCGCCGGCGCCATCGTCGGCCTGCTGGGCTACGGCGTGCTCGGCCTGGTCGTCGGCATCATGGTCGCCATCGCCGGCCTCTGGCTCACCACCACCTGGCGCCGCACCACCCCCGCCTGACCCGCCTCAGAGCCACCCACCGCACCCGCCCTCCGTCCGGATCACTTGGCGTCGGAGTAGGCGCTGACCGCGACGGCCTCCATCGGGAAGCGCACCGGCGTCCCCCCGAACAGCAGCCTGCTCGCCTGCCCCGCCGCCTCCGACACGGCCGCGATCACCTCCTCGGCCTGCTCCAGCGGGCAGTGCACCATCACCTCGTCATGCTGGAAGAACACCAGCCTGGCCGGCTCCGGCAGCAGTCCGCGCAGCACCGCGAGCAGCGCCAGCGCCCACTCCGCGGCCGTCCCCTGCACCACGAAGTTCCGGGTGAAGCGCCCCCGGTCGCGAGCCGCCCGCACGCCCTCAGGCCCCGACACCAGCTCCTTCCACCGCGCCGACGGCGGCGGGCTGGTGCGCCCCAGCCAGGAGCGCACGAGCCGCCCCTCCTCGCCCGCCTTGGCCGCGTCCTCGACGAACTGGTAGGCCTTGGGGAAGCGCTGCCGCATCACGGCCAGCAGCTTGGGCGCGTCGCCGCTGGTGCCGCCGTACATGGCGGACAGCATCGCGATCTTCGCGTTGTCGCGCTCGCCCCCGAACGACTGCGCCAGCGCCGAATAGAGGTCGATCTCCCCGGCGGCCCTGGCCAGCCCCACGTCACCGGCCATGGCGGCCAGCACCCGCGGCTCCAGCTGCGCGGCGTCGCCGACGACCAGCACCCACCCGTCGTCGGCCACCACCACCCGCCGCATCGCCTTCGGGATCTGCAGCGCCCCGCCGCCGTTGGTGGCCCACCGCCCGGACACCACGCCGCCCACGACGTATTCGGGGCGGAAACGCCCGTCACGCACCCATTGGTCGGCCCACACCCACCCGTGGAAGCTGAACAGCCTGGCCAGCTCCTTGTAGGCCAGCAGCGGCGCCACGGCCGGATGGCCGATCCGCTTGAGCTCCTCCGACCTGGTCGTCTTCAGCGCCACCCCCGCCCCCTTGAACGCCTTCACCAGCTGCTGCACGGAGTCGGGGTTGACCGGATGCCCGAACGCCGCCGCCACCTCGTCGGCCAGCGTCTGCAGCTTGGCCGGGCGCATGCCGTGGACGGGCCGCGGCCCGAGCAGGTCGGTCAGCAGCGCGTCGTGCACGTCCCTGCGCCACGGCATGCCGTCGTGGGACATCTCGGCGGCGACGAGCGCGCCCGCCGACTCGGCCGCCACCAGCAGCCTGAACCGCCCCGGCTCGGGCAGCGCCTCGATCCGGCGGAGCTGGTCGGCCAGCACCTCGGCCACGGCCTGCGCGCCGAGCGGCTCAGGCGCGAACAGCGTGCCCGGCGCGTTCGGCTCCTCCTCCGGCACCGGCAGCCCGTGCAGCCTGGCGTGCGCGGCCCTGGCCGAGCGGGGCTGGCCGTAGCGGCCCTCGTAGGCGAGCAGCAGCCCTTCCGTCAGCGCAAGGTCGTGGCAGCGTGAGACCCGCACCCCCGCGCCGAGCAGCGGCGCGTAGTCCTCTCTGGTGTCGGCCCACACCCAGCGGGGCCGCTCGGCGGCCTCCAGCTCACGCACGGCCTCCGCCAGGCCGGGGACGCGGCGAGCGGCGCCCCCGACGGGCAGCAGGCTCTCTCCGGCGACCACGACGTACACGAGGTCAAGGGTGCCAAACGGGGCCGACAGAATCGCGACCGGCCACCGGAATCGCCGGCCTGAACGTCAGACTGGGGAGCGCGTCAAGCCAGGCTGATGGTCACCTCGTCCTCCAGCGGCGGGTCGAGCTCCTGGCTCAGGCAGCCGGTGGCGGCGAAACAGCGCAGGGTCAGCTCCTCCGGCGTGACGTCGACGTGCAGGAGCTGCTTGAAGAACGGCGGCGTGTCCCAGTCGGACAGCTCGGACAGGTAGCGGTGGAAGACCTTGTCCACCGGCAGCCTGAACGGCCACGGCCAGGCCCCGAGCAGCCGCGCCGCCCACCGCATCCTGCGAGTGATCGTCACGGGCCCTTCGGGGGTCCTGACCGGCTCGTTCTTGATGTGCTGCGACATGATGCAGACGGCCTCGCGAGGCGTGAGGTAGAGCCACTTCATGCGCAGCCTGCGGGCGTAGAGCTGGCTGTAGAAGGACAGCGAGTCGCCGCGCAGCGGGTAGCACTTGAAGTCGTCCTCGTGCACCCCCGCCACGTCCACCCTGCCGATGGTGTGCGTGGCGTGCATGAACGCGCCGCCGCCGCCCGACACGATGTACTGGATCACCCGATCTCCCACCTTGACCGGGTAACGCTGGTAGTTGTGCACGTCTCCGCCGATGGCCGCCACATACCGGTGTGCCGGGTCGCGCACGATGTCGTCGATCGTGCCGCCCTCTTCGAGCGGCGACGGCTTGTAGTCGTTGCGCGTGTAGATCGGCTTGCCGGTGACGAGGATCTTCGGCCGCGGGTCGAGTGAGACGCGCCGCAGCCAGGCGGTCTGGGTCTTGTCGATCATGCCTCTGATGCCGGTGTCCACGCCGACGACGACCAGGCTGTCGCTCTCGATCGCCCAGTACGGCCCCGGCTGCGTCGCCTGCTGGGACGGCTTGCCCCTGAGCTCGCGAACCTGTTCGAGCCGGGCTTCGTCGATCGTCTCCGGCTTGCGCCACAGCAGCCCGCGCAGCCCGCGGTCCGGCTTCGGCTTGAGCGCCGGCGTGTCGCAGAAGACACGCATGAAGCCGCCGAGGCCGTCGTACCAGTCGTGGTTGCCGGGAATCGCGTAGATAGGGGCGTCATAGTCCATGTACGGGCGGAAGAACTTGTCTCCGTACTCGTTGCCCGATCCCGTCGGATAGATCACGTCGCTGGCGATGACGGCGAACGACGTTCCCTGACCGAGTTTCAGCATGCCCGGAACAACGGCGTACTGGGACGCGTCGCCTTCTCCGGTGTCACCGAGCAGAAGGAAACTGAAATTTCGCCCGACAGGCGCTTTGATACGAAATTCCGGGTCAATCCCGCGCGCTTCCTGAGCCTCCAGCCAGCGCGCCCGCACCTGTCCCGAAGGATCGCCGAACAACCCGGCGAGGATCTCGTTACGCGACAGCCAGAGCGTGCGCGGATTCAGCCAGCTAAAGCCCTGATTGTTCGGTCTGAGCTGCGCAAACGTACCTGTTTGCGAGCAGGCCCAACCGGCGCCCTCCTCGGAGACCCGTGAGGAAACCTGCTTTCCACGCTCAGCCGCTACTTCCACCATGACCACATCTTTACCGCGATCTACCATTCGCGCATCTTGAACGCTCCGTACCGTCGGGGACACAGATCGTTCGCAATGGTGTAGCCTCACCCCCCAAACAAGCGGTAGGGACCACCGAGGGGGGCTCGCATGTCCCGTAACGGCCCGGACGACGCGACCCGAAGAGGCACTTCTCAAGTGGAGGCCATTGAGGGTTTGCTCGCTTATGCCCGCACTCGTTCCCGCTGGGGCGGAGGAGCTCTCCGCAACGCGAGCCAGGCCGTCGCGATGAGCCGGACATTGGTCGGCGAGTCCGCGGGAAAGCACACGGATCTGCTGGCCCGGGCCCTGCGCACGACGGCCGGAATCCTGCTCGAACGGGGCAAGGCCACCGAGGCGCTGCCGATGGCCCAGGAGGCGGTGGCGCTCACCCGCGCGATCGGCGGCGGGCCTTTAGTGGTCTCCCTGCACTGCCTCGCCGGCGCGTTCGAGGCGCTCCACCGCTACAGCGAGGCCGCCGAGATGCTGGCGGAGGCCGATCAGATCCCGCCGGCCGACTGCTGAGGGATGAGCACGCCGGGGTTGAGTATCCCGGCCGGGTCGAGCCTGGCCTTGACCGCCTCCAGGATGCCGGCGCCCACAGGCCCGAGCTCCGCCGCGTACGCCTCCCGGTGGTCCCGCCCGACCCCGTGGTGGTGCGTGATCGTCCCGCCCGCGGCGACGATGGCCGCGTTCACGGCCGACTTGGCCCGCTCCCACTGGGCCAGCGGATCGGCGTCCTGCGGGGTCACGACGGTGAAGTAGAGCGAGGCGCCGGTCTCGTACACGTGCGAGATGTGGCACATGACCAGCGGCGCGCCGAGCGCGCCGAGCAGGGCCAGCCGGACGGCGTCGTAGAGCCGCGGCAGGTTCGCCCAGAACCCGGCCGTCTCCAGCGTCTCGACGGTCGCGCCGGCCGCGAGCAGGGAGTCGCGCAGGTACGGGGCCGAGAACCGGCCGTGCTCCCACGCCTCACCCGGAGCCGCCCCCAGAGGCTCCCCGCCCATCCGCGCCAGCACGTCCGCCGCCGAGCCGCCCTCCCGTCCCTCTGGCGAGCCCGTGCCCTCGTATCCCGCGATCAGCAGGCACCCCGACCCTCCTGAGCCGATCGTGTCCGGCCGGGCCAGGCCGATCATGGTCTCCGTCTCGTCGGAAAGCCGCAGCACCACCGGAAGCGGCCCTTCCTGGGCGAGCGCCCGCACGGCCGCCGATCCCGCCGCGAACGACCCGAACCGCCAGCCCTCGTAACGGCGCTCGGCCGGGACCCGCCGCACCCGCAGCCGCAGCGACGTGATCACACCGAAGGCGCCCTCGGAGCCCAGCACGAGCTGCCGCAGATCGGGCCCGGCCGCCGACTTGGGAGCGCGGCCCAGCTCCAGGGTGCCCGACGGGGTGGCCAGCGTGAGTCCCACGACCATGTCGTCGAAGCGGCCGTACCCCGCGGAGGCCTGCCCGCTGGAGCGGGCCGCGGCGAAGCCCCCGAGCGTGGCGTACTCGTAGGACTGCGGGAAGTGGCCCAGCGTCAGCCCGTGCCCGGCGAGCAGCCGTTCGGCCTCGGGAGCCCGTACCCCGGGCTCGAACTCGGCCACCATCGACTCGGCGTCGACCGACCGCAGCCGGTCGAGCCGGCCGAGGTCGAGCGCGATCACCCCGGCGAAGCCCGCGCGGGCCGCCGCGAGCCCGCCCACCACCGAGGTGCCGCCGCCGAACGGCACGACCGCGATCCGCTCGTCCGAGCACAGCCGCAGCAGCGCTTCGACCTCCTCGTGCGAGCCGGGCAGCACCACCGCGTCGGGGGCGTCCGACCCGTCCCCCGCGCGCATCCGCAGCAGGTCGGGAGTGGATTTGCCGCGCGTGTGACGTACCCGCGCCTCGTGCGAGGTCAGCACGTGCGCGGGACCCGCGACCCCGGCCAGCGCGGCGAGCAGCGGCGCGGGCAGGGCGACCGGCGGCAGCCGCACCGACTCCAGCGAGGCGGGCGGCGCGGCCGGCGCGCGCACGCCGAGGAGGTCGTGCAGCAGCTTGCGGATCTCCTCGGGCAGCTCGCGAGCCTTGGCCAGGTCGCCCCACCCCGACCACGACATCGGTTCCTTCGGCGCACATACGTCTCTAGGCACGCTTACACTGTGACACATGACGTCGATTCGTCACAATGAGGGCGTGCTGGACGCGGCACACGACTGCGTGCTGGCCTATGGGGTGCGCAGGACGACGCTCACGGACGTGGCACGCAGGGCCGGGGTGTCGCGGATGACGCTCTACCGCCGCTGGCCGGACGTGCGCACGCTGGTCGCGGACCTGATGACCAGGGAATGGGTGCGCGTGGTCGAGGGGCTGGACATGTCGGACCCGGTGCGCGCGGTCGTGGCGGGCGTGCGGGGGCTGCGCGCGCACCCGCTGTGGCGCAAGATCGTGGAGGCGGATCCCGAGTTGCTCATGCCGTACCTGCTCGACCGGCGGGGCGCCAGCCACGAGGCCGTGCTGTCCGTGCTCGAACAGGCGGTCGGCGACCCGCGCAAGGCACGGGCGGTGCTGCTGGTGGCCCAGTCGTTCCTGCTGTCCGCGCCCACCATGCTCGACCCCGTGACGCTGGACGAGCTCGACGCCGAGCTCGTCACCCTGCTGGAGGCCTACCTTGGATAGCTCGCTGAACGCCCGCAGACGCTCCCGCGAGTTGCGCGAGATCGCCGAGGAACGGGTGGACGTGCTGGTGGTGGGCCTCGGCGCGACGGGAGCCGGAGCCGCGCTCGACGCGGCGTCCAGAGGGCTGAGCGTAGCGGCGATCGACGCGCACGACCTGGCGTTCGGGACCTCCAGGTGGAGCTCCAAATTAGTGCACGGCGGGCTGCGCTACCTGGCCAAGGGGCAGGTCGGCGTCGCTCACGAGAGCGCGGTCGAGCGCGGGATCCTGCTCCGTACGACCGCGCCGCACCTGGTCAGGGCGCACCCGTACGTGCTGCCGCTGACCTCGGAGGTCTCGCGGCGGCAGGCGGCGCTGGTGATGGCCGGCTACCGGCTCGGCGACGGGCTGCGCGCCGCCGCCAGGACGCCGCGCCGCCTGCTGCCCGGCCCTGCCCGGCTGAACGCGGCCCGCGCCCACACGCTGGCGCCGGTCCTGAGCGAGGAGGGCCTGCGCGGCGCGCTGCTGTCCTGGGACGGCCGCCTGCTCGACGACGCCCGCCTGGTGGTGGCGATCGCCAGGACCGCCGCCGCGCACGGGGCCCGCGTGCTGACCCGCTGCCGTGCCCTGCGGCTCACGGACCAGGGCGCCCTCGTACGCGACGAGCTGACGGGCGCGGAGCTCACCATCCGCGCGCGGGCCGTGGTCAACGCGACGGGGGTGTGGGCCGGGACGCTGGACCCGCAGGTGAAGCTGCGGCCGTCGCGCGGGACGCACCTCGTGCTGTCCCCGGGAACGCTTCCTGGACTGATCGCGGGCATGCACCTGCCCATTCCCGGAGAGACCAACCGATTCGCGCTCGTACTCCCCCAGCGGGACGGCCGGATCTACGTCGGGCTCACGGACGAGCCGGTGGACGGGCCGGTGCCGGATGTTCCCGAGGCGCCCGAGGAAGACGTCAGAACGCTTCTGGAGGTGCTGAACGGGGTTCTTGAGGTTCCGGTGACCAGAGAGGCGGTTGCGGGTGCGTACGCGGGCCTCAGGCCCCTTCTGGGGGCTGACGGGCGCACGGCCGACCTGTCGAGGAGGCACGCGGTGCTGTCCGACGGCCCGCTCGTCACCGTGGTGGGCGGCAAGCTGACGACATATCGGCGGATGGCCGAGGACGCGGTGGATCGAGCGGTCGCGTCCGGAGATCTCCGGGCGGGGCGGAGCCGTACGCGGCGGATTCCCCTCGTCGGAGCCGGCCCGCAGCCGTCCGGGGTGCCGCCGCGCCTGGCCGAGCGGTACGGGAGCGAGGCCGAGTCGGTGCACGAGCTCGTCAAGGCGTACCCGGAGGAGGTCGGGCTCGGCATCACCGAGGGCGAGCTGCTCTGGTCCGTCAGGCACGAGGGCGCGCTCGACGAGGGCGACCTGCTGGACAGGAGAACCAGGATCGGCCTGGTCAAAGCGGACAGGGACCGCGCGCTGAGCGCGACACGAGCCGTATTGGAGCAAAGCATCCCCACATGAACGCACCAACCCGTTAGATTAGGCTTACCTAAGTCGATCGGGGAGGGGAACAGGCGTTGGCGACGGGCTGCGAGCATCCCAGGGGATGCCACACCGGGCTGGTGCCCACTTTGGCCAGCGCCACCGTGGGAGCCAGGCTGTGGTTGCTCATCGAATACACCGGAGCCTGGCCATCCCGCCTGGAAAGCTGGGAACTTCCTGAAAAAATCTCAACCCTGGTGCAGCGGGCGCTCGAACGCGGTATCCGCCCCCAGCTGATCCGCCGCCCCGGTAAGCGGACCCGCCCACAGGAGCAGGGGATCCGTGTGCTAGTGGGGTACGCGGCGGGGCATCGCCCCTGGCTGGCGCAAGGTGTCATCGCAGGTCCTGACGATCTTGACCTGGACGCGCTGGTGGCCGGAGTGGTCCCGGAGTCCTGCATACTTGAGGACGAGCCGGTATTTCTGGTCTGCACGCACGCCAAGCGCAATGTGTGCTGCGCCCGCATTGGACTACCCCTCGCTCGATTCCTGGCTGAATCGTTGCCGGACAGAGTGTGGGAAACGTCACACGTTGGCGGCGATCGTTACGCCGCCAACCTCGTGTGCTTGCCACACGGAATTTTCTACGGCAGCATGTCTCAGGCTGCTTCACTGGCAGCGGCTAACGCGTACCGGTCGGGCGAGGTCATTCTCGACCGCTACCGGGGACGCGCAGGCATCCCTGAGCCATTGCAGGCCGTCGAGCACTTCGCCCGAGCACATACGGGAGAGTGTTCTGTCGGCGCAGTGGCCGTGGAATCCTTCAGGTCGGACGGTGACGTCACCGAAGCCATCGTGTGCTGCGGAGACGTCCGGTTCCAGGTTGTGGTTGAGCCATCGGCGTTCACAGCGCCGTGTGGTACGGCTTGCGCCGAGACGATCACCACCTACCGGCTGGTTTCGCTGGACAGGCTCACGCCTGTGCGGTACGCCACGCCCGCCCTCACCTGAGCTAGGGAACATCACGGCCCGACACTGCGTTGGAACAGTGACGCCAAAAGCGTCCAATGCGGCTCAAATACCGAAATACCTCTCACGAAGGTGGTTTTCTCATGTCTCAGGTACGTCGGCAGCTCGCCCGCCCGCGCCCCAGCTGGGGTTGGCAGGATGATGCCGCGTGCCGGGGTGAGGACCTCGTGCTCTTCTTCGGCCCCGATGGGGAGCGGCAGCCCGAGCGTGACGTACGTGAGCGGAAGGCCAAGGCGATCTGCGCCCAGTGCCCTGTCCGCAACGAGTGCCTTGACTACGCGCTGTCCCGGCCCGAGAAGTACGGCACGTGGGGCGGTCTCAACGAGGACGAGCGCGCCTCCGAGCGTCGCCGTCGTATGCGCCGCGCGGCCAGCGCCGGCATCTCCGCCGCCTGACACACCCGGCAGCGTCACCATCATCGCGTGATCGTGCAGTTGTCCCGATGAACCAGAGCCTGGCCCTCCATGTCCAGGCTCTGGCGAACCCGGTCGGGGCAACTGCCTGATCAGGCGCCTCACTCCGCACGACCACAGGACCACCCACCCGACGCCTCGGGCTGGGTGGTCTCTGTCGTTCCCACACCCCGGCCCCGCGCGTGCAGCACCCTCGCCCTTTCTTCGCGCCGCCCCTCAAAGCACCCCGTATCCTCATCCGTCCGGCGCCCGCCTCAATTCGCTCCGTAACCCATCCGTCCGGCGCCCGCCTCAAAGCACCCCGTAACCCATCCGTCCAAAGCCCGCCTCAGAGCGCCCCGGCACGGACGAGCAGCGGGACCACCTGGTCGCGCACCGCCGGCGCCAGGCACGGCCGCAACTCGTCGCGTCCGTCGGTCCAGCCCAGCGCGGCCAGCTCCGCAGCCGGTCTCGGGCCGCGATCCAGTCGCGCGGTGTAGACGGTCATGCGCATCGGCACGCCTTCCAGCGCCGCCACATCCTCCACGTGACCCAGCAGCGCCGCGTCGAGCGGGCGCACCCCCAGCTCCTCCGCCAGCTCCCTGGCCAGCGTCTCCTCGGGGGCCTCGCCCGGCTCGGGCTTGCCTCCCGGCAGGTAGAACACGCCGGGAGCCGCCTTCTTGCTCACGACCAGCAGGCGGCCCTCGTCGACGACCGCCGCCGCCACGACGCGCATCGGATCCATGCCTTCAGCATCCCACCGCTCAGGAGCACCTGAAGCCGCCGGCGCCCGCCAGACACCCCGTGGACACCTCGGGACGTCCCGGGACGCCGTGATACAACTCTCACTGGTCATCGCCCGTTGCCCGCTGTTCGGATTGCCGTCATGTGGCCGCCCTAGGGTGCCCGCCATGACACGCATCACCATCGTGACCTGCGCGGCCACGGCGGCCCTCGCTCTGGCCGCCCCAGCCTTGGCATCCCCGGCTCTGGCCGCTTCCCCGACAGCCGCTTCCCCGACGGCCGCTGGGGCCGATCGTGGCGCCTTCGGCCAGGCCACGCTCACCGGGTTCGCCTCGCTGCCCGCGCAGACCTACGTCCCCGGCAGCGAGCCGTCGGGCTCGCTGCTCGGCACCGCCCCGGTCAACGGGATCACCCCGCCGTTCCCCGGCCAGCCCGTCCAGGGCTTCAGCGGCATCGCCCGCCGCCACGACGGCACGTTCGACGTCCTCTCCGACAACGGCTTCGGCAACAAGGCCAACAGCTCGGACTTCCTCCTCCGCATCCACCGCATCAAGCCGGACTTCGCGGCCAAGTCGGTACGGGTGCTCGGCGGCGTCGACCTGACCGACCCGCGCCGGCTGGTCCCGTTCCCCCTCACCCGCCAGGACCGTACGCTGACCGGCGCCGACTTCGACGTCGAGTCGATCGTGCGCACGGCCGACGGCACGTACTGGGTCGGCGACGAGTTCGGCCCGTTCCTGCTCCACTTCGACCGCCAGGGCCGCCTGCTCCAGGCCCCGATCGAGCTCCCCGGCGTCAAGGCCCCCGAGAACCCGGCGCTGAACGGCGGCCAGCCCAACCTCGCCAGCAGCAAGGGGTACGAGGGCATGGCCAGGTCCGTGGACGGCCGCCGCCTCTACCCGCTGCTCGAAGGCACGGTGAACGGGGACCCGGCGGGAACTTTGCGCATGAACGAGTTCGACCTGCGCAAGGGCGCTTACACCGGGCGCCGCTGGACGTACCGGCTGGACGACCCCTCCCACGCCATCGGCGACGCGATCGCCGTGGACCGCAACCGCTTCCTGATCATCGAGCGGGACAACCTGCAGGGCGACGCCGCCAAGGTCAAGCGCATCTACCTGGCCGACATGCGCGACCGGGACCATGACGGCGCGCTGGACAAGACCCTGGTGGCCGACCTCCTGAACATCGCCGACCCACGCGGGCTCGGCGGCGCGGCGGGCACGTTCAGGTTCCCGTTCCAGACGATCGAGGACGTCGCCATCCTCGACGACCGCACGCTCGCGGTGCTCGACGACAACAACTTCCCCTTCTCCAACGGCCGCACGCCGGGCAAGGCGGACGACAACGAGTTCATCACCATCAAACTCACCCACGGCCTCCAGGCGGACCCCCGCGTATACCGCTGACCTCCGGGAACTGGCTGACCTCCGCTACCGGCGACCGGCGAGCGGGTACCAGATTCCGGTGCCCCCGCCGGCACCCAGGCCACACCCAGTGACCGGCCCTCTGGCAAATTCGGGCGGCCGATACCCCCGGGGCACTGCCGGTGACCGGTCTTCCGGGCCACCCTGACAGCCGGCGCCGGGACTCCGGGGCCCGTGCCCCAGGACCACTCCCGGTGGCCGGTCCCCTGGGCCGCTCTGGCAGCCGACGCCCTGAGCTCAGGGGCCCCTTGTCCTAGGGCCGCTCCCGATGGCCGGTGTCGCCTGGGCGAACTCGGGTGGCCGCCGCTGGGGCGGAAGTGTCGGGGCGCGGCGGTAGGGTGCCTGGCATGTCACAGCCAGTGCAGCCGTCACCCGTCGTCACCCCCGACGACCTCGAAGAGGCCGTCCGCCTCGCGGTCGAGGCCCTCAAGGGCATCCCGGAGCCTGCCTGGGACGACAAGGCCGGCTCGCTGGAGTGGACCTGCTGGGAGACCGTCGAGCACATGAGCGACGACCTGTTCGCCTACGCCGTCCAGCTCGGGCTCAGGACACCGCCGCTGGACGTCTACGTCCCCTTCACTCTGGAGAGCCGCAGGCCGGGAGGCCCGAAGAACTCCGTGCACGCCGACCGCGCGGCGGGCCCGGCCGGGCTGCTGCAGGTGCTGGAGACGAGCGGCGCGCTGCTGGTCGCGATGACGCGCACGACCCCGCTCGACCGTCGCGGGCACCACGTCTTCGGAGCCTCGGACCCGGAGGGCTTCGCCGCGATGGGCATCGTGGAGGTCCTCGTGCACACCCACGACCTGGCTGATGGCCTCGGGCTCGGCTGGGCGCCACCGGCGGGCATGTGCTCCCGGGCGCTGGCCAGGCTGTTCCCCGACGCCCCGCGGACCACCGACCCATGGACGACCCTGCTGTGGGCCACCGGCCGCGCCGACCTCCCCGGCCGCCCCCGCCCCACCCGCTGGCGCTGGTACGGCGAGCCACGCCCCTGACCCACTGATGCGTTGGTACGCCAAGCCGCGCTTTCCAGCCACCGGCCCCGGTACGACCATGCTCCCGGCCCGCCGGCACGCTCACACGACCTGCCGACAACGCTCCCGACCTCACTTGGCATGACCTGACCCGGTGCGGCGCAGGCCATCGTGAGCCGACCGGCGCCATCCCGCCTGACCGTCCGATGCCAAGCACGGGCAGGTCGCGATCCCGCGCATGCAGGGGCAGAGCGCCGACGATGAGCCGCGAGCAGGCCCGCCGCAGCAGGCCCAGCGCGCTCCGTCCCGGCAGGCATGGAGGCGGTGATCGCCGAAGCCCCTGGTCACGCGGTGAGGCGGCCGGCCGGGTGGCTCCGTCAGCGGTAAGGGGCCGAGGGGCCGAAACCCATCGCCGGAGGGACCGAAAGCAGGTGCGTCCGGCGATGGGAGGAGGGCTCAGACGATGAGATCGTCGAACTCGCCGTCCTTGGCCCCGAGGACGAACGCGGTGATCTCGGCCTGGGTGTAGACGAGTGCCGGGCCTTCTGGGAAGCGTGAGTTACGCATGGCTATCTCCCCCGTGGGCAGGTTCGCGACTTCGACGCAGTTGCCGTTGGGGTTGCTCCGCTTGCTTTTGCGCCAGACGACGGGAAGTCGGCTGGCGGACGTTCCGTTCCGGAACTCATGCATGGGGGCAGCTCCTCGCGATCTTACGGATGCACGTGCATCCGCGTTTGCGAGCTGAGAATACGGCAGCGCGTTGATCTCCATATAGCGGACGACCAAAAATCACCGTATGGAGTGGATCACAGGCATATCAGCAGCTCATCGGGAAATGAGGCGTTCCAGGAACCTTCGCGTCTGCTTGGGCTCTTCGGCCTGAATGCTGAGCCGGTCCATGACCTCCATGTAGTGGTCGGAATCGGCTGGCTTGTCCAGGTAGAGGGCGCTCGTGAGCTGCTCCATGTAGACGACGTCGGGCAGCTCGCGCTCCGGGAAGCGCAGAATGCTGAACGGGCCGCCCGCCGCCGCATGCCCGCCGCGGTCGAACGGCATGATCTGCACCGTGACATTGCGCTCCGCCGTGATGTCCAGGAGATGGACGATCTGCTCCCGCATCGTCTCCGGGCCGCCGAGCATGCGGCGCACCACGGCTTCGTCGATCACCGCCCAGATCGTCAGCCCGCTCTCCAGCCGCTTCTGCCGGGTGGTGCGCAGCGTCACACGGCGGTCGAGCTCCTGCTTCGAGGCCTTCTCATGGGCCAGCTCGATGACGGACCTGGCATAGGCGGGCGTCTGGAGCAGCCCGGGGACGAACTGGTTCTCGTACGTACGGATGGCCGACGCGGCCCCCTCCAGCCCGATGTAGACCTCGAACCAGGACGGCAGCAGATCGCCGTACTTGTGCCACCAGCCGGGGGCGTTGGCCTGCTTGGCCAGGGCGAGCAGCGGCTCGCGCTCGGCGGGGTCGGTGACGCCGTACAGCGTCAGCAGGTCGGCCACGTCCCGCTGCTTGAAGCTGACCTGGCCGAGCTCCAACCGGCTGATCTTCGCATGAGATGCCCGAATCGAATACCCGGCGTCCTCCCGGGAGATACCCTTCACGGTACGGAGCCTGCGGAGCTGGGTCCCGAGCAGGATCCGCAGCACCGTCGGGCTTCCCGGCGAGTAGCTGAGAAGCTTCCCCTCCGCGCTTTGTGCGCTCACCGCACCGCTCCTAGGTCAGTTGCACGTGCAGATGCTATTCGCATCCGTAAACCACGAAAAGTCTTGCATCGGTAAGCACTCCCCGTAAAGATGGGCATTGGATCACCAGACCGCGCTTCGGGGGCCAGAATGACGACTTTCGACGCTCGGCCGCAAGCCGCCATCGGTTCCCGGCCACCAATATGGCTTTCGTCGATCCTCCTGGACGGGCGTGCCGGTGAGTGCGACGCGGTGTTCCCGTTCCATCAGCGGACGGCGCTTGAGCCGGCCTGTGTGTCCACGGCCAGGCGATTCGTTGATCAGACCCTGACGTCGTGGGGTGCGCTCGAGGTGGCCCTGGACGCCCAGCTCGTGGTTTCCGAGCTGGTGACGAACGCCATGCGCCATGGGGGCGGGGCCGCGCAGCTCCGGTTATTGAGCCATGGGCCCGAGCTGGCGTGCGTCGTGAGTGATCACAGCCGGACGGTGCCGGTGGCGGCGGCGCCGGACGTGTTCTCGGAATTCGGACGGGGGTTGCGGTTGGTGGACGCCCTCTGCACCGCCTGGGGCTGGCTCTCCCCGGGCGGTGCCCGCAAGCTCGTCTGGGCCGTCCTCGCGGGCTGACAGGTAAGAGGCTCCTGGTCAGGCTCTGTCCAGGAGCTCCAGTACGTCGGCGTCGCTGAGCTGGCCGAAGTGCTCGTACCATTGCCCGACCGCCCTGAAGTCGACCGGTGTGATCACCACGACCACCTCGTCGGCCTCCTCCCGCAGTGACCTGACGGTCTCGCGGGCCCCGACGGGCACGGCCAGCGTCACCTTGGCGGGCTTGGCCGCGTTCACCGCTCTGAGTGCCGCCCGCGCGGTGCCGCCGGTGGCCAGGCCGTCGTCCACGACGATCACCTCACGGCCTTCGAGCGCGGGCAGCGGGCGGTCGCCCCGGTAGGCGCGTACCCGGCGGGCCAGCTCGCGTCGCTCCTGCTCGACCACGTCGGCGACGGACTCGGGGGTCATGCCCAGCCGGTGCAGCAGGGGAAGGTCGAAAACCGGCTCCCCGCCCTCGGCTATCGCGCCGACACCCAGCTCCGGGGCCGGCGGATAGCCGATCTTCCTGGTCACGAGCACGTCGAGGGTGGCGCCCAGGCTGCGCGCGACCGGCACCGCCACCGCCACCCCGCCCCGGGGCAACGCCAGCACCACCGGGTCGTGCGTGTCCCGCAGCCGCTCGGCGAGCAGCGCCCCGGCCTGGGCCCGATCTGCGAAGAGCTCCATGACCAGTGCCTACCCGCTCACACGGCCTCCTCGCCTCCGACCCGCCTGCCATTCCCCGGTTCGCGCGCCCCCGGGCACGGGGCGCGCGGACCGGATGCCGGGCCAGGCGGGTCAACGGGACCGAAGGGTCGAACGGGTCCGAAGGGTCAGGCGGGACAGGGGCGGAGCGTCAGGGGCGGTTGCGGCCTGAGCGGCGCATCTCCTTGTGGATGACCTTCCACTTGTTCTGCTGCTCCTTACGCAGCCGCGCATCCGTCCTGGACGCCATCCACGCCGCCTCCCGCTGCAGTTTGCGCCAGCTCGTCAGCCGCCGCTCCGGCAGCTCCCCGCTCTCCAGGGCGTCCAGCACCGCGCAGCCCGGCTCGCCCGTGTGGCCGCAGTCGCCGAACCTGCACCGCTCCGCCAGCGCCTCGATGTCGGAGAAGACCAGGTCGACGCCCTCGCCGATGTCGTAGAGGCCGATGCGGCGGATGCCCGGCGTGTCGATGACGAGCCCGCCGCCGGGCAGCGGGATCAGCTCCCGGTGCACGGTGGTGTGCCGGCCGCGCCCGTCGGCGGCGCGTACGTGCTGGGTCTCCATGACCGAACCGCCGGCCAGCGCGTTGACCAGGGTGGACTTGCCCGCCCCCGACGGGCCGAGGATGACGGCCGTACGGGAGCCTTCGAGGTAGTGGCCGGCCAGCTCGACGCCCTCGCCCTGCAGCGAGGAGACGGCGTGCACGGCCACGCCCGGCGCGGCCACCCGGACGTCGGCGAGCAGGTCGTCGAGGCCCTGCTCGAACAGGTCGGACTTGGTGATGAGCACGACGGGCGTGCCACCGGACTCCCAGGCGAGCGCGACGAGGCGTTCGATGCGGCCGAGGTCGGCGAAGTCGGTGGAGTGCATCGACGGCTCGGCCACGAAGACGATGTCGACGTTGGCGGCGAGCACCTGGCCCTGGCCGTCGCCGGACAGCCCGCCCACCGAGTCGCGGCTCACGCCGCCCCTGATGAACGCGGTCGTCCTCGGCATGACCTGGTCGAGCTCGTAGCGCCCCTCCGGGAGCAGCTTGAGCGCGACCCAGTCGCCGACGCAGGGCAGCGCGACCGGGTCGGCGGAAGAGGCCCTGCGGACGCGGGCGCCGTACTTGACGTGATGCTGGCCGTCCGCCGCGATCACCTCGGCGGCGCCGCGGTCGATGCGGGCCACGCGGGCGGGGACGGTGCCGTCGGGCAGCTCGGCGGCGCGGAGCTCGCTCCACCCGAGCAGGGTGAGATCGAAAGACGTGAGATCAGCTGACGTGAGGTCGAAAGACAAGGTAGTGAACCCTTTGATGCGAGAAGGGACCGGGCAGCTCAGACGAGGGCCCGGAGGTGGACGGACGGCATACGGAAAACGACGACCCGCATAGTCCTCACCTCCTCGATCAGTTGAGAGCGACTCTACGCACCCTGTCCGCGGGGATGCAATCGGATTTGATTCGGCGTGTCGTTGAACCGTGCCAGGGCGGCTGGCCGTACCACCTGCCGACGGACGCGAGAAAGGGGAATGATGCGAATCAGCACTTATCCCCCGCCCTCGGCCGAGGGAGTCGCCCCGATGGGGAAGCCGCGCTTACGACACTGGATCCGGCGTGTGCGGCCGGATGACGAGATGGTCGTGTCCGCGCTCTACCGGGAGTATCACAGGCCGCTGCTGGCCTTCGTGATCAGGTTGACGGCGGGCGATCGGCAGTGGGCGGAAGACGTGGTGCAAGAGACCATGATTCGTGCTTGGCGTAGTTCGGAGCAGTTCGACCCGGATTCGGTGTCGTTGATGCCCTGGCTCGCCACGGTCGCCAGACGTATCGTGATCGATGACCGGCGGCGCCGGGACGCCCGGCCGCAGGAGTTGGGCGATGGACCGCTGGAGAGCATGCCCGTGCCGGACGAGATGGAGGGACTGCTGCACCAGGTGGTCGTGTCAGAGGCGCTGAAGGCGTTATCGCCGGCACACCGCGAGATTCTCAACGAGACGATCTTGCGGGACCGGTCGGTCAACGACGCCGCGGAGGCGCTCGGCATCCCGGTGGGCACCGTGAAGTCCCGCGTCTACTACGCCGTCCGCGCGCTGCGGATCGCTTTGGAGGAGAGGGGGGTGACGGCGTGACCTCGAGAGTCGAGCACACTGACGTAGGCGCCTATGCTTTGGGCCTGCTGGACGACGACGACAGGCTGGCGTTCGAGACCCATCTCCTCGTCTGCCCCGCCTGCCGCTTCGAGCTGTCCGACCTGGCGGGTGTCGCGAGCGTGCTGAACGGGATCGGTCCCGTCGAGGACGCCGACCCCCCTTCCTTTGAGGAGCAGGGCGACGTGGTCGACCTGCTCCGGCGCAAGAAGTCGGCCGACAGGCGGACGCGCAGGGGGACGTTCGTGATCGGGATGGCGGCGGCGGTCACGCTGGTGGCCGGCGGCCTGACGATCGGCACGCAACTCGACGCGGAGAGCCCGCCGCAGGTCGCGCAGGAACACTCCGGACACATGGGCACGCACATGGGCCCGGCGGAGCAGTTCTACGCCGACGGCTCCCCGATCGAGGGCAAGGGCGTCGACGGGATCACCGGCGGACTGGTCGTGGAGTCCAAGGGGTGGGGCACTCACGCGGCGCTCAAGCTGGCCGGGGTGAAGGGTCCGCTGGAGTGCGAGCTGATCTCCGTGGGCAAGTCGGGTGAGCGCCGGGTGATGACCGGATGGTCCGTACCTCCAGCCGGGTACGGAGTACCGGGATCGCCTGATCCGCTCTACATGCACGGCGGCAGCGCGACGCCGCTGGCGAACATCGATCATTTCGAGGTCATCTCCTCGGCAGGTAAGAAATTGCTCACCATCAAGGCCTGAACACCGGCCTCCAAGCCCTCCCGCCGCTGGTGGGAGGGCTTTTTTTGGTTTCTTCCCGTTGTGTGGAAATTTACGGATAACTGAGTTGAACCTCCCCGGGCTCCGGCGCGTACTGCCTGCCGTACCCGCCGAAATATCAAGCCCTTTAAGAGGTTTCATTATGTCTATCCGTAAAATCATCATTCCTACCGCTCTGGTGGCTGGTGCTCTTCTCGTCCCCTCGGTGCAGGCGAATGCGGCCGCCTCCGGCGACGAGGTCTATCTCGCGGCGGGGCTGCGCGGTGCGAACGAGGTCGGTGCCAAGGGTGACGCCGACGGACGTTCGACGGTCGTCCTCAAGATCAGCGGGAACGAGATCACGTTCGCCGTCCGGTGGAACGAGATCGGCGCCCCCACCGCGGGACACGTCCACCTCGGTGCCAAGGGCGCGAACGGGGACGTCAAGCTCGAGTTCTTCACCAAGCCGCTGCCCGCCTCCGTGCTCGGCCTCACCGGCACCGTCCAGGCCGACCCCGAGCTGGTCAAGTCGCTCCTCGACAACCCCGGCGGCTTCTACGCGAACCTGCACGACGCGGCCCACCCCAAGGGCGCCGTACGGGGACAGCTGCACAAGCTGAACAAGCCGATCGACCTCAACGGCGTGCTGCACGGCAGCAGCCAGGCCACGCTGTCCTCGCGCGCCGACGCCACGCAGGAGGTGGCGGCGAACGACGGCAAGAAGCGCGGCGACCCGGACGGCCAGGCCACCTGGTGGCTGCGCCCGAACGGCTCGTCCATCGCCTACACCGCCTCCTGGTCCGGCCTCGGCCAGGTGACCAACGGCCACCTGCACAAAGGCGTGGCCGGCAAGAACGGCCCGGTCGTCGCGGACCTCTTCGCGGGGACCCTGCCCCAGAACGTGACCGGCGTCACCGGGGAGACGCCGGTCGCGGCCAAGGTGGTCAAGCGCATCGCCGCGAGCCCCGGCCGCTACTACACCAACCTGCACACCCTCGACTTCGACGGCGGCGCGGTGCGCGGTCAGCTCTCCGGCGAGGCGTTCGCCCACCCGCGCGCGCTCACGGCCGACGTGCTGCGCGGCTCGCAGATCTACGCCTGCACGCAGCAGCCCGCGGGCGGCTACGCCTTCACCCAGTTCGGCGTGACGGCCAAGCTGCGGCGCGCGATCGACCACTCGTTCGTGACGCCCGCCGCCGGCCCGCCGCAGTGGATCGCCCCGGACGGCAGCGCGGTGCGCGGCGCGGTCGTGACCAGGACGCCCAACGGCGAGGGCAACATCCCCGAGCTGGTCCTCGACGCCACCCAGTCGGGCACGGGCACCGGCCTGCTCGCGCACGCCACGCAGATCCTGCGGCTCAACACCACCGGCGGCGTCGCCCCCGCCGGGGCGTGCGAGCCCGGCAGCCAGGTGCAGGTCGCCTACGGGGCCGACTACCTCTTCCTCGGCTGAAGCCAAGGCTGACCGGGGGGACGATTCGGTCCCGTCCCCCCGGGAGGCCGTCCCCGGCCGATCCGGCCCGGTCCCCCGGGCCACCGGTCGGCCAGCGCGACGGGGTACTCCGGTCCACCCCGCTCGCGACGAAGCACCCCGCCGCACATGGGAGCCTGTGCGGCGGGGTGCTTTTCGTGTGGTCCCGGTGGCCACCGTCAGGGACGGAATCGTCGAACCGGCCTCATGAGAGGCGGACGGGACGGCCCGCCGTGCGCCGTCGCGGCGGGCGGCCACGTGCGGGTCAGCGGGCGTCTCCCTGGAGGCCGGAGCCACGCACGGTGGGTGACGCCCACCGTGCGCAGCCGTACCCTATGAAGCCTTTTTTTACAGACCGGGCGCGGGGAACTGCGCGGTCAGCTCGCTCACCTCGTGGTGGACGCGCGTGATCACGTCCTCCGCGTCGCCCTTGGCCAGGGCCGTGACGACCTCGTCCATCCAGGCGCCGATCTGCCGCATCTCGGCCTCGCCCATCCCGCGCGAGGTCACCGACGGCGTGCCGATGCGGATGCCCGACGGGTCGAACGGCTTGCGCGTGTCGAACGGCACCGTGTTGTAGTTGGTCTCCAGCCCCGCCCGGTCGAGCGCCTGCGCGGCCGGCTTGCCGCCGATGCCCTTGGGCGTGAGGTCCAGCAGGATCAGGTGGTTGTCGGTGCCGCCCGAGACCAGGTCGAACCCGCGCGCGGCGAGCTCGTCCGCCAGCGTCTTGGCGTTGGCCACCACCTGGTGCGCGTACGCCTTGAAGTCGTCGGTGCTCGCCTCGTGCAGCGCCACGGCGATGGCCGCGGTCGTGTGGTTGTGCGGGCCGCCCTGCAGGCCGGGGAAGACGGCCTTGTTGAGCGCCTTGGCGTGCTCCTCGGAGGTCGCCATGAGCATGGCGCCACGCGGGCCGCGCAGCGTCTTGTGCGTGGTCGTCGAGATCACGTCGGCGTGGCCCACCGGGGACGGGTGCGCGCCGCCCGCGACCAGGCCGGCGATGTGCGCGATGTCGGCGGCCAGCACGGCCCCGACCTCACGGGCGATCGCGGCGAAGCCCTCGAAGTCGATCGTGCGCGGGATCGCGGTGCCGCCGCAGAAGATCAGCTTCGGCCGGTGCTCCAGCGCGAGCGCGCGGACCTCGTCGAGGTCGATGCGGCCGGTGTCCTGGCGCACGCCGTAGCGGACCGGGTTGAACCACTTGCCGGTGGCCGAGACCGACCAGCCGTGGGTGAGGTGGCCGCCGAAGGGCAGCCCCATGCCCATCACCGTGTCGCCCGGCTGCAGGAACGCCATGTAGACGGCCAGGTTCGCGGGCGAGCCGGAGTAGGGCTGGACGTTGGCGTGGTTGACGCCGAACAGGGACTTGGCGCGCTCGATGGCCAGGGTCTCGACCTGGTCGATGACCTGCTGACCCTCGTAGTAGCGCTTGCCCGCGTAGCCCTCGGAGTATTTGTTCGTCAATACGGTGCCGGTGGCCTCGAGGACGGCCTTGGACACGTAGTTTTCGGACGCGATCAGCTTGACGGTGTCGGCCTGACGACGCTCTTCCGCCTTGATGAGCTCGGCGATCTGCGGGTCGACGCTAGCGAGAGAACCCATGACTCTCCTGTCATCGTTGACAACTCGCGAAGACCCAGGCGCACGGCCTCCGCTCCTTTCGCTCCCCGGTGGTCGATCCCACCCAATGCGCCAGTCGCGTCTGGCTACAGACGATATCGGATCCCGCACGGGCTGAATTCGCGCGAACGACGCTCAGGACTTCGGCGTCTGTTCGGCATGGCCTATTTGGTACGGCTCACGCCCGGCCACAGCCGGTCCACCTCGGCGTTGAGGATCGCCCCGATCAGCACGGCCAGCGCGGTGATGTAGAGCCAGAGCAGCAGCGCGATGGGCGCGGCCAGCGAGCCGTAGACGGAGACCGGCGAGAACCACGCCGCCAGCACGGCCCGCAGCACGGCCGCGCAGACGATCCACAGGAACAGCGCCAGGATCGCCCCCGGCAGCTCGCGGTACCACTTCGTGCGCACGGGCACGCTCACGTGGTAGAGGACCGTCAGGAACAGCACCGAGCCGCTGATCACCACCGGCCAGTAGAGGAAGTCGATCAGGATGCCGTATTCGCCGGGCAGCGCGTCCTTGAGCAGGGTCGGCCCGATCACCAGGATCGGCATGACGATGATCCCGATGATCAGCCCCACGATGTAGAGGCCGAACGACATCAGCCGGGTGCGGATGATGCCGCGTTCTTCCCCCAGCCCGTAGGCCACGGAGATGAGGTCGACGTAGACATAGAGGGCCCTGGAGCCGGACCAGAGCGACAGCAGGAAGCCCAGCGAGATGATCGAGACCTTGCCCGCGTCGTCGCTCAGCACGTCGGTGAGCAGCGGGTTGATCACCTTCTGGACGGCGTCGTCGGTGAACAGCAGCCCGGCCTGGTCGATGACCCAGGTCTTGACCTGCGTGACCACGGTGGGCCCGAGCCAAGTGCCGAGCTTGCCCAGCACGCCGATCAGGCCCAGCACGAACGGCGGCAGCGAGAGCAGCGCGAAGAACGCCGCCTCGCCCGCCAGACCGGTGACCCGGTAGGTGACGCCGGCGTTGGTGGTCGCGCGGACGATCGCCCACGACCTGGTGTCGAGCACCCAGATCAGCCGGGCCCGGGCATTGGCGGTGAGCCGTCTCTTGCCCTTGGGCCGTGGAGGCGCATCGGTCGACGTCATGGCACCCAACGGTTTTTAGCAGTGAGTCTCCGGGACAGCTTACGTCCCCGTACTGCCCTAGTCGTTGTCTACGATGCGCGCGCCCAGCGGTAGCAGCGAAACCGGGATGAGTTTGAGGTTCGCGATGCCCAGCGGGATGCCGATGACGGAGATGAACAGCGGGATCGAAGTGATCACGTGGCCGATGGCCAGCCAGATGCCGGCGACCACGCACCAGATGATGTTGCCCAGCAAGGAGAACACGCCGGAGTCGGGGTCGCGCACCACGGTCCTGCCGAACGGCCACAGCGCGTACGCGGCGATCCTGAACGAGGCGATGCCGAACGGGATCGTGATGATCAGGATGCAGCAGATCACCCCCGCCAGCGCGTAGCCCAGAGCCAGCCAGACCCCGGCGAAGACGAGCCAGATGACGTTCAAGATGGTGCGCAGCATGCTCACAGCATGTCATCGCGCGTGCCCCGCGCGTCATCCGGAATGACCCTGATCTCACCCTGACCTGGGCGCCCTGCCCTTTCCTGGACCTCCCGCGAACGCCTGCGCGATCTCCATCCAGGCCCTTACGGGCTCGCCCGTCAGCTCCAGCGCGGTGTCGGACAGATGGATGCGCTGCGTCACGACCAGGCAGAAGTCGAGCATCGGCCCGCGTACGACGCTGTCCGCCTCCGCCGGGCCCGCCGTCCAGAGGGCGCCCCCTGGCGTGGTCAGCTCCGCCCGCACCGGCTCGGCCGGCACGGGCAGCCCGCGCACGGCGAAGCTGTACGGCCTGGCCCTGAACCCGATCGCGGCCACGTGCCGCAGCCGCTCGGCGGGCCGCCGGACGACGCCGAGCGCGTCGGCCACGTCCTGGCCGTGCGCCCAGGTCTCCATCAGCCGCGCGGTGACGAAGGACGCGGCCGACATGGGCGGCCCGAACCACGGCACCCGCTCGCGCGCCCCGAGCGTGGCGAACACCTCCAGGCTGCGGGCCCGTGCCGTGCGGAACCACGCGTGCAGGTCGGCGGGCGGCATCCCGCGCGACTCCAGCGCGATGTCGTCCACGAAGCCGGCCGCGGAACCGCTCAGGGAGCCGTCCAGTGTGGCCGCGTGGGCCTCAGGGTCGGTGACCGCGCGGACCGCCGCGTCGTCGAACCAGGCCAGATGGCTCACCTGATCGCGGATCGCCCATCCCTCCGCGGGCGTGGTCAGCTCCCAGTCCTCGTCGCGCAGGGGCTGGAGCAGCGCCTCGAAGGCGGCGGTCTCGGCGCGCAGGTCGCCGGTCAGCTCCGCCATGAGGTCCTGCGGGTCCTTGGGCTTCACGCGCGCCAGCGTAACCCGAACAACGTTCTGGGAGAATAATGCGAAGCGTGATCTGCGAGAGCTGCAAGGACAAACGTCACGAGGACTGCCGCGGCGGCTCCTGGTGCGACTGCCAGCACCAGGTCGAGGAAGAGCCGCAGGAGTCGGCGCTCGACTGGCCGCGACAGGGCTGATACGGGGCTGAGCGCGCCGGACGTATAGGCCGGACGAGGGTCGGACAGTCCCACACTCTGGACCCCGTCTTGGACATACGGGACGGCCGGAGTATCTTCATGAGTATGCCAGCGGATCCCATGCTCGTCGGTCGGCGCCACGTCGATCTTCAGCGTGTCCGCAGTGCCATCTGTTGCGACGCCCGCTAACTCACCTGTTTTTGCCGCTGAGCGCGTCGCAATCCTCCCCACCACCCCTGCCCTCGATGACGAGGCGGAGGAACCGTGCGCGCGCCCATGAACCGAAGGACGCGCAATGAGCACGCCTGCCAGCCGCACACCTGCCAGCCGCCATCACAAACGCCCGCGCGGCGAAGGCCAGTGGGCTCTCGGTTATCGGGAGCCGCTCAACAAGAACGAAGAGAACAAGAAGAACGACGACGGCCTCAACGTCCGCCAACGCATCATCGACATCTACGCCAAGCAGGGCTTCGACTCCATCGACCCCGCGGACCTTCGCGGCCGCATGCGCTGGTACGGCCTCTACACCCAGCGCAAGCCCGGCATCGACGGCGGCAAGACGGCGATCCTGGAGCCCGAGGAGCTCGACGACAGCTACTTCATGCTGCGGGTGCGCATCGACGGCGGCCAGCTCGACCTGGCCCAGCTCCGGGTGATCGCGGACATCTCCAACGAGTACGGCCGCGGCACCGCTGACCTGACCGACCGCCAGAACATCCAGCTCCACTGGATCGAGATCGAGTCGGTGCCGGACATCTGGGAGCGGCTGGAGGCGGTGGGCCTGTCGACCACGGAGGCGTGCGGCGACACCCCGCGCGTGATCCTCGGCTGTCCGCTGGCCGGGATCGACTCCGGCGAGGTCCTCGACGCGACCGAGCAGATCCAGGAGATCAACCGGGAGTTCATCGGCAACCCGGAGTACTCCAACCTGCCGCGCAAGTTCAAGTCGGCGCTGAGCGGGTGCCCGGCGCACTGCACGGTGCACGAGATCAACGACGTGGCGTTCGTGGGCGTGGTCAACGAGCAGGGCGAGGCCGGCTACGACCTGTGGGTCGGCGGCGGCCTGTCCACCAACCCGATGCTGGGCAAGCGGCTCGGCGTGTTCGTCAAGCCGGAGCAGGCGGCCGACGTCTACGGCGGCGTCATCGGGATCTTCCGCGACTACGGCTACCGGCGGCTGCGGCACCGGGCCCGGATCAAGTTCCTGGTCAACGACTGGGGGCCGGAGAAGTTCCGGGAGATCCTCGAGACCGAATACCTCAAGGAGCCGCTGCCCGACGGGCCCGCGCCCGAGCTGCCGCGCGGCAGCCGCCGTGACCACGTCGGCGTCTTCCCGCAGAAGGACGGCAACTTCTACGTCGGCTTCGCGCCCAAGGTGGGCCGGCTCGACGGCGACAAGCTGCACGTGATCGCCGACATCGCCGAGCGGCACGGCTCCAGCCGGGTCCGTACGACGGTCGAGCAGAAGATGGTCGTCCTCGACGTCGCACCCGACCAGGTCGACTCGATCGTGGCCGCGCTGGAGGAGAACGACCTGCAGGTCAGGCCGTCCACGTTCCGCCGGCAGACGATGGCGTGCACCGGCATCGAATACTGCAAGCTGGCCATCGTCGAGACCAAGGCCAGCGCCGCCAACCTGATCGACGAGCTGGAGCGGCGGCTGCCGTCGTTCGACCAGCCCCTCACCATCAACGTCAACGGCTGCCCCAACTCCTGCGCCCGCATCCAGGTCGCCGACATCGGCCTGAAGGGCCAGCTCGTGGTGGACGAGCACGGCGAGCAGGTCGAGGGCTTCCAGATCCACCTGGGCGGCTCGCTCGGCGTCAACGCCGGCTTCGGCCGCAAGGTCCGCGGGCTCAAGACCACCGCCAAGGCGCTGCCCGACTACGTCTCGCGCGTCGTGACGAACTACGACACCCAGAAGAAGGAAGGCGAGTCGTTCGCCGACTGGGTGCAGCGAGCCGACGAGGCGGACCTGAAATGACCACACGAGCGGTCCCGTTCCATTGCCCCTACTGCGGCGATGAGGACCTGGAGCCCTACGAAGGGGACGGCGGCTGGTACTGCCGCGCCTGCGCTCGTGCCTTCAAGCTGAAGTTTCTCGGAATCGGAGTGAAGATATGACGCTGGTGGACATCGAGGTCGGTTTAAGAGATCAGCGTGGCGTGCTCGACCTGCAGGACATCGTCGAGTCCGCCGCGACCTTCCTGGAGGGCGCCCCCGCTCGCGAGATCATCCGCTGGGCGGCGGCGACGTTCGGGGACCGGCTGTGCCTGACCTCCTCCATGAGCGACGCCCTGCTGATCGACCTGGTCAGCAGGGTCAAGCCCGGCGTGGACGTGCTGTTCATCGACACCGGCTACCACTTCGCCGAGACCATCGGCACGCGGGACGCGGTGCGACAGGTCTACGACGTCAACGTGATCGACATCAAGCCGTCGCGGACGGTCGAGGAGCAGGATCGCGACCTCGGCCCGCGCCTGTTCGGCCGCAACCCCGACCTGTGCTGCTTCCTGCGCAAGGTGGAGCCGCTCAACCGGGCGCTGGAGCCGTACCTGGCGTGGATCTCCGGCATCCGCAGGGACGAGTCCTCCAGCAGGACGGACACCAAGGTCGTCGAGTGGGACGCCAAGCGGCAGATGGTCAAGGTCAACCCGATCGCGGCCTGGACCCAGGAGGACGTCGACAACTACATCTCCGACAACGGGGTGCTGATCAACCCGTTGCACTATGACAACTACCCCTCGATCGGCTGCGGGCCGTGCACGCGGCAGGTCGCGGAGGGAGAGGATCCGCGCAGCGGTCGCTGGGCGGGTCTGGGGAAGGTCGAATGCGGCATTCACCTGTGATCCCCAGCAGGGGAACCGTCCCGTTGGCAGGCGGGGCGGCCCCCGGAGGCGTGCCATTGGTGGCGGTGGCGCACGGGTCGCGAGATCCGCGCGCCGCCGCCACCGTGGCCGCGCTGCTCGACCGGGTACGCCTGGCGCGCCCTGAGGTGCCCGTACGCGTGGCGTACCTGGACCACTGCACCCCGACGCTGGCTCAGGCGCTGAACGGGCTGCAGGAGGCCGTGGTGCTGCCGCTGCTGCTGACGGAGGCGTACCACAGCCGGGTGGACCTGCCGTCGGCGCTCAACGAGATCCGGGCGCGCGACCCGCGCCTGCGCGTGCACTACGGCGCCACGCTGGGCCCGCACCCGCTGCTGCGGCCGGCGCTTGAGCGGCGGCTCGCCGAGGCGGGCGTGCCCGCCGGGGACCCGGGCACGGCGGTGGTGCTGGTGTCGGCGGGTTCGAGCGACGCCAGGGCGAACGCGGTGGTCGCGGGACTGGCGCGGACATGGCGGCGCTCCGGCTGGTGGACGGTGTCCGCCGGCTACGCCTCCGCCGCCTCGCCCACTCCCGAGCAGGCCGTGGCCGAGCTCAGGCGGGCGGGCGCGCCGCGGGTGGTCGTCGCGCCGTACCTGCTCGCGCCCGGTTACTTCGCCGACAAGGTACGCCGCGGCACGCTGGCGGCGGGCGCCGACGTCGTGGCCGACGTGCTCGGACCGGCGCCGGAGCTGGTGGACGTGCTGCTCGAACGCTACGAGGCCGCCCAGCGGCAGCCGGTGGCCCTGGTGGGCTGAGCCGCCGGTCGGTACGGCCCTGGTGGGCTGAGCCGCCGGGCGGTGCTCACTTCTTGCAGGTCGGGACGATGTCGCCGGTGGCCGGGTTGATGACGACGACGTCCGCCCGGCACGTCAGCGACTCGACGTCCATCACGGTCACCAGCCAGTCGGCCGCGTAGGGGGCCGCGCCGTCCAGCAGCTCGCGGGCGCGCTCTTCCGTCATCCGGCCAGTCGTCCGGGCGGCCGTCGTGGGTATGAGCGCGGCTGTCACCTCGTTCGGGACGTCCGGCCGCGCGGCCGCGTCCTGCCCGAGCCAGTGGGGTGACGACGAGGCGGTGCCGTCGCACCGGCCGTTCGCGGCGAGCTTCCCGTTCAGCCAGATCAGCGCGTAGCCGCCCGTGGGACAGCGCACCGAGAAACGCACCTTCTTCGCCGAAGAGCCGAACATCAGCGTCTCCCGCGTCCCGCCCCGCTGGAAGCGGTGGTAGAACGGCAGGCTGCGATAGATCGGCCGGGCCTGCTCAGCGGCGGAGGGCTGGGCGAGCACGCCGGTCCACACCTCGCCGGGCGCGGTCGCGGGCCGCGTGCGCGGCGGGACCGACACCGCCGCCGTCACCGCCAGCACGGCCAGCGCGGCCGACCCCGCCACCTGCGCGCGCCGCCTGCGCAGGCCGCGCACCCTGGCGTCCACGTCCGCCACGGTCACGCCCCCGCGGGGCCCGCCGTCGCTGTCGCCTTCGAGCAGCTCGCGCAGCTCCTGCTCTTGCCCTGTGGTCACGGTCAGCTCCCCGTCGTCTCTGTCGCAGCCCGCGCCGCGGGATCGAGCCGCAGCTTGGCCAGCGCGCGGCTGGCCTGACTGCGTACGGTCGCCACCGAACAGCCGACGATCCCGGCGATCGTCTCGTCCGGGAGGTCCTCGAAGTAGCGCAGCACGATCACGGCCCGCTGTTTGCCGGGCAGCGCCGCCAGGGCGGCCCTGAGCGTCTCACGGGTGCCGAGCTCCGCCGCCGCGTCCCCCGGCTGGGCGCTGTCGGGCAGCTCGCCCGTGGCCACCTCGCCCCGCCAGCGCCGCCGCCACCAGGAGGCGTGCGTGTTGGTCAGGATGCGGTAGACGTACGGGTCGGGGTTCGCGCCCACGCGCCGCCACGCCAGCCAGGCTTTGGCCAGCGCCGTCTGCACCAGGTCTTCCGCCGTGGCCCAGTCGCGGCACAGCAGGTACGCCGTTCTGAGCAGGCGGGCCGAACGCTGCTCCACATAGCGTTCGAAGTCGGCTCGATCCCGCATCGAGGGTCCTCACTGTTCGGTGACGTTCACCGATCACTACGCGCCAGGAGGACCGGAACGTTGCACGAGATCCCGGGAGATCGCGGGGAGATCCGGGGAGATCGCGGGGAGATCCCGGTCAGTAGCCGCGCCTGAGGCCCCTGCGGCGCGGTCAGTAGCCGCCCGCGCCTGAGATCCCTGCGGCGCGGTCAGTAGCCGCGCCCGAGACCCCTGCGCGCGTCCCGCTCCTCGTCGCGGAGCTGCCTGCGCAGGTCGCGGCCCTCGTCGCGGACCTTCCTGCCCAGCTCGCGCCAGTCCTCGCCGTGCAGCCGCCGCCAGTGCTCCCGCCAGGCCGCGAAGCCGCGCTGCAGCGGCTGCGCCCGCGAGTCGCCGATCACCTTGACGTCGCCCATCACCGCGTACGCGTGGACCCTGATGACCGGCACGTTCATGCCGGGCGAGCCCTCCAGGACGTCCACCTTCTTGTCGCCCATGATGGCCACGCCGTCGAGGTCCACGTTCACCCCGTCGGGCACGATGATCTTCACGTCGCCCATCACGGAGACGGCCATGATGTCCACCGTGTCCGTGCGCACCTCGGCCTCGCGCAGGTCGAGCAGCACGTCGCCCATCACGGCGACGGCGCCGAGCTCCTGGTCGATGCGCCACGTCCCGCGCCGCTTGGAGTCGCCCATCACGCCGACGAACCAGCGCCGCTTCCTGCCCTCGCGGACCTGCGGCACGGACGCGGGCCTGGGGGCCGGCATGGCCGCGCCCGCCGGCAGGTCCTGGGTGAGCAGGGCCAGCTCGGCGTGGGTGGTCGCGGTGTAGGCGGCCTCCGTGCGATCGGTCAGCTCGGCCAGAGTGAGTCTGCCCTCGACCGATGCGACACGGAGCTGCTCGACGACGGCCTCTCTTTCGGCGTCCGACGCTCGGACCTCACCCGGATCAGTCATACTCGCAACATATCGCGTCTTGCCCGAAACGTGACTCCTCCCGAGGGAGGAATCCGTATACCGCTAACCATGCAGTCGCCCCTCATGCTGGAGACGGTGGCCGAACCCGCCCGGGGCCGGGACGCCGAGCCCGCCCGGGGCCGGGACGCCGAGCCCGCCCGGGGCCGGGACGCCGAGCCCGTCCGGGGGCGGGGCGCGTACCAGCCCATGACATGGCCCCGGCTTGGCCCGGTGGGCGGCCGGACCAGGCTAGGGTCCGTGTCATGCATGAGGAACAGCTCTACCGCGCGGCGTTGAACGGCGAGTCTGAGACCGTGGGCAAGCTGCTGACCGGCGGCGCCGACCCCAACCAGCTCAGCCAGGGCGAAGAGGAAGGCCTGCCGCTGTGCGCGGCCGCCGCCTGGGACCGCTCCGAGGTGGCGAGCGCGCTGCTGACCGCCGGCGCCGACGTGAACGGCCGGGAGGCCGGCGGCTGGACGGCGCTGCTCTGGGCCGCCGCCAACGGCCATGCCGCGACCGCCAGGGTGCTGATCGAGGCGGGGGCGGAGGTCGACGCGTCCAACGACGACGGCGACACCCCGCTCTCCCTGGCCGCCAGGCGCGGCGCGCTCGGCATGGTGCAGGTGCTGCTTGAGGCGGGCGCCGACCACGAGAAGTTCGACGGTGACGGCGACATGCCGATCGACATCGCCGTCGCCTGGGTGGGCGTACACCTGGAGAGCGCGCTGCTCGACCAGGTCGAGCAGGACGGCTGGGAGTACGTCGTGGGCCGCCAGTACGCCAAGGACGGCACCGAGCTCGTCACGGTGGCCGGCCGATCGGCCGACGGCGAGCAGACGGAGCAGGTGCAGGCGCAGCGCGGGCACGCGGCGATCGCGACCCTGCTGGAGGACACGGCAGGCATCTATACGCCGGTGGACCGGCTCGTGGCGCGGGCCCTGGCCCATCGCGACGTCGACGAGGACGCCGAGACCTGGTGGATCGTCGCCGACTCGCTGGGCAAGCGGGCCGACGACGAGACGTACGAGGCGCTGGCCAAGCTGTGCGTGAGCGAGGACGCCAGGGAGCGGGAGTTCGGGGTGGACGCGATCGCCCAGTTCGGGTTCGCGGACGACGAGAAGCCCTACCTGGACAGGACGCTGCCGCTGCTGCAGAAGATGGTCACCACGGAGGGCAACCCGCAGGTCCTGCGCTCGGTCCTGGCCGCGCTCGGCCACCAGGGCGACCCGCGGGCGCTGCCCCACGTGCTGGACGTCATCCGCCGCCCCGGGCACCAGCGCACGATGACGGACGCGATCGCGCTGGCCGACGTGCTGCCGCCGGACCACGAGGAGGGGCTGGCGCTGCTGATCGAGATGACGACGGACGAGGACACGGAGGTCCGCGACTGGGCCACCGCCGGGCTCGCCGGGCTCTCGGCCGACACGCCGGTCATCAGGGAGGCGCTGGCCGCCCGGCTCGCCGACCCGGACCTGCGCACGGTGGCCGAGGCCACGCGCGGGCTGTCCGCCCGCGGGGACGAGCGGGCCGCGCAAGGGGCCGCCCGGGTGCTGGCGGAGAGCGACGACGAGTACGAGCGAGACCTCGTCACCAACCCGAACGCCGAGTGATCCGCGCCGGCCACGGCGGCATCCGACGCCCTGGCCGGCGACCACTCCCACCCACCGCTGAGGCACCCGCGCTCGCCGGGGTGGCCCGCCCGCTCAGTTACCGCCGGGCATGCGGATGACCCAATCGGGGGCGCCCGCGCAGACCCTGCCAGGTAGGCGGATGATCCCGCTCCAGGAGGCCCGCGCTCAGCCGCCGTCGAGCACGCGGGTGACCCATTCCAGGGTCCCCGTGCTCAGGGCCTCCTCGGCGAGGCGTTTGCCCGTCGGGGTCGTCAGGGCGGCCAGCGAGCTGTCGATCCACCCCTGGACGTTCTGGTGCCCCTGCTCGCGGTATTCGACCGCCTGGATGAGGCACTCCAGCTTGTCGGCGTCGCGCGCGCAGACGGCCTCGATGCTGGCCTTCTCTTCGTACTCCCCCACGGCGTCGCTCACCATGTCGGCCACCGGCGCGGGCACGCCGCGCATCTGGTCGGCGGTGACGGCCTCATTGGCGGCCGCCTTGAGGTAGCGCTTGCCGATATAGGGGATGTCGGTGATGCGGGTCTCCTGCGTGTCATGGAACAGGCTCATGAACGCGGCCCGCTCCGGATTGCCGCCCTCCAGCTTGGCGATCACACTCGCGATGACCGCCGCGCGGAAGGAGTGCTCGGCGATGCTCTCGGGATCGCGTACGCCCGCGACCAGCCACCCGGTGCGCTTGTAGCGCTTGAGCAGCCCGAACTCGTACATCAACCCCGCCAGCCCCGTCACATCGTCCGTCACGAGGACCCCCTCTCGTCTCTTTCAGAGCCTAGACGACGGCCTCGGCCGCCGCCGCGGCAGAATGACTGCGAGAACTCCGAATTCGATAAATGCCGTGGCCGGTCAATTGGCCACGGCATTTGTCGTCCGCCGTTCAACGGATACGGGAGCGATTTACGCTCGGCGCCGGTCGCCGGATCGGGCGGCCTAGCTGTCGAACGGCGACCAGTCGTCGAACGGCGTCCAGTCGTCGTGGTTGTCGTCCTTGATCGGGTGATGGTCGTCCTTGACCGGCGGCTTGTGCGGCTCCTTGACCGGAGGCGTGACCGGCGGAGCGTGGTGGATCACCGGCTCCTCGTGGTGCCGCCTGTTGTCGAACTTGTGGTGGCTGAAGTGGTTGTGGTGGTGACCGTACGAACGGTGGCCCCACCAGCGGCGGCCGCACCAGCGGTTGCCGCAGCCGCCACAGCGACGGCCCCAGCCGCACCCGAGGACCGGCTTCTCGTTCGAGACGACGCCGACACCGGTCGGGACGAGGGCACCGCCTGCGCTCGCACTGGCGATCCCCTGACCCAGAGGAAGGAGCATGAGACCGGCAACGGTGCCGGCCAGTGCTAGTCCCGCGATCCGCCTGGGGCGTCGCGGTTGCCGACTTTCAGTATTCACGTGCATTCGTTTCCGTTCATGGGTAGTCGACCCGGAATCCGGGCGCCCATTTCTCGGCAGGCACTCGGACACAGGCAGACGTACCCATGTCCCGAATCTCACTTAACTCCATGAACCCAAACAACCCGTCAAATCATTAGCCTTCGCAGGAGCCGAACCGCATTCGCCCGATTTATCGCGAAATAGCGCGAAAGGCCATAATCGCCAGCAGCCGCGTCACCGATCGCGGCCACGTGCGTCTCACCGCGCCGATGCCGGCGCTCGTCGGTGATCGCGGGCACGTCGGGGACCGCGGGCACGTCGGGGACCGCGGGCCGATGCACGTTCGGCGGCCACGGGCCGGAGCACGTCAGTGACCGCGAGCCGGAACGCGTTCGCCGACCGGGGGCGGGGGCGTGTTGAGCGTCAGGGGCCTGACAGGGCGGGGGCGCTGGCCAGTACGTCCCTGGCCAACGCGAGGTCGCCGCCCAGCTCGGCCGGGAACTCCGCGGGGTCGCCCCTGCCGCCCAGCAGGAAGCAGAACGCGACCACGTCCGCCGTGATGCGGGCGTCCGGCGGACCCGGCTCGGTCTGTTCGAGCCCCAGCGGGATCAGCCAGTCGCCCCCGCCCTCGCCCGTCAGCGTGACCTGCACGGTGCGGCCCGCGCCGTCCATTCCCGAGAACAGCATCGTGAAGGTCAGCAGGCGGGCGCACAGATCGGCGGTCGGGTGCAGGTGCGACACGATCGGGTCCGGGAGGCGGATCCCGGCCATCTGGGCGGCGTCCGAGGTGTGCACCCACGTCTCCAGCCCCCTGGCCAGGATGTGGTCGCTCACCACCGCGTCGAGGCCGTCCAGGCTCGCCGGGGTGGTGGGCGGCAGGTCCGCCAGGTGGCGGCACAGCGCGTCCGCCTGCGCCCGCCAGTCCCTGCGCGTCTGCTCGGGGCTGCGAGCTCGTTCATAAGCCTGTACGTCGTGCGTGCGGCTGAGCGAGTCCGTCGCGCCGATGGGCGGCCCGAGCACGGGTGCGCCCACGGAGGCGGCCACGAGGCCGTCCTTGGCGGCCAGGTGGGCCACGAGCTCCTGAAGCGTCCAGCCCTCGACGATGACGCGTGACCAGTCGTCGTCGACGGCGCAGGCCAGCAGCGCGTCCATGGCGGCCACCCGGCCCGCGTACGGCTCCGCCCAGGCGGCGGTCGGAGCCGCGGGCCTGCGCCGCGCCCTGGCTCCGGCCAGAAGCTGGGGCCGCAAAGAGCCGGCCGGCACCGCCGGGTCCTCCATCATCGCGTCCAGATAGAGACGCTCGACGGGGTCCATCACACCTCTTCCTCCGCAAGCGCGTCCGCCAGGCGTCGTAACGCCAGCCGGATGCGCGATTTGGCCGTGCCCTCGGGCACACCCAGTTCCTCACCGACCTGCCGATAGGTTCTGCCGCCGAAGTAGGCCAGCTCCACCGCTTCCCGAAGTCCTTCGGGCAGCGACGTCACCGCCTGCCGCACCCGCTTGGCCTCGTCGGCCGCGAGCACGGTGTCCTCCAGTCTGACGGGCTCGCGCTCGAACAGCCGCGGCCCCAGCGCCGACACCCGCCGCCGCTCCTCCGCCCGCACGTGGTCGACCGCGCGCCGATGCGCGATCGTGGCGAGCCAGGCGCGTAACGTGCCGCGATCCGGGTCGTAGGCCAGCGGCCGTTCCCAGAAGACCAGGAACACCTCCTGTGTGATGTCCTCAGCGATCACCCGGTCCCTGGTGACCCGCAGGGAGAGACCGAAGATCAGCGAGGAGAGCCGATCGTAGACCTCCCCCAGAGCGGACTCATCGCCGCCGACCACCCGCTGGTGCAGCAGGCGGTCGTCGTACGGTGCCTCCACTGGCACCACACTCCCGTTTAATCCGGACCTAGGCGGCAGGTGCGCCGCGACCCGAGCATGTCATTATTCGCCGGAAATGTAGAGCTGGATGACCGGCGGACGGGACTTTGTCGGCCGCGCGGTAATGTCGGAGGACACGTACAGAGGGAGCACACGTTATGGCCACCACCCGCACCGCCACCACCCAGTGGAAAGGCGCTCTGCTCGACGGCTCCGGCACGGTTTCGCTCGACACCTCGGGGGTCGGCACGTTCGAGGTCTCCTGGCCTTCCAGGGCCGAGGCGGCCAACGGCAAGACCTCCCCCGAGGAGCTCATCGCTGCCGCCCACTCGTCCTGCTTCTCGATGGCGCTCTCGCACGGGCTGGCCGGCGCCGGCACTCCGCCGGAGTCGCTGCAGACCAGCGCGGACGTGACGTTCCAGCCGGGTGAGGGCATCACCGGCATCGTGCTCACGGTCAAGGGCCAGGTCCCCGGTCTCACGGCCGAGCAGTTCCAGGAGGCCGCCGAGACGGCGAAGGCCAACTGCCCGGTGAGCAAGGCGCTGACGGGCACGACGATCACGCTCAAGGCTGAGCTGCTCTGAGACCGCTGCTCCTCCGACGACGGGCTCGCTCGCTCAGGAGTTCTTCCCCCGCCGCCCGCCGGCGGCCCTACGGAGCACGATCGAACTATTGAGAGACCAAGAGCGCTTTCGCGTGCGACAATTGGGCCACATGCGCGAGGTCTGGCCGGGCGAGCCCTATCCACTCGGCGGCACCTGGGATGGCGTTGGCACCAGCTTTTCGGTGTTCTCCGAGGTCGCCGATCGGATTGAGCTGTGCCTTTTTCAGGAGGACGGCACCGAAGAGCGGGTGGATCTGCCCGAAGTCGATGGGTTCGTCTGGCATGGCTATCTGCCGGGGATCCAGCCGGGGCAGCGTTACGGCTACCGGGTGCACGGGCCGTACGAGCCGTCCCACGGGCACCGGTGCAACCCGGCCAAGCTGCTGCTCGACCCCTACGCCAAGGCCATCGACGGGGACCTGACCTGGAACCAGGCGCTGTTCCCCTACTACTTCACCGATCCCACCAGGCGCAACACCGAGGACAGCGCGCCCTACATGCCGAAGAACGTGGTGGTCAACCCGTTCTTCGAGTGGGGCAACGACCGGCCGCCGCGCATCCCGTACCACGAGACCGTGATCTACGAGGCCCACGTGCGCGGGCTCACCATGCGGCACCCGGACGTGCCGCCCGACCTGCGCGGCACGTACGCGGGGGTGGGGCATCCGGCGATCATCGACCACCTGCTGTCGATCGGCGTGACGGCGGTCGAGCTCATGCCGGTGCACCACTACGTGCCCGAGCACTTCCTGGTGGCGCGCGGCCTGACGAACTACTGGGGCTACAACACCATGGCCTACCTGGCGCCCCACGGCCGCTACTCCAGCTCGGGCACGCGGGGGCAGCAGGTGCTGGAGTTCAAGGCGATGGTGCGGGCCCTGCACGAGGCGGGCATCGAGGTCATTCTCGACGTGGTCTACAACCACACCGCCGAGGGCGACCACATGGGGCCGACGCTGGGCTTCAGGGGCATCGACAACTCCGCCTACTACCGGCTGCACGACGGCGACCGGCGCTACTACCTCGACTACACCGGGTGCGGCAACTCGCTCAACGTGCGCTCGCCGCACGCGCTGCAGCTCATCATGGACTCCTTGCGCTACTGGGTGCTGGAGATGCACGTCGACGGGTTCCGCTTCGACCTGGCCTCGGCGCTGGCCAGGGAGCTGCACGACGTCGACCGGCTGAGCGCGTTCTTCGACCTGATCCAGCAGGATCCGGTGATCTCGCAGGTCAAGCTGATCGCCGAGCCGTGGGACGTAGGCCCAGGCGGCTACCAGGTCGGAAATTTCCCGCCTTTGTGGACTGAGTGGAACGGCAAATACCGGGACATCGTGCGAGATTTCTGGAGAGGCACCCACTCCGCCCTGCCCGAGTTCGCCTCCCGGCTGACCGGCTCCGCCGACCTGTACGAGTCCTCCGGCCGCCGCCCGGTCGCCTCGATCAACTTCGTCACCTGCCACGATGGGTTCACCCTCAGCGACCTGGTCTCCTACGACCACAAGCACAACGAGGCCAACGGCGAGGACAACCGCGACGGGACCAACGACAACCGCTCCTGGAACTGCGGCGCCGAGGGCCCGGTGGAGGACCCCGGGGTCGTCACGCTCCGCCGCCGCCAGCGCCGCAACTTCCTGGCCACCCTCTTCCTGTCGCAGGGCGTGCCCATGCTCAGCCACGGCGACGAGATCGGCCGCACCCAGCGGGGCAACAACAACGCCTACTGCCAGGACAACGAGCTGGCCTGGGTCGACTGGTCGATGGTCAACGCCGAGCCGGAGCTGCTGGAGTTCGTCAGGGCACTGTCGAAGCTGCGCCGCGAGCACCCGGTCTTCCAGCGCCGCCGCTTCTTCCACGGCCGGCACCCCGACGACGGCAAGCGCGACCTGGTCTGGCTCACCCCCGGCGGCGCGGAGATGACGGCGGGCGACTGGCACATCAGCTACGCCAAGTCGCTGATGGTCTATCTCAACGGCGAGGCGATCACCGAGCCGGGGCCGCGCGGCGAGCGGATCGTGGACGACTCGTTCCTGCTGCTGATCAACGCTCACCACGAGAACATGCCGTTCACGCTGCCCGGCGAGGAGTTCGGCAAAGGGTGGCTGCCGGTGCTCGACACCAACCACGACACGGTGGAGGACGCCTTCGTGGACGAGCGGTGGAGCGCGGGCGACCTGGTCGCCGTGACGGCGCGCTCGCTGCAGGTGCTCCGCCAGCCACGAAAGGCCAAATCCAGCTAGGGCGGCTTCGCCGTACTGCGGCTTCAGAAGGCGCGGGCCGCGCGAACGCCTCAGAAGACGCGGGCCGCGCTGGCCGAGAGGAACACCAGCGCGAACGTGGTCACCCCCGCCACCCCGTGCAGCACCACCGCCAGCACCGGGAACCCCTGCGTGCCCCGTTCGTGCCGTCCCGCGCCCAGCCAGCGGGTGAACATGGCGAACCCGAGCAGCGCCGCCACCGCCAGCCCGCCGAACGCCACCCACACCAGCGCCCGGTTCCCCGTCACCAGCCCGGCCACCCAGCACGCGAGCGCCACCACCGCCAGCGCCGGGTGGGAGAAGATCAGCACGACCGGGAAGCGGGTGACCTTGGCCCGTCGCAGGCCGCCTCCCGACAGTCCCCGCCACAGCAGGTAGATCCCGCCGATCGCGGCGATCGTCCACGTCACAGCGGTGACGACACCCACTGGCCCTCCCCGGCGGTCCCCATCCCTGTGGTCACGTTAAGCACGGATCCACCGGCATGTCCCCGGATACGTAAAAGTGCTATCCACCCCAAAACCCGCCGCGAACGAATGTCAGTGGGGTATGCCAAGGTAGAGGAGTGCGGCGCATCTATCCCGACATACAAGACAATCCGGATATCGCTCAGGCGTACGCCTACCCGGACGACCGGCCGTGGCTGCGGCTCAACATGGTCTCCAGCTCCGACGGCGCGGCCTGGCTGAAAGGACGCTCGGGCGGGCTGTCGAGCACCGGCGACAAGCGGATCTTCCAGACCCTGCGCGGGCTGGCCGACGTGATCGTCGCGGGCGCCGCGACCGTGCGCAAGGAGGGCTACGGCCCGGTCAAGCCACGCGACTCGTGGGCGGAGATCCGCGCGGGCCGGCCCGACGTGCCGCCCATCGCGGTCATCACCCGCAGCCTCGGCTTCGATCTCGACGACGAGCTGTTCACCGACGCGCCCAGCAGGACGATCGTGATCACCTGCGAGTCGGCGCCCCACGAGCGGCGCAAGGAGGCGGCCAAGCGGTCCGACCTCATCGTGGCCGGCGAAGAGGGCGTCGACATGCGGCGGGCCGTGGCGGCGTTGCACGACCGGGGGCTGACCAGGATCCTGTGCGAGGGCGGTCCCCGGGTCAACGCCCAGCTCTCGGCCTGCGACGTGGTCGACGAGCTGTGCCTGTCGATCAGCCCGCTGCTGGTCGGGGGCGGCGCGGCGCGCATACTGAACGGCGAGCCGTCCCAGGTCGCACTGGATCTCAGCCAGGTGCTGGAAGAGGAGGGGGTCCTCTTCTGCAGGTACACGAGGGAGCAGAGCCCATGACCGAACCCACCGAACCCACAGGACCCACCGAACCGGCCGTGACGGCTGTCGTCGAGGAGCCGGAGCCGGTTCCGAATCTGCCGGTACGTCCGCCGGTGCCGCCGATGCTGGCCAAGGCGGTCAAGGCGATGCCGAAGCAGAACGGCACGCTGTTCTACGAGCCGAAGTGGGACGGTTTCCGGTGCATCGTCTTCCGTGACGGCGACGAGGTCTATCTGGGCAGCCGCAACGAGCGCCCGTTCACCCGCTACTTCCCCGAGCTGGTCGAGGCGGTCAAGGCTGAGCTGCCCGACAAGTGCGTGGTCGACGGCGAGATCGTGCTGCCCATGGGCTCGCAGCTCGACTTCGACGCGTTGCAGCAGCGCATCCACCCCGCCGCGTCGCGGGTGAAGATGCTGTCGGAGCGGACGCCGGCCCACTTCGTCGCGTTCGATCTGCTGGCGCTCGGCGACGAGTCGCTGCTGGAGGCGCCGTTCTCCGAGCGGCGGGCCCGGCTGGAGGGCATCTTCGGCGAGAAGGCCGGCTCCATCCGGCTGACTCCCGTCACGACCAACGAGGAGCAGGCGGGCGAGTGGTTCGAGATGTTCGAGGGCGCCGGGCTCGACGGCATCATCGTCAAGCCGGGCGACCAGCCGTACATCCCGGACAAGCGCACGATGTTCAAGGTCAAGCACGAGCGCACGGCCGACGTGGTGGTCTGCGGCTACCGCGAGCACAAGTCCGGGCCGATCGTGGGCTCGCTGCTGCTCGGCCTCTACGGTGACGACGGCAAGCTGCACCACGTGGGGGTGGCGGCCTCGTTCCCGATGGCGCGCAGGGCCGAGCTGGTGGAGGAGATCAAGCCGTACCTCGCCGAGCTGAGCGAGCACCCCTGGGGCCACTGGGCCGCGCAGGCGCAGGCCAACGTCGGCCAGCCGGCCGCCGGGCCCGCTACGGGCGGGCAGCGGGTGCCGGGCGCGGTGTCGCGGTGGAACGCCAAGAAGGACCTGTCGTTCATCCCGCTGCGGCCCGAGCTGGTGATCGAGGTGGCCTACGACCAGATGGAGGGCGACCGGTTCCGGCACACCGCGCAGTGGCGGCGGTGGCGGCCCGACCGCACGCCGGAGTCGTGCACGTACGAGCAGCTTGAGCGGCCGGTGAGTTACAACCTCGACGACATCCTTGCCCGGTAGCCAAAAATCCCGTTATATCTCGACATATGAGTACCGGAGATGAGCTCAAGGCGGCCGTGTCGGCGCGACGTGACCTTGGCCCCGAATACGAGGACGCCGTCGTCGAGTCATTCCTCGACAAGATGGGCCAGGAGATCGATCGGCGGGTGGACGAGCGCCTGGCCCATTCGTCCCCGCCACCCAAGCACGTCACGCGGGCTCAGAACACGGCCGACGGGCAGCGGCTCGCCCTGGCGATCGTCTCGATGGCCCTCGGCACCATCGCCACCCTGGCGATCACGCTGGGCACCAGCGGCAGCGGGGCGGCGCTGATCCCGATCTGGATCGGGATCATCATCGTGAACGTGGTGTTCAACGGAAGCCGGGGCAAGAGCGGCTGACACCTGCCCGGCCAAGGACGGCCGGGCAGGCGGGGGCGATGGCGCTCAGGTCAGACATGCAGGCCTGGGCGAGAGCGCTCAGGTCAGCCAGATGAGCCCGGCGAACCGGCCGCCGGGCTGCTCGCGGCGGTGGGAGTAGAGCTCGCCCGACTCGATCGTGCAGCGGGCGTCATGGCGTACGTCGGCCAGCCCCGCCGCGCTGAGCTGTGCCTCGATCCCGGCCCGCAGGTCGAGCGCGGGCGTCTCCCAGGACGTCGTGGACCACGTCTGCGGCACCTTGGCGGCGACCTGCTCGCGCAGCTCTGCGGGCACCTCGTAGCAGCGCCCGCAGGCGCCTGGCCCGATCAGCGCGACCATCCGGCCCGGCTCCGCGCCCTTGCCCGCCATGGCCGTCACCAGGGCGGTGGCGATGCCCGCCGCCGTGCCCGGCCGGCCGGAGTGGGCGGCTCCGATCATGCGGGCCACCGGGTCGGCCACCAGGACGGCCGGGCAGTCGGCGCCCAGTGAGGCCAGCGCCAGCTTGGGCTCGGTGGTGTACACCCCGTCGAGCTGCGGCGGGTCGTCGCCGAACGGCTCGCTCACGTAGGCGACGTCGGCGCTGTGGACCTGGCGCATGAACACGACGGCCCGGACCCCCAGCTCCGCCGCGACCCCGTCGCGGTTGGCGCGCACGGCCGCCGGGTCGTCGCCGACCATGCCGCCGAGGTTGCGCGAGCCGTAGGGCGGGGCGCTGACCCCTCCGTGCCGATCGGTGATGGCGACGTGCACTCCCGGGGCCAGTTGCATGCCTCGATCTTAGAGCCCGGGCCGGGAGGAGGGGGTGCCCCGGCCCGGGAGCCCAGCGGTCCTGCCAGGCGGGCGCGGCTGCGGGAAGGGGCGTCAGCGGCCCTGCCAAGGGACCTTCTCCTTGGCCAGGAAGGCGGGCACGGCGGCGTGGAAGTCGGCGCTGCCGAAAACCGTGGCCACGATGTCGTCGCCGTCCGGCAGGTTCGCCACGCGCAGCCGCCTGACCGCCTCCTTGGCGGCCCACATGGACAGCGGCGCGTGGGAGAGCAGCCGCTCCTCCACCGCCGCCTGGCGCGCGGGCAGGTCCCCGGGCTCGCACAGCTCGGCCACGAAACCGGCCGCGTGGGCCTCCTCGGCGGTGTACATGCGGGCCCTGAGCAGCATGTCCAGCGTGCGGGCCGGCCCGAGGTGGTGGACGAGGAGCGAGTAGGTGTTCATGGACAGGCAGTTGCCGAGCGTCTTGGCGATCGGGGCGCCGAACGTGGCCCCGGGCACGGAGAGCCGCAGGTCGCAGGCGGCCGCGACGACGAGCCCGCCGCCCACGCAGTAGCCCTCGACCACGGCCAGCGTGGGCACCTTGACGCGTTCGAGCCGGTCGATGATGCGCTGGACCTTGGCCTCGTACGCGATGCCGTCCTCGCCGCCGGTGAACGTGGCGAACTGCGAGATGTCGGTGCCCGCCACGAACGCCCGGCCACCCGCCCCCGACAGCACGAGGAGCTTGATCCCCGGATCGTCGTCGGCCCGCTCGCAGGCGTCGTAGAGGCCGTCCCACATGGCCCAGGTCAGCGCGTTGTGCTGGCCGGGCCGGTTGAACACCACCCGCAGCACAGGCCCGTCGGCCGTGACCAGGAGCTCGCTCACACCTTCTCCTCTTCCTTGTTCCGGATCGGCGTCTTCTTCGGGATCAGCTTGACCAGCGAGGGCCCGGCCAGCAGCAGGGCCGCCAGCAGGAGCACCACCAGCGCGATCGGCCGGGTGAAGATGATCGTCAGGTCGCCGTCGCCCATCGCCGACGTCTGCGCCAGCGCCTTCTCGAACAACGCCCCGACGACGAGCCCGAGCACGAGCGGCGCCATCGGCAGATCGAACTTCTTCATGAAATATCCGACCAGGCCGAAGACGAACACCACCCAGACGCTGAACATGTTGTTGTCGATCGAGTAGGCCCCCACGAAACTGGTGACCAGGATCAGCGGATACATGTAGCCGTACGGGATCCGCAGGAGCTGCGCGAACAACGGCGCGAGCGGCAGGTTCAGCACCAGCAGCAGCACGTTGCCGATGAAGAACGAGGCCAGCAGCCCCCACACCAGCTCCGGCTGCTCCTCGAAGAGCAGCGGCCCGGGCTGGATCCCGTACATCATGAACGCCCCGAGCAGCACCGCCGTCGTCGCGCCGCCGGGGATGCCGAGGGCGAGGGTGGGGACGAAGTTCGCGTTCGCGGCCGCGTTGTTGGCGCTCTCGGGCGAGGCGACGCCCTCGATCGCGCCGTGCCCGAACTCGTGCTTGTTGCGCGAGACGCGCTTCTCCACGCCGTACGCGAGGAAGGAGGCCAGCGTGGACCCGGCGCCGGGCAGGCAGCCGAGCACGTAGCCGATCAGGCTCCCCCGGGCGATCGCCCCCTTGGAGCGGGACAGCTCCTCCCTGGTGATCATCAGGTCCTTGAAGCGCGCTCTGATGGGCTCGGCCGCGCCCTGCCGGATCTGGAAGAGCACCTCCCCCACCGCGAAGAGCCCGATCATCACCTGGACGAACGGCAGCCCGGACAGCAGGTCCACGTCGCCGAACGTGTAGCGCGGCAGCCCGGTGGCCGCGTCCACGCCGACGGTGGCGAGCAGGATGCCCAGCATCGCCATGGCCAGGCCGCGCAGCCGCGCCCCTGAGGAGAAGCTGACGATGGTGGTGAGCCCGAGCACCATGACGGCGAGGTTCTCCGGCGGGCCGAAGTCGAGCGCCAGCTTGGCGAACGGCGGCGCCATCGCGACCAGCAGCACCAGCGAGACGATGGCGGCCACGAAGGAGCCGATGGCCGCGATCGACAGCGCCGCGCCCGCCCGGCCCTTGCGGGCCATCTGGTAGCCGTCGATCGCGGTGACCACGCTGGCCGCCTCGCCCGGGGTGGAGATCAGCACGGAGGTGATGGTGCCGCCGTACTGGGCGCCGTAGTAGATGCCGGCGAGCATGATGAGCGCGGTCAGCGGCTCGAAGGAGAGCGTCAGCGGCAGCAGCACGGCCACGCCGGTCGTCGAGCCGAGGCCGGGCAGCAGCCCGATGACGGTTCCGGCGAGCACGCCGACGAAGCACCAGAGCAGGTTCGCCGGGGTCAGCGCCGCCCCGAACCCCATCAGCAGGTTGTCCAGCATCAGCCGTCACCTCCGACGCCGAGCAGCCCGCCGGGCAGCGGCACGGCCAGGAACAGGACGAACACCGCGTAGATCACCAGCGTGGCGGCGACCGCGACGCCCGCGGCCGGGAGCAGGCGCTGCTTCTCCACGAAGGCGGACACGGCGAACACCAGCAGCCCGAACGCCACCAGGAACCCGGTCAGCGGGACCAGCAGCAGCGCGGCCAGCAGCAGGGCGAACACGGTCCACAGCGTCCTGATGCGCCGGGGGTCGGCGCCCTCCTCCTGCGGCGCGCCGCCGCGTACGGACTGGAGGAGGCAGGCGGCCGAGAGCAGCGCCAGTGCGACGCCGCTGACCAGGGGCAGGAACCCGGGTCCGACCTGGCCGCCCTCCTTGGTGATGCCGTACCCGAAGGAGACGGCGGCCATGGCGGTGGACAGGCAGACCAGCAGGGCCCAGACGGCGGACTCGCCGCGGAGCAGCTGCCTCATGACGACTTCTTCAGCACCGGCGCGAGAGCCGTGTCGAGCTGTTCGAGATAGCTGCCGAACGCGTCGCCGTACAGCTCGGCCTGCTGCAGGTAGTTGTCCTTGAGCCACTTCTGGAACTCGGGGGTCTTGGTGACGCCCTTGGCCGCCTGCTCCCAGTACGCCTTCTCTCGCTCGTCCAGCCCGCCGGGGGCCAGGAACCCCCTGAACTGGACGTACGACACGTCGATCCCCTGCTCCTTCGCCGTGGCCAGGGCGGCGAACTCGGGGTAGGTGTAGCGCTTGTCCGTGGTGACGCACAGGCCCCTGAGGTCGCCGGACTTGAGCTGGCCGATGACCTCGCCCGGGTTCAGCAGCGCGACCTGGATCTGGCCGCCGAGCACCGCGGGCACCAGCTCGCCGCCCGACTCGAACGGCACCCGCTGGAACTTCACCCCGGTCTTCTGCTCGATCATCGTGAAGATCACGTTGTCCACGCCGAACGCCCCGGACATGCCCACGCTGACCCGGCCGCCCTTGGCCGCGTTCACGACGTCGGTGCAGGTCTTGTACGGCGAGTCCTTCTTGACCACGAGGATGCCGCCGTCCTCGGCCAGCTTGGCGACGGGCGTGAAGTCCTTGCGGGTGAACGACACCTGGCCGCTGAGCGGCAGGGACAGGATCGCGTTCTCGGTGGCGAGCAGGTAGTTGCCGTTGCCCTTCTTACCGAGCATGGCCGAGTAGCCGACCGCGCCCGAGCCGCCGTCGCGATTCTCCACGGTGACCTTCAGGTCCGGCTGGGCCTTCTCCAGCGCGGTCGCGATCGCCCGGCCGGCCAGGTCGCTGCCGCCGCCGGCGGCGAACGGCACGATCATGCGCACGTCTCCGCGCGGCTTCCACGCGCCGCCGCCGCCCGCGTCCGCGTTCGCGCCGCAGGCGGCCACCAGGAGCACCGCGACCAGCGCCGCCGCCCTCATGACTCCAGCTCCCGCAGCTTGGCGGTGAACTTGTCCAGGTCGATGATGAAGCGTTCGTGAGTGCCGTGGCCGATGGTCCCGTTGCCGTCCTCGGCTACCACGGTGAACGCGACGCGCCGCCGGTCCACCTCGGTCACCGTGGCGGTCGCGGTCACCGTGGCGCCCTTGAGGGTGGGGGCCACGTGCGCGATCTCCACCTTGCTGCCGACGCTGCCCTCGCCGTCGTTCAGGTACGGGGCCAGCGCCTCGATCGCGGCGTCCTCGATCAGGTGGACCAGGTTGGGGGTGGAGAAGATGTCGTGGTCGCCGCGGCGGGTGCAGTGCCGCTCCGCCACGATCCAGGTGCGGCTGCCGCTCACACCCGGGCTCAGCCGGTCGCTCATGAACTCTCCAAGGGGGTGGGGGATTGGGCCGCCGCGCCTTCGGCGAGCAGCCGGTCGATCTCCTGCTCGGTCAGCCCGCACTCGCGCAGCACCGCGACGGTGTCCGCGCCGAGCAGCGGTCCCGCGGGCCCGCGCCTGGTGGGCGTGGCCGAGAACCGCATGGCGGAGCCGAGCTGGCGGACGGCGCCCATCTCGGGATGCTCGGCATCCCAGAAGAAGCGCCGCTCGTTCAGGTGCTCGTCCTCGAACACCTGTGAGTAGTCGGAGATGGGGGCGCACGGCACGCCGTGCTGGTCGAGCGCGGCCACGACCTCCGCCGTGGTGCGCCGGGCGGTGGCGCGTTCGATGGCGGGGATCAGCTCGTGGCGCAGGCCGTGCCGGTCGTGGGCGTCGGCGTACCGCTCGTCGTCGAGCAGCTCGGTCAGCCCGAGCGCGGAGCAGAAGCCCTGCCAGGTCTTGGGGGTGACGGCGCCGACCGTGCACCAGCCGTCGGCGGTGCGGACGGCCTGGTACGGGGCCGTGCTCTGGTGCGCGGAACCGAGCGGCCCGCCGACCTCGCCGGTGGCGAAATACTTGCCCGCCTCCCAGATGGCGAAGGACACGGCCGACTCCAGCAGCGACACGTCCACGTGCTGGCCCTGTCCGGTCAGCTCGCGGGCGTGCAGCGCGGAGACCGCGCCGAGCGCGCCGTAGAGGCCGCAGACCAGGTCCGCGATCGGCACGCCGACCTTGACCGGATCGCCGTCCGGCATGCCGGTGACGCTCATCAGCCCGCCTCTGGCCTGGGCCATGATGTCCAGGCCAGGCAGGTTCGCGAGGGGGCCGTCCTGGCCCCAGCCGGAGGCGGAGACGTACACGAGGCGGGGGTTGAGCGCCTTGAGGTCGTCGAAGCCGAGGCCGAGCTTGCGCATGGCGCCGGGGCGCAGGTTCTCCACCAGCACGTCGGCCTCGGCGACGAGGCGGCGGAAGGCGGCCGCGCCCGGCTCGGACTTCAGGTCCAGGGCGACCGAGCGTTTGTTCCTGTTGAGCCGGGCGAACGGCGAGCTGTGCCCGGCCGCGAACGGGCCGATGGCGCGCACCTGGTCGCCACCGGCCGGATTCTCGACCTTGATGACGGTGGCGCCGAGGTCGGCCAGCTGCATGGTGGCGAAGGGGGCGGCCATGAAGGCGCCGACCTCGACGACTCGAATTCCGGACAACGGAGTCATATGTTACGAAAACCTCACTTCGGCCGGGGTTGGTCTATTGTCTACAGAAGACAAGTCGGCTAGACAAGAGTTCTGCCGGAAGTTCTTCGGCACTATGGCGACAGACATTGATCGCCGACGACAAGAGAGACCACGATGCGCATCGAGGCACCCCCCAGCATGGTTCAGCTCGCCACCGAGGCACTGATGCGCATGCTCCTCAGCGGCAAGCTCCAGCCGGGCGACCGGGTGGTGGAGAACCAGCTCACCCAGGAGCTGGGCGTCAGCAGGCCGCCGCTGCGCGAGGCCATGCGCGTGCTGGAGCAGCAGGGGCTGATCACTCAGCTGCCGCGCCGGGGCGCGTTCGTCACGCAGCTCACGCTGCACGACATCTACGAGATCGTCACGCTCAGGCGCGAGCTGGAGCGGCTGGCCGTGGACCTGGGCGTGCCGGTACGCGAACCGGCCCGGCTGAGCCGCTGCCACGCCGCGCTCGACCGGCACGGGGCCTGCGCGCGGGCCGGGGACTGGATCGGCGTGCTGGAGGAGGCCGTCGAGTTCCACAGCTCGGTCATCGGGCTGTCCGGCCACCGGCGGCTGGAGGAGGCCTACCGGTCGATCCAGCTCCAGATGCTGCTCTGCATGGGCATGAACCGTCAGGTCAGAGCCTCCGGCGAGTCGCTGGTCGACGACTGGGAGCGGCACCGGCGGCTGCTCGGCGTGATCGAGGCCGGCTCTCCCGAAGCCGTGCACCGGGAGCTGGCCGGGCATGGGGACATGGCGTTCCTCGACGGCATCGAGGACCGGGTCGGCGGCCACTCCCCCGAGTCGCTGGCCTGGCTGAAGCGGGTCAGAGAAGGAGATTCATGATCGAGACCCTCCAGGAGGCCGTGGGCTGGACCGGGCCCCCGCGCGAGGACGTCGTCGAGCGGCGTCACCTGGACTTCTACCGGCACGCCGTCGGGGACACCGGCTCCGGGGTGCCGCCCACGTTCACCGCGTGCTTCCTGGACGAGCCGCCGTCGCTGCCGGCCGCGTCGTCGTACGGGTCCGGGTGGCTGAACGGCGGCGACAGGTTCGAGTACCACGCGCCGCTGCGGGCCGGGGACGTGATCGTCTCGCAGCCGCGGTTCACCGGCGTGGTGGAGAAGAACGGGTCGGCGGGGCCGATGGCGATACTGACGTTCGAGACGGAGTTCAGGCGGCCGGACGGCGAGCTGGTCGTCCGCCACATCGGCACCAGGATCCGGAAATGACCGACATTCCCCCTTTGACGGAGACCACCACGCTGCGGCGCCTCGTCGAGTACGCCGGCGCTTCGGGCGACTTCTACGACATGCACTACGACCTCGACTTCGCGCACGCCCTGGGTCATCCGGAGCTGGCGGTGCACGGGCTGCTGAAGGCCGCCTATCTGGGGCGGCTGGTCACGAGCTGGCTGGACGGGCGGGGCCGGCTGGCGACGCTCGAGGTCAGCTACCGTGGCATGGACTTCCGGGATCGGGCCCACACGTGCCGGGGCCGGGTGATATCCACCTCGGATGACAGGGCAGTGCTCGAACTGTGGGGCGAGGACGACACGGGCCGGCGCACCACGCTCGGACGCGCTGAAGTGATCTACGACGAGGAGGCCCCCCGATGACCAGCCTTGCCGACCTGCACACCCTCATGGCCGCGCTCGGCCACCCGGTGCTCCAGGCCGCCCCCACCACGGGGTCGCGCTTCTCCGACGGGACGCCGTACCGGTTCGAGATCCCCAGCGTCGAGGGGCCCGCCGTGCTGGAGGCGGTGGTCGCGGAGGCCGACGAACTGGGCGTGCCGATCTCCAGGGTCTCGCAGGGCAGCGGCGTGATGATGCTGTCCGACGCCGAGATCACCCGGATGGCGCGGATCGGGGCCGAGCGCGGCATCGAGGTCAACCTGTTCCTCGGGCCGCGGGCCGCCTGGGACATCGGCGGCCAGGCCAAGCTGACCCAGGCCGTCGCGGCGGCCGCGCGGGGCAACGCGATGGTGGCGGCCTGCGTGGCCGACGCCCTGCGGGCCTGCTCGCTGGGGATCCGCAGCCTGCTCGTGGGCGACCTCGGCGCGCTGGACGTGCTGCGGGGGCTGAAGGCGGACGGCACGCTGCCGGGCGATCTGGTGCTCAAGACGTCGGTGCTGATGCCGCTCACGAACGGGCCCACGGCCGCGATCTACGAGCGGCTGGGGGCGACCACGGTGAACGTCGGGACCGACCTGACGGTTCCGCACCTGGCCGAGATCCGGGCCGCCACCGCCTTGCCGATCGACCTCTATCTGGAGGTGCCCGATGATCAGGGCGGGTTCGTCCGGTTCTACGAGGTGGTGGAGATCGTACGGGCCGCGGCTCCGGTCTATCTGAAGATGGGGCTGCGGAACGCGCCCAACATCTACCCGTCGGGCGGGCACCTCGGAGGGGTGCCCAGGGAGCTGGGACGGGAGCGGGTGCGGCGGGCGGCGCTGGTGCGGGAGCTGATCGAGCGGCTCGACCCCGAGCTGACCAAGGCGGTCGCGGGTGAGCGTCCGCGGGACCTGGGGGTTCCGCAGATCTGACGGGATCGTCCGCATTTCGCAGATCTGACGGGATCGTCCGCGGGACCTGGGGATTTCGCGGATCTGACCGGATTGGCTGCGGCCCTCACCCGCGCTTGGGTGAGGAGCCGGGGCCGCCGGCGGCCGAGCCGTGCAGGACGACGTCCGCCGGCCGGCCCAGCTCCAGGTACATGTGCACGGAGTCGAAGCGCTGCCGGCCCACCTCGATCGCGTTCGGCAGGCGGCCCCACTCGCGGAAGCCGAGCGACTCGTACAGCTCGATCGCCCCGAAGTTGTTGCCCCGCACGCCGAGCGTCATCGTCTCGATTCCGGCCTCGCGGGCATCGCCGACCAGCGCGGACACGACGAGGCGGCCCAGGCCGAGGCCCCTGGCCTCCGGGTGGGCCATGATCTTGCCGAGCTCGGCCGTGTGGGCGAACACGATGGCGGGGTCGCGCCGCCACAGGCCCATGCCCTGCACGGTGCCGTCCACGACCGCGAGAGCCAGGCGCGCGTCCCCGTCGCGTACCGACTTCAGCAGGCTCTCCAGCCAGGGGTCGGTCGCCTCGCGGCCGGGCGGCGCGCTGTATCCGACCGCCCCGCCCAGCTCCACGACGGCCCGCATGACACGGTTGACGGCGGACAGCAGGGCTTCGTCGGGCGTATCCGGCCAGGTCAGCTCAGTACTCACGATTCGCCATAATGCCCCATGCGACCGACATGTCGTGACACTGGCTCGGCCGATCAAGCAAGCATATGCTTGGGTACGTGCCTGACTATCGCAATCTCATCGGCGGCGAGCTCGTCGCCGGCACGCGGATGATGGACTCGGTCAATCCGGCCACGGGCGAGGCGTGGGCCCGCATCCCGGCCGGCGGCCCCGACGAGGCGGAGGCGGCCGTACAGGCGGCCCGCTCGGCCTTCCCCGCCTGGTCGGCGCTGCCCGCGCTGGCCCGCGCGCACTACCTGCGCAAGGTGTCGGAGATCTTCGGGCGCCATGCCGACGAGCTGGCCAGGCTGGAGACGCGCGACAACGGCAGAATCCTGCGCGACACCCTCAAACGGGACCTGCCGGGCATGGCCTATCTGTGGCAGCTCGCCGCGGGGCAGTGCCTGGAGGCGGTCAAGGGTGACACCGTCATCCTGGGCCCCGACGCGCTCGGGCTGACGCGGCGGGAGCCGTACGGGGTCGCCGTCTGCATCATTCCGTGGAACTCGCCGATCTCGACGTTCTCCGCGAAGGCCGCGTACGCGCTCGCGGCCGGCAACACGGTCATCGTCAAGCCCGCCGAGCAGGCCAGCGCGTCGGTGCTGCGGCTGGGCGAGCTGCTGGCGGAGGTGTTCCCGCCCGGGGTGCTGAACATCGTCAGCGGCCTGGGCGAGGAGGTGGGCGACGCCCTCGTACGGCACCGCGGCGTCAGCAAGATCAGCCTCACCGGCTCAACCGCCACCGGCCAGGCCATCACCCGGGCGTCGGCGGACTCGCTGAAGCCGATGACGTTCGAGCTGGGCGGCAAGTCCCCCAATATCGTCTTCCCTGACGCAGACCTGGACGCGGCCGCCCAGGGCGTCACCGTGAACTCGATCTACACGGGCAACGCCGGCCAGGTGTGCGTCGCCGGCTCGCGCATCCTCATCCACCGCTCGATCTGGGACGACCTGCTCGGCCGGATCAAGGACATCTGCGCGGGCCTGGTCCTGGACGACCCGCTGGACCTGCGCACGACGATGGGCCCGATCGTGTCGGCCGGGCAGTACGAGCGCGTGACGTCGTACCTGGAGCTGGCCGAGAAGGAGGGCGCCGAGCTCGTCTTCGGCGCCCGGACGGGCGCGGACGTGGTGCCCGGACTGCCGGGCGGCTACTGGGTGGCGCCCACTTTGTACACGGCCGCGGACAACTCGCTGCGCGTCTGCCAGGAGGAGATCTTCGGGCCGGTGGCGGTGGCCCTGCCGTTCTCGACGGACGAGGAGGCGCTGGAGATCGCGAACGACTCCCCGTACGGGCTGGCGGCCGGCCTGTGGACCCGTGACCTGGGACGGGCCCATCGGTTCATCCGCGATCTGCAGAGCGGCACGGTCTGGGTGAACACCTTCCGGCAGATGCCGCCGGGGCTGCCGTTCGGGGGCGTCAAGGACAGCGGGTACGGCCACGATTCGGTCCTTGAGTACACCCGGGAAAAGGCGGCCATAATCCAGATCTAGTGGATAGATTTACCGATCATGAGTGAGGGGATCAAGGACCGGCCCGAGCTGTCCGAAGCGGCGGCCCAGTCTCGGGCGTCGGTGCTGCGGAGCCGCGCGGAGTCGTACATCGCCTTGTCGCGGCACGACGCCGCGATCGCGGACCTGACGGAGTCGATCGCGCTGGCGCCGGACAACGCGCGGGCGTGGCGGCTGCGCGGCGAGAGCCATCGCGTCGTCGAGCGCTACGAGGCCGCGCTGGAGGATTTCGACGAGGCGCTGAAGCTGGAGCCGGACAGCGCGTACGCACTGGGCTCGCGCGGCCAGACGTACGCGGCGACGGGCCGGCTGGAGGAGGCCATGGCGGACTTCGAGCACGCGCTCACCCTGTCGCCCGACTCCCTGTGGATCCTGGAGGCGAAGGCGGACGTTCTGGTGGATCTCGACCGGCTGGACGAAGCCCTGGGCGAACATGCCAAGATCATCTCTTTGAACGAGGACCTGGCCTATTCGTGGGTGGCCCGGGGTGACCTCTACCAGCGGATGCATCTGTACGCGGAGGCGATCGGCGACTACACGAAGGCGTTGTCCGTGGAGCCCGAGCACGTGCGGGCGCTGAGCCGGAGGGGCGAGGCCCTGCGTATGGTGGACCGCTACGAGGACGCCTTGGCCGACCTGAGCCGGGCGCTGGAGCTGGACCCCGACAACGACCGCGCGTACGGCAGCCGCGGGGCGGTGCTGAGCGAGCTGGGGGACGATGAGGCGGCCTTGACCGATTTGAACCGGGCGATCGAGCTGGACTCCGGGTACATCTGGGCTTACCGGGTGCGGGGGGAGATCTTGCAGGAGCTGGAACGCCATGAGGAGGCGGTCTCCGACTTCTCCCAGGCGCTGCACCTGGAGTTCGGCGACTGACGTTTCTTCGCACGGCACCCCCGGTTCGCACGGCACCCCCGGTTCGTCGGCATCCCCATTCGCACGGCACCCCCGTTCGTACGGCATCCCCGTTCGTACGGCATCCCCGGAAAGCTTCGCACGGGCATCCCCGGAGAGGGCCTCAGCGCTGAGCTGAGGCCCTCTCCCGTTCATCGTGCCGCTCTCCCGAACCGGGTCAGGACGGCGGCGCCGGACTGCTCGGCCGACAGGCACTCCAGGTACGCGGGCGGTCCCCCGGCGGGAAAGAGCCGCTCGCCGGCGCCGAGCACGGTGGGGAAGATCAGCAGCCGGTACTCGTCGATCAGGTCCTCGGCCATCAGCGCGCGCACGACGCTGAGGCTCCCGGGGATGACCACATCGCGGCGCTCGCGCCTGACCGCGTCGGCGAGTTCGCCGTCGAGGACCTTCGAGTTCGCCCACGCCGAGACGTCGGTCAGCGTGCGAGAGGCGACCAGCTTCGGCACGGCGTTCATCCGCGCGGAGAACGGGTCGTCACGCTCCGGCCAGAGCCGGGAGAACAGCTGCCAGGTCGCCCGCCCCAGCAGCATGACGCCGTCGTCCAGCGTGCTGCCGAGCCGGAACTTGTCCCCGGCGACCGTCCCTGGCCCGTGCCGGAACGCCCAGCCGCCGGCCGGCGTGCCCCCGGACCCGTCCGGGTCGGTCACGATGCCGTCCAGGGTGATGAACTGCATGACAATGACGCTCACGATGAGTGTCCTTTCGATCGATGCTCACCGGTACGTACCGGCGGCATCGGCCCGGCTCATCGCGTCTGGCGAAATTCCTCGACAGAAATCTGCTCGGGCAGGTCGAAGGCCGCGAACACCCCTGGATCGGCGAACACGACGTTGTGCGCGACCCGCCCGCCGGTGACCGTGAAGACCTGCAGCGTGTGCAGCCGGAGGCCGCCGCCGAGCTCCGGTGCGTACGCGGCCAGTGCCGGCTGCCCGTTGGCGGTCAGCCGCCGCATGCCCCAGCCCGTGCCGCGCATCTCGAACACCCGGCGCATGAACAGGCCGTAGTCCCGGCTGCCCTGGTACCACAGCGGCACCGGCGGCATCTCCAGGATCGCTTCCTCGCTGAGGAGGCGTACCAGCGCTGGTACGTCGGCGGCCTCGAACGCGCGAACGTACCGTTCGATCACCGCGCGCACCTCGGGGTCGTCCGGCTCGGACCACCCGCCGCGATCACCGACCTCGCCCGCTCCACCGGCTTCAGCGGCCTCGCCGTCGCGGGCTTCACCAGCCTCGGCCAGTGCGGCTCGGGCTCGCTGCAGGGCGCTGTTGACGGCCGGGACCGTGGTGCCGAGCTGCGCGGCGACCTCGGCGGCGCTGAACTCCAGCACCTCGCGCAGCACCAGCACGGCCCGCTGCCGCGGCCGCAGGACCTGCATCGCCGCCACCAGCGCCAGCCGCATGTCGGCCCGCATCCCGATGTCGAACCGCGCGTCGGGAAACGGCTGCAGCCAGGGGACGTCCAGCGCCGGCGCCAGCGGCGCGCCCGGGTCGTCGCTGGGCCCGCCCATCCCGGACGGCAACGGCCGCCGCGCCCGCCCCTCCAACGCGGTCAGACACACGTTGGTCGCGATCCGATACAGCCAGGTCCGGACCGACGCGCGCGTGGCGTCATACCGATCGCGCGCCTTCCAGGCGCGCAGCATCGTCTCCTGCACCAGGTCCTCGGCATCGTGGAACGAGCCCAGCATGCGGTAGCAGTACGCCACCAGCTCACCCCGGTACGGCTCGAAGTCCACCGGCTCATCCTGCCACGCACGCCTCCGCGGACGCTTAGCCGACCTCGTGCGGAACGACGACCACCTGCACGGTCAGACCGTTGACGAGGCCGAACACGCCCGGGTACGTCCCTCGCCCATTCGGCGCCGGGCTCTGGAATCTCACGTACATCAGCGCTCCTCTCGTGATCATTCTTCACGTCCGTCAAGCGGAGCAGCCGCCTGGCCGGCCAAGACCTGCGCCTGCCTTGGCCTTGCCATCGGGGGCGCCCCCGCTCCCATCCGCGCGACCTCTTGGCAACGAGCCGCGACAAAAGCGCGTGCATGTGCGGCACGAAACGGCTGTACTTTCTCCCATGATCGACTACCGGCAGAAGCACACTGCCGATTGGGTGCAGCACTTCGTCCGCCGGGGCCATCCCGCCGCCCGGCCACTGGCCGCCGGCGTCGAAGGGGCCGTTTACTGGCTCGATGATGGAGTGATCGCCAAGGTATGGAGCGGACGACCACCCCAGGACCTCGACCTGACCCGTCAGGTCTACGCGGACATCGCCCGCCACCGGTTGCCGTTCGCCACGCCGGAGATCCTGAGGGTCGAGGAGCGGGATGGCACCCTCGTCACCTACGAGCGCGAGCTGACCGGCTCACCACTCCGGCTGGACGCGACCGGACGCGACCTGACCTCCGGAGAAACCGACGCGCTCCTGACGATCCTGCGCGGCCTTGCCACCGTCCCGGGCACCGAAGCCATGCGACGCCTCACGGTGCAAGGCGACGACCGGCCGCTCTGGCGGGGGCACACCCGCTTCCCCGAAGCTCTCGCCGGAGTCGTCGAACGAGCATCCCGCCGACACGGCGAGTTGCTCGCCGCACATGTCCCAGACCTTCCCACAAAGGTCGTACGGATCATTCAGGCGCTCAAGGCACTGCCTGACCCATCGATCACCGTCATCCATGGGGATCTCGTGCCGCCCAACGTCCACGTCGACGCCACGGGCCGGCCCGTGGCCATCCTCGACTTCGGCTTCTTCACCACGGCCGGCGATCCGGCTTTCGACGCCGCCGTCACGGCTGCCGTCTGGGACATGTACGGGCCTTACGCCCAAGAGCACGTGGCGACCCTCACCCGCCTCTTCGCCGACGAGCTGGACTACGCACCGGAAACGCTGGCGCTGTACCAGGCGGCCTATGCCCTGACCACTTACGATCTGTTCTCCTCGGACGGCAGCGACGGCCACTTCCTTTGGTGCGCGGCGCTGCTCAACCACAGTTCGTTTTGACCCAGGGGTGTGGGGCCGCAGGCTTGCCAGGACGCGCCCGGGGCTCGCCGCAGGCTTGGGCGAACGCCACCAGGCACAGGCGCATGCCGCAGACCCAGGCGAACACCGCAGGCGAACGCGGGCCCCACCAGACGCAGGTAAGCACCGCAGGTGTAATCAGACGCCACCAGACGCGGGCGAACGCCGCAGATGCAGGCGCAGGTGAGCCGCCATCAGACGTCAGGAACGGCCTCGACCGTCGAAGCGTCTGAGCTTCTCAGCATGAAACGCCCCAGTGAAGGCCTTTCGCGCCGATCAGGCGCCCCCTTGTGAAGGTCCTCGTACGCCGCCAGGCGCCCACATGGCGGAGCCGGACGCGCCGCCAGGCGAAAGCGTCTGAGCTTCCCCGCGCGAAGCGCCCCCGGCGAAGACCTTACGCGCCGATCAGGCGCCCCCTGGCGAAGACCTCGTGCGCCACCAGGCGCCCACGTGGCGGAGCCGGGCGCGCCGCCAGGCGCGCCCCAGGGAGGGCAGTCCGAGCGGAGCGAGGTCCTTTGGCCTGGGGCGGGCGTCAGAAGGTGCACCACCCAGATGGGCAACGGGAGGGTGGCACCGGGCTCACCTATTGGGTTGCTCGCCGGGCGCGTACAGACGGACCCGGCGAGCAAGCCGGTCAGAGGGTCAGCAGGGCGCTGACCGGTAGGCGGGTGTCGGACAGCGGGCGGATGGCGATGCGGAGCAGCGCCCGCGCGTTGTCGTCGCCCGCGATGCGGTTGGCGCTGAGCTCGCCGCACGACTGGCAGTCGTGGATGATCAGCCATTCCCCGTCCTGGCGTACGCTGACGCTCAGCGCCGCCATCCGGCCCCGGCAGGCCGCGCGGCGGTCCCCCGGGATCCGGTGGTCGACGTGCAGGCTCGTCAGGCAGTGCGGGCAGTGGTTGCGGTGGGCGGTGCCCGGCGCGATCATCGGCACGTCCATCCGGCATCCGACACAGCGGAACGCGTCTCCGCGCTCGCCGTGCCGCGCCGTGCTCTTGCGTTGTTGCGGGCGCTCCCGGCCCGGGTTCCTCCTGGGCATGTCACAGATCGCCGAACGCCTCGAGCGGGAACGGCGGCTGCGCCAGCGGCCTGACGGCCATGCGCATGAGGATGAGCTGGTTGTCGTCGCCGCAGATGGGGTTCGACGTCAGCTCACCGCATCGGGTGCAGCGGTGGATGATCATCCAGTCGCCGGTACGCAGGACCGCGATCGAGATCGGGACCATGCGGGACCGGCATTCCGACGGGCCGCCTTCCACGCGATCGAGCACGTGCATCGAGTGCAGGCAGCTCGGGCAATGGTTACGGCGTGCGCCGTCCGGTGCGGTTTCGGTGACGGTGAGGCCGCAGCGTACGCACTGGAAGGTCTGGGTGTTGAGGATCGAGCGGGGCTTGCTGTTGGTGGACAACCTGGATTCTCCTTGCCGGAATGTCATTAGGGCAGCAAGGGAAGGCCGAGCGAACCTCGCGGTTTCCACGGGTGCGTACTGCATGCCCGGTCGGTACAGGGCATGCGGGGTGCGGCAGGTGTCCGGCCGATCAGGTGTGATGAGTCAGCGGGAGTGTCCCACGGCACGGCGAGGCGCACTTGGCGCGGTGCCAGGCATTAACTCACTCCCCTCCACGGGCATGACCTGCCCATGCGCTCTGCTGATCGGATATCAGCGAGGGTAACTTCGCGCGGCGGGCGTACGCGAATGGTTTTCCTGGCGAATGGCCGAATATGGTTCTAGATTCGGGCTCATGGGAATCGGGTTGACCGAAGAACATCTGGCGCTGGCCGAATCTGTGCGAGGGCTGGCCGAACGTGCCGCTGAGCGTGCTGTTGAGCCCGCCGCCGGGCGCACTGTCGAGCACGCGGCCCTGGCCGGGCAGGGGCTGCTGGGGTTGCATCTGCCGGAGGGGTGCGGCGGATATGGGCAGGGGTACGGGCTGCTGGAGTTGTGCGTTGCGGTGGAGGCGCTGGGTGAGCAGCGCGTCTGCGGGCCCTACCTGCCGACTGTGGTGGCCTCGGCTGTGCTTGTCCGGTCCGGAGGCGGCCTGGAGGCGCTGCTCGGTGCGCTGGCCGACGGCTCCATGACCGCTGCCGTCGCGCTCCCGGCCCCCGACTGGGCGTCCGATCGGGTGATCGGTCCTGTGGACGGCTCAGCGTCCGGCCTCGTGGCCGATCCGGTGGGCGAACCGATGACCGCCCCGGTGCGTGATCCGGGGGCCGCCCCTGCGCGCGATGCCGTGGGCGAGCCGGTGGCTGCCCCTGGTAGCGATCCGGACGCCGGGGCGGTGGGTGGGTCGGTGGCCCGGGGTGCTCTGATTGCCATGGGGGCGGCGGCGGCTGATCTCTTCCTCGTGCCGGTCGGCGGTGGCGCGTGGGCCGTGCTGGACCGCGCCGACGTCTCCGCCGTGCCCGCCGACGGCGTCGATCTGGACCGCGAGCTGTGCTCGGTCACCGTCCTGAACGTGCCGGCCGATCGGGTGCTGGCCGACGTGCCGGTACGGGCGATCGCCGCCGTGCTGCTGGGCGCCGACGCGTGCGGCGTCGCGGCGTGGGCGGTCGCGACGGCGGCCGGGTACGCCAGGATGCGCGTTCAGTTCGGGCGGCCGATCGGGCAGTTCCAAGGGGTCAAGCACCGGGTGGCGGCCGCCCTGGTGGCGCTCGAACAGGCTCGTGCCGCCGTCTGGGACGCCGCAAGAGCCCTGGACGAGGCCGCCGCCCAGCCCTGCACGAGCGCCGGTCCCGACCCCGGGGCCGACGCCGAGTCGAGCGCCGGTGGGGACGCCGGTGGGGACGCCGAGGCCGACACCAGGGCGGACGCCGAGGCGAATTCCGGGGCCGACGTCGGAGCGGACGTCGTACCCGAGGTGGAGGTTCGGCTGGCGGTTGCGGTGGCGGCGGTGCTTGGGCCTGATGCGGCCGTTCGGTGCGCCGCTGACGCGATCCAGGTGCTCGGCGGCATCGGCTACACCTTCGAGCACGACGCGCACCGCTACTACCGCAGAGCCCTGTCCGATCGGATGCTGGCCGGCGACCCGGGCCCGTGGGCCGAGGAGGCGGCGATGCTGGCGGTGGCGGGGGTGCGGCGGCGGATGGAGCCGGACCTGCCGGCCGAGGCCGCCGCCGTCAGGGACGCCATCCGGGCCGAGGCCGCGTCGCTGCGTGGCGAGGAGCCGGCGGCGCGGCTGAGCAGGTTCGCCGGGGAAGGGTGGATCATGCCGTACCTGCCGAAGCCGTGGGGCAGGGCCGCCTCGCCGCTGGAGCAGGTGATCATCCACCAGGAGTTCCGCGACCTGAACCGGCCGAACCTCGGCATCGCGGCCTGGGCGATCCCCTCCATCGTCCAGTACGGCACCCGTGAGCAGCAGGAACGCTTCCTGCCGAAGACGTTCGCCGGGGAGATCGTGTGGTGCCAGCTGTTCAGCGAGCCCGGCGCGGGGTCCGATCTGGCCGGGCTGTCGACGAAGGCCACCAGGGTGGAGGGCGGCTGGTCGCTGACCGGGCAGAAGATCTGGACGTCTCTCGCGCAGTACGCCCATTGGGGCATCTGCCTCGCCCGGACTTCTCCCGAAAAATCGAAGCACGCTGGTATCTCGTACTTCCTGGTGGACATGTCGTCCACTGGGGTCACCGTCAGGCCGCTCAAGGAGATCAACGGGGAAGAGATCTTCAACGAGGTCTTCCTCGACGACGTGTTCGTGCCGGACGACCTGGTGGTCGGCGAGGTGGACGAGGGCTGGCGGGTGGCCCGCGACACGCTGTCCCACGAACGGGTCGCGCTCGGCGACTCCTGGGGCCCCGGCTCGCAGCACACCGACATGGTCAAGCTGATCGCCAAGCTGCCCCCGCTCCGGCAGTCGCAGCGCGAGCAGGCGGGTCGTCTGTGGGCGGAAGGACAGGCCATCTCGGCGCTCGGTCTGCGCGTGACGCTCTCGAAGCTGTCCGGCGCGGACTCCGGCACCGCCTCCAGCGTCCGCAAGCTGCTCGGCATGCGGCACGCGCAGGCGATCTCGGAGTTCTGCTGGTCGGTGGCGCCGTCGAATCGCTACTGGAACCGCATGATCCTGACCACCCGCGCGTTCACGATCGGCGGCGGCACGACGGAGGTGCAGCTCAACATCATCGCTGAACGCGCGCTCGGCCTCCCGCGCGATCCCTGATCAACTCTTGGGATGGTACGGCGCGGCCAGGTGCGCGTACACGATCGTGTTGTCCCGGTAGCTGTGCGTCTGCCGGTCGAACGCCCCTCCGCAGGTCACCAGCCGCAGCCCTGGATAGGCGAGCTTGCCGTACACCTTCTTGGCCGGGAAGCCGCTCTTCGCCGTGTGCTCGACCTTGTCGACGACGAAGACGGCCACCGAGCGGTCGGCGCGCAGCACCTGGACCTGGTCGCCGCGCTTGACGTTCTTGAGCGAGGCGAAGACGGCCGGGCCCGTTCTGGTGTCGAGGTGGCCGGTGATCACGGCGGCGCCGCGCTGGCCGGGAACGGGGCCGTAGCGGTACCAGCCGGCCAGGTTCGGGGGGTCGAACGGCGGGTTCTGGATGGCGCCCCGCTCGTCCAGGCCGAGCTCCATCAGCGGGGCCGCCACGCCGATGGCGGGGATGTAGACGGCGGTGGGGCGGGCGGCCTTCATCGGCTTGGCCGCCTTGGTGAGCGGTATGCCCGTGAGCGGCACCTCCGCCGGCACGGCCGGGGCGGCGGAGCGCGGCTGCTTCCGTACGGTGGCCGCCGGGTCCCCGTCCAAGATGCCGCTGAAGCCGAGCCCGATCAGGAGCACCCCGGCCAGCGAGACCACGGCCGCACCTGCCCAGATCGCCCGCTGCCCGCGCGTCCGCCGCCCGGCGCCCTCGTCAGAGCGCACGCCCGGCTCCCCGCCTGCAGCGCAGCCAGATGGCGGGCTTGCGCTCGCGCGCCGGGCCCTGGACGGTCAGCTCATGCTCGCGCACCACATTCCGGACAGCCGGCTCGCCGTCGCGCACCTCGTTGCGGACGGCCGCCTCCCAGTCGCGCGTTTCGTTGCGGACGGCCGCCTCCCAGTCGCGCGTTTCGTTGCGGGCGGCGGGCTCGCCGTCCCGCGCCACGTTCCGGACAGCCGGCTCCCAGTCGCGCGCCGGGTTCCAGGGCAGGTCCCGGGATGGTGGGCGGGCCACCCTAGGGCGGGCCATCCTAGGCGGCGCTCTTGCGGCGGCGTACCGCGAAGCCGGTCAGGCCCGCGCCGGTCAGCAGCGCCGCGCCCCCCAGCGTGAACGGCCACATCGCGCCGTTCTGCGCGAGGCCGCCCCCGCCCGTCGCCGGATGTCCCCTGGGCACCTTGTGTTCGTCCTCGCCCGCAGGCCTCCATGGATGCCCGGACTCCTCCGGGCCCGGCCCGGAAGGCCAGGAATCCTGTGGCTGGGGCGCACTCGACCAGGAGTCTCCGGGCGCGGGCGCGCTCGACCAGGAATCATCCGGCTCGGCGTTGCCCGACCAGGAATCGTCCGCCGGTTCGTCGCACAGCACAGGAAGGGGCAGCGGGAGCAGGCAGGTGCCGGACCCCGTCGTCGGTGCCACAGCACCCGGATCGGCGGTGGCGGAGGCGGTGCCGATCCCGGCCACCATGCTCACGCCTCCGACCATGAAGGCGGCCATCGCTCCGGCCGCCGCGAGACGTCGCGCTCTTGCCATGAGAAGGCTCCAGACTCGGTTGTCGGGCCCCGATGCACAAGAGAGCCTTGCGAACTATTGGACCGAGAGTCAAGTAATGTGACCGAAGTGAAATCAGCCGGATACGGAGGGTTTGGTGTCAGGCTGTCGTGGCAGGAGATACCCCTACAAAGGGGGACAAAAGCCATGAGTAATCCACAACAGCCAGAACTTCGCAGGTCGGGGAAGTCGGCCGCCGAGTCCAAGTCTGCGGAAGCCGTATCGGAGACGAAGAGCGGAGCCAGGCGCTCCGGCCGCCCGCACGGCACCGACAAGGGCGGGAAGGGCGGCGGCAAAGGCGGCGGCGTGCCGCCGGCCCAGCGTCCCCGCCATCCGGGGTGAGCCGGATGAAGGGAAGCCTGCAGTTCATCGGCACCGCCACCACGCTGATCCGCTACAACGGGTTCACGCTGCTGACGGATCCGAACTTCCTGCGCCGAGGCCAGAGTGCGTATCTGGGCTACGGCATGTACACCCGCCGGCGCACCGACCCGGCCGTGGAGATCGAGGACCTGCCACCGCTCGACGCGGTGGTGCTGTCGCACCTGCACGGCGATCACTGGGACCGGGCCACGCGCCGTGCCCTGGACAAGTCGACGCCGGTCATCACGACGACCATGGCGGCGCGCCGCTTGCGCCGCCGGGGGTTCCGCCGGAGCGTGGGACTGGAGACGTGGCAGCAGCACGAGCTACGCCGGCCCGAGGGCTCCGTCAAGATCACCGCAGTGCCCGCCAAGCACGCGCCCGGTCCTGCCGAGGCGCTGCTGCCGCCGGTGATCGGTACGGTTCTGGAGTTCTGCGACCAGGATGGACGGGTGGAGCTGCGCGTGCACGTCAGCGGCGACACCCTGCTCGACCGGCGGCTGGAGTCGATCCCGCGCCGGTTCCCTGACATCGACCTGGCCATCCTGCATCTGGGCGGCACGAAGCTGTTCGGCACCCTCGTGACCATGGACGGCGAGCAGGGCGCGTCGTGGGTGGATCTGATCGACCCGCATGCGGTCGTACCGGTGCATTTCAACGACTACACGGTCTTCAGCTCACCGCTGGACGATTTCCGTCACCACGTCGAGCAGACCGGCCGGGCCGACCGGGTCGTCTACCTGGAGCCGGGCGAGACCCGTGAACTCGCCCCGCACCGTCTCGTCCGCCGCTGACCACCCGCCGCGCCCCTCTCCGAGCCCGGCCCGCTCAGGCCCGCCCCGCCCGAGCTCGGCCCGCTCAGGCCCGGCCCACCCGAGCTCAAGCCCGGCCCGACCATGGCCCCACCCGGGGCCCCGCCCGGGGCGAGGGCACGAGGCGAGGGCACGAGGCGAGGGCACGAGGCGAGGGCACGGGGCGAGGGCACGGGTACGAAGGCTGGGGCCGCCTGGCGCAGGAGCCCGCGCGCAGGCGGTCCCGGACACAAGGGCCCTGTGAAACCAAGGGGCCGGTTCAGGGTCAGGTGTCGGACCTGGCCTTGCTGGGCTGGACCCGCTTGGGCTCGCCCGGCATCTTCGGATAGTTCGGCGGATAAGGCATGTCGCCCCGCTCGTCCCCGGCGTACAGCTCCAGCAGGGGCTCGATCGAGTACGCCCGCTCGTCGATGTCCGCGTGCACGTCGCCCAGCTTGGCGAAGCGGGCCGGCACGGTGCGGATGTCGAAGTCCCTGGGGTCGGCGTCCGCCAGCTCTTCCCAGGTCACCGGGGTCGAGACGGGAGCATGCGGCTTGGCCCTGATGGAGTAGGCGCTGGCCACCGTACGATCCCGGGCGTTCTGGTTGAAGTCGATGAACACCCGCTCCCCCCGCTCCTCCTTCCACCAGGCCGTGGTCACCAGGGCGGGGTCCTTGGCCTCGACGGCCCTGGCCAGGGCGATGCCCGCGTGCCGCACCTGGACGAAGTCCCAGCGCGGCTCGATGCGCACGGCGATGTGCACGCCACGGTTGCCCGACGTCTTCACGAACCCGGTCATGCCCAGCTCGCCGAGCACGTCCCGGGTGAGGAAGGCGGCCTTGCGGGCGGCGTCGAACTCGACCCCGGGCTGCGGGTCCAGGTCGATGCGCAGCTCGTCGGGGTGCTCAACATCGGCTGCGCGCACCTGCCAGGGGTGGAAGTCGATGGTGCCGAGGTTCGCGCAGTAGGCGATGGCGGCCACCTCGGTCACCCGTAGGGAATCCGCCGTACGGCCGCTCGGGAACGTCACGGTCACCGACTCGAGCCAGTCGGGATGCTTGGGCGGCATCCGCTTCTGGTAGATCGCCTCGGTCTGCACCCCGTCCGGGTGCCGCTTGATGTTGGTGGGCCGGTCCTTGAGCGCTCGCAGCGCGCCCTCTCCGACGCTCACGTAGTACTCGACCAGCTCGCGCTTCGTGGCGCCGATCTCAGGAAAGTAGATCTTGTCGGGGTTGGTGACCTTGACGGTCCTCTCCCCCACTTCGAGCTCTATGTACGGCGATGCCATGCCCCCGAACTTACCCCTCCGCGTCAAGAGAGAGGTGGGCCCGCCCCGGAGCCGCCTCGGTGGCGGGACCGAGGGCTCGACGGGGCGGGCCGAAGAGCATCCGCCGCCGTTCCGGGCGCTGGCGCGCCACCCGGCCGGCCATCTCGATCCCCAGCGGCGCCAGCACGGGCGTGGGCTGTGCCGCTTGGCGGGATCTGCGGACGATCTCACCCCTTCGACAGGAGGCGATGACACCCCCATGCCTACAAAGACGCAAATTCACCCCAGAAAGGATGCTTCACCCTGCGGAGATCTCTTTTTGCCGCATCTCGTACTCTGGACGCATGGACAAGGTGGTCAAGAGCGAGGCGGAGTGGCGGATCGAGCTTTCGCCTGAGGAGTTCCACGTCCTCAGGGAGGCCGGGACCGAGCGCCCGTTCACGGGGGAATATGTCGACACCAAGACCGAGGGCGTCTACTCGTGCCGCGCGTGCGGGGCGGAGCTGTTCCGGTCGGACACCAAGTTCGAGTCACACTGCGGGTGGCCGAGCTTCTTCGAGCCGTCGGAGTCGGACGCCGTGCGGCTGATCGACGATCGCACCCACGGGATGCTGCGCACGGAGGTGCGCTGCGCCCGCTGCGACTCGCATCTGGGGCACGTGTTTCACGGCGAGGGTTACGCGACGCCGACCGATGATCGCTACTGTATCAATTCGGTGTCGCTGCGACTCGAACCCAAGGCGTGATCGGTTAAGGACAGCGCGTACCGATCGCCTACGCCGGGTAGGAGTCCCTCGTGCGCTTTGTCCATCTTCGCCACCGCTGGGTGACGATCGAGACTATTGGGCGCATCGTGACTCAACGGTGCGAGCTGTGCGCGAGAACACGCGTACGAGTGCGTTAGACCCGTTCCATCAGCTGGGCCATCAGTTGGGCGCCGGGTGGGTGACCCGGCAGTTGTGGTCGGACGGGCCGAGGATGTTGGCGAGCACCGGATTTCCGTTCTCCCCGAACTCGGCCTGTACGAACACCACCGGATTGGCCACGCCGGCGGCCCTGAGATAGTCCAGGCCGCGTTTGCACAGCGTGATGGCGTGCGCGGAATTGTATGCGGTACCTGGCAAGTCGGTATAAATGCGTAAATATCCGCCTACCGTGCGGATGTCTTTGAGGCGTTTCAGCGCCTTGTCGTTCGGGCCCCAATGCGTGCGGAAATATGCGGCCGCCTGCCGGTCGGTGTGCCGCGACGGGCCGTTCGCCTTGTAGCCCTTGGCGTCGCTGGGCTTCGGGCCCTCCGCCAGCACGTCTTCCGGAGTGACGACGCTCGCCACCATCCCGCCCGGCTCGACCGCGGAGGCGGTGGCGGGGATGCCGGGTGGAGCCGAGCCGGCGGGCTGGGCGCCGGAGGTGTCGCCAGTGGCGGGGGCCGTTGCTGGGGCCGTTGCTGGGGCCGCGGTCGTGGCTGTGGCCTTGGGCAGCGGGCTCTGGCGGATCTCCCTGGGCTCGGCCGCCGCGCTCGCCCGTGGGCCGGCCTCCGCCGCCTTGCCGGACAGCGCCGAGGGGCCTTCGCCCAGCTCCGCCGCCGTCTCACGACCCGAAGGCCCTGAGGCGGCCGGGCGCGTGGCGCCAGCGGTCAGCGCGCCGCCGAACGTGCCGTTCATGACGAGCAACCCGGCGACCCCTCCGGCCAGCGCCAACGCCCCGGCCACCAGACACCGCCGCCCGGTACGCCGCCGCCGCCGCGCCCGCCGCGCCCCCTCAGCCGCCCGCCGCCCCCCGCTTCCACGACTTCCGGCATCGCGCCCTGCAGCATCACGCCCTTCGGCGTCACGACCTCCCGGGTCACGCTCTCCGGCGTCACGCCCAGCCGCGTCACGACCCCCTGCGTCAGGACTCGCGGAGCCACGCCGACCAGCGTCACTCCCGCCCTCATCACGCCATACCGAGCCACGCCCTCCGGACTCGTGGCGGCCGGACTCGTGGCGGCCGGCGTCGTGGCGCCCGGTGTCGCGACGGTCGCCGGCATGGCGGCGTCCCTTTTCGGGGCGTTCGTCCAGGAGACGGCTGGGTTCTGGGGGCCCGCCCACGCGACGGACGAATTCCGGAGGTACGCCCACGCGGCGATCAGGTTCTGGAGGCCCGCCCACACGACTACCGGCCTCGGTGGATCCGTCGAGCCGGTTCCTGGGCTCGAAAAAGCCCCTTTGCCGGACTCCGTCCGTTCGAGGCCCAGGGCGGTCATCCGGCTCGGGACGTCCGGCCTGGTGACGACCTGCCTCAAGGCTGACCGCCTCATGACGGCTGACCTCAGGTGCCGCGTGCCGTCCAGCCGCGTGGCGCCGGTGACCCGGCCTGCCCGACTCGTCCACCCCGGCCTCCCTGCCCTCGTGACAACCCTTGTGACGCCTTGTGACGCCCCTCGACGTCCCATCGGCACCCGATGCGACGTCCGTTGCGGCGCCCTGGTGTGACGCCTCAGTGCGGCGTCCGGTTGACGACCGCCCGCGACCCGTACGAGAAACCCGGTGCGACGACCCCGATGGGACGTTCCACCGGAACGCGCCCACCGCCGCCCGCACCACACGAACAAGGGGATTTCTCTGATTGTGACAAAAGGGATAGATCACTTCAGTTGGATCGCCAACTTGGGCCTTGCGATTTCTAGATCAGTTCCAGCACACTTCCAAGGTGTCCAGGGACGAGATCCTGAAATGTCACGAATTACGAAAAAAATTCGGCGACCTCACCGCCGTTGACGACGTCAGCTTCACCATCGAATCCGGCGAAACCTACGGACTCCTCGGCCCCAACGGCGCAGGCAAGACCACCACGATTTCCATGATCGCCGGAATCCTGGAACGCGACGGCGGCGACGTGTCGATCTCCGGCCGCCCCCACAGCACCACCAGCACCTGGGGCAAGAAGCAGATCGGGTACGTCCCCCAGGACCTGGCCCTCTACCCCGACCTCACCGCCCGCGAGAACCTGCGCTTCTTCGCCAGGCTCTACGGCCTGCGCCGCGCGGAGGCACGCCCGAGGATCGACGAGGTCCTGGAGGTCGTCGGCCTGACGGACCGGGCGAACGACCCGGTCAAGGACTATTCGGGCGGCATGAAGCGCCGGCTCAACATCGGCGTCGGCCTCCTGCACCGCCCGCCCCTGCTGATCCTCGACGAGCCCACCGCCGGCGTCGACCCGCAGAGCCGCAACGCCATCCTGGAGAGCGTCTCCGCGCTGACCGGCGAAGGCGTCGCCGTCCTCTACACCACGCACTACATGGAGGAGGCCGAGCGCCTCTGCGACCGCATCGGCATCATCGACCTGGGCCGCATCAAGGCCGAGGGCACCCGCAGGGAACTGGTCGGCCTGGTGGGCGAGCTGGACCGCATCTCGCTGACCGCCGACGACGGCGCGAAGGCCGTACCGGCGCTGGAGGCCCTGCCGGAGGTGCGCAAGGTGAGCCACCACGAGAGCCACCTCGAGGTGATGGTGGAGGACGCGCGGCAGTCGCTGACCACGGTGCTCGCGGCGGCGACCGCCGCCGGCACGGTCGTCCGCGCGGTCGAGGTGCACGAGCCGAACCTGGAGTCGGTCTTCCTGCACCTCACCGGCAAGGCCTTACGGGACTGACATGCGGACGATCCTCCTCATCTCCGGCAAGGACCTGCGGCAGCGGGTCAGGGACAAGTCGCTGTTCCTGCTGGCGATCGTGGTGCCGTTCGGCCTGGCGGCCATCTTCAGCCTGGTCTTCAAGGGCGTCGACACCCAGGAGGTGGCCACGTTCGCGGTGGCCGACCAGGACCGGGGACAGATCGCGACCGCCTTCACCGGGCAGGTGCTGGGCACCCTCGAACGCAACGGGGTGATCCGGCTCAGAACGGCGGGCACCGAGCAGGAGGCGCGCGCCCTGATCGGCCGCGGCGAGGCGCGGGCGGCCTACGTCATCCCCGCCGGATTCAGCCGATCGGTGCTGAGCGGGCAGCCCGCCACGCTCCACGTGATCGGGAACGTGGACGCGCAGATCGGGACGTTCGTGGCCCGCTCGGTGGCGGAGTCGTTCGCCGCCGAGGTCCGCTACGTGCAGGTGGCGCTGGCGGCCAAGGGCGGCGGCACGCCGCAGGAGGCCGCCGCGGTGCCGGCGCCCGTCACCGTCGAGAACCTGACCGCCGACCGGCGGCAGCTCTCGCTGTCGGAGCAATTCGCGGCCGGGATGGCGGTGTTCTTCCTGTTCTTCACGGTGCAGTTCGGCTTCAGCTCGATTCTGGACGAACGCCGCGACGGCACCCTGTCCAGGCTCCTGGCCGCGCCCGTCCCCCGCTCCACCATCGTCTTCGGCAAGCTGCTGAGCGGCGTCGTGGTCGGGATCGTCAGCATGACCGTGCTGCTGTCCGCCGCCACCCTGCTGCTGGACGCCCGGTGGGGCGACCCGCTCGGCGTCGGGCTGCTCGTCGTGGCGGGCGTGCTGGCGGCCAGCGGGATCATGGCCCTGGTCGCCACCGTGGCCAGGACGGCCGAGCAGGCGGGCAACGTCGAGTCGGTCGTCGCGGTGCTCATGGGCGTGCTCGGCGGGGTCTTCATCCCGATCCAGCAGGTGAGCGGCGTGTTCGCGACGCTGAGCTTCGTCACCCCGCACCGCTGGTTCCTGCAAGGGCTGGCCGACGTCCACGGCGAGAACGCGCCGGTCGTCGCGCTCGTGCCGGTGCTGGCGCTGCTCGGCTTCGCCGCGGTGACGATCGGGATCGCGCTGCTGCGGGTGGGAAGGATGCTCAGGACGTGATCGCCCCGATGTTCACGATCGCCTGGATCAATCTGGTCAGGCTGTTCCGGGACCGGACGAACATCTTCTTCGTCATCATCTTCCCGATCATCCTCATCATGGTGCTCGGCCTGTCGTTCGGCTCAGGCGGCTGGAGCCCGCGCATCGGCGTCACGGGCGCGAGCGGCCCGCAGGCCGCCAAGCTCGTGGCGGCGCTGGAGCGTTCGGCGGACATGCAGGTCGTACGGCTCGACGACGACGCCGAGGCGCGCGCACGGGTCGAACGCGGCACACTCACGGCGGCCCTCATCATCCCGCCGGGCTACGACCACGCGCTGTCGAGCTTCATCCCGATCCAGCTCCCCTACATCACCCGGAACGAGCCCAGCGCCCTCCAGCTCGGCGCCGCCGTCAGAGCCGTGGTCTCGGAGACCACCATGCCCGCCAGAGCCGCCGCGTACGTCAGGAACGGCTCCTTCGGCGACCTCGTGGCCAAGGCGGAATCCGTCACCGTGCCCGGCATCACGATCGAGGTGACCACGACGGGCACCGCGGCCATCCCCGGCAACGTGACCGGCTTCGACATCTCCGCCACCTCGCAGCTCCTGCTGTTCGTCTTCCTGACGTCGCTGACCGGCGCGGCGACGCTGATCGAGACGCGGCGGCTCGGCCTGTCACGCAGGATGTACGCGTCGCCGGTGTCCAGCGGCTCGATCCTGCTCGGCGAGGCGGCGGGGCGGGTGGCCGTGGCGCTGGTCCAGGGCCTGATCATCATGCTCGGCTCAGGGCTGCTCTTCGGCGTCCGGTGGGGCGACCCGCTCGGCGCGGCGGCCTTGCTGCTGGCGTTCTCGCTGGTGGGCGGGGGTGCGGCGATGCTGCTCGGCGCGGTGCTGCGCACCGAGCAGCAGGCGACCTCGCTGGGCCTGCTGCTCGGCCTGGGCCTGGCCGCGATCGGCGGCGCGATGCTGCCGCTCGACCTGTTCTCCGGCACGATGCGGCAGATCGCGCACTTCACCCCGCACGCGTGGGCGCTGGACGGGTTCGCCGAGCTGCTGCGCAGGAACGGCACGATCGCCGACATCCTGCCGCAGCTCGGCGTGCTGGCCGGGGTCGCCGCGGCGCTGCTCGCGCTCGGCTCCTGGCGCCTGCGCGCGGCACTCACCCGCTAATCGGACCTTACGGGAGGGCAGCCACGAGCTCACGCACCGGCTTGCGCGCGCCGGTGTAGAAGGGGATCTCCACGCGGGTGTGGCGGCGGGCCTGAGCGGCCCGCAGCGTCCGCATCAGGTCGACGATCCGGTGCAGCTCGTCGGCCTCGAACGCCAGCATCCACTCGTAGTCGTTGAGCGAGAAGCAGGCCACGGTGTTCGCCCGGACGTCGGGATAGTCGCGCGCCATCTTGCCGTGCTCGGCCAGCATCGCCCGGCGCTCGGAGTCTTCGAGCAGATACCACTCAAGGGAGCGGACGAACGGGTAGACGCTCACGTAGGCCCGCGGCTCCTCCTCGGCGAGGAAGGCGGGGACGTGCGACTTGTTGAACTCGGCGGGCCGGTGCAGGGCCATCGCCGACCAGACGGGCCTGCTGTGGCGCCCCAGCTCCGTACGGCGCACGCGGGAGTAGACGTCCTGGAGGTCCTCGGGCGTCGGCGCGTGCCACCAGAACATGTAGTCGGCGTCGGCCCTGAACCCGGCGACGTCGTAGACCCCCCTGGTCACGACGTCCTTCCCGGCGGCCTGGTCGAGCAGGTCGCCGATCTCGTCGGCCATGCCGTCGCGGTCGCCCGTGCACGGCTCGGTCACCTGGAAGACCGACCACATCGTGTAGCGGATCACGTTGTTGAGATCGCGGGCCTTGAGCCGCGCGGCGCCCTCTGTCATGGTGCCTATTCTCCTCGCTGCGACAGGTGGTCCAGAATCCGGGCGGCGGCCGTACGGGCCGTGCCGACGCAGGCGGGGATGCCGATGCCGTCGTAGGCCGCGCCGCAGAGCGCCAGCCCCGGCTGCAGGGCCACCGCGGAGCGGACCCTGGCGACCCGGTCGAGGTGACCCACGTTGTATTGGGGCAGCGCGCCGCCCCAGCGCGTGACCCGGCTGTCGAGCGGCAGCCCGCGCACGCCCATCACGTCGCCCATCTCGGCCATGGCCAGCGACACCAGCTCGGCGTCCTCGCGCTGGAGCAGGTGCTCCTCCCCGACCCTGCCGATCGAGCAGCGCAGGATGACCAGGTCCCTGGCCAGATGGGGCCACTTCACCGAGCTGAACGTGACCGCCTTGACCGGCCGCCGCTCGACCGGCGGCACGAGGTAGCCGCTCGTCACCGGCTGCTCGGGGAAGGCGTCGAGCGGGAAGGCGAGCGTGACGACGGCCATGCTCGCGTAGTCGATCCTGGCCAGCTCGTTGGCCGCCTTGGGCACCTCGGCCTTGAGCAGCCTGGCGGCGGGCGCGCCCGGCACGGCGACGATCACGGCGTCCGCGTCGATGACCTCGGGCCGCGGCACGGGGCCGGTGACGAGCTGCCAGCCGTGCTCGGTCCTGCGCAGCTCGCGTACGGTCACGCCGGTCCTGATGTCGGCCCCTGACGCCTTGGCGACCGCCTCCGGCAGGGTGCCGACGCCGTTCTTCAGCGAGGTGAACACCGGCCCCGCGTCCTTCGGCGCCTCCTCGACGAGCTGCCTGGCCGCGCTCAGCAGCGAACGCTCGGCACGCGCCACGGCCGCCACCCGCGGCATCGTGGCCTCCAGCGACAGCATGTCGGCGCGGCCCGCGTAGACGCCGCCGAGCAGCGGCTCGACCAGCCGCTCGACGACTTCGGCGCCCATCCGGGCGCGGATGTAGGAGGCCACGGACACGTCGGTCCGCACGAGGGTCGCCGGCAGGATCTGGTCGAGCGGCACGCGCAGCAGGCCGGCGGGCGAGATGATTCCCGTCTTGGCCAGCTCTGTCAGGTCGGCGGGCACGCCCATGACCTGGCCCTTCGGCAGGAAACGCAGCGCGCCCCTGGTGTAGACGGCCGACCGCGTGGTGCCGGGGAGCACCAGGTCGTCGCCGAGCCCCACCGCTCTGGCCAGCTCCTTGCCCTCGGGGCGCCTGGCCAGCATGGCCTCCGCGCCCGCGTCGACGCTCACCCCGGCGACCTCCGAGGCGTACAGCTTGCCTCCGACCCGCGAGCCGCCCTCCAGCACGGTCACCTTGACCCGCTCGCCCGCGCCCTGCCGGAGATACCACGCGGCGGCGAGACCCGAGATCCCGGCGCCGATGACGACCACGTGGGCCCGATTCCCTTCCACGTCTCCTGACGCTACCGCCTCAGCGGCTCGGCCAGCCGCTCGGGGCACGTGACCGTACCGTGACTGCTTGCTTCAAACCGGGGCGATCCGGAAGCCGTCTTACTGGCATGAGCAGAATCCGGTACGGCATCGCTCTCTCGGCCTTATGTGCGGCCATGTCCTTGTCCGGCTGCGCGGGCAGCGGAAGCGGCGGCGGGGAGGCGCAGCTGGCCAGGGGCACGGCGGCCGACGCGCCCGCACCCGCACCCATTCAGGAGTCCGCCGGCGCGGCCCGGGACCAGGACACCGAGAAGCAGGCGCAGGCCAAGGGCGGCATCGTCTCGAATGTCAAGGCGACCCAGCAGGAACGGCAGGTCATCTACACCGGCAGCATGACCGTGCGGGCCAAGCAGGTCGGCACCGCCGTGCAGCAGGCCAAGCAGATCGTGACCGCGGCCGGGGGCTACCTGTCGAAGGAGGAGTCCAGCTCGGCCAGCGACAGCGAGGACACGGCCATGCTGGAGTTCAAGGTCCCGCCCGCCAGATACGCCGAGGTGCTCGGCAAGCTGGGCAAGGACCTGGGCAAGCAGCTCGCCATGAACCAGGGCACCCAGGACGTCACCCTGCAGATGGCCGACGTGGAGAGCCGGCTGAAGTCGGCCCAGCAGTCCCTGGAGTCGCTGCGCACGCTGCTGAAGCGGGCCGACACCATCGGCCAGGTGCTGCAGGTGGAGCGGGAGATCTCCGGCCGCGAGTCGGACCTGGAGTCGCTGCAGGCCCAGCAGAAGGAGCTGACCACGCAGGTCGCCATGGCGACGCTGACGCTCAGGCTGGTCGGGCCGGTCGCCGTCGTCGAGGAGCCGGAGGACGAGCCCGCGGGCTTCCTCGGCGGGCTCAAGTCGGGGTGGACGGCGCTGGTGGCGTTCATGAAGGGGGCCGCCACGGTCACCGGTGTGCTGCTGCCGTGGATGATCGTCGTGGTGCCCGTGGCCGTGCTGCTGATCTGGATGACGCGCAGGAACCGGGCGATCGGCAGGCCCTCAGCAGGACCGCCTGCCGCCACCCCGCGCGACCCGGACCCGGAAACCGCCTGATCCGGGTCCTGGACGCGGAAACCGCCGGGACAGCGCGCTCAGGCGGCCTCGTGCACGAGGTCGGTCAGGCGCTTGAGCTGGTCGGGGTCGGTCGAGGGGAGCACGCCGTGCCCGAGGTTGAACACGTGCCCCTCGGCCGCCCGGCCCCGGCGCAGCACGTCGAGGGCCTTGCGCTCGACCACCTCCCACGGCGCCAGCAGCAGGGCCGGGTCGAGATTGCCCTGCAGCGCCTTGCCGGGACCGACCCGGCGGACCGCCTCGTCGAGCGGCACCCGCCAGTCGACGCCCACGACGTCGGCGCCGGCCTCGCCCAGGACGCCGAGCAGCTCGCCGGTGCCGACGCCGAAGTGGATGCGGGGCACGCCCGCGACCCCCTCGAAGATCCGGCGGGTGTGCGGCAGGATGAACTCCCGGTAGTCCTCCGCGGGAATCGCGCCCACCCAGGAGTCGAAGAGCTGCACGGCCGAGGCGCCCGCCGCGATCTGGATGCGCAGGTGCTCCAGGACGATGCCGGTCAGGCGCTCCATCAGCGTGTGCCACAGCTCGGGGGCGCCGTACATCATGGCCTTGGTCTTGTCGTGGTTCTTCGACGGGCCGCCCTCGATCAGGTAGGACCCGAGCGTGAACGGCGCGCCGGCGAAGCCGATCAGCGGCGTGCCGCCCAGCTCGCCGGTCAGCGCCTCGATGGCCTCGGTGACGTAGGAGACGTCGTCCGGCTCCAGCGGGCGCAGCGCGTCCAGGTCCTTGGCGTCGCGGATCGGGTCGGCCACGACGGGGCCGACGCCGGGCTTGATGTCGAGGTCGATGCCGATGGCCTTGAGCGGGACCACGATGTCGCTGAAGAAGATGGCCGCGTCCACGCCGTAGCGGCGGACCGGCTGCATGGTGATCTCGACGATCAGGTCGGGGGTCGCGCACGCGGTGAGCATCGGGACGCCCGCGCGGACCTTGTGGTATTCCGGCAGCGCCCGCCCGGCTTGGCGCATGTACCAGACCGGGGTGTGCGGGACGGGCTGACGGCGGCAGGCGCGCAGGAAGGCTGAGTCGGCGAGGTTCACCTCACAAGAGTGCCATGCACCAGGCTCGGTCCCCGCCGCGGGCCGCGTGCGGGGCCGCCCGATTTCCCGGCCGCGAGCTGCGTGCGGGCCCTCACGTCGCCCGCCGCGGGCTGTGGGCGGGCGACCCGTGTCCAGGCCCGCCGAGCGGGCGAGGTGTCGGAAAAACATGCATTGGGCGCCCCAAATCATGATCAGATAGCCAGATGAAGGTTTACCGGTCTGCTCGGCATCGGCGTCGCACACGGGTCGAACACACCCCACGGCCGACCAGAGAGCCGGTCTCGACTGGACCAAATGTTCGCCAAGCCACCGCGCGGCATCGATTCAGAGACCACTTTCGGGACACGCCGAGCGCGTTGCGGGGAATTGTCAGCGGCTCGTGCCAACGTCGGAGCCACGACCCGAAGAAAGGCCCCGGTGCAATGACTGGTGCGATGACTCGTGCGATGCCCGCGTTGTGGAGTTCCCCAGAGCGCCGCAGTGAGCGCTGCCCTGACTGCGCCGGTGAGCGGCCGTTCGAGCAGCCGCCGTGCTTCGACGGGCACGAGCCGGGCCTGTGCCCGGAGTGGGCGTGCGTCGAGTGCGGCCATGCGATCGTGCTCGGCTGGGCCGAGTCCACCCGCCCGGTTCGCCAGCTGGTTACGGCAGCGGCTTGATCACGAAGGATGAGCACCCCCGTGGTCCCCTTCCGCCCGTCCTCGACCTACGCTTCGGCTATGACACTCGGTGACCAGCCGCCCGCCCCGCCCGCGTTCACGCGCGCGGCGGAGAGCCTGCGGATGGCCGAGGTCAGGCCGGAGATCGAGCTCGAGGACCTGCCCGCGCCGCAGCGGCTGGCCCCCTACTCGGCCGCCATCGGCGCGTCGGTCTACCGCGACGACGACGAGCTCGCGGTCGGCCGGTTGATCCTGCTCTACGACCCCGACGGCCAGCGCGGCTGGGAGGGCCCGTTTCGGCTGGTGGCCTACGTCAGGGCCGACATGGAGCCGGAGATCACCTCCGACCCGCTGCTCGGGCCCGTCGCCTGGAGCTGGCTGACCGAGGCTCTCGAGGCCCAGCAAGCCGACTACTCCGCCGCTGGCGGTACCGTGACAAGAGCCGTGTCCGAGGGGTTCGGCAACAAAGCCGACGACCCGGTCACGACCGAGCTTGAGCTGCGGGCGTCCTGGTCACCCTCCCAGGAGGATCTCTCCGGCCATGTCGCCGCCTGGTGCGACCTCATGTGCCTGGCGGCGGGGATCCCGCCGCTCCCGCCCGACGTGGCCGCGTTGCCCCGCCGACGTGATGATCCGGAGAGTGACCGTACGAAGTGAGGGCACCAGTCAAGACAGCACCAGCGTCATGAGGTCGGTGAGCTCATGACAGAAGAACGCACAGTCGAGCCGTTGCTCGAACCCCGCGAGGGCATCCCGCCGGTCGTGGCGGACGAGGCCGGGCTGGCAGAGGTCGTCGAGCGCTTCGGCGCGGGCAGCGGCCCCGTCGCGGTCGACGCCGAGCGCGCGTCGGGCTACCGCTACGGCAACCGCGCCTACCTGGTGCAGCTGCGCCGGGCGGGTTCCGGCACGGCGTTGATCGACCCGGTCGGCTGCCCCGACCTGTCCGCGCTCGACGCGGCCGTGTCCGGCACGGAGATCGTGCTGCACGCCGCGTCGCAGGACCTGCCGTGCCTGATGGAGGTGGGGTTCAGGCCACGGGAGATGTTCGACACCGAGCTGGCCGGCCGGCTGCTCGGCTACGAGCGGGTGGGGCTCGGCACGATGGTCGAGACCGTGCTCGGCCTGCGCCTGGAGAAGGGCCACTCGGCCGCCGACTGGTCCACCAGGCCCCTGCCGGAAGACTGGCTGCGCTATGCCGCGCTCGACGTCGAGGTGCTGGTCGAGCTGCGCGACGTGCTCCATCAGGAGCTGACCGACAGCGGGAAGCTGGAGTGGGCGCGCGAGGAGTTCGCCGCCGTGCTGCACACCCCGCCGCCGGCGCCCAGGTCCGACCCGTGGCGGCGCACGTCGGGCATCCACAAAGTACGCAGCGTGCGCGCCCTGGCCATCGTGCGCGAGCTGTGGACCATGCGCGACCGGATCGCCCGCGAGTCCGACCTGGCGCCCGGCCGGGTGCTGCCCGACGCCGCGATCGTGACGGCGGCGCTCGAAGGGCCGCGTACCAAGAAGGCATTGACCGAAATATCGGCTTTCACCGGGCGAAGCGCGCGCAGGCACATGAGCGACTGGCTCGACGCGGTCGGCAAGGCGCGCGGGCTGCCCGACAGCCAGCTCCCGCAGCCGAGCACGCCGGGCGACGGGCCGCCGCCGCCCAACCGCTGGGCCGACCGCGACCCGGCCGCCGCCAAGCGGCTGGCCGCGGCCCGCGCGGTGGTGGCCGCGCTGTCCGAAGAGCACCACATGCCCACCGAAAACCTGCTGCAGCCCGATGCCGTACGCCGGCTGACCTGGGAGCCACCGGCCGAGATCACCGATGAGAGCGTGACGGACCGGCTGGGCGAGCTCGGGGCCCGCCACTGGCAGATCGCCCTCGCCGCCCATCCCATCGCCAAAGCCCTGGCCAGGCTGGAGACCCGCGAGGTCTGAGCACGGCGGTCCGGTGCCCCCGCCCTGCTGAGGCGCCGGACTCGACGGCTCCGAGCTGCGGCTGCCCGCATTTCGGCCGTGCCTTGACGGACGGCGCCACTTGACTCCCTCGGTGGCCCGGCCGTACGGTTCGGGAAAGCGCTTTCCTCCCCCGTTTGTCCTGAAGGGATCCCCATGAGCGTGCGCACCATCGGCGTCGTGATGAACGGCGTCACCGGACGAATGGGCTATCGCCAGCACCTCGTCCGTTCCGTCCTGGCCATCAACGAGCAGGGCGGTGTGCCGCTCTCGGACGGCGGCAGGGTCAAGCTCAGGCCCGTGCTGGTCGGACGAAATGCCGACAAACTTGCAGACATTGCGGCAAAGCATGAAATTTCGGATTTCACCACGGAGTTGGACTCGGCGCTCGCCGACGACGACAACCTGATCTACTTCGACGCCCAGGTCACCAGCGCGCGGGTCAAGGCCGTGCTGAAGGCCATCGAGGCGGGCAAGCACATCTACGCGGAGAAGCCCACGGCCGAGTCGACGCAGGAGGCGATCGCGCTGGCCGAGGCGGCCACGGCCAAGGGCGTCAAGAACGGCGTGGTGCAGGACAAGCTCTTCCTGCCCGGCCTGCTGAAGCTGAAGCGGCTGATCGACGGCGGCTTCTTCGGCCGGATCCTGTCGGTGCGCGGGGAGTTCGGCTACTGGGTGTTCGAGGGCGACTGGCAGGAGGCGCAGCGCCCGTCGTGGAACTACCGGTCGGAGGACGGCGGCGGCATCGTGCTCGACATGTTCCCGCACTGGCACTACGTGATGGAGAACCTGTTCGGCCGGATCGAGTCGGTCTACGCCCGCGCCGTGACGCATGTCCCCGCACGTGTGGACGAACAGGGTCACACGTACCAGGCCACCGCCGACGACGCCGCATACGGGATCTTCGAGCTTGAGGGCGGCATCGTCGCTCAGATCAACTCGTCCTGGACGGTTCGCGTGAACCGGGACGAGCTGGTCGAGTTCCAGGTGGACGGCACGCACGGCAGCGCCGTGGCCGGCCTGCGCAACTGCCGCGTCCAGCACCGCTCGGCCACCCCGAAGCCGGTCTGGAACCCCGATCTGCCCGCCACGGCGCGATTCCGCGACGGCTGGCAGGAGGTGCCGGACAACGCCGAGTTCGACAATGGATTCAAGATCCAGTGGGAGGGGTTCATCCGGCACGTGCTGGAGGACGCGCCGTTCCCGAACGACTTCGCCTCGGGCGCCCGCGGCGTGCAGCTCGCCGAGCTGGGCCTGCGCTCGTCCGCCGAGGGCCGCAGGATCGAGGTGCCGCAGCTGTGAGGATCGACCTGCCCGGCGGCGCGTACACGCTGCGCGAGCCCGTCTCCTGGCCGCTCGTCGAGACCCCGGCCGCCGGCCGCATCGTCTACGCGGCCGCCCACGTGGTGGCCGACCCGCTCGGTGACAACACGCCCGGCTCCCCCGCCGCGGTGGACTGGGACGCCACCCTCCGGTTCCGCCGCCACCTGTGGTCGCACGGCCTGCGGGTGGCCGACGCCATGGACACCGCCCAGCGCAACATGGGCCTGGACTGGGCGGCGACCAAGGAGCTCATCCGGCGCAGCGCGGCGGAGGCCGCCTCGATCGGCGACCCGGCGACGCTGGTGGCCTGCGGCGCGGGCACCGACCACGCGCCGGACGCCGCCGACCTGCACACGATCACGGCCGCGTACGCCGAGCAGATCGAGACCGTGCAGGCGACCGGCGCCGGCGTGATCGTCATGGCCTCCCGGCAGCTCGCCCGGGTGGCCTCGGGGCCGCAGGACTACCACCAGGTGTACGGCAAGCTGTTCGGCCTGGCCGGGCGGCCGGTGATCCTGCACTGGCTGGGCGAGATGTTCGACCCGCAGCTGGCCGGCTACTGGGGCTCGCGCGACGTGGCCACGGCGACCGAGTCGTTCCTGGAGCTGATCCACGCCTACGCCCCGATGGTGGACGGGGTCAAGGTGTCGCTGCTGGACGAGGAGCACGAGGTGGCGCTGCGGGCCGCGCTGCCCGCCGGGGTCAAGCTCTACACCGGCGACGACTTCAACTACCCGTCGCTGATCAAGTCGGGCTCGCACGCCCTGCTGGGCATCTTCGACGCCATCGCCCCGGCCGCGGCGGCGGCGCTCCAGGCGCTGGACGCCGCCGAGGCCGGTGACGACCAGGCTCTGGCACGCTACGACGAGATCTTCGCCCCGACCGTCCCGCTGTCGCGCAAGATCTTCGAGACGCCGACGTACAACTACAAGACCGGCATCGTCTTCCTGGCCTGGCTGAACGGCCACCAGGACGCGTTCTCCATGGTGAACGGCGCCCAGTCGGCGCGCTCGCTGGCCCACCTGTCGGAGGTGTTCCGGCTGGCCGACCAGGCCGGGCTGCTGGCCGACCAGGAGCTGGCCGTGCGCCGCATGAAGGCGCTGCTGGCGGTGAACGGGCTGTGAGCCTCGCCCTGAACCAGTGGACGACCAGGCGCTGGTCCGTGGCCGAGGCCGTGGACGGGTGTGTGCGGCACGGCCTGGAAGCGGTCGGGCTGTGGCGGGAGAAGGTGGCCGAGCAGGGGCTCGCGCAGAGCGTCAAGCTGGTGCGCGAGGCCGGGCTGCGGGTGTCGTCGCTGTGCCGCGGCGGCTTCCTGACGGCGGGCGGGCTGCCGGGCGAGGACGGCCGCAAGGCCTTCGCGCAGGCGCTGGAGAGCAACCGGCAGGCCATCGACGAGGCCGCGGAGCTGTCCGCGGCGTGCCTGGTGATGGTGGTCGGCGGGCTGCCCGGCGTGCGGCCGGGCGAGCCGCTGCCCGCGAATGGTTTCACCCGCGATCTGGCAGGCGCCCGTGAGCGGGTGGCCGAGGCGCTGGCGGAGCTGGCGCCGTACGCCGGGGAGCGGGGGGTCAAGCTGGCCCTGGAGCCGCTGCACCCGATCTACTGCCCGGACCGCGCGGTGCTGTCCACGCTGGGGCAGGCGCTCGACCTGAGCCTGGCCTACCCGGAGGAGCAGGTGGGCGTGGTGGTGGACACGTTCCACGTGTGGTGGGATCCGCGGCTGTTCGAGGACATCGAGCGGGCGGGCCGGCGGATCGCGTCGTACCAGGTGTGCGACTACCTGCACCCGCTGCCGGCGGACGTGCTGCTCGGGCGGGGCATGATGGGTGACGGCGTGATCGACTTCGCGCCGATCACGCGGGCCGTCCAGGCCGCCGGATACACCGGGGACGTCGAGGTGGAGATCTTCAACGCCGACATCTGGGCCGCCGATCCCGATGAGGTGGTGGCCACGATGAAGGCCCGGTACGCGGACGTGGTGCTCGCCACGAGCTGAACCGCGGCGCTCACTCGGGCAGGGTCACGGTGCCGGCGGCGCCGTTCACCGTGATCTCCTGCCCGGTGGTGATGCGGTGGGTGGCGTCGGGGACGCCGACGACGGCCGGGATGCCGTACTCCCTGGCCACGACCGCGCCGTGCGACATCGCGCCGCCCATCTCCATCACCAGCGCGCCCGCCGTCAGGAACAGCGGCGTCCAGCCGGGATCCGTCGAGGGGCAGACCAGGATCTCGCCCGGCTCCAGGTGGGCGCCGATCGGGTCGAGGACCACCCTGGCCACGCCCGTGACGGTGCCCGCGGAGGCCGCCGTGCCGGTCAGCGCGCCGTCGGCGGCGCTCTCCGCGAGCGCCGCCGGCTCGGTGCCGTCCGAGAGCAGCACCCGGGGCACATGCCTGCGGCGCGACTCCTGCTCGTACGCCGCCCGCCGCTCCGCCACCAGCTCGCGCAGGTCGCCCCCGGCCAGCGCGGCCCTGAGCTCCGCGAGGTCCAGGTGGGCCACGTCCGCCGCGGAGTCCAGGACGCCCAGCTCCACCAGGTGGTCGCCGACCACGAGCAGGCTGCGCCGGACCGCCGCGAACGCCTTGACCGCGTAGAACTTGGGCAGCTCGCGCAGCCCCGCGTACGTCCGCGTGCGCTTGAGCCCGAACCTGACGACGGCCGCCCGCCAGCGGGCCTTCCGCCGGGCCTGCGCCGCCACGTGCGCGACCGCGCCCCGCGCCTCCTGCACGCCCTTGGCGAACAGCGCGGCGGGCGCCAGGTCGGCCCCGCCGTCCATGCGCAGGTAGTTGGCGAGCACGCCGAGAATGTGCGCGGGGTTCTCCGACCAGCGCGGCAGGCCCATGTCGATCTCCGCGACGCCGCGGTGCCCGTATGTGTCCAGGAACGCGGCGACCCCCTGCTGCGCGGTGGGCGGGAGCTCTCCGGCCTGGTAAAGGCGGACGAGCTCGGCCACCGGCGCGCTCGTGAACGGCTCACGCTCGATGCGCGTGGCCAGGTCCCACAGCTCCAGGTCCATCTCCGTGGTCGGGTTGTGCGGGACGCTGCGCAGGACGTCCAGCATCTCGCCCATCGGGACGCCGGACAGCTTGGCGGCCAGGCCGTACAGGCCGTAGCCGGTGATCACGATGGGCATGATCGAGACGATGATCGGGAAGGTGCCGGACAGGACGCGTTCCGCGTGGTCCAGGCGCTGGGCGGGGGTGACGGAGGCGGGCAGCCGCAGGCGCTCGTCGAGCCGTTCGCCGACGCGGGCCGCGTACGCCAGGGCCTTGCGCGGCCTGGTCAGCGCCATCAGCACCCGGGACGGCGCGTGGATGCGGGCGGCGAAGCGGCGCAGGGCGCGGAGCGCGGGCCGGCGGGAGGTGTGCACGACCGACAGCCGCGGGTCCTCCATCAGCCGGTCGAAGATGGGGGCGGTGCGGGCCTCGCCCAGGGTGAGCATGCGCGGCAGCATGGCCCGGCCGACGCGGCTGCGCACCGCGGTGGTGAGGTCGATCCACATGCGCTCCCCCGACTCGGACAGGAAGGGCGCGCCGTCGATCCGGTCGGCGGGCCCGTGGCCGAACATGCTCGCGCCCCCGGCGCTGATCAGCCTGAGCCCCGACCGCCCGAGCGGCGTGAGCGGGCCCATGACGCCCTGGACGACGTTGAGCGAGAAGTACACCCGCAGGCCGGGCCTGGTGGTGGCGGGCAGCGGATACAGGGTGGTGATCGGCCTGGCCTGGGTGAGCCAGAGCCGCCCGTCCGCGTCGACGGCCCACTCGGTGTCCTGGGGCGCGCCGTAGTGGTCCTCGACGCGGTCGCCCAGCGCGGCCAGCTCGCGCACCTGGGCGTCGGTCAGGCAGAAGCCGTCCTGTCCCGCGCTCTCGACGCGTTCCGTGCCGCCGCCCGGCAGCGCGCGGACGGCCAGGCGCTTGTCCCCGGCGTGGCGTTCGACGATCTCGCCGCCGGAGACGATGAAGCGGTCGGGGTTCACGGCGCCGGAGACGACGGCCTCGCCGAGCCCGGGGCTGGCGTCGATGACGGCCTCGCGCCGCCGGCCGGTCACCGGGTTCGCGGTGAACAGCACGCCCGCGACCTGCGCGTCCACCATGACCTGGACGACGACCGCGAGCCGCACCGACGCGTGGTCGATGCCGTTGGACTCGCGGTAGGCCACCGCGCGGTCGGTCCAGAGCGAGGCCCAGCAGCGGCGGACGGCCTCGACCACGGCCTGCGCGCCCACCACGTTGAGGAAGGTGTCCTGCTGCCCGGCGAAGCTGGCGAACGGCAGGTCCTCGGCCGTGGCGGAGGAGCGCACCGCCACGGGCACGTCGTCGCCGAGCGCGGCGTAGGACGTCACGATCGTCTCGTGGACGGCGTCCGGCACCGGCGCCTGGAGCAGGTGCCGCCGCGCCCGCTCCGCGAGCCCGTCGCCGCTCGTCTCCAGCCCGTCCGCGACCTGACGGTACGCCTCCGTCGTCAGCACCCAGCCGGGCGGGACGGGCAGCCCCGCCCTGGTCAGCTCGCCGAGGTTGGCCGCCTTGCCGCCCACCTCGGCGAGCATGCCCGCGTCGATCTCGGAGAAGTCCAGCGCCGTCTTCATCGAATGCACCCCCTTCTTGTGAGAAGTCTCGCGCGAACGGGAGCGAAATTCAACAGTTGTTGAATGGTGTCACCACGCGAAGGGCGCGCCGTCCAGGTCCCAGGCGGGGTCGACCGGCACGCCCAGCCAGGCCAGCGCCGTCGGGCCCACGTCCACCAGCCGGGGCGCGCCGAGCGAGCGGCCGCCCAGGTCCTCGCCCAGCCGGTTCGCGATCACGAACACCGTGCGCTCCGCGTCGGACGTGCCGCCGTGGCCGCCCTCGTCCACGTGGCCGTGGTCGGTCGTGACCAGCACCGTCCAGCGCTCCTCCGGGTACGCGGCCCGCCCCCGCACGGCGTCGAGCAGCCGGCCCAGGTAGGCGTCCTGGGTCTGGAGCGCGGCGGTGTACTCGGGACAGAGCGGGCCGAGGTCGTGGGCCACTTCGTCGGTGTCGCCCAGGTACACGAACACCGCGTCGGGGTCGTCCTCGGCCAGGTGCCGCTCGGCGGTGCCGGCCACCTGCTGGTCGGCGGCGGCCCAGCCGAGCGCGTAACCGTCCAGGGCGAGCTTGTGGTCGATCGCGTGGCTGAACGCGCCGTGCTCGTCGAGGGCCGCCCAGGAGAAGAACGCGGACGTGGTCAGCTCGGGGCGAGCCTGCTTCACACGAGTCAAGAAGTCCGGAAATTTCTTGAACTGGGGTGCTGCGAAACCGTTGTCCACGACGCCGTGTTTGTCGGGCCAGGCGCTGGTCGCGATCGAGGACCAGCCGGGCCCGGAGTCGGTGCGCGACCTGATCACCCGGCCGCCGTCCCCCGGCTCAGGGGACTTGGGGACGACCTCGCCCGGCGACTCCGTACGCGGCGTTCCGGCCTCGCCGTAAGGGAGCAGGCTGGTGCCGTACGCGCCGGAGGACATCAGCGCGGACAGCACCGGCGGGCCCACGGCCAGCAGCCGGTCGAACCGCAGGCCGTCCATGCCGACGACGAGCACCTTGTTTCTCAATGGGGACATCCCCCCATCTAAGCGGTGAAACGCCGCACCCAGTCAGCCGCACCCGGCAGGATCTCCTCGACGGGGGCGACCTGCGGATACCACGTCCGCTCCCACTCCAGCGAGACCCACCCGTCGTAGCCCGCGCCGCGCAGCAGCTCACCCGCCTCCGTCAGCGGCACCGACCCCGCGCCCATGGGCACCGGCGTGGTGTCCTGGGCCGAGACGGCGTCCTTGACCTGGACGTAGGCCAGATAGGGGCCGAGCGCGGTGAGCGTGGCGGTCAGGGACTCGCCGTGCCGCCACGGGTGCAGCAGGTCCCAGATCGCGCCGGTGGTCTCGGGGCAGGCCGCCTCGGCCAGCAGCCCGGCCACGGCCGCGCCGGTGGCCATGCTGTCGTGCGTCTCGACGAACACGCGGCGGCCGAGGGCGGCGGCCGTACCGGAGACCGCCTTGAGCCGGCGCGCGCCGACGGCGGGGTCGCCGCCGCGCGGGAACACCCGCACCGCGGGCGCGTCCAGGTCGGCGGCGAGCCGGAGGTCGGCGAGCAGCGCCTCGATGACCGGCTCGTCCGGCCCAGGCTCACAAATGCCGACATATCCCGCAAGGGCGGCGATCTCCAGACCTGCCTGCTCCACCCGCTCCCGCACGGCACGCCGCTCCTCGGGACCGAGCCCGGCGTGCACGCCGGTGTCCGGATGCAGGCGCAGCTCCAGGCCCTGGCACCCGTGCCCGGCCGCGATCTCGATCGCCCTGCCGAGCCCTTCGCCGGGCATCCCCAGGGTGCTGACCGCCAGCTTCACGCCATCCTCCGTACGCTCTCTCGCAACACGACCTCGCCGGCGACGTGCTCGACCACGACCGTCTCCGCCTCGCCCAGCGCCAGCTCCAGGGCCCGCGCCCCCATGTCCTTCAACGGCAGCCGCACGGTCGTCAGCGCGGGCACGTGATCACGCAGAGTGACGATGTCGTCGAAACCTGCCACCGAAACGTCCTCAGGAACCCGGATCCCGCGCTCCCTGTACGCCGCCAGCGCCCCGACCGCCATCACGTCGTTGACCGCGAACACACACGTCGCGTCCCCGATCTGGGCGGCGGCCGCATAGCCGCCGTCGCGGTCGAACGGCCCGTGGACCACGCGCGGCGCGGGCAGCCCCAGCTCGGCCAGCGCCCCGGTGAACCCGGCGCACCGGTCGGCCGCCGTCACCAGGTGCGGCGGACCGGCCAGCACCGCGAAACGCGTGTGCCCCAGGCCCGCCAGCGACCGCGCCAGCGCCGCCGCGCCCTCCCTGTTGGCGGGTGCGACGGTGTCGACGCCGAGCAGGTCCTGGCCCACGCAGGCCGCCCGGCCGCCGCCGGCCTGGTATCGGGCCAGCTCGCCGCGCAGCCGCCCGGTGACGGCCTGGTCGGCGACACGCGAGCCGACCAGCAGCACCGCACGCACGCGCTGCGCGTTGAGCGTGGCCACGTAGGCGATCTCCTGCTCGGGATCGCGATGCGTGGTGCCCACCATGACCAGCAGCCCTTCGGTGGCCGCCGCCCGCATCGCCCCGTCGGCCAGGGCCGCGAAGTAGGGGTCGGTCAGGTCGTGGACGACGATGCCGATGACGTTGCTCGCCCCGCGGGCCAGCGTCTGGGCCGCGATGTTGGCACGGTAGCCCAGCTCGTCGGCGGCCTGCTCGACCCGCGACCGCAAGGCCGCGCCCACCTGGCGGGTGCTGCCGTTGAGCACCCGCGAAGCGGTCGCGAGCGAGACGCCCGCCTGCTTGGCGACGTCTTCAAGCGTGACCACGAGACCTCCCCGGAAAGCGGTTTCCAGTGTGCCAGACCAGCGGGGGTCATGGACACTCGGTTCCGCATCCTCGCACGTCTCAGGCCCAGGGGAACAGGATGTCGAACAGGCCCTTCTTCTCCTCCTGCGTCGGCGTCGGAGCGGGCGCCTGGGTGGCGGGCGCCTGGGTGGGCTGGCTGGTGGACTTGCTCTCCGGCTCCTTGGTCGAGGACTCCTCGGCGCCGCTGTCCCCGCTGTCCCCGGTGTCCTGCATCTCGCTCTGGGACTGCGAGGTGCGGGTGGGCTTGCTGGTCGCCTTCGTGGTCGGCTGGCCGACGCGCGTGGGCGTGGGGCGTACGGAGGGCTCCCGCGTGGGCCTGGCCCGCTGGGACGGCTGTGCCGGCTTTGCGGACTCGGTCTCGGTCGGCTCAGGGCCGGCCGAATCCGTGGGGTCGGCGGGGAGCTCCTCCTCTTCCGCCGGCGTGTCCTCGGGGGGCGCGGACTCGGAGGGAGAGGTCACCTCGCCCGCGCTGGCGCACTGGGCGCCCTTGCACGGGTCGTCGGAGGAGGTGCCGGTGAGCATCCAGCCGGCGCCGACGCCGACCAGCACGACCGCGACCGCCGCCACCAGCAGCTTCCTGGTACGGCGGCGCACCTCGCCCTCGCCGCCGCCGTGCCCGCCGCGCGAGCCGTCGGAGTCGTCGGTCCAGCCCGAGCCGAGGAAGCCACGCTTGGGCCGGTCATCGTCGCCGTCGTCGTGCCCCGTGCCGTAGCTCCGGTCGAGCGGCAGGTAGGGGTTGTCGTCGTCCAGGTGGTGCGCGCCGCTGTCCTCGCCGCGCACGTCGTGCGGGCCGCTGACGGGGCCGAGCGCGTGCGGGCCGCTGTAATCGGCACTGTAGTCGGCACTCTTGTCAGAGCCGTAGTCGGCCCCGTACTCGCCGATGTACTCGCCCTTGGCGGCGCCCAGCACGTCGTGGGCCCCGCTGTGCTCCCTGTTGTGCTCGCTGTACTCGCTGGGCCCGTCGAGCACGTCGTGCCCGCCGCTCCTGGTGTCGCCGAGCACGTCATGGCGGCCGGGGTCGCCCAGCACGTCGTGCCCGGCCGGGTCGCCGAGGACGTCGCGCATGCCGTCGCCCCGCGCGCCCTTGTCAGGCGGAAGGATGTAGGTCTCGTTGCCGACCACCTGGATGGCAGGCTGCTCGTCGGTGTCGTCGGTGCTCCACCGGGGGGACAGCACGTCACCCGTCAGCTCCGGGTTTAACGACCTACCCTGCCCATCCTCGAATGGCCTGTCGTTCTCGTCGCGCGCCACGATGGAACCTCTCTAGTACGAATTCGACCCGCCCTTTCCTAGCAGACCCGACCACCACTTGTCCGGAAATTTCACACGTTTCCCTAAAATCACTCTCCGTAACATCGGCCGCTCCAGCCCCATGGCCCGCAGTGGATCGGTCCTTCGGCAAGGCCATCGAGGCACGCCCGGAGCACCCCCCGCACCCGCCCCACCGGCCCGCCCGCGAGGCGGTGAAGGCGTACGCGGAGCACCGCCCTCACCCGCCCCACCGGGGCCCCGCACCCCGAGCCGACGCGCCGCCAGCGGGCCGACCGGACGTCGGCCGGGCATCGGCGCCAGCTGGCCGGACGTCGGCCAAGCACGCGGCGGCGGCGCAACTCGGGGGCCATCGGGCCCAAAGGGGCGTGGCCGGCGTCATAGGCGCCGCCGAAGCAGGCCGGCGGGCTCTCCGTTCCACGGCGAGCAGGAGGTCGAGTTGCTCGACCGTCCGGTTCGGCAGCGCCCGCAGGAATGCCACGGCCCACGCGACCGGCTCGGCACCGGGACCGAGCGACGTGGACCTCCGATAAGCGCGCCCTGGAACTCCCGCTCCCGCGCGCCGATCAACGCGTCGCCGCCCGTGCGACGGCCACCGCTTGAGCGGGGCACCGCCCGTGCGACGGTTACACGCAGGGGTTCGTGGTGGAGTCGACCACCTTGTCCTTGAGCGAGTCCGGGATCGCCGAGGCGACGCGCACCCCGGGCCAGTCCGACCCGATGACGAGCTGGATGACCGGCCCGTCGGGCGTCTTGGTGACCTTGGACTCGTACGGCTTGAAGTTGACCGGCTTGACCTTGCCGGCCACCGGCGTCCGCTTGTCCTGGGACAGCCGGGCGGCCAGCGCGTCACCGTAGGCGGGCCCGTCGGCGGTGTCCTTCTTGGCGTAGCGGATCGAGGTGGCGGTGGCCGGTGGGGCGGTCCCGACCTGGGTGACCACGAACCCCTGCGACGCCAGCTCGCCCGCCACCACCGCGGCCTTGCCCGTCTCGGCGGTGCCGTTGAGCACCTGGACGCGCACCTGCTCGTTCTCGACCTTGGGCGCGCTCGACTTGCCGGGCGTGGGAGCGACGGTGACCTCGACGTCGTTGCGCACGTTCTCGAAGAAGTTCTTGGCGGCCGGCTCAAAGAACTGCACCCGGTTCTTGTCCGCGGGATACGGCTCGGTGGGCACCGTGATGCCCTTGAGCTCCTTGGTCGTCAGCCCGCTGACGCTTCTGCCGATCTCCAGCATCCGGTCGAGCGAGAGCTTGTCGTCCAAAGTGACGGCACTGGTGGCGGCGAGCAGGAAGTCGTTCAGCTTGACGGGATCGGTGAGCAGACCGCCGTCGGTGACCTTCTGCATCACCTTGGTGAGGAAGATCTGCTGGCGCTGGATCCTGCTCAGGTCGCTGCCGTCACCCAGCGCGTAGCGGGTGCGTACGTACCCCAGCGCCTGCTCGCCCTTGACCACGTGCTTGCCCGCGCTGAGCACCAGCTTCGCCTTGGGGTCGTTGACCGGCTTGGGCAGGCAGATCTCGATGCCGCCGATGGCGTCGATGATGCCCTTGAAGCCGGTGAAGTCGACCTTCACGAAGTGGTTGATCTTGATGTTGGTGAGCGACTCCAGCGTCCTGATCGTGCAGTTGATGCCGCCGTCGTTGAAGGCGGAGTTGATCTGCCGCAGCCCGCCGGGCAGGACGGCGCCGTTCTTGCCCTCGCACTGGGGGACCTGGACCATGGAGTCGCGGGGGAAGCTGATCATGGTGGCCTTGTCCCTGTTCGGGGAGATGTGCAGCAGCATGATCGTGTCGGTGCGCTCGCCCTGCCCGAAGGACGTGGCTCCGTACTTCTGGTTGTCTCCGTCGCGGGAGTCCGAGCCGACGAGCAGGACGTTGAGCGCGCCGGTCTCCGGGGGGCGGCTCGCGCCCACCTTGATGACCTCCCGCTCGATGCCGCTCTCGATGCGCCGGTAGTACGCGTACGCCCCCAGCGAGACGATCACCAGCACCGCCGTCATGCCCACGCTCACCCACCCGAGGGGGGTCAGCGGGTTGCGCCGCGGCCGGGGATCTCGCCTCGATCCGCGCGGCTTCGGCTCCATCCGCGGGTCCCGAACCGCATTGCTCGGTCGCTCTCTCACGCGGCTCACCCCTTGCGCCATGATCGCGAAGCATAGTCACAAACAGGAGCTCACGATGACATTTCAGCCCATGTCGGGCTTCGCCCGCGCGACGTTCCGCTCCCACGGTACGTCGCCACACCATGCTGAGGGAGACTGCCGCCCGTCCGCCACTCCTTCCTCACTATCGTGACTCCCGTCCCCATCGAGGGCTCCACCCAAAGCGCGTGATTCCACAGCGTCACTACGCACAGTGCCGTCATGATGACGGTCATGCTGTTGACCGAGATGGCACCCCCTCCCGGCGCCCAGGAGGTGGCCGGGCTGCGCGCCAGGGCCAGAGCCGCCCGGCGCCGCGCCCTCGTCGCGCTCTCCGCCTCGATCGCGCTCCTGGCCACCGTCCAGTTGCTCGCCGACAGAGCGCCCACCCGCGAACAGGCGCTACCGCTCGCCATACTGTCCCTGACGGTCTTCCTCGCGGCGCTGCCCGCCCTGGCGATCACCCAGTGCATCTGGGGCACGCGCGCCCGCCTGGTCCGCGAGCGGGAGCGGGAGCTGTACGCCGGCGCGCCCTCCGGCCGGGCCCGCCCGCTGACCCGGCTGGCGGTCGCCGGCTGCTGGGCGGTGACGCTGCTGCTCGGCTGGACGGCCCCGCGCTTCTTCCGCGCCTCCGCCCGTTACGCCTTCGCCGACTCCCTGAGCTGGGCCGTCGAGGCGCTGGCGGTGACGAGTTGCGCGGCGGGGGTGTTGTTCCTCCTCTGGTGGGCACGTGACGCGCTGGGGATGCTGGCGCGTGCCCTGCGCTCGGGCGGATCACCTGGCGATCCATGGGATCCCGGCCGCGGCACGCGCCCGCGAGGGGGCGCGGCGCTCTGGACGGGCGCGGCCGTGGCGGTCGCCGCCCTGCTCGGGGCCCGCGCCCACCTGTGGGAGCCGGCCACCGGCGTCGTCTACGGACTGCTCACCGCCGCCCTCGTCTGCGGAGTAGTTACTGACGAGTAGCATGGGCACGGAACCCCATCCAGCAAGGAGGAGCGAATCCGTGCCTTCCTCTCGTGACGTCGTGTTCGTCGACGGCGTACGCACGCCTTTCGGCAGGTCAGGGCCGAAGGGTCTATACGCGGAGACCCGCGCGGACGACCTGGTCGTCCGCGTCATCCGCGAGCTCGTCAGGCGCAACCCCACCCTGCCGCCCGAGCGCGTCGACGAGGTCGCCATCGCCGCGACCACCCAGATCGGCGACCAGGGCCTGACCATCGGCAGGTCGGCGGCCGTACTGGCCGGGCTGCCCAAGACCGTGCCCGGCTACGCGATCGACCGCATGTGCGCGGGCGCGATGACCGCGGTGACCACGGTCGCCGGCGGCATCGCGTTCGGCGCGTACGACGTCGCGATCGCCGGCGGCGTCGAGCACATGGGCCGCCACCCGATGGGCGAGGGCGTCGACCCGAACCCGCGGTTCCTGTCGGAGAAGCTGGTCGATCCGAGCGCGCTGGTCATGGGCATGACGGCGGAGAACCTGCACGACCGCTACCCGTCGATCTCCAAGGGCCGCGCGGACGCGTACGCGGTGCTGTCGCAGGAGAAGGCGGCCAAGGCGTACGCAGACGGCAAGATCCAGCCCGACCTGGTGGAGACCGCGATCAGGACGGCCGAGAAGGGCTGGGGCCTGGCGGTCGAGGACGAGGCGCCGCGCCCGGGGACCACGCTCGAAGGGCTGAGCGCGCTCAAGACGCCGTTCCGTCCGCACGGCAACGTCACGGCGGGCAACTCCTCCGGCATCAACGACGGGGCCACCGGCTGCATCGTGGCGGCCCGGGACGTCGCCGCCGAGCTGGGGCTGAGCCCGAAGATGCGGCTGGTGTCCTACGCGTTCGCGGGGGTGGACCCCGAGGTCATGGGCGTGGGGCCGATCCCGTCCACCGAGCGGGCGCTGCGCCTGGCCGGCCTGGACATCTCCGACATCGGGCTGTTCGAGATCAACGAGGCGTTCGCCGTGCAGGTGCTGGCGTTCCTGGAGCACTTCGGCATCGCCGACGACGATCCCCGGGTGAACCCGTACGGCGGCGCGATCGCCTACGGCCACCCGCTCGCCTCGTCGGGCGTGCGGCTGATGACGCAGCTCGCGCGGCAGTTCGGCGAGCGTCCCGGCGTGCGTTACGGCATCACCACGATGTGCGTCGGCATGGGCATGGGCGGCACTGTGATCTGGGAGAACCTGGCGTGAGCAATCTGGAGACCTGGCGCGCGGCGCTGAGTGAGCGCGGCGGCGACGAAGTCGTCACCAAGGCGCTGGTACGCGACGTCCAGTTGCCCGGCGGCGCCGGCACGATGGCGCTGATCACGCTGGACAACGGCTTCGACCACACCAAGCCGAACACCTTCGGCCCGCGCGGCCTGTTCGCGCTGAACGGGGCGTTGTCGGAGATCGCCGAGCGCACCGACCTGGCCGCGGTGGGGGTGACGGGCAAGCCGTTCATCTTCGCCGTCGGCGCCGACCTCAAGGGCGCGGCCTCCGTGGCCACCCACGACGAGGCGCTGGCCATCGGCGGGCTGGGCCACTACGTCTTCCGCCGGCTCGGCGAGCTGCCGATCCCGTCGTTCGCGTTCGTGAACGGCGCGGCCATGGGCGGCGGGCTGGAGCTGGCGCTGCACTGCACGTACCGGACGATCTCCGCGGGCGTGCCCGCGGTGGCGCTGCCCGAGTGCTTCCTCGGGCTGGTGCCGGGCTGGGGCGGCACGCAGCTGCTCCCGCGCCTGATCGGCCCGGCGAACGCGATCAAGCTGATCATCGAGAACCCGCTGTCGCAGAACCGCATGATCAAGGGCACGGACGCGTTCAAGCTCGGCGTCGCCGACGCGATGTTCGAGCCCGCCGACTTCCTGGAGGAGTCGCTGCGCTGGGCCTCCCGGGTGCTCCAGGGCGACGTCACGGTGCGGCGGACCGAGCACGACGGCTGGAAGAAGGCCGTCGACGACGCGCGCTTCCTGGTGGACATGAAGCTGCGCGGCGCCTCCCCCGCCCCTTACCGGGCGCTGGACCTCATCGCCGCGGCCGAGACCGGCTCGCGCGACGAGGGCTTCGCCGCCGAGGACGAGGCCCTGGCCGACCTGCTCATGGGCGACGAGCTGCGGGCCGGCCTCTACTCCTTCGACCTGGTGCAGCGCCGGGCCAAGCGGCCCGCGGGCGCACCGGACCGGTCGCTGGCCCGCAAGGTGACCAAGGTCGGCGTGGTCGGCGCGGGGCTGATGGCCTCGCAGATGGCGCTGCTGTTCGCCCGGCGGCTGGAGGTCCCGGTCGTGCTGACCGACCTCGACCAGTCCAGGCTGGACAAGGGCGTCGGATACGTACGCGACGAGATCGGCAAGCTCGCCGCCAAGGGACGCATCACCGCGGACCAGGCCAACCGCCTGACGTCCCTGGTGAGCGGCTCGCTGACCAAGGACGCCTTCGCCGACGCCGACTTCGTGATCGAGGCCGTGTTCGAGGACATGGTGGTCAAGAGGCAGGTCTTCGCCGAGGTGGAGGCCGTGGTCTCCGACGAGTGCGTGCTGGCCACGAACACCTCCTCGCTGTCGCTGACCGAGATGGGCGCCGATCTCGCGCATCCCGAGCGGCTGGTCGGCTTCCACTTCTTCAACCCGGTCGCCGTCATGCCGCTGCTGGAGATCGTCAAGGGCGCGGCCACCGACGACGCCACGCTGGCCACGGCCTTCGCCGTGGGCAAATCGCTGAAGAAGTCGTCGGTGCTGGTCAAGGACGCTCCGGCGTTCGTCGTCAACCGGCTGCTGACCTGCTTCATGGGCGAGGTCGTGGCCGCCGTGGACGAGGGCACGCCGCTGGAGACGGCCGAGCACGCGCTCGACGGGCTGGGGCTGCCGATGACGCCGTTCGCGCTGCTGCAGCTCGTCGGCCCGGCCGTGGGCCTGCACGTGGCCGAGACGCTGCACGAGGCCTTCCCCGGCCGCTTCGGCGTCTCGGAGAACATGGCCAAGCTGGTCGCCGCCGGCAAGCCCGGCGCCTACCGGCCGGACTTCAGCCTGGACGAGGAGGCGGTGGCGCTGTTCGCGGGCGGCACCGCGCCGTCCACCGCCGAGCAGGTGCGCGAGCGCGTCCTGGCGGCGCTGGCGGCCGAGATCCGCATCATGCTGGACGAAGGCGTGGTCGCGGCGGCCGAGGACATCGACCTGTGCATGATCCTCGGCGCCGGGTGGCCGTTCCATCTGGGCGGGATCACCCCGTACCTGGACCGGGCCGGCATCGCGCGGCCGCGCTTCCTGCCTCCCGGCGTGGCCTCGCTCCCCGCGTGATCTCGGGCGGCTGATTTTAAGGAGGCCCGTACGGCGGGCCTCCTTAACTCATCCGGGCCTCCGTCGTAGCGTTTGGTGCCGTCCTACGAACGGAGAGTAATCATGATGCGAGCAGTCGGCACGATCGCCCTGTGCGGAGCATTCCTGCTGGGCGCCTCGTCCCCTGCGGCGGCCACCCGCGCCCCCAAGGTGCAGCTCAAGGTCGTCGACGCGGTCAAGGGCGGCGCGACGAAGACGGTCTGGCTCCACTGCGCGCCCGTCGGCGGCACCCATCCGAACGCGAAGGCGGCCTGCCGCCTGCTGGAGCAGGTCAACGGCCAGCCGAACCAGCTCAACGTCTCCCCGAACGCCTCCTGCACGCAGCAGGTGCAGCCGCACGCCGTCGTGGTCATCGGCCGCTGGCACGGCAGGGTGGTGCACTGGGCCAAGGTGTTCGGCAACGGCTGCCAGATGCGAGCCGCCACCGGAGCGGTCCTCGCGATCTGACCTGAGCGAGGGGTGGGCCCGCGCCCACCCCTCGGGTCCTCAGCGGCGCGCCATCCGGCTGTGCCAGTAGCCGAACGCGAAGTAGACCACCACGCCCAGGATCATCCAGGCCACGAACCGCAGCCACGTCTGCGCCGGCAGGTTGAGCATCAGGTAGACGCAGGCCAGCACGGACAGGATCGGCAGCACCGGCACCAGCGGCGCGCGGAATCCGCGCGGCAGGTCCGGCCTGGTCCGCCTGAGCACGATCACCCCGAGCGAGACGACCACGAACGCGAAGAGCGTGCCGATGTTCACCAGCTCGGCCAGCTCCCCGAACGACACGAACCCGGCCAGCGCCATCGTCACCAGCCCGACGATGACCGTGAGCCTGGCCGGCGTCCCGAACCGCGGATGGACGTGCGCCAGCCAGCGCGGCAGCAGCCCGTCGCGGCACATCGCGAACAGCACCCGGGTCTGGCCCAGCATCAGCACGAGCACCACCGTCGTCAGGCCGGCCAGCGCGCCCACGCTGATGATCGTGGCCAGCCAGGGGACGCCCACCGAGGTGAACGCGTCCGACAGCGGCGCCGAGGTGCTGAGCTGGTCGTAGCGCTGCATGCCGACGACGACGAGGGAGACGGCGACGTACAGGAACGTGCAGATGGCCAGCGAGCCGATGATGCCGCGCGGCACGTCGCGCTGCGGCTCGATGGTCTCCTCCGCGGCGGTGGCCACGATGTCGAAGCCGATGAACGCGAAGAACACGATCGCCGCGGCCGAGAAGATGCCGACCACCCCGAACGCGACGGGCGTGATCCCGAACAGCAGCTGGATCAGCGGCGCGTGCAGCCCCTCGACCCGCGGCGTGGCCACCGGGTCGGGGATGAACGGCGTGTAGTTGGCGGCCTTGACGAAGAACAGCCCGGCCACGATGACCAGCAGCACCACCGCGATCTTGGTGACCACCAGGATCAGGTTGACGCGCGAGGACAGCTTGATGCCGGCGGCCAGGATCGCGGTGAGGAGGGCGACGATGACGACGGCGGGCACGTTCACCACGGGGTCGTCGCCGGCGATGGCGGCGGGCAGGCCGATGCCGATGGAGGACAGCATGGAGGCGAAGTAGCCCGCCCAGCCGACCGCCACCACGGCCGCGGCCAGCGCCAGCTCCAGGATCAGGTCCCAGCCGATCACCCAGGCGGGGAACTCGCCCAGGGTGGCGAAGGAGAAGGTGTAGGCGGACCCGGCGACGGGGATCGTGGAGGCGAACTCGGCGTAGCACAGCGCCGCGAGGCCGCAGACGACGGCCGCGACGATGAACGAGACCGCCACGGCGGGCCCCGCCAGCTCCTTGGCGGCCTGCCCGGTGAGCACGAAGATCCCGGTCCCGACGATGACGCCTATGCCGAAGACCGTGAGGTCGGTGGCGGTCAGGCGCTTTCGCAGCTGGTGCTCGGGAGCTTCGGTGTCGCGGATCGACTGCTCGACGCTCTTCGTGCGAAAGATGTCCACGATCAGCGATCCTTCCCTCACCCTTGGTGATCATGCGCTGTCCGGGTGGGATCAGGGACGTCCTGGTGGAGCCCGCCGCTCTGGGTAGCTGGCAGTGGTCATGTTCAACGACCTGCTCGACACGCTGGCCAGGCAAGACGCGGGAGTGGTGGTGCTGCTCCTGCTGGTCTTCCTGACCCTGGACGCCTCGGTCGGCATCGGGCTGATCACCCCGGGCGACGGCCTGCTGCTCGTCGCGGGCGCCACCGCGGACGGCGTCCCCGAGGCGCTGGCGCTGATCGGCTCCGGGGTGCTGGCATGCTTCGCGGGCGCGTCAGGCGGCCATTTCCTCGGGCGGCGCTACGGCACCCGGCTGCGGCACAGCAGGCTGGGACGGCGCATCGGGGAGGCGCGCTGGGTGCGGGCCGAGGAGTTGTTCGAGCGCAGCGGCTGGGCTCTGGCGCTGGCGTACTTCCTGCCGGTGCTGCACGCGCTGACGCCGGCCGTGGCGGGCACGGTGGGGATGTCGTACCGCAGGTTCATGCCATGGGCGATGCTCGGCAGCGTGGCGTGGGTGAGCACCTACGTGACGCTGGGCGCGGTCGCCGGCGGCGTGGTGCGCGAGCACGCGGGCTGGCTGCTGCCCGTGGCGGCCGCGGCGGTGATCGTCGTGCTGGCGATCACCGCCGCGGTCCGCCGGGCGCTCAACGGCGGACGGGCTCGGCGGCGGAGGTCCGCTTGGCGACGGCCTCGGTGATCTGCCGGGCGAGGTCCTGGCCCGTCAGGCCGATCCTGGCCAGGATCGCGGCGCGCTTGGCGTGGCCGAGGAAGTCCTGCGGGATGCCGAAGGTGCGTACGGGCACGTCGACGTCGGCGTCGCGCAGCAGGCGGGCCACGGCGTCGCCCACGCCGCCCACGCGGCCGTTGTCCTCCACCACGGCGACCAGCTTGTGGGCGCCCGCGGTCAGGACGAGCGCCTCGTCCAGCGGCTTGACCCAGCGCGGGTCGACCACGGTGGCCGAGATGCCCTGGGCGTCGAGCAGGACCGCGGCGTCCATGCAGAGCCGAGCCATCGGGCCCACGCCGACCAGCAGCACGTCGGGGCCGCCCGCGCCCTCGGCGGCGCGCAGCACGTCCATCTCGCCCAGCTTGCCCACGGCCTCGATCGGCTCGGCCACCGGGCCCTTGGGGAAGCGCAGCACGGTCGGGCCGTCGGTGACCTCGACGGCCTCGCGCAGCAGCTCGGCGACCCGGTCGCCGTCGCGCGGCACCGCGATCCGCAGCCCGGGGACGACCTGGAGGATGGACAGGTCCCACATGCCGTTGTGGCTGGCGCCGTCGTCGCCGGTGACGCCCGCCCGGTCGAGCACGACGGTGACCGGCAGGCGGTGCAGGGCGACGTCCATGAGGAGCTGGTCGAAGGCTCTGTTGAGGAACGTGGCGTAGAGGGCCACCACCGGGTGCATGCCGCCGAGCGCCAGCCCGGCGGCGCTGGTCAGCGCGTGCTGCTCGGCGATGCCGACGTCGTAGATGCGCTCGGGGTAGGCCTCGGCGAAGGCGTTGAGGCCGGTCGGGTGCAGCATGGCCGCGGTGATCGCGACCAGGTCGTCGCGCTCCTTGCCGAGCCGGACGAGCTCCTCGCTGAACACGTTGGTCCAGATGCGGGGCTTGGGCTTCTCCGCGCCGGTGGCCCGGTCGAAGGCGCCGGGCGAGTGGAACTGGTCCTCGTCGTGGTTCTCCGCGGGACTGTAGCCGCGGCCCTTCTGGGTGAGCGCGTGGACGATGACGGGGCCGCGGAAGTCGTGGGCCTTGCGCAGGGCTGCTTCCATGGCCTGCTCGTCGTGGCCGTCGATGGGGCCGACGTATTTCAGCCCGAGGTCCTCGAACATGACCTGCGGCGCCAGGACGTCCTTGACGCCCTTCTTGAAGCCGTGCAGCGCGTCGTAGAGGACGGGAACGTTCCCGATCTTGTCCTTGACGTAGTCGAGCATGTCCTCATAGCGGCGGGTGACCCGCAGCGAGGACAGATGGGAGGCCAGGCCGCCGATCGTGGGCGAGTAGGAGCGGCCGTTGTCGTTGACGACGATCACGAGCGGCAGGTCCTTGCCCGCGGCGATGTTGTTGAGCGCCTCCCAGGCCATGCCGCCGGTCAGCGCGCCGTCGCCGATCACCGCGACGACCGTGCGGTCGTGCTCGCCACGCAGTTTGTACGCCTTGGCCAGGCCGTCGGCGTAGGACAGCGCGGTCGAGGCGTGGGAGTTTTCCACGAGGTCGTGCTCGGACTCGGCCTGGCTCGGATAGCCCGACAGGCCGCCCTCCTGCTTGAGCGCCTCGAACCCGGCGGCCCGGCCGGTGAGGAGCTTGTGCACGTAGGCCTGGTGGCCGGTGTCCCAGACGACGGGGTCGTGCGGGGAGTCGAAAACGCGGTGGATCGCGATGGTGAGCTCCACCACACCCAGGTTGGGGCCCAGGTGACCGCCGAACCGCGCGCACGAGTCGACGAGGAGGTCACGGATCTCCCCCGCGAGCCGCGGCAGCTCCTCGACAGCGAGCCGTTTGACGTCGTGCGGTCCCTTTACCGAGCCCAGCAACCCGCTCACGGATCCGACTCCCCTCTGCTCTTGTTCGTCGATCCACCCGAGTCTAGTTCGCGGACGCCTCACTGACTCCATCGAGTCAATTCCACCCACATATGTCCGATCTTGACCTAGTCTTTCGGTACCTATGAACTCCGCCCCCTTTGGAAAGATCGCGGCCCTTGTGGCTGCTCTGCTGGCACTTGCCCTGGCAGCGGCTGCTTTGGTGCTCGTGCTGGCGGAGACTGCCACGACGTCGACGGGGTCCGCGAACGAGGCGCAGCAGGCCGCCTCCCCGCCGTCCAAGTCCGCGAGCGGCAAGAAGCAGGCGCCCGCCCTGGGCCGGGCGCTGGCGACGCAGAACCCGCTCTACAGGACGGGGCGGCTCACCGACGTGAACTGCTCGCCCGGAGACCTGCCGGCCGGGAGCATGATCGCGTACCGGCGCTTCCTGACCCGCGTGACCAACTGCCTGAACAAGGCGTGGGGCGCCCAGTTCCGCAAGGCGGGGGTGAAGTTCACCAAGCCTCGGCTGCGCATCATCACCACCAAGGTGAAGACGCCCTGCGGCGCGTGGAACACCGGCGCGGACGGCGTCTACTGCTCGACCGACCGCACGATGTACCTGATGATCAGCAAGGATCAGCTCCGCAACCCGTTCCCGCTGGGCATCACCCGGCTGATCGCCCACGAGTACGGCCACCACGTGCAGCAGATCTCCGGCATCTGGGGCTACTACTGGACGGCCAGGGCGGGAGCGGGCAAGGCCAAGCGGCTGCAGCTCTCGCGTAATTCCGAGCTGCAGGCCGAGTGCTTCTCCTCGGTCTTCATGAGCACGATGAAGGGCACGTCGCTGGTCACGGACGCCGACTGGGCGTACACGGTGGACTGGTTCAGGAAGAACGGCGCCAAGGGCTGGCCGCAGAACGACCACGGCAAAGGGGCGACGCAGGCCGCCTGGATGACGCGCGGGTTCAACCGCGGAACTCCGGGCTCCTGTAACACTTGGGCGGCCTCGCCCCGAAATACACTTTAATCTGCCTTTACCTGGGGCTCCCTCTTTCACTAGGGTGCCTTCTCATGCGTATCCCCCGATTGGCGCTCATGGCGGGCGTTTTAGCGAGTTCGCTCTTCGCCGGCGTGCTCTCCGCCGGCGCCGCCCAGGCGGCCACCGTCGCCGGCCCGGGTTTCAAGCCCGTCCTGACCAAGAGCACTCTCTACAAGACGGGCAAGCTCGGTTTTGAGACGTGCGAGGAGCCGCAGGTCCAGAGCGGAAGCCTGGACGAGGCGCGGCTCTATTTCGAGGCGCTGCTGGGCTGCCTCGACAAGGCGTGGGGGCCCAAGGTGAAGAAGGCGGGCTTCACCTTCACCAAGCCCAAATTCCGGGTGATCACCAAGCCCGACAAGAAGGGCAAGTGCGGCGGCTTCCCGCAGGGCGGAGGCGTGCAGGCGATCTACTGCAGGCTGGACAAGACGATCACGTTCCTCCTCACGCCGCAGATCGTCGAGGAGCCGACGGACCTGCAGCTGATGGCGACGCTCGCGCATGAGTACGGCCACCACCTCCAGTACCTCACGGGCATGTTCAAGGCTCTCGACACCCCGGCCAAGAAGACCGAGGCTCGCTACCTCGAGGAGAGCCGGCGCGTCGAGCTGCAGGCTCAGTGCCTGTCCGGCGTGTTCATCGGCAGCATCTGGGGCTCGCTCGGCCGCCCGGAAAGCGACTACCAGCTCCTCCTCAAGGCCAAGCACGGTCTCGGCCTAGGGGTGATCGGGGTTCGGGACTCGGCCGACGAGACGCACGCCTCGAACGCCGCCAACAGCCGCTGGATCAAGCGCGGCTTCGACGCCAAGTCGGCGGGGGGCTGCAACACCTGGACGGCCGCGAAGTCCCAGGTGTCGTGAAGAAGTCCACCCAGACATAGAACAAAACACTTCAGAGTGATTTAAGATCCGCGATCGTGCGCATTTCTCTCATAGCGGTAGTTGTGTGCATGGTCGCGGGTCTTTTCCTCCCGATGCCGGCTCATGCGGCGATGCGTGCCGCGCAGTCCGGCCTCTCCGGCGCCATGAGCGGGGACGTGCTCCCCGAGAGCTGCGAGATCCCCCGGATCCGCCTCGGGAGCGTCGCCTCGCTCAAGTCCTTCCACCGTGCGATGGCCGCCTGCGCCGACCGTTTCTGGGCCGCCAGGTTCGCGGCCGCCGGCCTGGCCTACAGCTCGCCCGAGGTCACCGTCACGACCGGGACCGACTCGGTCTGCGGGAAGATCAACGGCAACGGCGCGCACTACTGCCCCGAGCAGCACACGATCGTCATCCGCGTCATGCGGCACGACCTGCGGGACCCGTTCAGGATGAACATCGCGCACTCCGTCGCCCACGAGTGGGGGCACCACGTGCAGCAGCTCATCGGGGTCCTGGACGCGCAGAGCGCGCTCTTCTGGCCGGCCTCCGACCGCGCGCGGACCCTGCTGAGCCATCGCCTGGAGATGCAGGCCGAGTGCTTCGCCGGCGTCTTCTACAGCGCCACGCTGGAGTCGATCGGCCCGGGGATCGCGTGGAAGGAGTGGATCGACGCGGTGCGCGGGGCGGACGAGAGCGAGATCCACGGCAAGCCCCGCAACCTGGCCTACTGGCAGGACCGCGGTTACCGGGGCGGCGCCACCGGCTTCTGCAACACCTGGACGGCGGGGAAGTCCAAGGTCACCTAGCGGGGGTTTAGGCGTTGGCTCGGGCCAGGACTTCGAGCGGGTCGGCCAGCACGTGGGCGAAGGCCAGCTCGGCCGCGCCCACCAGCGTGGCGGCGTCCCCGAGCGCGGACGTGCGCAGCCGCAGCCGCTCCCGCTGCGGCGCCATGGCGTTGAGATTGAGCTGCGTGCGCACCTGGGCCGCCGAGCCGAGGTAGATCTCCCTCAGCATCCCCCCGAAGATCACCATCTCGGGGTTGAAGATGTTCACCAGGTTCGCGACGCCGAGCCCGAGCCAGTCGCCGACCCGGCTGAGCGCCTCCTGCGCCACGATGTCGCCCCGGTCGGCGGCCTCCACCACGGCGCGCACCGCGTCCCTGCCGTGCTGCCCGGCACCGAACCGGCCGGCCGACTCCAGCAGCGCCCGCTCCCCCACCTCCGCCTCCAGGCAGCCGTGCGCGCCGCAGCCGCAGGTCCGGCCGCCGGGGTTGACGACCATGTGGCCGACCTCGCCCCCATAGCCGTCGTGGCCGCCGAGCAGGTGGCCGCCCGCGATGATGCCGCCGCCGATGCCGACGTCGCCGTGCAGGTAGATGAGGTCTCTCACATTCGCGCCGACGCCCCTGCTGTGCTCGGCGAGCGCGGCGAGGTTGGCGTCGTTGCCCACGCTGACCGGCAGGCCCAGGCCCAGCCGGCGGCCCAGCTCCTCCCCGAACGGCACGTCCTCGGCCTTCAGGTTGGGGCCGAACCTGACCACGCCGTCGGCCTTGCGCACGCCCCCCGACACGGCCGCCGCCGCGCCCACGCAGACGGTGTCGGCCCGCGTCTTGCGCCGCATCTGCCTGGCGAACCCGGCCAGCATCCCGGCCAGCTCCCCCAGCTCGAACGTGCCGCGCTCGCGTACGCTCTCGCGGCGGTCGAGTATCGCGCCGCCCAGCCCGACGCGGGCCACCGCCAGCCGGTCGGGACCCACGTCGAACGCGAACACGTAGACCCGCGCCGACTCCGGCCGCACCACCAGCGAGGGCCGGCCGGCCCGGCCGGTCTCGCGCGGCAGCTCCTCCCGCACCAGCCCTGCGGCGGTGAGGTCGGAGGTCAGGGCCATGATCGTGCTGCGGTTGAGCCCCATCTTCGCCGTCAGCTCGGCGCGCGAGATCGGCCCGCCCAGGTGGACATGGCGAAGCAGCGCGCCGAGGTTGTGGCGTCTGATGTCCTCTTGAGAGGGGCCGGCACGCATCGTCTGGGGTTCCTTCAAGGGCTGCGAGTCGCTGATCACCTTAGACCAGCAGCCGCCGCCCGCTTGCGCGCCAGGGCGTCGACGCCCGCGGCGAGCAACAGCACAGATCCGGTGACCAGGTACTTCACGCTGGCTCCGTACCCCATGAGGCCCATGCCGTTCTCGATCACGGCCACCACGGCGCCGCCGAGCACGGCGTCGAGCACCCGCCCCTTACCGCCGAACAGGCTCGTGCCGCCGATGACGGCCGCGCCCACGGCGTACAGCAGGACGGAGCTGCCGCCCGTGTTCGGGTCCACGGAGCTGGCCCTGGAGGCCGCCACGATCCCGCCGACCGCGGCCATCGAGGAGCAGATCACGAACGCGCTGATCCTGAGCCGGTCCACCGCGATGCCCGCCCTGCGGGCCGCCTCCGCGTTGCCGCCGACGGCGTACAGATGCCGGCCGAACCCGGTACGGCGCAGCACCAGCGTCCACACGACCAGCAGCACCAGGATGAGGGGCACCACGATCGGCACGCCGGTGAGCGAGACGATGGCGGCGTTGCGGCTGCGTTCGAGGTTCAGCACGAAGACGGCGACGCCCGCGAGGAGCGCCAGCGCGCCGACCCGGAAGGCGATCAGCGACAGGGGGTCGGCGGTGAGGCCGCGCTTGGAACGGTTCCTGGCCCGCAGGAGCTGCACGCCCGCGTAGACGCCCACGCACGCGGCGTAGAGTGCCCAGCCGAGCCAGCCCGGCAGGTTCTTGTTCGCGACCGCGACGATCACGCTGTCCCTGATGGAGATGTTCGTGCCCTCGTCCACCAGCACCAGGACCAGGCCCTGGAAGGCGAGGAACGCGGCCAGCGTCACGACGAACGACGGGATGCCCACCTTGGCCACCAGCGTGCCGAGCACGACGCCGATGAGCACGCCGGTGAGGATGGCCGCCACCACGCACACGTACCAGGGCAGACCCGCCTTGGTGAGGGTGACGGCGAGGACGGCCGCGCACACGCCGCTGGCGAACCCGGCGGACAGGTCGATCTCGCCGAGCAGCAGCACGAACACCAGGCCCATCGCGATCAGCGTGACGGCGGCGCCCTGCGTGAACAGGTTGGCGAAGTTGATCGCGGTCAGGAAGGAGTCGCGCGCGGAGGCGAAGACCGCGCAGAGCACGACCAGGCCGAGCACGGCCGGCAGCGCGCCCATGTCGCCGCCGCGTACGCGCTGGATGTAGGCGACGAAGCTGTTCTTGATCGACGGGGCCTGCTTCGCGGCGACGATGGCCTCGCCCGGGAGTTCTTTGACCTTGCTCATGGGGTGACCCCGTTCTTGAGGCCGAGATCACCGCTGCGGCCTGAGGTGATCAGTTCGACGACCTGCGCGTGCGTCACGTCGGAGGTCCTGACCTGGGCGGCCATCCTGCCGAGATAGAGCGCCGCGATCCGGTCGGAGACGGCGAACACGTCGTTCATGTTGTGGGAGATGAGCACGACGGCCAGCCCCGTGTCGGCCAGCCTGCGCACCAGCTCCAGGACCTGCGCGGTCTGGGCCACGCCCAGGGCCGCGGTCGGCTCGTCGAGGATGACGACCTTGCTGTTCCACAGGACGGCCTTGGCGATGGCGACGGTCTGCCGCTGCCCGCCGGACAGGCTGGAGACCTGCTGCCTGATGGACTTCACCGTACGCACGGACAGGCTGCTGAGCGTCTGCTGGGCCAGCTCTTCCATGCTGTCCTCGTCGAGCAGGAAGCCGCTCTTGCGCTCTCTGCCGAGGAACATGTTCTGGACGATGTCGAGGTTGTCGCACAGCGCGAGGTCCTGGTAGACGATCTCGATCCCGAGCTCGCCCGCGTCGCGCGGGCTGTGCACGGTGACCGGGCGGCCGTCGAAGAGGATCTCGCCCCCGTCGGTGGGGTAGATGCCGCCGATGCACTTGACCAGCGTCGACTTGCCGGCGCCGTTGTCGCCGACCAGCGCCGTGACCTCGCCGGGATAGGCCACGAACTCGACATCGTGCAGGACCTTCACAGGACCGAAGCTCTTGTCGATCCCGCGCACTTCAAGGAGGGGGGTCATGAGGCTCCCTAAGGGGGGTACGGCCGGCGGCCGCACCCCCTCGGTTCTTAGTGTTCTACTGGATTCCCGCCTCGGTGCACTTGGCGGCGAAGTCGCCCGTGCACAGTTCCTCCTTGGTCACATAACCGTCGGCCACCACGTCCTTGACGTTGTCGGCGTAGATGGCCTGCGGCTCAAGCAGCTCGGAGGGCACGTCCTGACTCGTCTCCGGGTCCTTGACGCTGCCGCTCGCCGTGGGCTTCTCACCCTTGGCCAGCGCCACCGCGAGCTTGGCCGCGGCGTCGGCCTCCTTCTTGACCGCCTTGTACACGGTCATGCACTGGTCGCCGGCCAGGATGTTCTGCAGACCCTGTACGGTCGCGTCCTGCCCGGTGACCGGCACCTTGCCGTTGAGGTTGTTCTTCTTCAGCACGGTGATGGCCGCGTTGCCGAGACCGTCGTTGGCGGCCAGCACCCCGGCGATCTTCGGCTGCTCGGTCAGCATCTGCTCGAAGATGGTGCCGGCCTGGGTGTTGTCCCAGTCGGGCACGGGCTGGTCGGGGCCCTTGACGTACTCGCCCGCGTCGAACTTGGGCTTGAGCACCCCGTCGTACCCGCTCTTGAACAGGGTGGCGTTGTTGTCGGTCGGCGAGCCGTTCAGGTAGGCCACGATCGGCTTCGAGGCCTTCTTGTCGGTCAGGCACTTGCTCAGGCCTTCGCCCTGAAGGGTGCCGACCTTGGTGTTGTCGAAGCTGACGTAGTAGGCGGCGCCGCCGCCCAGCGTCAGCCGGTCGTAGTCGATGGTGGCCACGCCCTGGGACTTGGCCTTGTCGATGACCGTCTTGCCGGTGCCGCTGTCGAGGTTGACGATCATGAGAACGGTGGCGCCGTTCGTGATCATCTGGTCCGCGATGGTCTGGAACGCCGTCTTGTCGTTCTGGGCGTTCTGGATGTCGTATTGGACGCCGGCGGCCTTGAAAGCCTCTTCAAGGTACTTGCGGTCCGCCGTCTCCCACCGGGCCGAGGACTTGCTGTCCGGCAGGATGACGCCGATCTTCCCCGTCTTGGCGGAGGCCGAGGCCGAGGCCGACGAGGTCGACGTGGTCTGACCGCTGTCGCCCCCGCAGGCGGTGAGACCGAGGGCGAGCGCGGCGGCCGCGGCGGTCAGGCTGAGGATCCCCTTGCGCATGGTGCAGGGTCCTTTCTTCCGGAGGGGCCCGGATGAATGTTGTTTGCGGCAACGTATTCCGGGGATGGCCTGCTTTGGAAGACCTACTGGCCCAGCAGTTTGTTGTTTCGGGTAACAATCCAGAAACGTCACCTCAACCTCCCCGACTCCTTACGGTCATCACCGCACGTCCGCTCCCGAGCCGTCCGTGCCTCAGAGGCCCATCGCCGCGAGGGGGCGGGAAGGACGGTGGCGTCGCCAGGCGGCGACCAGGAAGGCGATCAGGCCGAGGACGGGCAGGGTGCAGAGGGCCCAGCTCAGCGCCAGCGGCGGGCCGGGCTGCTCCACCAGAGCGCCTGTTCCCTGCCCCTGAGGGCCGTCGATGACGAAGGTGAAGCTCCACGTTCCGGCCGTGGACAGCGACTGGATGTCCAGCCCCCAGACGTCCCGTTTACGCGGATGGCGAGACAGCGGACTCGCCCCTGCGCGGGCCCCCTTCCATGCCGGGGCCGGTCGTGCTGAGCGTGCCGGACTTGCCGGTCAGTCCCCCGTCAGGGGCGAAGGTGAAGTCCAGGTAGACGGCGGTCTCCGCCGGCTAGGTGAGCTGTTTCGCGACGATGAAGGGAATCGTCGCGGTTCTCCGCCCGTCCCTGAGCGACAGCTCCCACGGGCCGGCCTGGGTGACGTCCAGCACGGCGGAAGAGGACTGCGGCCGGCTGCCGAAGGTGACCACGGCGGTGTCGGCGGCCGGGCCAGAAGCCGAGCCGGCGGAGGCGGACGTGGAGACCCCGGTGGGCGTCACCGCCAGGCTCAGGGTGCCGGCGGGCGTGCCCGTGTGGGTGATCACGTCCACGTGGAGGGGTCCTGGCACCCCGGTGACCCGTCGCAGGACGACGGTCAGCTCCCGGTCGCCGAGCGTCTGGGCGACCGGCACGTCGCCGCCGGCCGAGTCCGCCTCCGCCAGGGGGCTCATGGCGATCACCAGGGCGCTCAGCAGGACGATGAGTGCGGCGCCGGGACGGAGTCGTGGAGCGGTGTCCTTCATGGACGCGCTAGACCGTGGCCGGCGTTCCCGGGGAACGGACGGGCGGTGTTCGTACTGGTCCGCGATAGGTCACGCCTGCAGCCAAGGGAGCATGGTGTTGCCGGCGCGTATGCGGTTTTCGATATGCCGGCGATATGCTCCGGCTCCTAGCATCGGGGCGTGCGTGTGCTGATCGTGGAGGACGAGCCCTTCCTGGCCGAAGCCATCCGCGATGGCCTGCGCCTGGCGGCCATCGCCGCCGACATCGCCGGTGACGGTGACACCGCGTCGGAGCTGCTGAGCGTCAATGCCTACGACATCGCCGTCCTCGACCGCGACATCCCCGGCCCCTCCGGTGACGAGATCGCCAGGCGCATCGTCGCCTCCGGCAGCGGCATGCCGATCCTCATGCTCACCGCCGCCGACCGGCTCGACGACAAGGCCTCCGGGTTCGGGCTCGGCGCCGACGACTACCTCACGAAGCCCTTCGCGCTCCAGGAGCTCGTGCTCCGCCTCAGAGCGCTCGACCGCAGGCGTGCCCGCAACAGGCCGCCGGTACGGGAGATCGCCGGCCTGCGGCTGGATCCGTTCCGCCGCGAGGTCTACCGCGACGGCCGCTACGTCGCGCTGACCAGGAAGCAGTTCGCGGTGCTCGAAGTCCTCATCGCCGCGGAAGGCGGTGTCGTCAGCGCCGAGGAGCTGCTGGAACGCGCGTGGGACGAGAACGCCGACCCGTTCACCAACGCCGTGCGCATCACGGTCTCGGCCCTGCGCAAACGGCTCGGCGAGCCCGGGATCATCGCCACCGTGGCCGGCGCCGGCTACCGCATCGACGCAGCACCCGAGTCCGGTGGATAGGGCGCCGGGGCTGAGCGTTCGCTTCAAGCTCACCCTCAGCTATGCCGGGTTCCTCATGCTCGCCGGCGTCTTGCTGGTCGTGGTGGTGTGGGCGTTCCTGCCGCGTTACGTGCCCAACGTCGCCCGGGCCATGACGCCGACGGGGATGAATCCCAACCAGGGCATCGCCCGCGTACACGACGGATCCCTCACCATCGTCCCGCGCCCTGCGGGCGGACTCCGCATCGCCGTCCACCTGCCCACCGCACCGCTTGTCCAAGTGAGGCGGGACTCCTCCACCCCCCGACCCTGCTCCTGTGACGCCGGCACGCCTACGGTTTGCGCGCGAGGACGAGCCGGCATCGCGGGCTGCCGTCCGCGCGGCGGCCCAGGGCCGGCAAGGGGACCGTCGTCACGGTGAATCCGGCTGCCGTCAGGTCGGTGCGGACCGCGCTCAGCGGGCAGCTGCCGTAGTACATGACGAAGGGGGGCCGCCACACGGCGTTGCGCACCTTCATCGCCAGGTCGAAACCGAGCAGCGCCCAGTACTCGCGCGATTTGATGGGCGGCGGCGCGCCGATCGGGAAGGCGAAGAGCCCGCCAGGGCGTAATGCGCGGTAGACCCCGGCGAAGAGCCGGGGCCGTTCGGCGGGCAGGAAGTGGCCGAGCGCTCCGAAGCTGACCGCGAGGTCGAAGTCCGCGGCGAAGGGCAGCGCCCGGACGTCGGCCGCCGACCACTCGGCGTCCGGGTGCGCGCGGCGCGCCTGCGCCAGCATGCCGGTGCTGAAGTCGACGCCCGTGATCCGTCCCTGGCACAGGGGTTCGAGGATCCGCATGCCCGCGCCGGTGCCGCAGCACACGTCCAGCCCCCGGCCGAACGGCCCGAGCGGGCGCAGCGCGCCGGCGGCCGCGTCAAGGATGGCGTCTGGGGTGCGAAACGGCGTGTGGTCGAACTTCGGGGCGAGCAGGTCGTAGCCGCGCTCGACCGAGGACAGTGCCTGGACCACCAGTTCACGGAGCGACGGACCTTGGGGCGAGAACACCAGCTAAGGGTACTTTCCGGTCACGACCGCCCTGACCGGAAGGAGATCCACACATCCGGCGGAACGTCGGGCCGGTCCGGCACGTGGCGGCGTTCCTCCGTCCACGCGTCACCGGCGATCTCCGTGGCGACGCGCCGCCAGAACGCGACGGCCGCCGTGTTCGAGTCCTGGAAGGCGACGTCCCACGGGCCGGGATGCCGGGAGATCACCTCTCGCGCGAGGTTCAGGCCGATCCCGGATCTGCGCGCGCCGCGTACCACGAAGAAGCTGTTCAGCACGCGCGCGGGCCCGGACAGCGCGCGCACGAACGAGAACCCGACGGGCCGGTCGCCGCTGGTGAACAGGTAGGCGGCCCAGTCGTCGTCCTCGAACGCCGCACGCAGCCGGTCGCTGTGATAGGTGGCGTCGGCGCTGGGCAGCCCGCCCTGAAAGTCCGCCATGTCGTGGCGGAACATGAGCCAGAGTCGTTCGACGGCAGGGCGGTCCGCGGCGCTCATCGGCCGCACAGTTGCCTGAAAATTAGTCATAAAACCACTTTCCGGTCGGAAGCAACATCCGGCCGGAAAGGTAAAACTAGCAGATCCCAGCGGCGTTCCGGTCTCTAGACGATGGAACGTTCCTGCGCGGAAGCGCCGGACTGCCACACCTCGAACTCGCTGGCCTCGGCGCCGTCCCCGCAGACCGGGCAGCCGACCGCGTCGCGCGGCCACTGGGACATCACTTCGAGCGCGCCGGTCTCGTAGTGGACGTCGATCTGCTGGGCCAGGGCGATGGGAGCGGCGTGCCGGGTGACGAGCCGGATCGCCTCGCCCGCGATCATGGCCGCGATCATGGCGATGTGCGGCGGGAAGGCGATGGTCACGTGGTCGAGGTTGGCACGCAGCGCTCCGGCGAGTTGCCTGCGGTATCTCGGGTCGGTACGGCTGTAGTAGAGGTGCAGGCAGTCCAGGCAGCCGCTCTCGTAGGGCCGCACGGTGAACAGCCGGCCGCGGGTGACGAACGAGCCGCCGCCGACGTACGGGACGACTTCCTTGACGCAGCCCGCGTTGACCCGCCGCTGCGCGATGAACGGCGGCTCGTCGATCGCGCAGATCGCGACGTCGGCGCCGCGTACCAGGTCGGCGACCTGGCCACCGGACTCGATCTTCCGCTGTACGGGGACGAACTCGACGTCGGGGTTGATCTGGGCGGCCAGCCGGGCGGCGGCCTCGGTCTTGTCGGAGCCGATGTCGCTCTCGTGGTACAGGAACTGCCGGTTGAGATTGGTGCGTTCGACCTGGTCGTAGTCGACCGCCGTGATCTTGCCGAAGCCCGCGCCGAGCAGCAGGGGCAGGATGTACGACCCGCCGCCGCCGAGACCGAACAGCACGCAGTGCGCGGAACGCAGCCGGTCCTGGGCGTCGGCGCGCGAGGACGACAGCGTGCCGTAGTGGCTGAAGTAGTTGACGTTGCCCTCGTAGCGGCTGAGCAGGCCGCTGTCGTAGACGGTCGCGGCGGCCTCTTCGACGAAGCCCCGCTGGTCCAGGTCGGCCACCGCGGTGAGCACGTCGTCGATGCCGACGTCCGGGTGCGCCGCGCGGACGACGGCCACGACCTCGGCGAGCGGCCTGGTGCCGTCGAGCGCGTTGACCAGCGTCCACAGCTGGCCGAACGGGTCGGCTATCTCCACCGTCACACCGGCCTGCGCGCCGATGCGGAAGCGGCTCTCGTCCATCTGGTAGATCGGATAAATAGGCTTGAGGCGGATGTATCGGTTGAGGGACAGGGTGTCGGCCATGGAGGTGTTCCTTCGTTGTCTGCTGTTGAGCGGGCCGGGGGCCGTTCCGGGAGCCGACCGGCAAGGACCGGCCCCGGAACGGTCGGGATCACACGAAGAGCCAGGTGATGAGCTGGAACGGAGCCTCGCTGGCCTCTTCAATCACTTCGTACCGCATGTGGTTCACCCCCCTTTGCGAAGAACCGGCCGGCGGGAAGGCCCGGGGCCGCAGGGAGCACCCCGGATGCCGGTCGCGGGACGACTGCCGTCGACACAGGGACGCAGCCGCGCGGTCAGAGCGGTGTTCCCCTGCCGTCGGCTATCCTTCGGGGCAAGAGGTTCCGGGAGCCGGCCGGCAAGGGCCGGCCCCCGGGGCTGTGCGTGAATCACGGTCGGGATCAGACGAAGACCCAGTTCACGTCGGTGACCGGGGCGTCGCTGGCCTGGTCAAGGATGTCGTACTTCATGTGATTCACCTCCCTTCGCGTAGGACCGGACCGGCCGGGAAAGTAGGCCGGCCACGCTTGTCGCTCCCACCAGGGCCGCCGCCACGAAGAACACCGCGCGCGGTCCTGCCGCGCCGGCCAGGACTCCGGCGAGCAGCGCCCCGATGGGAAAGAATCCGACCGAGGCCACGAGGAGCGCCCCGGATACCCGGCCACGGACTTCGGCCGGGACGGTGGTCTGGATGAGCGTCATCATCATCACGTTGGACGCCGCGTTGGCGACGCCGACGCCGAGGAACAGCAGCGCGCTGAGCACCCCTGGCTGCACGAGCCCGGCCCCGCCCAGCAGGACGGCCTGCGGCAGCAGCAGCGCGACCGCCACCCGCACGGGGTGCCGCGGGGCCGGCAGGGCACTCGCGGCCAGGCTGCCCAGCAGCGCGCCGAGCCCGAAGGCGCCGAGCACGATCCCGTACGCCGTGGCGAACGCCGGAACGCTCTGCTGCAGCAGTACAGGAAGGCCGACCTCAAGGACACCCGCGAAGCCGATGTTCCCGATCGCGGCCAGCACCATGATGACCTTCAGCAGCGGGAACTCCCGCATGACGGTGCGCAGCCCGGCCCCGCCCGTGGCGGGCGCCGCGGCGGGCACGTACCGCTGCCCGCGGCCGATCAGCCAGAGGGTCGCCACCGACACCCCGTACGAGAGCACGTCCACCCCCAGCGCGGGTCCCGCGCCGAGCTGGGTGACGACGATGCCCGCGAGCACCGGGCCGCCCAGGGTGACGGCCTGCGTGACCGCGTAGTTGAGGCCGGTGGCCCGCTGGATGCGCGGCTCGTCGACGATCGCCGGGATGATGGAGAAGTTCGCGGGCAGGAACGCGCCCCCGGCCAGGCCGAGCACCACGCTGCCCGCGCACAGCTCCCAGATCCCCGCCTGAGCCGTCCAGATGAGCAGGCACAGGACTCCGACGGTGGCGGCGCGGACCACGTCGGCCACCAGCATGATCTGACGCGGGGCGAACCGGTCGGCCAGCGGGCCGCCCAGCAGCAGTCCGGCCAGCCGTGAGACACCATAGACGGTGAGAATCAGCGCCAGGGCGCCCGTGCCCTGGCGGGGCAGGACGATCACCGGCAGGGCGATGACGAAGAACTGGTCGCCCAGGCTGGACAGCCCCTGGCCGGTGATCAGCAGACCCAGCGGCGGGATGCGGCGGCGGGTCCCGGCGAGCGAGCTCATGCGAGACGATCCGGATGAGCATGCGGCGTGGGGCGCCTCGGGTCCGTCGGCCAGTTTGTCACGTGTGCCATTCGCGGGCCGGACGCCACCGGATCTCTGATTTCCCGTTAAATCTTAAACTTTCTTGCGGCCTGGCCTCCGGCGCGCCGCCGCCCGTGCCCCGCTCGCCGGACGCGAATCGGTCAGGGAGCCAGCACCTGGGTGACCACGTTCTGCGCGATCAGGGCCACGGCGGACGCGGCGGCCACGGCGAGCACGGCCACCCGCACCTTGCCGCCGTCGAGATAGCGCCGCAGCGGCCCGCACGCCAGGAAACCGAGCGCCATCGGCACGATCAGCACGGCCCCCGTCACCAGCGCCTGCGCCGGCAGTTCGTCCACCACGTACAGGATGACCAGCGACTGGGCCGCGCTCAGGAAGAAGAACATGGCCAGCGTCGCCCGGATCTGCGGCCCCTTGGCGTTCTGGTACACCAGCGCGACGGGCGGCCCGCCGATGCCCGTGGCGGTCCCGGTCACCCCCGACACGAACCCGGCGGAGGCGATCGTCGCCGCGTTACGCGGCACGCTCAGCGCCCTGGCCGTCAGCACGACGGCGACGAGCACCATGACCGCGACGAGAACGCCTCGGGTGTAGACGGAAACGTAGACCACGATGACCGCACCGATGACGCTCCCCGGCACCCTGCCCAGCACCGCGAACCCGAGCCCGCGCCAGTCCACCCGCCGCCACTCCGTGACCAGCGTGAACAGCGGCAGCGTCATGTTGACCACCTGGATCGCGCCCGGCATGAGGTCGGGGACCATGATGGTCAGCACCGGCGCCGCCACCAGCCCCAGGCCGAACCCGACGGCTCCCTGGACGATCGCACCGACAAAAACCACCAAGCTGCCCACAACCAGGATTAATGCCGTATCAGTCATGCCTGGCAGTCAACCACCTTTACTCTCCGTTGCCATGACCACTGCGAGCGTGACTGAGGGGTGTAGGTTTTCCCGTAGACGCCGACGTAGCCTTTGGGGTATGGCCATGAAGCCGAAAGCGACGACCATCCGCGTCAGCGTCAAAACCCGGGACAGGATCGCAGCACTCGCGAAGAAGGCAGGCGAACCCATGACCGCGATCATCGACCAGGCCATCCGGGAGATGGAGAAGAAGCAGCGCTGGCAGCGCGTCGCGGAGCAGATGGAGCAGACCCAACGAACGGACCCGCAAGCCTGGGCCGACTACCTCGCCGAGTCCGGTTCGAGAGGAGAGTGGGGATCGTTCCCCGACGACCTCGTTCACGAGATCACAGACTGGATCTAGCTGTTTTGCCGCCCGGCGAAATATCGGTTCGCCGGGTGGCACTCTCATCGTGCCACACGCCGCTGATCGTTAAGCTGCCGACTGTGCACTCCGCCCCCATCAAGCGCGCCCTGACCCTTGCCGCGGTCCTCGCGATCGCCTGCATACCCGCCCAGAGCGCGCAGGCCGCCGGCTCAGGCTCGGCGCCGGTCTCGAATCCGTTCTCCACGAAGGCCGGCAAGCTGGCCGTCACGTCGTGTCCCGAGACGCCGATCAGCTCCGGGGGGATCCCGCGGGCGCGGCAGTATCTGGAGGCGGTCGTGAAATGTCTGGATAAATCGTGGTCCGCGTATTTCGCGCATGCCGGGCGGTCGTACGGGAAACCGGTCGTCCAATACTTCGAGGAGCCCGCGAGCACGGTGTGCGGGCTGCGCTGGCCCGAGCACGCCGCGGCCTTCTACTGCACCGACCGGCGGACGCTCGTCTTCCCCCTCACCGGCGGCTGGATCGAGGACAGGACGGACCTCTACCCGTTCAAGGTGGCCGCCCACGAGTACGGCCACCATCTGCAGAGCGTCACCGGGATCCGGCGCTCGTACGAGGCCAGGGCCCGCACCGACCGCGCGCACCAGGCCGAGCTGAAGCGGCGCTACGAGCTGCAGGCCGACTGCCTGTCCGGGGTGTTCATCGGCAGCGTGTGGGGCTCGCTGTCACGTACGGCGGCCGACTGGACGGCGCTGCTCGACGCCACGCGCGCCAGCGGGGACGAGGACGAGTACCGCAGCCACGGCAAGGGCGCCAACCGCGTCCACTGGCTGGCCCGCGGCTACCGGGCCGGCTCCCCCGCGGCCTGCGACACCTGGTCGGCCCCGTCCGCCAAGGTCTCCTGAAGTCCGGGCAACGGCAAAGAGCCGCCCGGCGGGGGGTGTCCCGCCGGGCGGCTCTTCATGTGTCGGGTGGTTCCCCCGATACGGGCGCGTGAGGATCGCGCCCCACCCCCGGCGCTACGGCCAAGGGCTCCCGCGCCCGCGCCCGGCTCTTGACCGGGCGCGACCGCGAGAAGATCACTTCGCGAGCAGCGAACGCAGCACGTACTGCATGATGCCACCGTGCCGGTAGTAGTCGGCCTCCCCGGGGGTGTCGATGCGCACCACCGCGTCGAACTCGACGCCACCCGCCTTGACGTGCACCGTCTGCGGGATGCCGCCCTTGTTGAGCTCCTCGACGCCCGTGATGTCGAACGTCTCCTCGCCCGTCAGGCCGAGCGCCTCCGCCGAGCCCCCCTCGGGGAACTGCAGCGGGAGCACGCCCATGCCGATCAGGTTGGAGCGGTGGATGCGCTCGTACGACTCCGCGATCACGGCGCGGACGCCCAGCAGCGCCGTGCCCTTGGCCGCCCAGTCGCGGGAGGAGCCCGAGCCGTATTCCTTGCCCGCCAGCACCACGAGCGGCGTCTCGGCCGCGGCGTAGTTGACGGAGGCGTCGTAGATGAACGACACCGGGCCGTCGGACTGGGTGAAGTCGCGGGTGTAGCCGCCCTCGGTGCCCGGCGCGATCTGGTTGCGCAGGCGGATGTTGGCGAACGTGCCCCTGATCATCACCTCGTGGTTGCCGCGCCGCGAGCCGTAGGAGTTGAAGTCCTTGACCTCGACCCCGTTGGCCCGCAGGTATTGCGCGGCCGGGGTGCCGGCCTTGATGGAGCCCGCCGGCGAGATGTGGTCGGTGGTGACCGAGTCGCCGACCTTGACCAGCACGCGGGCGCCGGAGATGTCGGACACCGGCTCCGGCTTCGACGGCATGCCGTCGAAGTAGGGGGCCTTGCGCACGTAGGTCGAGGACGGGTCCCACTCGAAGGTGTTGCCCGTGGGGATCGGCAGCGAGCGCCAGTGGTCGTCGCCCTTGAACACGTCGGCGTAGTCACGCTCGAACATGTCACGGCCGATCGAGGAGTTGACCACCGAGGTGATCTCCTCCGGCGACGGCCAGATGTCCTTGAGGTAGACGGGCTCGCCGTCGTTGCCCAGGCCGAGCGGCTCGGTGTCGAGGTCGAGGTCCATCGTCCCGGCCAGCGCGTAGGCGACCACCAGCGGCGGCGAGGCCAGGTAGTTCATCTTCACGTCGGGGTTGATGCGGCCCTCGAAGTTGCGGTTGCCGGACAGCACCGCCGTGACGGCCAGGTCGTTGGCCTGGATGGCGTCGGAGATCTCGGGCAGCAGCGGGCCCGAGTTGCCGATGCAGGTGGTGCAGCCGTAGCCGACGAGGTTGAACCCGATCTTGTCGAGGTACGGCTGGAGCCCCGAGCGCTCGAAGTAGCCGGTGACGACCTGCGAACCGGGCGCCAGCGAGGTCTTGACCCACGGCTTGCGGGTCAGGCCCTTCTCGACCGCGTTGCGGGCCAGCAGCGCCGCGCCGATCATGACGAACGGGTTGGAGGTGTTGGTGCACGAGGTGATCGCGGCGATCGAGACGATGCCGTGGTCGATCTCGAACGTGGTGCCGTCGGCCAGCGTGACGGGGACCGGCTTGTGCGGCCGGCCGCCGTTGGCGCGGGAGTTGGAGGCGGGCGAGTCGGAGGCGGGGAAGGACTCCTCGCCCTCCTCGTCGATGCCGTCGGGCACGTAGTTCTGGACGTCGTGGCGCCAGGTGGCCTTGGCCGCCGACAGGACGATGCGGTCCTGCGGGCGCTTGGGGCCGGCGATGGACGGGACGACCGTGCCGAGGTCGAGCTCGATGTACTCGGAGAAGACCGGCTCGGCCGCGGCCGGGTCGAGCCAGAGGCCCTGGGTCTTGGCGTACGCCTCGACGAGGGCGATCTGCTCCTCGGAACGGCCGGTCAGCCGCAGGTAGTCGACCGTCTGGCCGTCGATCGGGAAGATCGCGCAGGTGGAGCCGAACTCGGGGCTCATGTTGCCGATCGTGGCCCGGTCGGCCAGCGGCACGGAGGAGACGCCCTCGCCGTAGAACTCCACGAACTTGCCGACCACGCCGTGCTTGCGCAGGATCTCGGTGATCGTCAGCACCAGGTCGGTGGCGGTGGCCCCGGCCGGGAGCGCGCCGCTGAGCTTGAAGCCGACCACGCGCGGGATGAGCATGGAGATCGGCTGGCCGAGCATCGCGGCCTCGGCCTCGATGCCGCCGACGCCCCAGCCCAGGACGCCGATGCCGTTCTCCATCGTGGTGTGGGAGTCGGTGCCGACGCAGGTGTCGGGGTAGGCCTTGCCGTCGCGGGTCATGACCACGCGCGCCAGGTGCTCGATGTTGACCTGGTGGACGATGCCGGTGCCGGGCGGGACGACCTTGAACTCGTCGAAGGCCGTCTGGCCCCAGCGCAGGAACTGGTAGCGCTCGCGGTTGCGCTCGTACTCGCGCTCGACGTTGCGCTGGAACGAGTCGGGGTGGCCGAAGTAGTCGACGATGACCGAGTGGTCGATCACCATCTCGGCCGGCGCGAGCGGGTTGATCCGGGCGGCGTCGCCGCCGAGGTCGCGTACGGCCTCCCGCATGGTGGCCAGGTCGACCACGCACGGCACGCCGGTGAAGTCCTGCATGATGACGCGGCCCGGCGTGAACTGGATCTCCACGCTCGGGGCCGCGGTCGGGTCCCAGCCGCCCAGCGCACGGATGTGGTCGGCGGTGATGTTGGCGCCGTCCTCGGTGCGGAGGAGGTTTTCCAGCAGGATCTTCAGGCTGTACGGGAGGCGTGCGGCGCCTTCGACGGCGTCCAGCCGGAAAATCTCGTATGACGCGTCGCCGACGCGTAGCGTGTCACGGCTGCCGAAGCTGTTCGCGGACACGGTGATTCGCCTCCTCCATCAGACAATTCTCAGACCAAATCCTGCCGCACTCCGGGAACCGGCCTCACGTTAGGTGACCCTAACTCGCAGCCCGTGCGGCGGATGTCTCGACGTCAAGATATCTCCAAAGGTATCTCGACATCAACTTAAACGGGCACCAGCCGCCAGAACAGCAGGCCGACGATGGCGACGGAGAGCACCGGAGCGAGGATCTTCTGCTCGAACTTCTTGCCCGTCTTGATGCCGATCTTCCAGGGCAGGAGCCACCTGGCCGACAGCGGCCAGAGCACGGGACACCCTCTCTCGGTCATGCAGTCGCCCACGACATGGATGAGGCATCCCACCCCCACGGCCAGCCCCAGCCACGCGTAGCCCACGCCGAGTGAGAAGAAGACGGCGTAGAGGCCGGCGGTCAGCCCGATGTTGATCATGGCGGAGCCGAGTTTGTTGCCCGGGATCCCGACGCCGACCGCCCGCAGCGCCAGCCCGATGAGCAGGACGACCATGATGTCGCGCCCGATCGGATAGGTGCCGGCCAGCCAGTGCGCCCCCAGCCCGAGCGCCACGGCGAACACCAGCGAGTGCGTCGCCCCCCTGTGCCCGCCGCTGAGCCAGGCCACGGCCTTGCTGAGCATCCAGGTGACCGGCCCGAAGGTCTGCGCGATCGTGGCGCTCGGATGGTCGAGGTCGGGCAGCATCGCCGCGCCCGCGCAGATGATCGCCCCTGCGATCAGCTCGGCGGGACTGAGCGCGGTGGCCATGATCCCGGTCTCGACGAAGCGGGTGGTCTCGTTCACCAGTGGCAGTGCGGCGAGGGGTGGCGCCAGCCCCAGCCAGGCGATGGCCCCGGTCATCGCATGTGTGTGCCCCATCATGATCGGGACTGTACGGCAAAGAAACCTTTTACGCGGTGAGGCCCGCCGCCGGGCCCCGAGACGAGGCCGGAACGTTCCCGTAAACGCAGACGAGGTCGTCTCCGCGGCGACAGCACCCCCCAGCCCTGCCGACGCGGAACGACCTCGTCTGATGTGAATAACGACCCTCTCGCCAATCCTGTTCCCGGATTCCGCAACTTTTTCGTGATCTGGCTCACTCAGTCCTTCGGCTTGCTAACGACACACTATCGATATATCTTTGATGCATCGAGAACAGATCACGATATAGGGGGATTCATGACTTCCGCACACGCAACAGGAGGGCCCTGGCCCGGCGCACACGAGTACAAGAGGGCAGCCCGCGAGGCGTTCAAGGCCGTGTCAGAGGCCTTCGAGCAGATGGGCCGCCAGCACCATCACCACCGCGGCGGCGGCCCGCACGAGCATCGGGAGCGCGGCCGGCGAGGCGGGCCCGGCGGCCCGTTCCCGTTCGACTTCGGGCGCGGCCCGTGGGGCGGCGGCGGTCCCGGCGGCCCATGGGGCGGCGGGCCTCGCGGCTGGGGCGGCAGGACCCGCAAGGCCAAGCGAGGCGACGTACGCGCCGCGATCCTGGCCCTGCTGTCCGAGGAGCCCCGCAACGGCTACCAGATCATCCAGGAGATCGCCGAGCGCAGCGAGGGCGGCTGGAAGCCCAGCCCCGGCGCCGTCTACCCGGCGCTGCAGCAGCTCACCGACGAGGGCCTGGTCATCTCGGAGGAGAACGAGGGCCGCAAGACCTTCACCCTCACCGACGAAGGCCGCAACTACATCGAGGCGCACGCCGACGAGGTCCAGGCCCCGTGGGACGAGATGCGGCCGGATATCGACGACAACACCGCCGATCTCTGGCATATCGCCCGGCAGTCCGCATTCGCCATGATGCAAGTTCTTCAGACCGGAAACGACGCACAAATCCGCGAAGCGCGTAAGACTCTGGTAGAGACCCGGCGCAAGCTGTACCAAATTCTGGCCGACGGCGAACCGGGCGACGAATGAGCGAGGGGGCCTGCATGGACCGTAACGACCTCCGTATCGGGGACGCGGAGCGGGAGCAGACGATGGCCGCCCTGCGTGAGCACTTCGCGCAGGGCCGCCTGACCCACGAGGAGCTCGACGAACGACTCGATCGGACGCTGGCCGCCAAGACGGCCCGCGACCTCGCCGCGGTGGTGGCGGACCTGCCGGGTGCGGCGCCCGCCTACGGGCACCGCGACCCCCTCCCCCACTACGACGCCCCTCAGTTCGACATGCCGCACTTCGACAAGGACGCCTGGCGGCAGGCGATGCGGGCGCACCGGGGCCAGATGCAGGCCATGCACCACGCGCAGCGTGAGATGCGCAGGGGCGGGCCCGGCCACATGGGACGGCGCCACAGGGGCCCCGGACCGTTCCTGCCGGTGTTGTTCGTGTTCCTGATGCTGGGCCTGATCTTCGGCGGACTCGGCATCTTCAAGGTATTGCTGGTGGTGTGGCTGGGGGCCATGCTGTTCAGCCTGATCCACCGGCGTTTCCACTACCGCAGATGAGGTCCTGCCCAGATCGTTTTGGGCCTTGACCCTGTCAGGGCCTCAATTCATGATCTGGGCGGGTCTTCAGACGCGAAGGGACGCCGCATGACCGAGCAGGGCAATCCGGTACGCCACACGAACCCGTTCGCCGCGATCGACGGCGGACTCGTCATGGACGTGCCGGCGTACCAAGCCGGTTTCGACCGCGACCACGAGCTCTGCACTGGGCAGATGTGGAAACTCGAACGCGCCCAGGACTTCTACGAGCCCGACGTCGCGAGCTGGCGGGCCATGATGGACGGCGACTGGGAGCGCTCGCTCGCCCTGGCCGACCGCATGGCGGCGCCCGTGGCCGACTACTTCCGCCACCGCACTCCCGTCAGGCGGGTGCGCGTGGTGGAGCTCCCGATCACCCCGTACCTGCAGTGGGAGATGCACGTGCTGGCGCTGCGCGCCAAGGTCGGCTCTCCCTGCAGGGTGGTGCCCGCCGCTCGGGTGGCGGACCTGGAGCCCGTGCCGGAGCTGGTGATCTTCTCCACCACCCTCATGTACGAGGTGCTGTACGACCGTCACGGCGGGGGCCGGGGCGGCCGGCGGATCACCGGCGCCGAGGTGGTCGAGCCCTGTCTCGACGTGGTCCAGGAGTTGTTCGCCGAGGGTGAGGACGTGCTCGGCTTCCATGAGCGGGAGGTCGTGCCGCTGCCGCCGCCGTTGATCACGGACGAGATGCGGGACGCGCTGCCCGCCTACGCGCACCGTACCGAGGAGTTCAGGGTCTGACCGCCTCGTTCAGGCAGCGGAGGACCGGGAAGCCGGTCAAAGCGCTGGTGTCCAGCTCCTGTGCGGTGCCGACGTGGAAGACGGCGCTCTCGCCCGGCAGCAGCGTGACGAGCTGGTCGTCCACGGTGGCCGCCGGGTCGAGCCGGTCGGGGAAGATCGCCAGCTCGCGCAGCACGCTGACCGCGGTGACGGTCACGCGGTAGCCGCCAGGCTCGCGTTCGGCGTGCGCGTCGTAGGCGGCCGGCGGGAACGCCGTCGCGGTGTCCTCGGCGTAGCAGCGCGTCGTGCGGATGGCGCCCAGCCGGGCGGTGAACAGCTCGCGCGCCGGGTCGTCGGGCACCGCGACCGACTCGGGCAGCACCACCCTGATGACCGAGCGCGGCGCCGCGTGCACCGCGACGACCTCCTTGGCCAGCGGCTCGCCGGCGAGGCCGCGCCGCGCCAGGTGCAGCTCGCCCGACCAGGGCTCGGCGGTGTCGTTGACCAGGGCCAGCTCCCCGTCCTGGACGGTGAGCAGGCGGTCGGCGTAGGCGTGGCGCAGCGCGTACCAGAGCGGTTTGCGCCGCCCGTCGCCGTCCACCGCCGACCAGGACGTGACCGGCCAGCAGTCGTTGAGCTGCCAGACGATCGTCCCCATGCAGTACGGCATGAGCGAGCGGAACCGCTCGATCCCGAACGCCATCGCGCGGGCCTGGTTGAGCTGCGTGTAGTAGTGCCAGTCGTCGAACGTCCGCGGCTCCGGCAGGTGCCGGCCGAGCCCGCGCAGCAGTTTGCCCTGGCCGTCGATCGCCTTCTGGTGCCCGGAGTCCGGCGTCAGCGGCTCGTCGGAGGAGGCCCGGCGCAGGGTGGCGTACGCGGGCGGCCCCTGGAAGCCGAACTCGGCCACGAACCGCGGCCGGTAGGCGGCGTAGCGGGTGTAGTCCTCGCGGTTCCACACGTCCCAGATGTGCACGGTGCCGCTCGCCGGGTCATTCGGCGGCAGGCCGGGCGCTCCCGAGTAGGGGCTGCCCGGCCAGTAGGGCCGGCCGGGGTCGAGCTCGGCGACGATCGACGGCAGCAGGTCGTGGTAGAAGCCCGCGCCCCAGCTACGACCGGCGAGCTCGTCCTGCCAGCCCCAGTCGGCGTGGCCCTCCAGGTTCTCGTTGTTGCCGCACCACAGCACGAGGCTCGGATGCCCGGCGAGCCTGGCGACGTGCTGCCTGGCCTCCGCCGTCACCTCCGACCTGAACGGCTCCTCCTCCGGGTAGGCGGCGCAGGCGAACGGGAAGTCCTGCCACACGAGCAGGCCCAGCTCGTCGGCCAGGTCGTAGAAGTCCTCGCTCTCGTACAGGCCGCCGCCCCAGACCCGCAGCAGGTTGACCCCGGCGGCCGTGGCCTGCCCGAACCGCCCGGCCAGCCGCGGCCTGGTGATCCGGGCGGGGAAGCAGTCGTCGGGGATCCAGTTGACGCCCCTGACGAAGACCGGCACACCGTTGACCTTCAGCCGGAACGCATCGCGCTCCAGCTCGACCGAGCGGAACCCGATCTTCCCGTGCCACTCGTCACCGCCGCTCAGGCGGACGGTCAGGTCGTAGCGGGGCTGGCCGCCGTACCCTCGCGGCCACCACAGCTCCGGCTCGGGCACGCGCAGCGACACGACGGCCGCCCGGCCCTCCAAGCGATGCTCAGTGGTGATCCCGCCGATCGTCGCGGTGAGGGTGAGCGGCTCCTCGGTCGTCCGCTCGACGCGTACGTGCACGTCCACCGTGCCGTCGGCGTGCGCGAGCGGGCGCACCTCGGCCAGGCGTGCCCCGCTCCAGCCCGCCAGCCCGATCGGCCGCCAGATCCCGGCCGTGACCAGCGTCGGGCCCCAGTCCCAGCCGAAGTTGCAGGCCATCTTCCTGACGAACTGGTAGGGCTCGTCGTAGGCGCCCGGGCGCTCTCCCAGAGCCGCCCGCTGCACTCCGGCGTAGTCGTAGACCGAGCCGAACCGCACGATCAGCTCGTTGCCGCCGTCGCGCAGCAGGTGGCGGACGGGGAAGCGGTAGGAGCGGTGCTGGTTGGCGGTGGCGCCGACGCGGACCCCGTTGAGGATGATCGTGGCGACCGTGTCGAGCCCCTCGCACACCAGGTCGGTGCGCTCGTCCTGGTCGGGCGACCAGGCGAAGACGGTGCGGTAGGTCCATTCCGTGCGGCCGATCCAGGCCAGCCGGTGCTCATTGCCGTCCAGGTAGGGGTCCTCGATGACCCCGGCGGCGAGCAGATCGGTGTGCACGCAGCCGGGCACGCTCGCGGGGAGCTCCGCGAGGTCGCGCGACGACAGGGTCCAGCCCTCGTGCAGCGGACGGTACGAACTCACGTGGCTCTCCTCAGCAGTCGCTCAGCCCGGCGCACGCCACGAAATGTCCCGGACTCGCCTCGTACAGCGCGCCGGTGCCCCCGCCGCGGTGGTAGAAGCAGGTGTCCGAAGGCGGGGCGTCGTCCCAGGCCTCGTGCAGCCGCGGCACGGCCGCCAGCAGCTCACGCGTGTAGGGATGCAGCGGGTCGCCGAAGACCCGCTCGGTCGGCCCCATCTCGGCCACGCTCCCCCCGCGCAGCACCACCGTCCGCTCGGCGAGGTAGTTGCCCAGCGACAGGTCGTGCGTGATGTAGAGCACGCCGAGGCCCCTGGCCTTCAGCTCGGCCAGCAGGTTGAGCACGTCGATGCGGGTGGAGGCGTCCAGCATGCTGGTGATCTCGTCGGCCACCAGCAGCTTGATGTCCAGCAGCAGGGCGCGGGCGATGAGCAGGCGCTGGAGCTGGCCGCCGCTGAGCTGGTGCGGGTACTTGCCGAGCACCTGCCCCGGGTTGAGCCGTACGTCGCGCAGGCTCGTCTCGATCCGCTCCGCCCACTCGGCGGCGGGGACGGCCGGGTAGTAGGTGTCCTTGATCATGGAGAACACCCGGTCGGCCTTGAACACCGGGTTGAAGGAGCTGAACGGGTCCTGGAAGATGCCCTGGATGTGGCGGTAGTACTCCTTGCCCGCCCGGACCGGCAGGCCGTCGAAGGTGATCGAGCCGCGGGTGATCGGGTTCAGGCCGAGGATCATCCGGCCGATCGTGCTCTTGCCGCTGCCGCTCTCGCCGATCAGCGAGACGACCTCGCCGGGGACGACGTCGAAGCTCACGTTCCGCACGGCCGTGACGCTCTTGCCGCCGAAGGCGCCGATCCTGAATTCCTTGGTGACGTCGTCGAGTTTCAGCATCAGGCCTTCCAGCAGGCGACGTGGTGGCCGGGGGCGAGTTCGGTCACCGGCGGGTCCTGCGCGCACTCGTCGCCGGCGATCGGGCAGCGGTCGCGGAAGCGGCAGCCGGCGGGCGGGTCGAGCAGCGAGGGCGGGCTGCCCGCGATGCCCTCCAGCCGCCGGTCGGCGTAGCGGACGCCGACCTCGGGCAGGGAGTCGAGGAGCAGCCTGGTGTACGGGTGCCTGGGCGCCTTGACGATCACGTCGGCGGGGGCCTTCTCGGCCAGTTTGCCGGCGTACATGACCATGATCGTGTCGGCGATGTGGTGGGTGAGCGCGAGGTCGTGGGTGACGAAGATCATGCTCTTGACGTAGCCGCTCTCCCGGAAGCCGAGCAGGGCGCGGGCCACGGCCTTCTGGGTGGAGACGTCGAGCGCGGAGGTGACCTCGTCGGCGATCAGCAGGGATGGGTCGAGCAGCGTGGAGATGACCATCACCATGCGCTGCTTCATGCCGCCCGACAGCTCGATCGGGTAGCGGTCGAGCACCTCGCGGGGCAGGCCGACCTGGCTCATCCGGCTCTCCAGCTCGGCGGTGTCCACGTCCGTGCCCCTGGAGGCGAGCAGCTCGGTGACCATCTTGCGGAGCTTGCGGGTGGGGTTGAGCGCGCTCATGGCGTACTGCGGGATGATGGAGACCTTGCGGAAGCGGAAGTCGTTCATGCGGCGGTCGTCGGCGATGGGCAGCTCCTCGCCGTCGAGCACGACCCGGCCGCCGGCGTGGCGCATGCGGCCGTCCATCCTGATGAGGCTCTTGGCCAGCGTGCTCTTGCCGCAGCCCGACTCGCCGACCAGGCCGAGAATCTCGCCGTCCGACAGGCCGAAGGACATGCCGTCGAGGGCGCGCACCTCGCCCTTGAGCGTCCTGTAGTACACCTTCAGCTCGCTGACCAGCAGGCTCATGTCTCCCTCAGCTTCGGGTTGAAGACCTCGTCGAGGCCGACGTTGGCCACGTACAGGGCGCCGACGATGGCGGTGATGGCCGCGCCCGGCGGCACGAACCACCACCAGAGGCCGAGTTGGAGCGCGCTCCATTGGCTGGCGTTCTGCAGCATCAGGCCGAGCGAGACCCCGTCCGTGGGGCCGAGGCCGATGAAGTCGAGTGAGGAGGCGATCAGGATCGAGCCGCCGAACAGCAGGATGAACGTCATGAACAGGTAGGAGCTCATGTTCGGCGCGATCTCCCTGCTGATGATCCGCCAGGTGCCCGCGCCGCTCATCCTGGCCAGGTCCACGAACTCACGCGTCCGCAGCGAGAACGTCTGCGCCCTGATCGCCCGCGCCGCCCACGGCCACTGCGTCAGGCCGATGAACAGACCCTGCACGGCCACGCTGCGGATGCCCAGGTACGCGTTGATGATCAGCAGCACGGCCAGGGTGGGGATGACGAGGATGACGTTGGTCAGCATGTTGAGCACCTCGTCGACCACGCCGCCGCGGTAGCCGGCCACGAAGCCGACGACCATGCCGATGACCGCCGCGATGCCGCCGCCGATCACGCCCACGGCGAAGGTGCTGCGCAGGCCGTGCACGAACTGGAGGAAGATGTCCTGGCCGAAGGTGGTGGTGCCGAGCCAGTGCGCGGCGGAGGGCGGGCTCATGGGGCTGGTCCCGTACTCGTTGGGCGCGCCGCCGATCAGCACGGGCCCGATCAGGCCGAGCACGAGCATGGCGAGCACGATGGCGAACCCGGTCAGCAGCTTGCCGTTGCGCACCGCGAAATAGAGCGCCTCGCGGCGCACCCCGGCGCGCTCGCGCGGCTCGGCTTCCTGTAGTGCCGTCATGCCCGCGCACCCGCCATTCCCGCCCGCGTGCGCGGATCGACCACCACGTAGACGACGTCGATGATGAAGTTGGCGATCAGCACGCCGAGCACGATGAACAGGAACGTGCCCTGGAGGAGGAAGAAGTCCTTGTTCTGGATGGCCTTGAGGATGAGGCTGCCGAGCCCCGGGTAGGCGAAGACGATCTCCGTGACGAGCGCCCCCGCCACCAGCACGCCGAGCTGCAGGGCCAGGCCGGTGATCTGGGGCAGGACGGCGTTGCGGAAGGCGTACCTGCGGATGAGCCTGGCGGGCGCGCCCAGCGCGGCCAGGTAGTTGGAGTAGTCGGACTCCAGCTCGTAGATGATCATGTTGCGCATGCCGATGGCCCAGCCGCCCAGCGCCACCAGGAAGAGCGACAGGAACGGCAGCGCCCAGTGGTGCACCAGGTCGAGCGCGAACGTCAGCGACCAGTTGGGCCGCATCGAGAAGCTGTAGCCGCCGGCGACCGGGAAGAGGTCGGCGATCACGCCGAGCGACCAGGCCAGCAGCACCGCCAGCCACATGTACGGCATGGCGGTGAGCACGTACCCGAGCGGCAGCACGGTGTTGTCGAGGAGCTTGCGCCTGGCGGCGTACGCGCCGAAGCGGTTGCCCACCACCCAGCTCAGCAGCACGGACGGGATGATCAGAGCCAGCGTGTACGGCACCGCGTTCATGATCACGGTGGTGACCGGGGTCGGGAACAGCCAGATGCTGATCCCGAAGTCGCCCGTGAACAGGGCGCCCCAGAAGTTGACGTACTGCTGCCACAGCGGCTGGTCGAAGCCGAAGAGGCTGTTGTAGTAGACGCGCATCGCCTCGACGGCCTCGGGCTTGGCGACGCTGGCCCGCGCGACCATGCTGGCGACCGGGTCGCCGGGCATGAAGCGCGGAATCATCCAGTTGACCGTGACGGCGACGAAGAAGGTCAGTCCGTAGATGAGCAGTTTTCTACCGAAATAACGGCGCACGCGAGTGTCTCCGTGAAGGCCCTCCGCCCCGGACGGTGACGGGGCGGAGGGACGGGGGCCGGCGGGTCAGGAGCCCGAAGGCTGGAGCTGGGTGAGCGTCTCGAAGCCGCCCAGTTCGAGCCAGTTGCGCCACATCACGGCGCCGGTCTTGGGCGCGCTGCCGGCCGCGGCCGGCCAGTTCTTCCACACGCTGGTGCTGGACTGCGCCCAGAGGCCGTTGTACCAGAGCGGGATGACCGGCATGTCGGCGAGATGGATCTCCTGGAGCTGGGAGGCGATCTTCTTCATGCCCTCGACGTCGTCGGTCTTGACCTGGTCGAGCTGCTGGACGAGCGCCCAGGCCTTCTTGTTCTCGTACCTGGCGAAGTTGACCGTGTTCTGCTGCTTGAGCACGGGGAGCTGGAACATGTACTCGTAGTAGGTGTACGGCGAGTTCGACAGCTGCCGCTCGTTGTTGACCAGCAGGTCGAAGTCGCCCTTGCTGCGCTTCTCCACCAGTGCGTTGTAGTCGGGGAAGTCGGGCGTGATCTGGATGCCGGCGGACTTGGCGCTGGCCGCGATGGACCTGGCCGACTCCATCCAGTCGGTCCAGCCGGACGGCACGATCAGGGACAGGCTGATCTTCGAGCCGTCCTTGTTCTCCACGAATCCGTCGCCGTCGCCGTCCTTGTAGCCGGCGTCCGCGAGCAGCTTCTTGGCCTTGGCCGCGTCGAAGGCGAACCCGGACTTACCGACGACCGCCTGGTCCACGAACTGCTCCCACTGCGGCAGCAGGCCGGTCGGGCTGGCGGCCTTGACCAGGTTGCCGTAGACGCCCTCGACGATCTTCTTGACGTCGACCGAGGAGGCCAGCGCCTTGCGGAAGGCCGGGTCGTCCATCGGCTTCTTGGTCGTGTTGGGCACCAGCCACGCGGTGTTGGCCGACAGCATGTACGGCGGCTCGTTGTAGTACGTCGTCAGCCCGAAGTTCCCCTGGACGAGGTTGGCCACGCCGGGCAGGAAGTTGTTGCTGAGGTCCAGCTTCTGCTGCAGCAGCAGGCCCATGGCGACCTCGTTGCTGGGCGTGGCGATGTCCACGATGTACTTGGGCTTGGGCTCCATGTTGAGCGCCGCCTTGCCCCACCAGTCGTCGCGCCGCTGCAGGACCACGCGGTCCTGGTCCTTGCTCATGAACGTGTACGCGCCGGTCCCGACCGGGTTCTCGTTGACGCCGTCGAGGACCTCCTTCTCGCTGCGGCCCTTCCAGACGTGCTCGGGCACGATGGAGCGGGTGTAGAGCATGAAGTCCCACTCCTGGTAGTTGGCCTTGGAGAAGGTGAACTTCACGGTCTGGTCGTCGGTGGCCTCGACGGTCTTCAGCCAGTCCCACAGGTTGTGGTACGGGATCGTCTCCATCTTCCCGAGCTCGAAGGTGAAGACGACGTCCTTGGCGGTGAGCGGCTGGCCGTCGGCCCACTTGACGCCCGGGCGGAGCTTGACCTCGTACGTGGTGTCGTCGGTCCACGTGCCGCTGGCGGCCAGCCACGGCGTGAGCTTGGCCGCGGTGGTGTCGTAGTGGAACATCGTCTCGTACACCAGGCCCTTGGTGCCGCTCGCCGAGTCCCATTCCCTGATGGGGTTGAAGTTGGCGGGCGGGCCCCACTGGGTGCCCGTCGTGTAGAGCGTCTCGTTGCGTGGCAGGGAGTCGGGGTTGGCACTGGCCGTCGCGCCCTGGCTCGGCGCCTGGGTGGCCGGCGGGGTCGGTGTGGATCCGCCGCCGGTGCAGGCCGTGGCCAGCAGGCCCGCCGCCACGAGCGGAATCAGGATCCGAGCCCGGTTACGCATCGCTTCTCTCCTTCCTCCGCGCCCGGCGCGAAGGTTCGAACGTCTGCTACAGACACCCCGATGGACCAGGCCTCCTGGGAGCGCTCCCAACAGATTGCGGAGCATGCCCCCGCCAAGGAGACCGGTGAGCGATCACTCTTCAGTAGTCGCAGGTTGCGGGACCTGCTGAACCGGATAAGTACCGCGAACGTAAATTCCGGATGTCCGCTCCGTCAAGGGTCGTGACGCTTTCGAGACGTGAGCGGGTGGCCTGCGCGGACGCACCTCGCGTCACTTTGGTTTACCGGTGTTGCAGGGAAATGTCCCAAATTTCATGACAAATAGGTCTCGATCCCGACAGAATGCGGTGCCATCCAGCCTCAACCGCAACTGGAGGAATCCCCCTATGCGTAGACCCCTAGGGGTACTTGCCGGACTCGTGAGCCTGGCGGCGTTCGTTACGCCCCTCAGCGCCGCCGAGGCCGCGATCGCGACCACTGCTGGAACCACGGGAACCGCAGCCGAGGCCGCAAGGTGCCGGATCAGCGTGGCCAAGCCGCGCCTCAGCACCGCACTCAAGATCGAGACATCCGCCGCCCGCCGCGGCTGCTTCAATTCCGCCCTGCTGCGCATCCGCGTCAAGCGAGCCGTCCCGGGCACCGACCCGGTCGTCAAGAGCGGCGCCACCAGGAAGGGCCGCATCACCCTCGCCGTGACCTGCCAGCCCGGCACCTACTACGCGGTCGCGACCGACTACCGGGGCCGCACCGCCAGGTCCAAGGCCGCCAAGCTGACCTGCTCCCCCGACAGCACCCCCACGCCCACGCCCACCGGCACGGCGACCCCGACGCCCTCGCCGAGCCCCACCTCCAGTGCCACCACGCCGCCTCCTTCCTCTGGCTCCGTGGGCACCACCGAGGAGAACGAGGTCGTCAGGCTGACCAACGCCGAGCGGGCCAAGGGCGGCTGCGCGCCGCTCACGCACAACGCGCAGCTCCGCGCCGCCGCCTTCGGCCACTCCTCCGACATGGCGAAGAACAACTACTTCAGCCACACCTCGCAGGACGGCCGCAGCTTCCTCGACCGCATCAGGGCGGCCGGGTTCACCGGCGGCTCCGGCTGGGCCGAGAACATCGCCAAGGGCCAGCCCACCCCGGCCTCGGTCGTCGATGCGTGGATGAACAGCGCCGGCCACAAGGCCAACATCATGAACTGCAAGTACAACCTGATCGGCGTGGGCGCCGCCAAGACCTCCGGGGGCCAGATCGTCTGGACCCAGGACTTCGCCGCCAAGTAGGAGCGCCCCCTTCCGCCACCCGCTGCCGGGCCATGGTGATCGCCGTGGCCCGGCAGCGGCGCGCGGGGGCTATGCCAGTGACGCGCGCAGGCGGGCCAGCTCGCCCGCGATCGTGGTCACGGTCCAGTGCGCGTTGAGCCCGCTCGGGTTCGGCAGCACCCACACCCGCGCGCCTCCGACCGGCTCGGTCTGCGGCCCGATGACCGCTTTGGGCCGCTCGAAGGCCGTCCGGTACGCCGAGATGCCCAGCACCGCCAGCACCCGCGGCCCGGCCCGCATCACCTTGGCCGCCAGCCCGGCCCCGCCCGCCACCAGCTCCTCCCGGGTCAGCTCGGACGCCTTGGCGCTGGCGCGGGGCACGATGTTCGTGATGCCCAGCCCGTACGCGGGCAGCAGCCGCTGCTCGGCGGGCGCGAGCAGGCGCGGCGTGAAGCCGGACAGGTGCAGCGCGGGCCAGAACCGGTTGCCCGGCCGGGCGAAGTGATGCCCGGTGGCCTCGGACATGAGCCCGGGGTTGATGCCGCAGAACAACACGTCGAGCGGCGGGATCAGGACGTCTTCGAGCACGTGCCGGAGATTAGCCGACGTTCGCCCGTTCCCGCCTCATCCCATGTCTTCGAGCTTGCGGCCCTTGGTCTCCTTGACCCACTTGGCCACGAACAGGAACGACAGCAGCGCGAAGAGCGCGTACATGGCGTACGTGAGCGGCAGGTTCCAGGCCGCCAGCGCGGGGAACGTCACCGTGATCAGCCAGTTGGCGACCCACTGCGCCGCGGCGGCGAGGCCGAGCGCGGCGGCGCGGATGCGGTTCGGGAACATCTCGCCGAGCAGCACCCAGACGACCACGCCCCACGACAAGGCGAAGAACAGCACGAACACGTTCGCCGCCACGAGCGCGATCGCGCCCTGCGGATCCGGCAGGCGGACCGAGTCCCCCACGGTCCTGGCCGCGCTGAACGCCCACGCCGCGGTGGCCAGCGAGATCGCCATCCCGGCCGAGCCGATGAGCAGCAGCGGCTTGCGCCCGATCTTGTCCACCAGCGAGATCGCGATGAACGTGCCGATGATGTTGATGATCGAGCTGGAGAAGCTGATCAGCAGCGAGTCGCTCTGGTTGATGCCCACCGACTGCCACAGCACGGACGAGTAGTAGAAGATCACGTTGATGCCGACGAACTGCTGGAACGCCGACAGGGCGATGCCGATCCAGACGATCGGCAGCAGTCCGTACGCCGGGCCGCGCAGGTCCTTCATCCCGGGCACCCGCTCGGTCCGCAGGACGCGCTGGATCTCCGCGATGCGGCCGTCGATGTCCACGTCGTCGCCCTCGACCTCGGCCAGCACCTCCCGCGCCTGCCTGGTCCGGCCCGACATGATCAGGTAGCGGGGCGACTCGGGGATGGTCAGGGCGAACAGCAGGTACAGCAGGGCCGGCACGACGCACGCGCCCAGCATCCACTGCCAGGCGTCCAGGCCCAGCAGCTGGTTGTTGACGTTCCCGCCGGCCAGCCGGGCGATCAGGTAGTTGACGAGCTGGGAGACCGCGATCCCGAGCACGATGGCGAGCTGCTGGAACGACCCCAGCCGGCCCCGGTAGGCGGGCGGCGCCACCTCGGCGATGTACGCCGGCCCGAGCACCGAGGCCATGCCGATCGCGAAACCGGCCATCACCCGCCAGAAGGCCAGGTCCCAGATCGCGAACGGCAGCATCTGCCCGATCGAGCTGACGGCGAACAACAGCGCCGCCACCTGCATCGACCTCGTACGCCCCAGCCGGTCGGCCAGGCCGCCGCCCACCCACGCCCCCACGGCCGAGCCGAGCAGCGCGATCGCCACCACGAACCCGATCTCGACCGGACCCACCTGGAAGTACTTCTGGATCCCGACGACGGCGCCGTTGATGACGGCGCTGTCGTACCCGAACAGGAACCCGCCGATGGCCGCCGCCGCCGTGATGAACACGACGTGGCCCAAATGCTCATGATGGGTGTACTGAGTAGCCATACAGGTCCTTCCCCCGGATCGGGGCATACCCGCAGGTCACTCAGCATACGGCCGCACTTACCCAAGCTTTAGAGACGCGGGTCCACCGGCTCCGACTCCAGGGCCAGCACGGCGAACACCGGCTCGTGGACCCGCCAGCCCGCCTCGCCGGCCGCCAGCCTCGACAGCGCCTCCAGGCCCAGCGCGTATTCGCGCAGCGCCATCGCGCGCTTCTTGCCCAGGAAGCGCCTGCGCAGCACGTCGAGCGACTCGGTGTAGTCGGGGCCGTAGATGATCCGCAGGTATTCGCGGCCGCGCACCTTGACCCCCGGCTGCACCCGGCCGGGCGCGTAGGAGGCGGGCTTGACCACCATGCCCTCGCCGCCGGCCGCGGTCATCGACTCCCACCACTCCGTCGCCTCGGCCCGGGACGCGGGCGAGTCGAGCGTGACGAAGACGTGCCCGGTCCTGGCAATCAGCGGCGAGTCGAGCAGCGCCAGCGTGGACAGGTGCCAGGCGTGCGGCTCCAGCGCCGTGGCCCGCCCCTCACAGGCCAGGATCTGGAACGGCGCCACCCTGATCCCCTCCAACCCGTCCACCGGCCAGCAGTAACGCGCGTAGGCGGCACGGAACAGGGCGGCGTTGGCGTCGCGGCGCCGGGTGCGGGCCAGCAGGTCGCCCACGTCCAGGCCGCGCCCGGCCGCCGCCTCCAGCGCCGAGACCGCCTCCGGCAGCGCGGCACGGGCCGCCGCCCCGACGGAGGCGTACTGCGACTTGATCAGCTCCCCGGCCTTCGCCGACCAGGGCAGCAGCTCGCAGTCGAGCACCACCCAGTCGGAGCCGAGCTCGGCCCACAGCGGCTCGCAGGCTTCGCGCAGCCCCTCGACCAGCGGCGTCGTATCGGCGAAGAACGGCCGCCCGGTACGGGTGTAGACGGCGCCCGCGCTCCCGTCGGTCACCCCGAACCGCTCAGCCGCCACCTCGGGCGTCCTGGCCAGCACGGCCACGGCCCGCGAGCCCATGTGCTTCTCCTCGCACACGACCTCGCGCACCCCGGCGGCGGCGAACTCCTCGAACGCCTCGTGCGGGTGCTCCAGATGGCCGTCGAGGGACGAGGTCTCCGGCGGGGCCATGGTGGGCGGCAGGTAGACCAGCCAGCGCGGGTCCACCGCGAACCTGCTCATGATCTCCAGCGCGGCGGCCGCGTTCTCCTCCATGACCTTGACGCGGGTGCCGAAGCCGGTCTCGACGTAGCGGGTGCCGATCACGTCGTTGATGTCCAGCATGCCCGGGTCCCTGGCGGGGGTGCCGCCGAGCGGCTTGGCCGGTTCGTACCACATCTGCTCCGCGGGAACCTGGACGATCTCGCGTTCGGGGTAGCGCAGCGCGGTCAGGTGGCCGCCGAACACGCAGCCGGTGTCGAGGCAGATCGTGTTGTTGACCCACTCGGGCCGGATCGTGGGGGTGTGACCGTAGACGACCATGGCCCGGCCCCGGTACTCGTCGGCCCACGGGTAGCGGACCGGCAGGCCGTACTCGTCGGTCTCGCCGGTGGTGTCGCCGTACAGGGCGAACGAGCGCACCCGGCCCGAGGCGCGGCCGTGGTAGGCCTCCTTGAGCCCGGCGTGCGCGACGACGAGCCGGCCTCCGTCCAGCCGGTAGTGGCTGAGCAGGCCGTCCATGAACGTCCGCGCCCGCTCCACGAACTCGGGCGGCTGCGCGGCGAGCTGGTCGAGCGACTCCTGCAGGCCGTGGGCGACCTTGACCTTGCGGCCGTTGAGCGCGCGCACCAGCTTCTGCTCGTGGTTGCCCGCCACGCAGACCGCGGTGCCCGCCTCCACCATGTCCATGACCAGGCGCAGCACGCCCGGCGAGTCGGGCCCGCGGTCCACCAGGTCGCCGACGAACACCGCCGTACGGCCCTCCGGGTGCTTGAGGCCTTCCCAGCCGAGCTCGCGCAGCAGCGTCTCCAGCTCCGCGCGGCAGCCGTGGACGTCGCCGATGATGTCGAAGGGGCCGGTCAGGTCGGTCTTGTCCGACCACGCCTTGTCGTAGGCGACGGTGGCGTTCTCGATCTCGTCGAGCCCGCGCAGCACGTGGACCCGCCTGAACCCGTCGTTGGAGATCTTGCCGAGCGAGCGGCGCAGGTCCTTGCGCTGCCTGATCACCACGCCGGCGCCGAAGTCGCGGTCGGGCCTGGCGGCGTTGCGCTCGATGGCCACCTCCTCCGGCACGTCGAGCACGATGGCGTCGGCCAGCACGTCGTGCTTCTTCGCCAGGTCGAGCAGGCTCCGGCGGGCGGCGTACTGGACGTTGGTGGCGTCCACGACGGTGAGCAGGCCCCTGGCCAGGCGCACGCCGACGATGTGGTGCAGCAGGTCGAAGGCCGCCGGGGTGGCCGACTGGTCGTTCTGGTCATCGGCGACCAGCCCGCGGCAGAAGTCGGAGGAGATGATCTGGGTGGGCTTGAAGTGCCGGGCGGCGAACGTGGACTTGCCGCTGCCCGACACGCCGACGAGCACCACGAGGGAGAGCTCAGGAACGCTGATCACGGGTGAACACTCCCATCTGGGTGGGCGGGCCGACCTCGGGGTCGTCCTCGCCGACCGGTTCGAACACGACCTGGTAGCCGTGCCGCGCGGCCACTCCCGTGGCCCATGCCGCGAACTCGGCGCGCGTCCACTCGAAACGGTGGTCGGGGTGGCGCAGCCCGGTCAGGAACTCGTAGCGGACGTTGTACTCGATGTTGGGGGTGGTGACGATCACGTGCTCCGGCTTGGCGTGGGCGAACACGACGCGTTCGAGCGCGGCCAGGCGCGGCGGGTCCACGTGCTCGACGACCTCCATGAGGACGGCCGCGTCGTAGCCGGACAGCCGCTTGTCGGTGTAGGTGAGCGCGCCCTGGAACAGGGTGAGCCGGGCGCGCTTGCTGTCGGGCATGCGGTCGAGGCGCAGCTTGCGGGCCGCGATGGTGAGCGCCATCGAGGAGACGTCCATGCCGCCGACCCGGGCGAACCTGGGCTTGGCCAGCAGCGCGCCGACCAGCTCGCCCTGGCCGCAGCCCAGGTCGATCACGCTGACCGCGCCCAGGTCTGCCAGCTTGGCGAGCACGGCCTCGCGCCGCCGCGCGTTGAGCGGCTTGCTCTTGGCCTCAGGCTCAGGCTCGCCCTCGGTCTCCTGCGCGACCTCGGCCTCCGCGACCTCGGCCTCCGCGGCGGCGGCCTCGTCGGCGGCGGTCACCCCGGCGGGTGCCTCTTCCTCGACCGCGGGCTCCAGCGCCTCCTCGGTCTCGTCGCCCAGCTCGGCCAGCCTGGCCAGCGCGGTGCGAGCCAGCGACCGGCGCCGTCCCAGGTAGCGCCGGGTGATCAGGCCGCGCTCCGGGTGCGCGTGCAGCCAGCCGCCGCCCGCCCTGATCAGCTTGTCCACCTCGTCGGGCGCGATCCAGTAGTGCTTGCCGTCGTCGAGCACCGGCAGCAGCACGTACAGGTGGTTGAGCGCGTCGGACAGGAGGGCGGTGCCGCTCAGGGTGAGCCGGACATAGCGCGACTCGCCCCACTCGGGAAAGCTCTCGTCCAGCGGGGACGCCTGCGCCTCCACCGTCCACCCGAGCGGCTCGAACAGCCGTTGTGCCAGCTCGGGACCCCCGCGGCAGGGCAGCGCCGGCAGCCGCAGCTCCAGCGGCAGCGGCGTGCCGGGCAGCTCGGGCCTGGCCTTGCAGCGGCCCGCCCGCGCGGTCCGGAACACGTCCCCCAGCGCCACCGCCAGCAGCGAGGAGGCGGCGTACGGGCGGTCGTTGACGTACTGCGACAGGCTGAAGTCGGGCGAGCTCTTGCCCCGCGACCTGACCAGCGCGATCGGGTCGATCTCGAGCATCAGCGCCGCCGTGCAGCGCTCGCCGCCCGCCTCGGGGTAGAACACCGTGGCCGTGCCGAACGACTGGCTGAACTCCTGCACGCGCTCTGGATGCTTGTGCAGGAGAAAGCCGAGGTCAGTGGCGGGGCTCGCGGTGGTCGTGATCGTCAGCAGCACGCGCCAAGTCTGCCGTAACGCCCCGAACCACCGCCAACCGATTACACGTGGGGAAGGACCTCCGCCGCGATCAGCTCCAGGTGCTCCAGGTCGGCCAGGTCCATGATCTGCAGGTAGACCCGCTCCGCGCCGAGCTCGGCGAACTTCCCGATCTTCGCCACCACCTCGGCCGGCGTGCCGGCCAGGCCGCCCGCGCGCAGGTTGTCGGGGTTCTCGCCGATGGCCGCGGCGCGCCGCTCGACCTCCGCCTGGTCGGCGCCCACGACCGTGGTCTGCGCCACCGAGTACGTCACGGTGCGCCCGTTCTCCTCGCACGCCTGCCGCACCCGCGCGAACGCCTCGGCCGTGTCGGCGAGCGTGCGGAACGGCACGTTGTACTCGTCCGCGTACGCCGCCGCCAGCCTCGGCGTCCGCTTGGCGCCGAACCCGCCGATGATGATCGGCGGCCGCGGCCGCTGCACAGGCTTGGGCAAGGCGGGCGAATCGACGAGCCGGTAGTAGCGGCCCTCGAAGGAGTAGCTCTTCTCCGCCGTCCACAGTCCGTTGACGATCTCGAGCTGCTCCTCGAACCGGCCGAACCGCTCGCCCACCGGCGGGAACGGGATGCCGTACGCGGTGTGCTCGGCGTCGAACCAGCCGGTGCCGAAGCCCAGCTCGGCCCGGCCGCCGCTCATCTGGTCCACCTGCGCGACGCTGATCGCCAGCGGGCCCGGCAGGCGGAACGTGGCCGGCGTCACCAGGGTGCCCAGCCTGATCCTGGAGGTCTCCCTGGCCAGGCCGGCCAGCGTGATCCAGGCGTCGGTCGAGCCTGAGCCCGGGTCGCCCGCGCCGATGCGCTGGTAGTGGTCGGACCGGAAGAAAGCGTCAAAGCCCAGCCGTTCGGTGGCCTGGGCGACAGCGAGCAGGTCGTCATATGTCGCGCCCTGCTGTGGCTCGGTGAAGATCCGCAGCTTCATGACCACATTATCCGCACAGAACGGACGTGAACCGGAAAAGACCCGCGCCGCTTCGGACGCACTTGCTAGCGTTCGAGTCCTGCGCGGTACGTAGCCGATCGACCACGTGGAGTGTCCAATGCCGCGGCACAGCCGGGAGCCAGGAGTGCTCCCCCGCCCTCTGGCCGTCCTGGGCGCGCTCGCGCTCACCGCCGCGACCGGCGTCGCGATCCGCATGCTCCCCGCCGGCGCCGCTCCCGCGCCGGAGCCGACCCAGGTGGCGGAGCACACCCCTGCCGTCTCCGCGGGTTTGGCAGAAGAGCCGGCCCGGTTCGTGGGGTTCGTCGACACCGCCGAGGATCCCGGCTTCGACCTGCCGGCCGAGGCCCGCCGCACCGGGGTCCGCCGGTACGCGCTGGGCCACCTCGTCTCCGGCGGCGACGGATGCATCCCCAAGTGGAACGGCCCGCTCGACCGGCGCGGGAACCCGGTGGCCAACCGGATCGGCCGACTCAGGGCGCTGGGCGGCGACGCCGCGCCCGTGTTCGGCGGGCCGGACGGCCAGGAGCTGGCCGTCACCTGCCGCAGGCCGGGCGGGCTGGCCTCCGCCTACCGAAGGGTGGTCGGGGTGTTCGACGCCGCCGCCATCGACTTCGAGGTCCGCGACAGCGCCGACCGGGCCGCGGTGCTGCGCAGGGCGCGGGCCATCCACGCCGTGCAGCGGGAGCGGCGGCTGCGGGTCGGCTTCACGCTGCCGCTGCATCCGTACGGGCTGAGCTCGGACGACGTCGAGATGCTGCGCGCCACCCAGCGAGCGGGCGCCACGATCGCCACCGTCAACCTGCTGTCCCGCATCGAGCCGCGCACCGCGCCCACCGGCCGCCTGCTCAGGGTGGCGGCGGCCGTGCGGGCGGCCAGGGACCAGATCGCGGAGGCCCAGGGCCTGCCGGACCCCGAGGAGGCGTGGCCCCGCGTCGCCCTGACCCCCGTGCTGGACGGCCGTACCGACCTGAGCGAGCCGGACGCCCGCGCGCTGGCCGCCTACGCCAGCCGCCACGGGCTGGCCTGGCTGTCGCTACGCGGAGTCGCACCAAAGGCGGACGTATCACGAATCCTCTGGAGCACCTCTCCCTGAAGATAGGATTCAAAGCCGAGGGCTTCATAGAGCGGGGAGATCTGCGTGATGGCGGCGCGTCCGGAGACGGCGCGAAAGATCCTGCTCTACTGGATGGACGCCATGATCGGCATGATGGGCGCCCTCTACTTGACGCTCATCGTCCTCCACCTGGTCAACGGCAGGATCTCGGCGTTCGGCGGGACGATCGTGATCGGGTGCCTGCTCGGCTTCTTCGCGCTCTTCCCCTTCCTGCTCAGGAACGCCTACGACGCCCGGCCGCGGCCCACGCTGAAGCTGGTCGCGGCGGGGGTGCTCGCGGCGGTCTCGGTGGCCCTGCTGCCGCGCCAGCCGCTCGACGGCACGGCCACCTGGCTGGAGGTGGGCGCTCTGTGGCTGTCGATCGCCGCGCTCTACCTCCCGCTGGCCGTGACCGCCTGCCTCGGCGTGGTCGTGGTCGGCGCGGTCTCCGGCTACGTGGTGGCGATCACCGGCCAGCCGTGGCCGGGCGTGCTGATCCCCGAGGTGCTCAGCGCCACCCTGATCACGGGAGGCATGCTGCTGTGGCGCTGGCTCTGGTGGACGATCAGGGACGCGCACGACGGCAAGGAGGCGAAGGCCGGCCTGGCGGTGTCGGAAGAGCGGCTGCGCTTCGCCCGCGACCTGCACGATCTGCTCGGGCACAGCCTGTCGGTCATCACGCTGAAGAGCGAGCTGGCCGCGAAGCTGGCGGCCAAGGACCCGGTGCGGGCGGCGGCCGAGATGGCCGACATCCGCGCCCTGGCCGGTGACTCGCTGGCCGAGGTGCAGCAGGCCGTGCACGGCTACCAGGCGCTCGACCTGGACGAGGAGCTCGCGGGCGTGCGCGCGGCGCTGGAGGCGGCCGGGGCCAGCTGCGTGATCGACGCCAGGGCCGACGGCCTCTCACCGGCCGCCAGGACGCTGCTGGCGTGGGCGGTCCGCGAGGGCGTCACGAACGTGCTGAAGCACAGCACCGCCACGCGCTGCGCGATCACGATCGACGGGGGCGTGCTGGAGATGCTCAACGACGGCGTGCTCGCGCGCTCGTCCGCGCCCGGCAACGGCCTGCGCGGCCTGTCGGAGCGGCTGGCCACGGCCGGCGGCTCCGTCTCGGCCGAGCCCACGCCGGCCGGGGAGTTCCTGCTGCGCGCGGCGGTGCCCGCGTGATGCGGCGGGCGACGAGGCTGGACAAGGTCCGCTGGCTGATCGTCTACTCCACCGACTTCCTCCTGCTGATCTCCCTCTTCGGCTACTACGACCTGTACATCCGCTGGCAGCTCGGGGTGCCGGGGCCGCTGCTCCTGGCCGCCGCCGTCCTGCTGCTGGTCTTCAACGTGCTGGCGACCCGGCCGTTCAGGATCGCCATGCGGGGCGGGCGGCGTCCGACGGCGATCCTGGCGGTGACCGGGGCGATCGTCCTGCTCCTGGCCGTCTTCCCGGTCGTGTACCCGATCCCGGTGTGGCTCGGGCTGATGGCGCCGTTCGTACGCAGGCGGACGATCATCGTCCTGTCGGTCGTGTCGATCGTGGTCGTCAACGTCTACGTGGGCGTGTTCGGCGGGTTCGTGCTGCCGCTGTTCCTGGTGCAGACGGTGCTCACGGTCGTCTGCGCGGGCGGCCTGCTGGCGAACCTGTGGCTGTGGCAGGTGGCCAAGGAGGCCCACGAAGGCCAGGAGGCGCTGGCCAGGCTGGCGGTCTCGGAGGAGCGGCTGCGCTTCGCCCGCGACCTGAACGACCTGCTCGGGCAGAGCCTCACCGACATCTCGGCGCGCACGACCGGGGCCGAGCGGGTGCTGGCGGCGGACGGCGCGGCGGCGGCGGCCGAGATGTTCGAGGTACGCGACCTGGCCCGGCGGTCGTTGCGCGAGGTGCGCAACGTCGTGCAGAGCTATCGGGCCATCGACCTGGACGAGGTGCTGGCCGGGGTGCGGGCGGTGCTGGAGGCGGCGGACGTACGCTGCGTCGTGCGCGCAGAGACGGGCGCCCTGACGCCGGAGACCCGCACGCTGCTGGCCACCGTCGTCCGCGAGGGCGCCACGAACGTGCTCAAGCACAGCAAGGCCGAACGTTGCACGATCACGATCGAGGATGGGGTGCTGGAGATGTCCAACGACGGGGTGAGCGGGCCCGTGGGCGAGCACGCGCCCAACGGCCTGGCCGGGCTGGCCCAGCGGGTGCGCGCGGCGGGCGGCACCTTGGAGGCGCAGCCGACCCTCGAAGGCCGCTACGTGCTGCGGGCGGCGGTGCCCGCATGACCATCCGTGCGCCGTTCGAGGAGCTGGTGCCCGCATGACCACCCGCGTGCTGCTCGCCGACGACGAGCACCTGATCCGCGGCGCCATCGCGGCCCTGCTGGACCTGGAGGAGGGCATCGAGGTCGTCGCCCAGGTGGGCAGGGGCGACGAGGTCGTGGCCGCGGTGGCCGAGCACCGGCCCGACGTGGCCGTGCTGGACATCGAGATGCCGGGCATGGACGGCCTGAGCGCGGCCGAGCAGATCAGCGCCCAATGCAAGATCGTCATCCTCACCAGCCTGGGCCGCCCCGGCTACCTGCGCAGGGCCATGGCGGCGGGCGTCAGCGGCTTCCTCGGCAAGGACGCCTCGGCGGAGGAGCTGGCGATGGCGATCCGCAAGGTCCAGGCGGGCGGCCGCTACCTGGACGCGGAGCTGGCGGCGGCGGCGATGGCGGCCGGCGACAGCCCGCTGACCGAACGCGAGCGCGACGCGCTGCGGCTGGCCGGCGACGGGGCCACGATCTCCAGGATCGCGGCCGAGCTGCACCTGACCGAGGGCACCGTGCGCAACTACCTGTCGAGCGCCATGACCAAGCTCAACGCCCAGAACCGCCTCGAAGCCATCCGCACCGCCCAGCGCATGGGCTGGCTCTGACCGCTGCCGGCCGTCTCCGGGGCGGCGCTGGTAGCCGTCTCCGGGGCGGCGCACGGGGGCGGCGACGACTCCTTCCGCAACCGGAAGAGGGCGCTCATGAGCGCGGCCGGCCCCCGCGGCCGGGACCGGTGGCCCCCTGGGCGAAGGCGGCGGCGTACCGCTCGGGTCCGAGCGAGACCCGCAGCCGCCCCGCGACGTCCAGGTGGGCCTGGCTGAACGGCTCCGCCAGGATCACCCCGAACTCCTGCCGCAACCGATCGGCGGCCCCGAGCAGGCGCACGGCCCTGACGTGGTCGCCGCCCGCCGCGACCGCCCAGGCCAGCACCTCGGTCCCCCAGGTCGGCGACCAGCGGTCACCGAGGGCCCGCTGACGCCCCACGCCGTCGCCCAGCAGCTCGGCGGCCCGCCGCGGGTCTCCGTGCCGCAGCTCCGCCAGCCCGGCCCCCCACAGCGCCCAGGACAGCGCCCACTCCCCCTGCTGCGCCCGCGCCTCGGCCAGGTATTCGCCGCTCGCGGCCAGCGCGGTCTCCCTGTCGCCGAGGAAGGCCGACGCCATGGCCCACATCATCGTGGCCATGTGCGTGTCACCGGTACGCCCGTCGCGCCGTAGCTCGTCCCTGGCCCGCGCCAGCAGCGCGATCGCCCGTGGATCGGCCTGGCGGAGCAGCGCGTGGACGCCCTCGGCGAACGTCAGCGTGGCGTCACCCCCTGGCAGCCCCTCGGCCCGCTCGCGGCAGGCGGCCATCAGCGCGTCGGCCCCCGCCAGATCGCCCTGGCACAACGCGATCCACACCGTGAACGCGGTGCCACTCACCTGCAGCGGCGCGGGCAGCCCGGCCCGCTGCGCGAGCGCGGCCTCCAGCCAGTGCCGCCCCTCCGCGGGGGTGCCGTTGAAGAACCAGGTGTGGGCGCTGGTCAGGTGCACGGCCAGGCGCAGCCCCGCCCCGGCCTCGCCCGGCCAGGTGAGGCAGAACTCCATGGCCGCACGCAGGTTGGGCAGCTCGCGCCGCAGCCGCGACAGCCATTCGGCCTCCCGCGGGCCGAACCAGCCGGCCGCGGCGTCGGCAGCCGTGCGCAGGTAGTGGTCGCGGTGCCGGATGCGCAGCTCGATCTCCTCGCCCAGCTCGCGCAGGCGGTGACGGCCGTACTGGCGGATGGTCTCCAGCAGCCGGTACGTGGCGTGCGGGCGTCCTGCGGTGTGGGCGGTCACGATCGACTTGCGTACGAGCCCGGCGAGCACGTCCATGACGTGCCTGCGCGGGATCTCGTCGTCGGCGCACACCGACTCGGCCGCGGCCAGGTCGAAGCCGCCCGCGAACACCGACAGCCGCGCCCACAGCCGCTGCTCCCGCTCCGTGCACAGGCCGTGGCTCCAGTCGATCACGTCCTGCAGCGTCCGCTGGTGCCTGGGCGCCGGGCCCGTGCCGTCCGCGTGGCCGGTCAGCACGTGGAAGCGGTCATCGAGCCGGTCGAGCAGCTCGTCGAGCGACAGGGCGCTCAGGCGTACGGCGGCCAGCTCCACCGCCAGCGGGATGCCGTCCAGCCGGCGGCAGAGCTGGACGGCGGCGGCCAGGTTGTGCCCGTCGATCCGGAACCCGGGCACCGCGGCGGCGGCCCGATCGGCCAGCAGCCGCACCGCCTCACCGCCGCCCTCGTGGTGCCCATCCGGTCCGTCACCGTCTTCGCCGGCCGCTGAGACGGTCAGCGGCGGCACAGGCGGCACGTGCTCCCCGGCCGCCGTGACAGTCAGGGGCGGCATGTGCACGTGCTCCCCGGCCGCCGTGACAGTCAGCGGCGGCACGGGCAGCACGTGTTCGCCGGGGAGGCCCAGCGGCTGCCTGCCGGTCGCCAGCACCCGGAGCCCCGGCACCCCGCGCAGCAGCACGTCCAGCAGCTCCGCGGCGGCCTGCGCCACGTGCTCGCAGTTGTCCATCACCAGCAGCACCCGCTTGTCGCGCAGGTGCCGCAGCAGGATGTCGCGCGTGGGGCGGGCCGACTGGTCCCTGATGCCCAGCGACTCCGCCACGGCCGGCTCCAGCCGTCCCGGGTCGGCCAGCAGGGCGAAGTCGGCCAGCCACACCCCGCCGGAGAACGCCGGCGCCTGCTGGGCGGCCACCCGCAGCGCCAGGCGCGTCTTGCCCACCCCGCCCATCCCGGTGAGCGTGACCAGCCTGGCCGTCTCCAGCAGCCCACGCACCTGGCCGAGCAGGCGCTCCCGGCCGACGAACGAGGTCAGCTCGGCCGGCAGGTTGCCCACCGCCTGGGTCCCGGGCCGGGGCGCGACGAGCGTGGCGTCGCCGGTGAGCATCCGGCCGTGCAGGTCGCGCAGCTGCGTACCGGGATCGACGCCCAGCTCCTCGGCCAGGAGGTGACGCACGTCCGCGTAGCAGCGCAGCGCCTCCCCCTGCCGCCCGCACCGGTGGAGCGCGAGCATCCGCTGCGCCCAGAACCGCTCCTGCAGCGGATGGGCCGCGGTCAGCTCGCGCAGCTCGGCCAGCACGTCGTCATGCCGGCCGAGCTCCAGGTCCGCCTCGATCCTGGACTCGATCGCGCCGAGCCGGCGTTCGGCCAGCGCCGGCGCGACCTCCCTGCGCAGCAGCTCGGAGTCGACGTCCGCCAGCGGCTCCCCGCGCCACAGCGCCAGCGCCTGGCGCAGCAGCTCGGACACCCGCTCGGGATCGCCCGCGGCCGTCCTGGCCAGGCCGCGCAGCGCGTCGAACCGGTGCAGGTCCAGCGCGCCGTCGGCGACCTCGATCAGGTAGCCACCCGGCCGCGACACCACCGGCGGGGGCTGCCCCGCACCGCTCAGCGATCGGCGCAGGCGCAGCACGTGGTTCTGCAACGTGTTGCGTACGCCGCCCGGCGGGCGCTCTCCCCACAGCCGCGCGACCAGCGTCTCCACGGGGACGACCTGGTTGGCGTCGATCAGCAGCGCCGCCGTCAGGGCCCGCTGCTTGGCCGCGCCGATCACGATGGGCACGCCGTCGCAGGACACTTCCAGCGGCCCCAGCACACCGAACGCGAACCCCATCCACCCCTGCCCAGGAAGACCTGCCGCGCCTGACCCCCCAGTGATATCACGCCACGTGACCGGGAAGTGACCGAACGATGACCGTCCGGACAGCGCCGCACGGCAGTCTCATGCAAGACCGCACTCGGGCCGGCGACTGGGAGGAGAGACGGATGGATCGTCACAGGAAGGGCGCGCCACCCGCGCGACGATGGCGGGCGGCGCGATCTCGGTGCACGCCGCCGAGAGCGGGACCGCGGCCCCGACCGCGCCACCGATTGGGCCGCGCCTAGCCGGGGCGCCCCGCCGCACCCCCGGGCGGCGGGGCAGCCTCGGGCCTAGCAGGTGACGTACGCCGACCGGGTGGCCCGGTAGGAGCAGGAGTCGACGAGCTTGCCGTCGGCCTTACGGACGTAGGCGGTGTCCTGGTCGTTGTTCCAGACGTACTGCTTGCGTCCCCAGTAGACGCTGCTGGTGCCGTCGCCACCCTGGCCCGACCGGATGCTGATCCGCTTCCTCGCGCCGAGTATCACGTCCGGCCCGAACGCGTAGCTGTAGCCGGTCTTGTCGCGCAGCGTCCACCCCTCAAGGTCGATCGCCTTCTGCGTGGTGTTGAGCAGGGTGACGTACTCGGCGTTCAGCGAGTCGTTGGAGCGCCGGTCGGCCCCCGGGGAATCGTAGTAGATCTTCACGATCTGTAACGCGGGGGCCGCGGCCTGGGCGGGCAGCGCAGTGCCGAGCGCCGCCGTGGCGGCGAGCACGGCGACGCAGGTGGAGACAAGTCGCACCGTCGAGTCCTGTCTGTGGGGGATGTGACCCAGGTAAAGACGACGGACGACAGTGAACGGTTTGCAGGAAAATTCCGGTATTTAGCCGGATCTACTCCTTGACGAGCAGCCCGACGCACTCCACGTGGTGAGTCATCGGGAACGCGTCGAAGGCGCGCAGGTCAGCGAGGCGGTAGCCGCGTTCGGCCAGCCAGGACAGGTCTCGGGCGAACGTGGCCGGGTCGCAGGAGACGTACACGATGCGTGAGGCGTCCAGCGAGGCGATGCGCTGCACCACGTCGCGGCCGAGGCCCGAGCGCGGCGGGTCCACCACCACCAGGTCGGCCCGCTCGATCTCGAACCGGTCGAGGGCCTCCTCCACCCGCCCCCGCTCCACCCGGGCCTGGGGCAGATCGCGCAGGTTGGAGCGGGCGTCGCGGACGGCGGCGGCCTCCGACTCCAGGCCGAACACCGCACCCTCCGGCCCCACTCCCTCGGCCAGGCCCGCGGCGAACAGGCCCACGCCGCAGTAGAGGTCGAGCGCCCACTCCCCCGGCTCCGGCGTCGCGTAGGCCAGGACCGCGTCGAGCAGCGTCTCCGCGGCCCCCGGGTGCACCTGCCAGAAGCCGCTCCCGGACACCCGGAACACGCGGTCGCCCACCCGCTCGTGCAGCACGCCTGAGCCCTTGCGCGGCACCGTACGGCCCTTGCCCTGGTCGAGCATGACCGAGGCGGGCGCGTCGAGCTCGGGCACGGTGACGCTGCGCCTGGGCCGCGGCGAGACCACCACGGCCCGGTCGCCGCCCGAGGACGCGATGACCTCGATGGCGGCGGCCCCCGGCCAGTCGTACTCCTCCGCCCCGACCGCCTCCACCTCCGGGTGGGCGATCAGGCAGGCGTCCACGACCTCGATGTCGTGCGAGCGGTGCTTGCGGAAGCCGAGCCGGCCGGTCGGCAGGGCGGCGAACTGCACCCGCGTACGCCAGCCGAGCCCGTCCTTGGCCCCCGGCACCTCCTCGACGAGGATCTCGCGCTCGATGCCCGCGAGCCGGTGCAGCTGCTCGGCCACGACCTGTTCCTTGAGCCGCCGCTGCGCCTCCGGCGTGGCGTGCTGCCAGTCGCAGCCGCCGCACCGCCCGGGACCCGCGTACGGGCACGGCGGCACGACGCGGTCGGGCGCGGCCTCCAGGATCTCGACGGCGTCGGCCCGCAGGAACCGGGTGGTCTCCTCAGTGACCTCGGCGATGACCCGTTCGCCCGGCAGCGCATGCCGGACGAACACCACGCGCCCTTCATGGCGCGCCACACACCAACCGCCGTGCGCGACCGGACCTACCGTCAGCTCGAGAGATACCTGTTCCACAGTGACCACCCTATGGGGAGCCGCGTCCAGCACGGTCCGCACCCATGCCCCGACCTGCCCGACTACCGTAAGGACTTGATCCACTACTGTAGGTGGTCGTGGACAGTGGACGGGTGGTGTGGCGGCGGCTCGGTTTCGGCGGGACGCTGCTGGCCACGCTGTTCGCCTGCGCCTCGCTGACGCCGTCGCTGCTTCCCCGCACCTGGCTCTACCAGGGGGTGATGGGGGCGGTCACCGGCATACTCGGCTACGCCGTGGGCGCGTCCGCGGGCGCGCTCGGCCGGGCGCTGATCCCCTACCGGCCGCCTCGGCGGTGGCGCAGGATCGCCTGGCGGGTGCTGATCGGCGGCTGCCTCGCGCTGGCGGCGGTGGCGCTCTGGTACAGCTACGACTGGCAGCGCGACCTGCGGCCGCTCATGGGCATGGACACGCGGATCACGTGGTTCCCGCCGCTGATCCTCGCGGTGACCGTCCTCCTTTTCACGACAAGTCTGGCTATTTCCAGACTCGTACGCCTAGGCGGCCGCAAGCTGATCACCTGGCTGGACCGGTTCGTCCCCGTCCTGGTCGGCCAGACCGTCGGCGTGTTCGTCATCGGCTTCCTGGTCGCGGTGTTCGCCAACGACGTGCTGTTCTCCGGGTTCGTGGCCAGGATGAGCGACGTCTCCTCGGTCACGAACGAGGGCACCCACCCGGGCGTCCGCAGGCCCGCGTCGGCCAATCTCGCGGGCGGACCGGGCTCGCTGGTCACCTGGGAGTCGCTGGGCAGGGAGGGCCGCCGCTTCGCCGCCGGGGCCGCCACCCCGGCCCGCCTCGCCGCCTTCTCCGGCCGCCCCGCCGCCGAGCCCATCAGGGTGTACGTCGGCCTCGACAGCACCACCTCGCCCCAGGCGCAGGCCGCCCTGGCGGTGCGCGAACTGGAGCGCACCGGCGCGTTCGGGCGGCCCGTGCTGGCCGTGCTGGGCACCACCGGCACCGGCTGGGTGGACCAGCACATCGCGGACACGCTGGAGTACATGTACAACGGCCGCTCGGCCCTGGTCGCGCTGCAGTACTCGTACCTGCCGAGCTGGGTGTCGTTCCTGGTCGACAGGGACAAGGCGGCGGCCACCGGCAGGGCCCTGTTCGAGGCCGTGCGCGCCAGGTGGGAGCGGCTGCCGCCGGCCGGGCGGCCCCTGCTGCTGCTGTCGGGCGAGAGCCTGGGCTCTTACGAGCTGGAGCAGGCCGTCCGCGACCTCGACGACCTGGTGGCGCGGGCCGACGGGGCCATGTTCGTCGGCCCGCCGAACGCCAATCCCATCTGGCACCACCTCACCACCGCCCGCGAGCCGGGCAGCCCGGTCTGGCGGCCGGTCTACGACGGGGGCAGGACCGCCAGGTTCGCCCAGCACCCGGGCGACCTGAGCCGGCCGCCGGGCCCCTGGCCGCACCCGCGCGTGGTCTACCTGCAGAACGACTCCGACCCGGTCGTCTGGTGGACGCCCGACCTCATCTACCGCAGGCCGGCCTGGCTGGAGGGCGTGCGCGGCCCGGGCGTCAACCCGCAGATGAACTGGTTCCCGCTGGTGACGTTCTGGCAGGTGCTGGTGGACATGACGGCGGCGCTGTCGGTGCCGCCAGGGCACGGGCACCGGTACGGCGCCAACATCGTGGACGGCTGGGCCGCGGTCGCCGCGCCGCCGGGCTGGAGCGCGGCGGACACCGGCCGGCTGCGCGCCCTGTTCAGCGGCTCTTGATCTGCTGGTCCTTGGCGGCCTGGTGCCCCGGACGGCGTACGGAGCCGGGCGCGAACGGCTCGGGCCGGCCCTTGAGCCGGTCGGAGGAGTGCAGCTGCCACGGCACGCTCGTCACCATGACCCCCGGCTTGAACAGCAGCCGCGCCTTCAACCGCAGCGCGCTCTGGTTGTGCAGCAGGTGCTCCCACCAGTGACCGACCACGTATTCGGGGATGAACACGGTCACCACGTCGCGCGGCGAGCGCCTGCGCAGCGTCTTGACGTAGTCGAGGATGGGCTGGGTGATCTCGCGGTAGGGCGAGTCCAGCATCTTGAGCGGCACCGGGATGCCCCGCCGCTCCCACTCCTCCTGCAGCTTGCGCGCCTCCTCGCCCTCGACGCCCACGGTGACGGCCTCCAGCGTGGAGGGCCGGCTGGCGCGGGCGTACGCGATGGCGCGCATGGTCGGCTTGTGGATCTTCGAGACGAGCACGATCGTGTGGTTGCGCGCGGGCAGCATGGCCGGCTCGTAGTCGTCGGTGAGCTCCAGCTCGGCGGCCACGTTGTCGTAGTGGCGCCTGATGCCCTTCATCATGAGGAAGAGAATCGGCATCGCGATGCACACGATCCAGGCCCCGACCAGGAACTTCGTCAGCAGCACGACCACGAGCACCAGCCCGGTCATGATCCCGCCGAAGAAGTTGATCACCCGCGAGCGGTGCATCTGGTGGCGGACCCTGGGGTCGGTCTCGGTCTTCAGGTGGCGGGTCCAGTGGATGACCATGCCGATCTGGCTGAGCGTGAACGAGACGAAGACGCCGACGATGTACAGGTTCAGCAGGCGGCTGACGTCGGCCTGGAACCCCCACAGCAGCAGGCACGCGCCCAGCGCCAGGATGACGATGCCGTTGGAGAAGGCCAGCCGGTCGCCGCGGGTGTGGAGCTGGCGCGGCAGGTAACGGTCCTGCGCCAGGATCGAGCCGAGGACGGGGAAGCCGTTGAAGGCGGTGTTGGCCGCCAGGAACAGGATCAGCGCCGTCACCGCCGAGATCACCACGAACGGCAGCGACCCGCCCCCGAACACCGCGTCGGCCACCTGGGCGATGATCGGCTGCTGGTAGTAGCCGGGGCCGACGGGCGTGCCGTCCGGCCTGAGCAGGTCCTCGGCGACCACGGACGGCTCGGCCACCTTCACCCCGGAGGCGAGCCCGAGCGCGATGATGCCGCCGAACATGGTGATCGAGACCAGGCCCATCATGAGCAGCGTGGTGGCGGCGTTCTTGCTCTTGGGCTTGCGGAAGGCGGGCACGCCGTTGCTGATGGCCTCGACGCCGGTCAGGGCCGCGCAGCCCGAGGAGAACGCGCGCAGGATCAGGAAGGCGGCGGCGAAGGAGGTGAGGTTGGCCTGCTCGGGCTCGATGGAGAAGTGGGCGCTCGGCGCCTCGATCTGGTCGCCCAGGATCAGCAGCCGGAACCCGCCCCAGGCGACCAGGCCCAGAACGGCGATCATGAACGCGTACGTGGGCACCGCGAAGGCGGCCCCGGACTCGCGGATGCCGCGCAGGTTGACCACGGTGAGCAGGATGACGATGACGATGGCGACGGCGGGCTTGTGCTGGCCCACGAACGGGATCGTGGCGCCGACGTAGTCGACGCCGTTGGCGACGGAGACCGCGACGGTCAGGACGTAGTCGACCATGAGGGCGCTGGCCACGGTGAGCCCGGCGTTCTTGCCGAGGTTGGTGGTCGCCACCTCGTAGTCGCCGCCGCCGCTCGGATAGGCGTGCACGTTCTGCCGGTACGACGCCACCACCGTGAGCATCACGACCACGACGGCGATCGCGACCCATGGGCTGTAGGCGTAGAAGGACACTCCGGCCAGCGACAGGATGACCAGAATCTCCTGCGGGGCGTACGCCACGGAGGAGAGGGCGTCGCTGGCGAAGACCGGCAGGGCGATGCGTTTGGGCAGGAGTTGCTCGTGGAGCTGCCCGCTGCGCAGGGCCCTCCCCACGAGCACGCGTTTGACAAGATCCGTTACCTTCGCCACGTAACGAGATGCTAGCCCCAAGCCGACGCCCTAAACGAGGCGCTCCCCGATCGGGCCATACTGGTGTCCAGCAACCGGCCGACCGCGGAGATGCGGGGGGAAATGCATATAGTGATCATGGGGTGTGGCCGGGTCGGATCGACTTTGGCCCACATCCTCGAAGACAACGGCCATTCCGTCGCCATCATCGACCGCGATCCGCAGGCCTTCCGCCGGCTTCGCGCCGGTTTCAGGGGGCGGCGGGTGACGGGCGTGGGCTTCGATCGCGATGTGCTCACCGAGGCGGGCATCGAGTCCGCGGCCGCCTACGTCGCGGTCTCCAGCGGCGACAACTCCAACATCATCTCGGCCCGCGTGGCGCGCGAGACGTTCGGCGTCGACAACGTGGTGGCCCGCATCTACGACCCCCGGCGCGCCGAGGTCTACCAGCGGCTGGGCATCCCCACGGTGGCCACCGTGCGCTGGACGGCCGACCAGATCCTGCGCCGCATCCTCCCCGAGGGCGCCGAGCCGCTCTGGCGCGACCCCACGGGCACCGTCGTCCTCGCCGAGGTCACCGTGCACCCCTCCTGGATCAGCAAGCGCGTCGTGGACCTCGAAGGGCAGGCCAGGACGCGCGTCGCCTTCATCAACCGCATGGGCGAGGCGCTGACCATCACGCCGGACACCATGGTGCAGGAGGGTGACGTGCTCCACGTCATCGCCGCCGAGAACGACATGGACCGGATCAACAAGGTGCTCGCCGCGGCACCGGAGGAGGACGACTGATGCGCGTCGCCATCGCCGGAGCCGGCGCCGTCGGCCGCTCCATCGCCGCCGAGCTCCTGGAGAACGGCCACGAGGTGCTGCTCATCGACAGCGATCCCCGGGCCATCAAGATCGACAGCGTCCCGCGCGCCGAGTGGCTGCTCGCCGACGCCTGCGAGATCGCCTCACTCGACGAGGCCGGGCTCAACAACTGCCACGTCGTGGTCGCCTCCTCGGGCGACGACAAGGTCAACCTCGTGGTGTCGCTGCTGGCCAAGACCGAATACGGCGTGCCGCGCGTGGTGGCCCGCATCAACCACCCCAACAACGAGTGGCTCTTCAACGAGTCGTGGGGCGTCGACGTGGCCGTCTCGACACCGCGCCTGCTGAGCGCCCTGGTGGAGGAGGCGGTGAGCGTGGGCGACCTGGTGCGCCTGATGACGTTCCGCCAGGGCCAGGCCAACCTCGTGGAGCTGACGCTGGCGGAGGACGCCCCGGTCGTGGGCCAGCGGGCGGGCTCGGTGCCGTGGCCGGTCGACGCGGCGCTGGTGGCGATCCTGCGGGAGGGCCGCGTCCTGGTCCCGACGGCGGACGACCCGCTGGAGGCGGGCGACGAGCTGCTGTTCGTCGCGAGCCAGGAAGTGGAGCAGGAGCTGGCGCACCTGCTGTCCCAGCACTGACGATGGACGCCGCGCAGGCCAGGGAGAGGTTCGCCGGCGCCCGGGTGGCGCGGCTCGCCACCGTCGGCGACAGCGGCGCGCCCCGTCTGGTGCCGGTGACCTTCGCCGTCCAGGGCGACGAGATCGTGACCGCGGTCGATCACAAGCCGAAGCGGACGACCGATCTGCGCCGGCTGCGCGACATCCGCCACGAGCCGCGGGTCAGCGTTCTCGCCGACCACTACGACGACGACTGGACCCGGCTCTGGTGGGCCCGCGCCGACGGCACGGCGCGGGTGCACGAGAGCGGGCCGGTGCGCGAGGAGGCCCTTCGCGCGCTGGCCGGCAGATACCCCCAGTACACCCGGCAGGTGCCCGGCGGGCCGGTCATCGTGATCGCGGTCAGCCGCTGGTCCGGCTGGTCCTACACCGGATAGCCCCCGCAGACGCGGCGACCCCCCGCCGGCGCCCGGCGAGGGGTCGATCCGCGCTGGTCAGTCGACCAGGTGGGCCGTGTGCATGTCGTCGGTGTCGGCGCACTCCCCGACGAACTTGGCCAGGAAGGGGCTGCGCAGCTTGAACAGACCGGCCAGGCTGTGCCCGCACTGCGCGTCCTGCGGACCGGCGAAGTCGTCGTCGGCGATCGCGGGTACGGCCGCGATCATCAGGGCGGCGGCGGTGATGCTGATGGCGGCGATGCTTTTGTACATGGTGGGCCCCCGATATGGCGTGCGATGATCTTTCGTCTGCCTTCGTACCCGGAGAAGTGGATAGACTGGGTAAGAGGTTGACCTGAAGATCTTTACCGGTGCGGCTCGCCGAGCCCCCAGGCCGCGCGCAGGTCGTCCAGCGCCTGGTGGAAGCCCGGGAACGTCTTCTTGACGCAGCCCGGCTCGTCCAGCGTGATCCCGGGCGTGCGCAGGCCCGTGACGCTGAAGGACATCGCGATCCGGTGGTCGCCGTGGCAGGCGATCTCGGCCCCGCGCGGCTGCGCCGGGTGGATCTCGATCCAGTCCCGCCCGGTGCTCACCGGCACGCCGAGCCTGCGCAGGTTCTCCGCGCACGCCTCCAGCCGGTCGCACTCCTTGATCCGGGTGTTGTAGACGTCCTCGATGCGTACGGGACCGTCCGCGAACGGCGCGATGGCGGCGAGCGTGGGAACGGTGTCGGAGATGTCGCGCATGTTCACGGTGAGCCCGCGCAGCCGCCCGGTGCCGGTCACGGTCACCGCATCGGCGCCCAGCCGCACCTCCGCCCCCATCCGGCCGAGCACCTCCGCGAAGCGCACGTCACCCTGCAGCGAGGACGAGCCCAGCCCGGGCACGGTGACGCTGCGCCCGGTGAGCGCCGCGGCGGCCAGCGGGTAGCTCGCCGTGGAGGCGTCGGGCTCGACGGCGTAGCCGGTGGCGGTGTACGGCCCCGGCGGCACGACGAAGGTGCCGCCCGTGCGCTCGACCTCGACCCCGAAGCTGCGCATCATCGCCAGCGTGATCTCCACGTAGGGGGCCGAGACGAGGTCGGTCACGGTGATCCGCAGCCCTTCGCGGGTGAGCGGGCCGAGAAGCAGCAACGCGGTGAGGAACTGCGAGGAGAGACCGGAGTCGAGGGTGACCCGGCCGCCCTGGACGCCGTTCGCCCGTACCGTGAGGGGGTGGTGGCCCTCCTGGGCCTCGTGCGTCAGATCGACGCCGAGCGCGCGCAGTGCCCCGGTGAGCGGGCCGAGCGGGCGGCGGCGCATCTGGGCGGAGGCGTCGAACCGGAAGACGCCCTTCCCCGCCGCCGCCAGTGCCGGGAGGAAGCGCGCGGTGGTGGCGCCGTCGCGGCAGAACACCTCGGCCTCCGCGACCGCGGGGCCCTCGGGGCGGCCCTCGATCGTCCAGGTCTCCGGCTCGCGCTCCACGCGGTAGCCGAGGGCGCTCAGCCCTTCGGCGAAGCCGTCGGTGTCGTCCGAGAGCAGCGGCCGCCGCAGCACCGTGGTGCCACGGGCGGCGGCGGCGAGGAACAGGGCGCGGGCGGTGATGGACTTCGATCCAGGGACCTGCATGATGCTCACCCCACGCAGCCTAAAGCCCTCCGGACGGCCCCCTGGCACGCCGGCACCTGCCGATCATCTGACCATCGCGCAAGGGCGAAAAGTTCACCGCGCTTTCACCCGCCGTGCCGGATCGCGGACCGGCGCCGGGTAGGGACGAGATCATGCGCTACCACGTCCTGGCCTGTGACTACGACGAGACGCTGGCCAGGGACGGCCAGGTGCCCGACGCGACGATCCAGGCGCTGGAGCGGCTCTCCCGCGCGGGGATCAAGCTGCTGCTGGTCACCGGCCGCGAGCTCGAAGACCTGCTCGCCGTCTTCCCGCACCCGGGCCTGTTCGACCTGATCGTCGCCGAGAACGGCGGCCTGCTGTACGACCCGCACCAGCGCACCACCGACGCCCTCGCCGACCCGCCCCCCGCCGAGCTGGCCGAACGGTTGCGCGGCGAGGGCGTCAGCCCGCTGGGAATCGGGCACGTGCTGATCGCCACGCGCGAGCCCTACGACGTCCGGGTCCATGCCGCGATCCGCGACCTCGGCCTGGAGCTACAGGTCATCTACAACAAGGGCGCGGTCATGGTGCTGCCCCCCGGCGTGAACAAGGCCACCGGCCTGACCGCCGCCCTCGACCGGCTGGACCTGTCGCAGCACAGCGTGGTGGCGGTCGGCGACGGCGAGAACGACCACGCGTTCCTGAGCGCCGCCGAGTGCGGCGCCACGGTCGCCAACGCGCTGCCCGCCCTCAAGGACGCCTGCGACCTGCGGCTGGCGGGCGAGAACGGCGAGGGGGTGGCCGAGCTGGCCGGAATGCTGCTGGCGGGCGACCTGGACGCCGTGGCGGTCCCGCGCCGCCACGTCCTGCTCGGCCACCGGGACGAGGAGGAGGTACGGCTCCCGCCGTACGGGGTCGGGCTGCTGGTGGCGGGGCCGTCCGGCAGCGGCAAGTCCACGGTGACCACGGCGCTGCTCGAACGGCTCGTCAGCGCGGACTACCAGTGCGTGATCGTGGACCCGGAGGGGGACTACGCCGAGCATCCGGGCGTCACCGTGCTCGGCGACCCCGACCGGGTGCCCGGCGTGGAGGAGGTCATGCACGTCCTGGAGCAGCCGGACCACAGCGTCGTCGTCAATCTGATCGGCCTGCAGCTACGCGACCGCCCGGCCTATTTCGCCGAGCTGCTGCCCCGGCTGACCGGGCTGCGGGCCAGGCTCGGGCACCCGCACTGGCTCGTCGTGGACGAGGCCCACCATCTGATGCCGTCGGAGGTACGGCACGTGCCCCTCCACGAGGCCGGGGACCTCGGCGCGCTCATGATGGTTACCGTGCATCCCGAGGCGGTGAGCCCCGACGCGCTGCGGCTGGTGACCTGCGCGGTCGCGGTGGGCAAGGAGCCGGCCGGCACGCTGGCCGCGTTCGCCGCCGCCCATGGCCAGGACCGCCCTCCCACGCTGCGGCCGGCGCCCGGGGGCGACCTCGCGCTGTGGCACGTCGGCGACGACTCGGCCCGGCAGCTCACGCTGGCGCCCGCCCGCATCGAACGCACCCGGCACCGGCGCAAGTACGCGGCGGGCACGATGGCCAAGGACAAGAGCTTCTACTTCACCGGCCCCGGGGAGCGGCTGCGGCTGCGGGCGCGCAACCTGCACACGTTCGTGGAGCTGAGCGAGGGGGTGGACGACGACACCTGGCTGCACCACCTCCGGCGGGGCGACTACTCGCGGTGGATCCGCGACTGCCTCGGCGACACGGACCTCGCGCAGGAGGTGGAGGCGGTGGAGCGGGAGGACGGGCTGCCGCCGGAGGAGACCCGGCGGCGGGTGGCCGACCTCATCGGCGAGCGTTACACCCTGCCCGCCGAACCCACCGACTTCGACCCCGACCAACACGGCCGCTGAACCCACCACCGAACCACCGAACTGTCCCCGCACAGACCGGCCCAGGCCGAAGGACCGAACCACCGAACCGTCCCGCGCAGACCGGCCCAGGCCGAAGGGACGGGCGCTCCGGCTGGCCGGACGGACTCGGGCCGGACGGACGGGCTCAGGCGGGACGGACGGGCTCAGGCGGGACGGACGGGCTCAGGCGGGGGCGACCGGGGGCTTGATCGGGGTGCGGCCACGGCCGAGGAGCCACAGCATCGCGCCGAGCGCGGCCACCTGAAGCGGCCAGCCCATCACGATCTTGGCGAACCCGAGCGCCGCCACCGCCTCGTCACCACCGCCGAACAGGTAGACGGGCCCCTGCACCGCGACCCGCACCGCGCACGGCAGCATGAGCATCCAGGTCAGGCGCGTGCACAGCCGCACGATGCCCGGGTCCTTGTGCCACGCCGTCGGGTCACCGGTGACCGAGCCGATCAGGAAGCCGACGACCGGCCACCGGGTGACGATCGACAGCAGCATCGCCACCATGTAGCCGGCGTTCCACAGGATGCCGGGCAGGAAGTAGTCCTTCGCGTCACCGGTGCGGCTGGCGAAGAACGCGCCGATGGCGATGCCGATCAGGCTGTTGATCACGAACTGCGGCGTCGACCGCTGCACGATCCTGACCAGCAGCAGCACGACCGACAGAGACACGCTGATGATGAGCGACGTCTTCAGGTCCTCGGTGGTGATCCACGACAGCGTGAACGCGATCGTCGGGACCGCCGCCTCGATGATGCCGCGCACGCCGCCGAAGGCCTTGGCGAGCTGGGCTCGCACCGCCGCCTCCACCGTGTCGTGGGCGACCGCTTCCGCCTCAGCACTCACATGATCAACTCCCTGGCCGCAGCTCGTAACGCGGATTGAACATCACCTTGCGCCCGTCCTGCATGCTGACCAGGCCCTCGGCCTTGACCGTGCGGCCCGGCTCGATGCCCGCGATCTTACGGCGGCCGAGCCAGACCAGGTCGATCACGTCCGACCCGTCGTAGAGCTCCGCCTCCAGAGCGGGGGCGCCGCCTCTTGGACGCAAGGTCACCGTACGTAGCGTACCCGCCACGCAGAAGCGCCGGCGCCCGCCACACGATGCGATCGGGGTGGCACCGACTTCGTCGGCGTCTTCACGTAGCTCCTGGGCCTCGATTTCGGACTGGGTGGTCGCCAGCCGACTGAAGAACCCGCGCAATCCCCCGCGTTTCGGAGGCTCTGCCGTACTCATGATGAATGCAGCCTATGTGATGTCAGCCCTCAGCGAATCTCACTGATTTCAGGTCCTCGTTTGAACGGGTTGACCCCCGGCCGATGCTCGTCCGTCTCGGCCGTCTGCTCGTTGGGTCGGCGCAGCGGAATCGGCTCCTCACGGGCCATCGGATCGTCGCCGCGCACGACCACGACGTCCTTCATGAAGTCCGCGAACGCCTCGGAGACCGCCTCGTCGAACGCGCCCTTGCCGGAGATCACCGCCAGCAGGAACCAGCGCGGCCCGTCGATGCCGAGGTAGCGCGCCGGCCTGGGACCGCCGTCCGCGTTGATCTCGCCGGTCAGCTCGCTGCCGAACGGGCCCTCCCGCTCCTCCAGATCCTTCGCCTGCGCGCGGATCTTGGTCTTGACCTCGTCCCAGAGTCCCGAGCTGCGCGGCGCGGCCAGGGCCTGGAGCTGCAGCGTGGTGTCCTCGTAGATGACCACGACGCCGACGTGCTGGTCACCCACGGAGGCCAGGCGTACGTCGAAGTCGGGGTTGTGCGGCAGTCTCAGGCCGCCGAGGTCGATCCTGTCGGTGTTCGGGTGGGCCTCGTCGGCGTCCCACGGGCCGGACTCTCGTGTGGGGACGGCAGGCTCCTGCTCGCCCGCCTGCTCCGGCTGCTCACGACGACGACGTCGGAACACGGTACTCACTCTCCCTGTTCGCCGGGCCTCGGTGCGGCCCGCTGTTCCGGGCCGGTTCGCGGCCCGCTGTCCCTCGGGCCGCATGCGGCCCCTTGCCCGATCCCCTGCCCGGTATGCCGCCTGACGACCGCACCGACCGGCTCCCTGCGCGGGATGCCCTCCGGCGGCGGCCTCATGGGTCAGCGTCCCGTAGATCCGAACCCGTTGGCGCCACGCACCGAACCCGGCAGGCGTTCGACCTCGTAGAAGGCCGCCCGCTCGACCTGTTGGATCACCAGCTGGGCCACCCGCTCGCCCCGCTGGAGGCGGAACGGCTCCTTGGCGTCGGTGTTGATCAGAGTCACCCTGATCTCACCCCGGTAGCCGGCGTCCACCGTCCCGGGCGCGTTGACCAGCGTGACGCCGTGCTTGGCCGCCAGCCCCGAGCGCGGGTGGACGAACGCGGCATAGCCATCGGGCAGGGCGATCGCCACGCCCGTGCCGATGATCGCCCGCTCGCCCGGCAGCAACTCGACGTCCTCGGCCGCGTAGAGGTCGGCGCCCGCGTCTCCCGGATGGGCGTAGGACGGCATCGGCAGCTCGGCGTCGAGCCGCTGGATGAGGACCTCTACATTGCTCAAGGGTTCACCTCGTAGTCGGGATGTTCTGCGGCGATGGCGGCCAGGTCGCCATGCTTGGCGAAGTGTTCCATGTTCACCTCGATGAACAGCGCTGCCGCGCGGACGGCGACCGGTCCGTCTGAGGCGCCGATGCGCCCCTCAGCCTCAAGGTACGCCTTCCTGCCGGTGATGCCGTTGCACCAGGCGCGCAGGTGGAGTGTCGTGCCCACGGGAACGGGGAGAAGGTAGTCGGTCTCCAGCCGAGCCGTCACATAGGGCTTGTGCAGCAGGTAGACGGACATTCCGATGACCTCGTCCATGGCGGTGGCCAGCACACCGCCGTGCGCGAGCCGTGGCGCCCCCTGGTGGGCCTCCCCCACGGTGAACTCCGCCTCGACGGTGGCGCCGTCGGGCGTCCTGGCCTTGAGATGCAGCCCGGTCGGATGGTCGGCGCCGCAGCCGAAACACTGGCTGTAGTGGGAGGACAGGGTGGCGCCCGCCGGCGGTGCGCCGGGATGGACCGCGGGCGCGGCGGCGTCCGGCGGCGGGGTGGTGAGGGAGGAACGAGTCACGGGTGACGAGGTTACTCCGTGTCCCCAGGGGGACCGTCCTCAGTCGCCGTTCCCGCCCCGGCAGGCCGCCGGCCCTCGCCGTAGGGGCTGAGGCCGTCGTCCCCCGGCCGCGGCGGATCGTCGCCCGAGGGACGGTCGTCGTGGGGCGGTGGCGGATCGTCGCCGGAGGGACGATCGTCGTGGGGCGGTGGCGGTGGCAGAGCGGGTGGTTTGTGTCTGAGCTCCGGCAACGCCCGGTAGATCACCGCGGCCACCGGCACGGCCACCGCCGCCCCGGCGATCCCCGCCAGGATGCCCCCGATGGCCAGCACGAGGATGATCGCCAGCGGGTGGAAGTTGAGCGCGCGCCCCACGATCAGCGGCTGGAGCACGTGGTTTTCGAGCTGCTGCTCGACGATCAGGATGCCCAGGAAGATCAGCGCGTAGACGAGCCCCTTGGCCCCCAGCGTGACGAGGGTCGCGACCGTGCCGGCGAAGAAGATGCCGACGATGGGGATGAAGCTGGCGAAGAAGATCAGCACGGCCAGCGGCGCCCACAGCGGCACCCCCATGCCGGCGAGCACGATGCCCATGATCAGCCCGTGCACGGCGGCCACGGCCACGGTGCCCTGGACGTAGTGGGACAGCGTGGTCCACGCGGCCCGCCCCGCCCGGTCCACCCGGGGCGCCACGCCGCCGAAGGCGCGCAGGAACCAGCCCCAGATCCGGTCGCCGTCCTTGAGCAGGAAGAACGTCACGAACAGCAGCAGCACGATCGACGCGAGCACCTCGAAGGCCACCGCGCCCGCCGACAGGACGGTGCCGGTGATCGCCGAGCGCTGCGCGTTGACCATCGTGGCGATCTCGTCGACGTAACCCGTGATCTGCGCCTCTTTGAGGTGCAGCGGGCCGGTGATCAGCCAGTTCTGCACGGATCTGGCGGTCTCCTGGACCTGCCTGACCAGGTTGGGGAACTCCTCGCTCGCCCGCGCCCCGACGAGCCACCCGGTGCCGGCCAGCACGGTGAGCGCCACCAGCATGGTGATCCAGGTGGCGTAGATGGGCCGCATCCCGGTGTTGCGCAGGCTCTTGGTCAGCGGGAACAGCAGCGCGGTCAGCAGCAGGGCGATCGCCACCGGCAACGCCACGAACGTCAGCCTGGCGATGACCTGGACGAAGTAGTAGACGACCACCCCGACGAGGATCAGGCACCCGCACCAGGCGGCCATCTTGGCCAGCACGGGCGGCACGAGTTTGGTTCGTCGGTCGGGCAGCACGTGTTCAAGACTGGCACGTCCGGCACGCGGATGCGCGCCCTTAAACGATCGAGCCTGGTCAACGGCCGTTCCGCTGTCGAAGAACACGCCGGGAGCACCCGCCTGCCCTGCTGACCAGGCCGGTTCACACCGCGTAGATGGGGCCTGTGCAAGGGGTGTGACACGTGTCACCGTCATGCTCATGAAGGCTGTCGTGGTCCTCGTCGTGCTCGCGTCCCTCATCGGCGCCCCCGCCCCCGCGCACGCCTCCCGCGCCGATCTGGCGCTGGACGTGCTGTCCGGCCGGCCCGACCAGGTCACCGGCGGTGATGCCCGCGTCAGGGTCCGCCAGTCCCGGGGCGGGAAACTCAAGGTGCTGCGCAACGGGGAGGACGTCACCGCCGCCTTCGAGCGGACGCGGGACGGCTTCGAGGGCGTGGTCACCGGCCTGACCGACGGGGACAACACGATCACCGCCGTGGCGTGGCCGTACCGGGAGTCCTTACGGGTGCGCAACCACCCGATCGAGGGGCCGGTCTTCTCGGGCCCGCACCAGTACCCGTTCCTGTGCAAGACCGAGCGCGGCGGCCTCGGCCCGCCCGCCGTGGACAATCAGGACGGCCAGGGCATGCGGGTCGCCGGCGGCTGGAGCAGGGACTGCTTCGCGCCCACGGCCGGCGACCGGCTGTACAGGTCGACGGACGGCACGTACAAGGCCATGCCGGACGGGCGTCCCGCCGACATGTCCACGACCACGCTGCTGGACGGCCGTACGGTGGACTTCGTCGTACGGCGGGAGCGCGGCGTGATCAACCGCTTCCTCTACTCGATCGCCATGATCGAGGACGGCTGGAACGGCAGGGCGGTCTACCGGTTCGACGGCGGCGTGGCGATCGGCCACGACCAGGGCACGCTCGGCGGCGGCGCGCTCGACCCGTACCCCCTCGGCAAGGGCTACGCGATCCTGCACTCCTCGGGCACCCGCACCTCCACCCACTACAACCTAATCCTGGGCGGCGAGACGGCGCTCATGGTCAAGGAGCGCTTCATCGAGCAGCACGGCCTGCCGCTCTACACGGTGGGCCTGGGCGGCTCCGGCGGCGCCATCCAGCAGTACATCTACGGCCAGAACCACGGCGACCGGGTGATCGACGCCGCCATCCCGCAGTACTCCTATCCCGACATGGTCACCCAGACCATCCACGTGGGCGACTGCGAGCTGCTTGAGCGCTACATGGACCACAATCCCCGCTGGGCCAGGTGGGACGACCGCACGGCGCTGATCGGCATGAACGCCAGCGACACCGCGGCGAACCGGTACACCGGCAAGCCGGGCTCCGACGAGTGCGTCAGCGGCTGGCGCGGCCTCACCCCGCTCACCATGAACCCGCTGTGGACCTCGAACAACGACCCCGAGTGGCAGCTCATGGACCCGCCGGGCGTCAAGGACACCGTGCAGTGGACGCACTGGGACGACGTGCGCACGGTCTACGGCCTGGACGCGTCCGGCTACGCCCGCTCGACCTGGGACAACGTCGGCGTCCAGTACGGGCTCAAGGCGCTTGCCGACGGCGTGCTCACCCCGGCCGAGTTCCTGGACGTCAACGCCAAGGCGGGCTCCTGGAAGGAGGCGGCCGCCATGGTCCAGGAGGGCTGCCCGTTCGTGCCGTCCGCCTGCCCGGCCGACTTCGACCCGTGGAGCGCGCGCAACATCAACCAGGGCGACCCCGCCCCCCGCCGCACGGGCGACCCCGTCGCGATCAGGAACGTCCAGCGCAGCGGCCTGGTGTTCAAGGGCGACATCGACATCCCCGTCATCGACTGGCGCCACTACCTGGAGGACCAGCTCGACATGCACAACGCGCACCAGTCGTTCGCCTCCCGGCAGCGGATGCTGAACCACGACGGCCGGGCCGGCAACCAGGTCATCTGGTTCACCGACGCGCGGCCCGACGGGCCGAGGTTCGACCAGACGCCCGAGGCGCTGCAGGTGATCGACGCCTGGATGGCCAATATCCGGAAATATCCGGCGCGCGGCGTCACCGGCAACAAGCCGTCCCAGGCCGTGGACCGCTGCTTCGCCACCGACGGCACCCAGCTCGCCGCCGGCCCGCACGTCTGGGACGGCATCCTCGACCGCCGCGCCCCCGGCGCCTGCACCCGGCAGTTCCCGCTCTACTCGACCACCCGCGTCGTGGCGGGCGGCCCGCTGGAGGGCGGCGTCTACAAGTGCCGCCTGCAGCCGGTGGACCGTGCCGTCGCCAGGGGCCTGTACGGCTCCTGGAAGCCGACCGCGGACGAACGTGCGCGGCTGGGGCAGATCTTCCCGACGGGGGTGTGCGACTACTGAGCCGAACCCCTCATGGGCACTCCTCCAGCACGGGCAGCTCGCGCATCGTGCGCATGGGTGAGGTGATCACCCACAGGAACGCCAGGCAGGAGCCGCACGCGGCGACCAGCAACGTGTTCCTGACCCCGATCACCTCGCCCAGCACGCCGCCGAGCAGCCCACCGACCGGGAGCGTGCCCCAGACGAAGAAGCGGACGGTGGCGGTCATCCTGCCGAGCAGCGGCTCCGGCGTGATGGTCTGGCGGAAGCTGAGCTGGGTGACGTTGTAGGCCACCGTCCCGGCCCCGAGGGCGAGCTCCTGCAGCGCGAAGAATGCCAGCCGCCAGTCCGCCTCCAGCCACGGCAGCACGAACGTCAGCGGCGCGGGCACCGCGATGGCCAGCCACATCGTCGGCCCCTGCCCGAGCAGGCGCACCAGCCTGGCGGTGACCAGAGCCCCGATGAGGCCGCCGAGCCCGCCGGCGGCCATGAGCAGCCCGATCGTGCCCGCGCCCAGGCCGAGCTCCCTGGCCAGCAGCAGCAGGATCATCGGCTGGGCCATGGCCGAGAACAGGTTCGCCGTGGCGGTGCAGCCGGCGATGCGGCGCAGCAGCCGGTGCCCCAGCACGAACCTGACGCCTTCCGCGATCTCCTTCACCAGGCGGGCGCGGCGCGGCTCCTGGCGTGCCTCCGGTCTGCGTATCGTCGTCAGCAGCAGCGCCGACCAGGCGAACCCGGCCACCGTGGCGACCAGCGCGAAGGGCGCGGTCAGGAACTGGATCAGGTAGCCGCCGGCGCTCGGCCCGCCGAGCTGGGCGACGGTGCGCACGACCTCCAGCGCCGAGTTGCCCTCCACGAGCCGCTCGCGCTCGACCAGATGCGGCAGGTAGCTCTGGTAGGCGACGTCGAAGAACACGGTGAAGACCCCGAGCACCAGCGCCACCGCGCAGAGCTGGTAGATCGTCAGTGCGTCCAGCCACCAGGCGACGGGCACGGAGACGAGTGCGAGCGCCCGCGCCCCATCGCTGACGATCATCACCACCCGCTTGCGCAGCCGGTCGACGAGCGCGCCCGCCGGTAACCCGATCACCACGAACGCGACCGTCTGACACGCGGCCAGCACGCCCAGCTGCACGGCCGAGGCGTGCAGCGCCGACACCGCCACCAAGGGCAGCGCCAGCACGAGGACCTGCGCACCGGCCTGGCTCGCGGTGTCGGCCAGGAACAGTCCGCGGAAGTCGCGATCGCGCAGCAGGCTCACCGGAACGAGGATCCACGACCGATTGAGAAAAATCAACCGGCTATAGGGTGACCGACCATGGGCACCAAACGCCGCCCCGCCACCGAGGCCGAGGCCCGCGCGCTGGCCTCCTCCGCCCGCCTGCGCATCCTGCGCCTCTGCCTGGACCAGGCGCTCACCAACAAGGAGCTCGCCGGCCGGCTCGGGGCGAACCCCGCCACCACGCTGCACCACGTGCGCAAGCTCGTCGAGACCGGTTTCCTGATCGCCGAGCCCAGCCGCCCCGGCCCGCGCGGCTCCACGGAGATCCCCTACCGGGCCACCGGGAAGTCATGGGAGATGGACGTCAGGGAGAGCGGGGTGAGCGGCGGCAACGCGGCGATACTCGGCGCCTTCCTGGAAGAGGTCAGGCTCGCCGACATCGGCCAGAGCGACTTCACCAGGCTCGGCCTCAGGCTCTCCGCCGAGGGGCACGCCGAGCTGCGGCGGCGGCTGCAGGAGGTGTTCGACGACTTCCGCGGCAGGCCGCCGGCGCCGGACGGAGAGGCGTACTCGCTGTTCCTGGCCATCCACCACGACACCGGCCGCGAAAGCTGACGGGGGCAGCTGCCCCCGTCAGACCCGGCCTCAGCCCAGCTGGACCTCGACCCTCAGCGCGTCGCCCTCATCGAGCACGAACTCCTCCACGTTGCCCGCCGCGCACAGATCGTCCTGCGCCTGCCGCACGAGCCCCGCCTCCGGCCCCGAGACGCCGAGCCTGGAGATCTCGGCCCGCATCGACAGCTTGGCCTCCGACTTGGCCTTGCGCACCTGCCCGAGCACCTCGGACGCCACCGCCAGCACCGCGGGATCCCCCGCGCCGCGCTCCACGGCGGGCCACGGCGCCCGGTGCACCGAGCCTTCGCGCCACCACGACCACACCTCTTCCGTCACGAAGGGCAGGAACGGCGCGAACAGCCGCAGCAGCACGTCGAGCGCCTGGCGCAGGGCCGCGTGTGCCGAGGCGGCGCCGGCGCCGGACTCGTACGCGCGGGCCTTGACCAGCTCCAGGTAGTCGTCGCAGAAGGCCCAGAAGAAGCGCTCGACGGCCTCCAGCGCCCTGGTGTGGTCGTAGGCCGCGAACGCCTCCCCCGCCTCGCTCACGACGTCGGCCAGGGCCGCCAGCATCGACAGGTCCAGCGGCTCGGTGACCGCCCCCTCCGGCTCGGCCAGCCCGAGCACGAACTTGGAGGCGTTGAGGATCTTGATCGCGAGCCGCCGCCCGATCTTGAGCTGCCCGGGGTCGAAGGTGGTGTCCACGCCGTAGCGCCCGCTGGCCGCCCAGTAGCGCACGGCGTCGGAGCCGTGCTGCTTCAGCAGGTCGAGCGGGGTGACGACGTTGCCCTTGGACTTGGACATCTTCTTGCGGTCGGGGTCGAGGATCCACCCGGAGATCGCGACGTCGCTCCAGGGCAGCCCGCCGAACTCGTAGTGCGACCTGACCACGGACGAGAACAGCCAGGTGCGGATGATCTCGTGCGCCTGCGGCCGCAGATCGGCGGGGAAGACGCGCTGGAAGAGGTCGTCGTCGCTCCCCCAGCGGCCCGCGATCTGCGGTGTCAGCGACGAGGTCGCCCAGGTGTCCATGACGTCGGGGTCGGCCATGAACCCGCCGGGGACGCCGCGCTGCTCCTCGGTGTAGCCGGGCGGCACGTCGGAGGACGGATCGACCGGCAGCAGGTCCTCCGGCGGCACGATCGGCGCGTCGTGGACGAGCTGTCCCGACTCGTCGACCGGATACCACACCGGGAAGGGCACGCCGAAGAAGCGCTGGCGCGAGATCAGCCAGTCGCTGGTGAGCCCTTCGACCCAGTTGTCGTAGCGCACCCGCATGTGCGGCGGATGCCACACCAGCTCGCGCCCGTGCCCCAGCAGCCGCTCACGCAGGGCCTCGTCGCGCCCGCCGTTGCGGATGTACCACTGGCGGGTGGTGACGATCTCCAGCGGCTTGTCGCCGCGCTCGTAGAACTTCACCGTCCGCTGGACCGGGCGCGGATCGCCGTCGAGGTCGCCGGACTCGCGCAGCAGCTCCACGATCCGCTCCCGCGCGCTGTGCACGGTCTTGCCCGCCAGCTCCTTGTACGGCTCCGCGTCCACGCCCTCGGGCGCCTCGGGCAGCAGCCGCCCGTCCCAGCCGATGACCGGCCGGGTCGGCAGGTGCAGCTCCCGCCACCAGGTCACGTCGGTGATGTCGCCGAACGTGCAGATCATCGCGATGCCCGAGCCCTTGTCCGGCTCGGCCAGGCGGTGCGCCAGCACCGGCACCTCGACCCCGAACAGCGGCGTCAGCACCGACGTGCCGAACAGCGGCTGGTAGCGCTCGTCGTCGGGGTGCGCGACCAGCGCCACGCACGCCGGGATCAGCTCGGGCCTGGTCGTCTCGATCCAGACCGGTCCCTGCTCGCCGTAGAAGGAGATCCGGTGGAAGGCGCCGGGCCACTCCCGGTCCTCCAGCTCGGCCTGGGCGACGGCCGTGCGGAAGCTGACGTCCCACAGGGTCGGCGCCTCGGCGAGGTACGCCTCACCGCGCGCCAGGTTGCGCAGGAACGCCCGCTGCGACACCGCCCGCGACTCGTCGCTGATCGTGGTGTAGAGCAGCGACCAGTCCACGGACAGACCGACCCGCCGCCAGACCTCCTCGAACGCCTGCTCGTCGACGGCGGTCAGCTGGTGGCACAGCTCCACGAAGTTGCGCCGGGAGATGGAGATCTCACGTTTGCCGGGCTTCTCCGGTGGAACGAAGCCGGGGTCATAGGGCAGCGACGGATCGCAGCGCACACCGTAGACGTTCTGGACGCGCCGCTCCGTCGGCAGGCCGTTGTCGTCCCAGCCGATGGGGTAGAACACCGACTTGCCGATCATCCGCTGATAGCGGGCCATGATGTCGGTGTGGGTGAAGGAGAAGACGTGACCGACGTGCAGCGAGCCGGACACGGTCGGCGGCGGCGTGTCGATCGCGTAGACCTGCTCGCGGGGCTTGGACCGGTCGAACCGGTAGGTGCCCTCGGTCTCCCAGCGAGCTACCCATACCTGCTCCAAGCCGTCGAGGGTCGGCTTTTCCGGCATGGAGGCATGGCCTAGTCGCTGTTGAGTCATGCCTCCATATGGTACGGCTTCGCAGGCCCGGCAAGCGGTAGAGACTAGTGTTCGTTACAAAGGGGAAGGGAGAGCGGCATGGCGGAGGACAAGCCCGATATCGCCTGGCGAGTCATCGGCGGTTTGGTGGGATTGGTGACCGCGTGGGGCGCGCGGAAGATCCTCGGGTTCGTCTGGACGAAGACGACCGGCAAGGAGCCGCCGATCGACACGGACTCACCCGAGGTCAGCATGGGCGAGGCGATCGGCTACGCCGTCGTCATGGGCGTCGGCATGTCGGTGGCACAGATCGTGGTCAACCGGACCGCCAAGAAGCGCTACGACGCGTGGAAGACGGTGAAGCAGGTGACTCCAGGGCACTGAGAAACTCGTTCGCCCAGCGGTCCACGTCGTAGGTGGCCACCCGGCGGCGCATGGTGCGCATCCGCCGGGCCAGCTCGTGCGGCGTGGCCCGCATCGCCGCCAGCATCTGCCGCTTGACGTCCTCCACGTCGTACGGATTGACCAGATACGCCTGCCGCAGCTCGTCGGCCGCCCCCGCGAACTCGCTGAGCACGAGCGCGCCGTGCAGGTCGTGGTGACAGGCGACGTACTCCTTGGCCACCAGATTCATCCCGTCGCGCAGCGGCGTCACGATCATGACGTCGGCGGCGAGATAGAGCGCGGCCAGCTCCTGGTGGTCGTAGGACTGGTGGAAATAGTGGATCGGCTGGTAGCCGAGCTGCGCGTGCTCGCCGTTGATCCGGCCGACCTGCAGCTCGATGTCGTCGCGCAGCCTCTTGTACTCCTCCACCCGTTCCCTGCTCGGCGTGGCGATCTGCACGAACACGGCCTCGTTCGGCCGCAGCCGCCCGTCCTTGAGCAGCTCCCCGAACGCCTCGAGCCGCTGCCCGATGCCCTTGGTGTAGTCGAGCCTGTCGACGCCGAGCAGCACGTGCTCGGGGTCGCCCAGCTCCACCCTGATCTCCTTGGCCCGCGCCATGATGTGCGGCTCGCGCACGAGCGAGTCGAGCTGGGAGAAGTCCACCGAGATCGGGAACGCCTGCGTGGTCACCACCCGGTCGTCGAGGAAGATCTCGTTCCCCTTGTACGGCAGCCCGAGCAGCCGCCGGCACAGCCTGCGGAAGTTCGAGGCGCCCCCGGGCAGCTGGAAGCCCACCAGATCGGCCCCGAGCAGCCCCTCGACCAGCTCCTTGCGCCACGGCAGCCGCCAGAACAGCTCCGTCGGCGGGAACGGGATGTGCAGGAAGAACCCGATCCGCAGGTCGGGCCGGAGCTTGCGGAGCATGGCCGGCACGAGCTGGAGCTGGTAGTCCTGCACCCAGACGACCGCGCCCTTCTCGGCGGCGTCGGCGGCGGCGGTGGCGAAGCGCTCGTTGACCGCCCGGTAGGTCTCCCACATCTCCCTGTCGAACACCGGCGGCGCCACCACGTCGTGGTAGAGCGGCCACAGCGTGGCGTTGGAGAAGCCCTCGTAGTAGAGCTCGACCTCGTTCGCCGACAACGGGACGGGGATGAGGTTCATGCCGTCCTGCTCGAACGGCTCCAGCTTCTCATCCGGCGCTCCGTGCCACCCGGCCCAGGCTCCGTGGCGCCGCTTCATCACCGGCGCTATCGCCGTGACGAGCCCGCCAGGACTCCTGCGCCACGAGGCCGCTCCGTCAGGCTCGATCGTGCGGTCCACCGGCAACCGGTTCGCGACGATCAGAAACGAGCTACGGCCAGTCACGCAGTCCTCCTATTGGTCAAATGTCAGGAGAGCCGCCTAGTGCGCGGCTCACGGCAGCCGTCACCGACTCGGGCCCCGCATGGGGGATGATCGCGGCGATATGGGCATCGGGCCTGATGAGCCATGCCTCGTCCGGCCCTGCGCCGAGCTTCTCAGCGAGCGAGCCGGTCCCTTCCATCTCCGCGAGCCCGCGTACGGCGAGCGGTGCCGTAATGACCTTGCCCAGGACCTGCGCAAACAAACGCGAATCGCACATATCGCCCAATAGAACGAGGAATCCGTCACGGCAGATCGAGCGCAGTCTTCCTCCGGGCACCGGCAGGTCGGGCAGGATCACTCCGGGAGCGGGCTCGCACAGCGCCCCCTTGGGCGGCCGGCCCCGGAACGGGCGTCCGGGCTCGGGCGTGGTGAGCGGCGAGTCCACGTACCAGAAGGGCTCGGCGAAGCGGCCCGAGTCCACCTCCGCGGCCAGGCCGCCCGTCAGCGCCGCGCGCCGGCGCACGCGCTCCTCCACGGTCCTCGGCGCGATGAACCGCATGGTCGCGGCGGTGATCTCCATGTTCTCCACGGCGGCCGCGTGCCGCTCGGCGTGGTAGCTCTCCAGCAGGCCGTCGCCGGCCCAGCCGTTGAGCGCGAAGGCCAGCTTCCACGCCGCGTTCTCGGCGTCGGGCACGCCCGAGTTGAGCCCGCGCGCCCCGAACGGGGCCACCAGGTGGGCGCAGTCCCCGGCCAGCAGGACCCGGCCCACGCGCATGCGGGAGGCGATGCGGGAGTGGAAGCGGTACGTGCTCCGCCAGAGCAGCTCGTAAGGCTCGTCGCCCAGGATTTGCCTGATTTTTCGCGAAATATCGATATCTGTTGGGATGTAGTCCGGTGCGATCTGCCAGTCGATCCTGAACGTGCCCCCCGGGCACGGGTGGATCAGCACCTGGCGGCCGGGGTTCCACACGGGGTCGAAATAGAAGCGGCGCTCGTTCTCCCAGCCGGGCAGGTCGGCCTTGACGTCGCAGATCAGGAACTGGTCGGCGAACGTCTCGCCGCCGAACGTGACGCCCAGCGAGCTGCGTATCACCTCGGCCCTGGCGCCCGCGCAGACCACCACGTAGGGGGCGCGCAGCAGCCGCTGGCCGCACCGGAGCGTCACCCCCGACTCGTCCTGCGTCAGGCCGGTGACCTCGTGGTCCCAGCGGACCTCGACGAGCGGCTGCGCGGCGATGACGTCGTCGAGGATCTGCTCGGTGCGGGTCTGCGAGATGTTCACGCACGGCGGCAGCGGCCCCTCGCGATCGAACGTCCAGGAGAACAGCTCGGTGTCGCGGTAGTAGGTGCGGGCGGTGGTCCAGGCCAGCCCCTCCTCCGCCACCCGGCCCGCGCCCGCGGCGGCCCAGATGTCGAGCACGTCGCGCTGCTGGCAGATGGACTTCGACCCGATCGGCTCCCGCCCCGGCCGCCGGTCGAGCACCAGCACCTGGATGCCCCAGCGGGCCAGCAGCAGCGCGGCGCTCTGCCCGACCGGTCCCGCGCCGATGACGATGACCTGCGCCCCCGTCTCCACCACCGGCTTCATGACTGGAGCTGGTCCCATACCTCGCGGTCGCGCTCCGCGGTCCAGACGCGCGGCCGCTCGACGCCGTGCAACTCGTCCCAGAGCCTGGAGACGTTGAACGGCAGGCAGTGCTCGAAGATCGGCCAGGAGCCGTACCGCGGCTCCAGTGCCTCGTGGGTGCGCTCGAACGCCTCGCGCAGCGTGCTCGCGGCGCCGGTCTCGCGCAGCATCACGGCCAGGAAGTCGCGGGTCTGGGCGATGGCCGCGGCCACCTCGCGCTCACCGCGCGCCACCGCTCCCCTGCCGCCGACCAGCGTACGGGCCCCGAACGAGGCCACCTCGCCGAGCGTGCCCGACGACCAGTCCCGGTGGAAGGCGTCGCCGGTGTAGAGGGCGGCCTGGGACTCGACCAGGTCCCCCGCGAACATCACCCGCTCCTTGGGCAGCCACGCCACCAGGTCGCCCTCGGTGTGCCCCCTGCCGCAGTACGCCAGCACCAGGTCACCGCGGTCGCCGCCCAGATCGATGGTGAACCGGTCGCTGAACGTCGCCGTCGGCCAGGTCAGGCCCGGGATGGACGCGGGCTCCTTGAACAGGCGCGGCATCCTGGCGTACTCGCTGGCCCAGTCCTCCTTGCCACGCTCGGCGATCAGCTCGCGGGTCTTGTCGTGGGTGACGATCACGTCCGCGCCGAACGCCGACGCGCCCAGCACCCTGACCGCGTGGTAGTGCGACAGCACCAGGTACCTGATCGGCTTGTCCGTGTGCTCGCGCAGCCTGGCCAGCCACTCGCGGGCGGCCACGGGCGTCGCCAGGGCCTCGAAGCAGACGAGGAAGTCCTCGCCCTCGATCGCGCCGATGTTCGGGTCGCCTTCCGCCGTGAGCGCGTAGACGCCCTCGGCCAGCACCTCCAGGGACTGCTTCTTCTCGCCGAGATCCGCCGACGAGGCGAACGGTCTGGCCATCGCTCCTCCTCCCGCTCAGGCGTCGAAGTCCGGTCGCGCCCCGGGCGCGACCGGATGACTCTGACAATCCACGACATACCCACGACTCCCCCGTGTACGGCCACAGAGCCTCCAGAGCAGCCGTGGGGCGCCGCAGGCCCTCCTGGGTGCCTAATAGTTGAGTCTCAGCCCGGACGCCTCGACTGGACCATGTGGAAGCGGCCCGCGACGTAGCCGGGATCGGTCAGCGAGGCCGTGGCCGCCGGGTTCGCGCCGGTGCCGTGGTAGTCGCTGAACGCGGCCGACTGGTTGACGAAGACGCCGCCGGTCAGGTTGCAGGACAGGTTCACGCCCGCGTCGACGGCCGCCCGCTCGGCCTGGCCGAGCACGGCGTCGGAGGTCGAGTAGACGGCGGCGGTGAGCGCGCCGCGGGCCCTGATCGTACGGCGCAGCACGTCGAGGCTCTCCTCGGTCGAGCCCGTGGGGATGACGAAGGAGATGGGGCCGAAGTGCTCCTCACCGTAGACGCCGTCCTTCGCCGCGTCCACGCGTACGATCACCGGGGTCCTGACCACCGCGTCCGGGAAGGACGGATGCTTGAGCGCACGCGACTCCAGCACCACCTCGCCGAGCGCGGGCGCCGCCTCCACCCGCGCCAGGACGTCGGAGCTGACGATGGCGCCGGTCAGCTCCACCGCGCGGGCGTCGTCGCCGAGCAGCTTGCCGACCGCGGCGGCCAGGCCCGCGACGACCTCGTCGAAGCTCTTGTGCCCCTCGTCCGTCTCGATGCCGCCGGCGGGGACGAGGATGTTCTGGGGCGCGGTGCACATCTGGCCGCTGTAGAGCGACAGCGAGAACGCCAGGTTGCCCAGCATGCCGCGCCAGGAGCCGGTGGAGTCGACGACGATCGTGTTGACCCCGGCCTTCTCGGTGTGGACGAGCGCCTGGGTGGCGTTCTGCTCCAGCCAGTCGCCGAACTCCGTCGAGCCGGTGAAGTCCACGATGCGGATGGCGGGGTGGGTGGCCAGGTCCTTGGCCAGCCCCTGGCCCTCCTCGACGGCCAGGGAGACGAGCGCGGGGTCGAACCCGGCCTCGGCGAGCACCTCGCGAGCGATCCGCACGGTGATCGCCAGCGGCAGCACGGCGCGCGGATGGGGCTTGACGATCACCGGGTTGCCGGTGACGAGCGAGGCGAACAGCCCCGGGTAGGCGTTCCAGGTCGGGAACGTGTTGCAGCCGATCACCAGCGCGACGCCCCTCGGGACGACCGTGAAGCGCTTGTCCATGACCAGCGGCTCGCCCTTGGCCGGCTTCTCCCAGCGGGCGGTGGCGGCCGAGGCGGTCATGGCGGCGTAGCCGCAGGCGATGGCTTCGAGCGCGCGGTCCTGCGCGTGCGGCCCGCCCGCCTGGAAGGCCATCACGAACGCCTGGCCGGTGGTGTGCTGGACGGCGCAGGCCAGCTCGAAGCTCCGCCGGTTGATCCGGTTGACGATCTCGACGCAGGCCAGCGCCCGCGCCTCCGGGCCCGCGTCCCGCCAGGCGGGCATCGCCGCCTTCGCGGCGCTGATCAGGTCCTCGGCCAGCGGCTGCGGATAGGTGACGCCGAGTTCGATCCCGTACGGCGAGCGCTCGCCGCCGATCCAGGACCCGGTGCCCGGTTGTTCGAGCGGGAACGGCTTCCCGAGATAGGACTCGAACGCCTCCTTGCCCCGCTCGGCCGCCCCCTCGCCATAGACGCGCGGGCTCGGCGACTCCGGATAGGCGCTCCAATATCCGCGGCCGGCGATCGCGGAAAGGGCTTTCTCCAGGGTCTCGCGGTGCTGCTCGAACATGTTGTCCACCCTCTTGACAGGGAACGGCCAGTCGTGAAGTGTTTACCGAACATTCGGTCAGTTGACAAGGAGACCTGCGTTGGAGAGCGCGCGTCGCATGATGGACGCCGACACCGCCTCCGCCGCCCTGGGCATCGAGCTGACGGAGCTGGGCGAGGGCCGGGCGGTGTGCCGCATGACGGTGTCCGGGCAGATGGTCAACGGTCACACCCTGTGCCACGGCGGTTACGTGTTCCTGCTCGCCGACACGGCCTTCGCCTGCGCGTGCAACACGTACGGCCCCGTGACGGTCGCGGCGGGCGCGGAGATCACCTTCGTCGCGCCCGCGCGCGAAGGTGACATTCTGGTGGCCGAGGCGGCAGAAAGGACTGTCTACGGCCGCAGCGGCATCTACGACGTCACGGTACGCAGGCCCGACGGCCAGGTGGTCGCGGAGTTCCGCGGCCGCAGCAGGCAGCTGAACGCCGGGCCAGACGGGCAGCACGATCGGCAGCACGACAGGCAGCACGACAGGAATCCGACGGCAGACCACTGAGACGGGAGCGGTGAACGGCTGATGAGACTCGGCGATCCCCCCGCGCCGGACGAGCTCGACCCGATCGAACGGGTGTCCCGCGACGAGCTCATGAAGCTCCAGCTCGAACGACTGCAATGGACACTCAGCCACGCATACGCAAATGTCCCGCTATATCGGGAAAAGTTCGATAGCGTCGGCATCCATCCGAGCGACTGCAAAGAACTGGGCGACCTCGCCCGCTTCCCCTTCACCACCAAGCAGGACCTGCGCGACAACTACCCGTTCGGCATGTTCGCCGTGCCGCGCGAGCGGGTCGCCAGGATCCACGCCTCCAGCGGCACCACCGGCAAGCCGACCGTGGTCGGCTACACCAGGAAGGACCTGGACGTCTGGGCGGAGGTCATGGCGCGCTCGATCCGCGCCTCCGGCGGGCGGCCCGGCGACATGGTGCACGTGGCCTACGGATACGGGCTGTTCACCGGCGGACTCGGGGCCCACTACGGCGCCGAGCGGCTGGGCTGCACGGTCGTCCCGGTCTCCGGCGGCATGACGCCCAGGCAGGTGCAGCTCATCACGGACTTCCGGCCCGACATCGTCATGGTCACGCCGTCGTACATGCTGGCCCTGCTGGACGAGTTCGAGTCGCAGGGCCTGGACCCGCGGGAGTCGTCGGTCAGGATCGGGATCTTCGGCGCCGAGCCCTGGACCGAGCGGATGCGCACGGAGATCGAGGACCGCTTCGACCTGCACGCCGTCGACATCTACGGCCTGTCGGAGGTGATGGGCCCCGGCGTGGCGAACGAGTGCGTCGAGAGCAAGGACGGGCTGCACGTCTGGGAGGACCACTTCTATCCGGAGACGGTCGATCCGTTCACCGGCGAACCGGCCGGCGAGGGCGAGCTGGTCTTCACGAGCCTCACCAAGGAGGCCATGCCGGTCATCCGTTACCGCACCCGCGACCTGACCAGATTGCTGCCGGGGACCGCCAGGCCGGCGTTCCGCCGCATGGTGAAGGTGACCGGCCGGACCGACGACATGATCATCCTGCGCGGCGTGAACGTCTTCCCGACCCAGATCGAGGAGGTCGTGCTGCGCACGGCGGGCCTGTCGCCGCACTTCCAGCTCCATCTGACCCGCCCCGACCGGCTGGACGTGATGACCGTCAAGGTCGAGGTCCGGCCCGGTTTCGAGAGCCGGGCAGAGGCCGGCGCGGCGCTGCGCAAGGCGGTCAAGGACACCGTGGGCGTGAGCGTGGAGGTCGAGGTGGTGGATCCGGAGACGCTGGAACGCTCGGTCGGCAAGCTCAGACGCGTCATCGACAAGCGGATAACCAGGGATAATTAGCATTATGGCCCCGCCAACCCCCACCAGGCACCGCAGACGCGGGCATGACCCCGAGTCCGTGCTGTCCATCGCCGTGGGCGTGTTCAACGAGCGCGGCTATGACGGGACGAGCATGGAGGACCTGGCCAGGGCACTCGGCGTCACCAAGTCCGCCATCTACTACCACGTTCCCGGCAAGGAGCAGCTCCTCGCCAGGGCGCTCGACCGGGCGCTCGACGGGTTGTTCGCGATGGTCGCCGACGAGCGGGCCGCCTCGGGCACCGCGATCGAGCGGCTGGAATGGGTCGTACGGCAGAGCGTCAGGATCCTCATCGACCGGCTCCCCTACGTGACGCTGCTGCTCCGGGTGCGCGGCAACAGCGCGACCGAGCAGGCGGCGCTGGGGCGGCGGCGGGAGTTCGACAGGTTCGTCAGCCACCTGGTCAAGGAGGCGGCGGCGGATGGGAGCATCCGGCCCGACGTGGACCCGGCGCTGGTGACGCGGCTGCTCTTCGGCACGGTGAACTCGATCACGGAGTGGTACCAGCCCGCACGCGGCGCCTCGGCGGAGGATCTGGCCGACGCGCTGCTGAAGATGACGTTCGACGGGCTGCGCGGCCGGCCGGCCGCGTAGCCGGGGAGAAGCGGGCCGCTCTCAGGCTTCGAGTTCGCCGTTCGTGCCGGGCTCGACCTCCTCGCGCCTCGGGCCGGGCGGGAGCTTGCCGCGCAGGTCCTCGCGGATGGCCTGGCCGAGTTTCTTGGTCGCCATCCTGTTGAGCGCGCCGCCCGCGACCGCGCCGGTCAGGAACGGGCCGAACGTCGTCAGGTGGCGGCCGAGCGTGCGCATCAACCGGTTGCGGAGGGCCGTCTTGGTGGCCGCGCCGAGTGCGAGCGTGACGGAGGCGGGTGCGAGCGGATCGATGCCGCGCTGTTTGGCCCAGGCGGCCGTGAAGGCGACCGCACGCTGGGTGCCGCTGCCCTGGACGCGTACGCCGTAGACCTCGTGCAGCTCGGCCAGCAGCTTGACCTCGATGGCGGCGACCACGATGGTCTCGGCCACGAGCTGCGCGGGGGCGGAGAGGAGGAGGGGTGGTGCGGCGAACTCGGCCGCCGCGAGCGCTCCGCCGATGGCGCCGACGGTCATCGTCGCCTTCTGGGCGGTGCGCACCAGATCATCGGCCAGTTCCTCGCCGGTCAGGCCGTGATGATGCTCGGAGAGGGTGTGCAGGTCCCTGATCGGGATGCGTGGCGCGATGTTGAGGAAGACGTCAGCCAGCCAGCGTCCCCGGCCCACGCCGGTCACGCGCGCCTTCTTCGCCCCTTCGGCCAGGGATCGGGCTAGTCGGCCGAGCAGCCTGCGCCGCTCGGCCGGCTCCAGCTCACCGGGTGCGGTGAGCTTGCCGACGAGCTCGCCGACCTCCTTGTCGGGGTCGGCGACCTCACTGCCCGGTTGATGATCTTTCTCCGGTACGGCCACGCGATGCCTCCTCTGTTAGGCGGCGCACTCCCTGCAGACCTGCTGGCCGTTCCTCTCGGAGGCCAGCTGGCTGCGGTGGTGCACGAGGAAGCAACGCGAACAGGTGAACTCGTCCGCCTGACGAGGGATCACCCGCAGGGACAGCTCTTCGTTCGACAGGTCGGCACCAGGAAGCTCGAGCGACTCCGCCAGATCGGTCTCGTCGATGTCGATGCTGCCGGACGACTTGTCAGTGCGCCGCGCCTGGAGTTCCTGAAGGCTGTCCTCCCCCAGGTCGTCGTCTGTCTTGCGCGGGCTGTCGTAGTCGGTAGCCATTGTGCTTACTCCATCCCCCTCATCTATATGTCTTCGCGCTCATCGCGCGTCTTCTAACGTCCGGGAGGCCCATCTTGTGCCCGTTCCGTCGGGGAGATTTCCCATCGGTACCCCGCAGGAACACGCCACGAACCTCCCAACACGTCAGGGCCTGCTGCCGTTGGCAATGGTTAGCCAAATATGGCGAAACCCACAGCCTTGGCGGCATGCACCACCGTGTTCGACGGCACATCCAACCACATGTGCGGCGAGAACGAGACGCCCCCACCACATCAACACGCGGACGGAGGTGCGGGAGAGACATCGCGGGTCAGCGTCTCGGGAGCTGAATGGTCACGACAAGTCCTCCACCATCACGCGGCACAGCGGCCACATTTCCGCCATGTGCCTGGACCACCGCACGGACGATGGACAGCCCGAGCCCCGCCCCCTTGGCCGATTCCACACGGTCCGCATGGAGCCTCCTGAACGGCTCGAACAGGCTGTTCACCTCGTACGCCGGGACGTGCTGCCCCGTGTTGGCCACCTGAACAACCAAGGCACCGTCCGCCATTCCCGTTCGGATCCATACTTTTCCGTTTTCGGGAATGTTGTACTTGACCGCGTTCTCCAGCAGGTTGCTCACGGAGCGCTCCAGGAGCACCGGATCGCCTATGGTAGGCGCGCTGACCAGTTCGGTCGTTACGGTTACGCCGTGTTCCTGGGCGAACGGCGCGACCTGTTCCACGGCCGTCTGGGCCACTTCCTGAACGTCCAGCGGTTTGCGCACGGCGAGTTCGCGCTCGCTCCTCGCGAGCAGCAGCAGCCCCTCGATGAGCTTCTCGTTACGGGCGTTGACTTCGAGGAGGGTACGCCCGAGCGCTTTGAGGTCCCCGGACGCCTCGGGATCGGACAGGGCGATCTCCAGCACCGTCCGGTTAATCGTGAGAGGAGTGCGCAATTCGTGGGAGGCGTTGGCCACGAATCGGCGCTGGGTGTCGAAGGCCACGTTGAGGCGGGCGAGCATGGCGTCGAAGGTGTCGGCCAGCTCCTTCAGCTCGTCGTTGGGGCCTTCGAGGGCGATGCGCTGGTGGGCCAGCGTGCTCTCCGACAGCTTGCGCGCCGTGCCGGTCATCTGCGCCACGGGCTTGAGCGCCCGGTCGGCCACGAAATAGCCGATGATGAGCGCCAGGATGCCCACTCCCAGCAGCGCCAGGAAGGAGCTGCCGAACAGCGCGTCCCTGGCGTTGGCGATCGCCTGCTGCTGGAACTGGCGCCACGACGACTGCAACTGCGCGTTCTGAACCGGGCCCAGCCCCAGGTCGATGCTGGGCCAGGCCTCGCCGATGGCCCTGCCGACGATGGCGTAGACCGAGAACAGCAGCACGGCCGCGGCCACGAAGACGAGCGCGCCGTAGGTGAGCGTCAGCCGCCATCGGATGCTGACCTTGCCCGGGAGCTCCTTCACACGCTCCATGGTGGTGCGCGCGACCGGCACGCGCGACGGCGGCGGCGGCGGGCCGTCCCACACGGGCGGCCCGCTGGGCGGCGGGGCCTCCTGCACGCGCGTCGTCGTCCTGGCCGAATGCGGGCTGATCATCGGATGCGTCGGTCCCGCTTCGCGCTCTGGCCTATCGGTCACAATTTGTACCCAACCCCGGGCACAGTCTCGATCACCTGAGGCTCGCCCAGCTTCTTACGCAGCGTCATCATGGTCACGCGGACCACGTTCGTGAACGGGTCGATGTTCTCGTCCCATGCCTTGTCCAGCAGGTCCTCCTGGCTGACCACGGCGCCCTCGGCGCGCATCAGCTCCTCCAGGACCGCGAACTCCTTCTTGGTCAGCACGACCTCCCTGCCGTCGCGCTCCACCAGCCGCTTGCCCGGGTCGAGGCGGATCCCGCCCCGCTCCAGCACGGGCGGCAGCGCGGGGGCGGAGCGGCGGCCGAGCGCGCGCACCCTGGCGACCAGCTCGATGAACACGAACGGCTTGGCCAGATAGTCGTCGGCCCCCAGGCCGAGCCCCTCCACCTTGTCGTCCACGTCGCCCGAGGCGGTCAGCATCAGGATCCGGGAGGCGGTCCGCTGCTCCACCAGCCGCCGGCACACCTCGTCGCCGTGCACGACCGGCAGGTCACGGTCCAGCACGATCACGTCGTAGTCGATGTAGGAGGTCCGCTCCAGGGCGCCGCCGCCGTCGTAGGCGACGTCGACCGCCATGGCCTCACGGCGCAGGCCGGTCGCGATCGCGTCGGCGAGCACCCGCTCATCCTCTACCACCAGCACTCGCACGCTTGGAACACCTCTTCCTATTCTGGGCCCTCATTCTGCCCACGGGCTCGATAAGCGCACGGTAAGCCATGTTCAGGCGTTGGTGACCCACCGGTGAGGGGAAGCCTCGCGAAATTCATGTTTCGGAAGGCGACAAGCCGGGGTATGCCTGCGGGACACCCATTGCCCGGATATCAAACGGCAATGGGGAGACTTCGCCCCCACACGGATCGAACCCCTAGAGAGTAGGTGAGATGGGCGAGTTCACGACCACGATCGAACACCGCCTCGACCAGGCTTATAAGGGCCTTCGGGAGGCCCGTAGCGTCGGCGACGACTACCTCGCCGACACACTCACCGCCGAGATCGAAGATCTGCGCAGGCTGGCAGACGATCACGGCATCCCGTTGCCCCGCTAGCTCATGAAACGGCCGGAGCCCCTGGCTCCGGCCGTTTCACTCATCTGCCTCAGGGCTGACGGTCGGCGTCCAGCGTGACCAGCAGGTCGTGCAGCTCCCCGAATAGCCCGGGCGCGGCGCACAGCGCGAACTCCGGGCTGACCTGCTTGCCGCGCAGCCCGCCCAGCGTGGCGCCCGACTCCGTCGCCACCAGCCCGGCGGCGGCGAAGTCCCACTGGTTGACGCCTCGCTCGTAGTACGCGTCCACGCGGCCCGCCGCCAGCGAGCAGATGTCGATGGCGCACGAGCCGCCGCGCCGGATGTCGCGCACGCGCGGCAGCACCTCGGCCACCACCTGGCCCTGGACGACGCGCCTGGCCGCCGAGTAGCCGAACCCGGTGGCGACCAGGGCCTGCGAGAGCGGGACCCCGGTGTTGCAGCGCAGCCGCTCGGCGCCCAGCCACGCGCCCCCGCCGAGCGAGGCCGTGTAGACCTCGCCGCGCGCCGGCACGTTGACCACGCCGGCCACGGCCTGGCCGCCGACCTCGACGGCTATCGACACCGCCCAGTCCGGCAGGCCGTACAGGAAGTTGACGGTGCCGTCGATCGGGTCCACGACCCAGCGCACGTCGGACTCGCCGGGCTCCTCGCCGCCCTCCTCGCCGAGGATGCGGTCATCGGGCCTGGCGGCGAGGATCCGCTCGCGGATGAGCTCCTCCGACGCCTTGTCCAGCGCCGTGACCACGTCGGTGGGGCTGGACTTGGTCTCGACCTCCTCGGACATCGTGGGCCGCTTGGCGAGGAGCATGTGCCCCGCCTCTCGGGCGATGTCCTCGGCCAGCTGCAGGAAGTCCGTCATCACGCCACCGAGTCCGGACGCTTCCACTCCTGCCCGAGCACGTGCTGGGCGAGGAAGGCGAGCACGGTCTCGTACCAGGCGACGGCGTTGCCCGGCTTGAGTATCCAGTGGTTCTCGTCGGGGAAGTACAGGAACTTCGACTCCACCTCGGTACGGCGCAGGTCCCACCACAGGCGCAGGCCCTCGCCGATCGGCACGCGGTAGTCCTTGTCACCGTGGATGACGAGCATCGGCGTGGTGATCTTGTCCAGTGAGCGGTGCGGTGACAGCAGGTCGTAGCGCTCGGAGCCGGGCTCGCCGAACTCCCGCTGCCAGTACATGGACGCGTCGGTGGTGCCGGCGAACTGGTCGAGGTTCCACAGCGAGGCGTGGGTGACGATGGCCTTGTAGCGGTCGCTGTGGCCGGCCAGCCAGTTGGCCATGTAGCCGCCGTACGAGCCGCCCATGGCGCCGATGCGCCCGGCGTCGATGTCGTCCCTGGCCAGCGCCACGTCCACGATCGCGTCGAGGTCGGCCTGGGTGCGCGGACCCCAGTTGCCCCAGCCGCGGTCGATCATCTCCTGGCCGTAGCCGGTGGACAGGCACGGGTCGGGCATCAGGACGGCGTACCCGTGCTGGGCCATGATCCACGCCTGCCAGCGCCACTGCCAGTCGTTCCACGAGGCGACGGGACCGCCGTGGATCCACAGCAGGAACGGCGCCGGGGCGTCGGCCGATGCGCCCTCGGGCAGCACGAGCCAGCCGCGGATCGTGACGCCGTCGTCGGCGGTGGCGGAGATCTCGGTCAGCGTGCCGGGCACCTCGGGGCGCGGCGCGGGCGAGGGCAGGTCGGTGATCTCGCCGGTGGCGACGTCGATCCTGGCCGGGCCGTGCGCGAGGTGGACGCCGCTGCGCAGGGCGTAGACGAAACGGCCGTCGGCCGACGCGCTGAGCCCGGCGTACGCGGCGTCGTCCTGGGTGAGCCTGCTGTGCTCCCCGTCCAGCGGCACGCGGAAGATCGGGCGGCGGCCCTGGTAGTCGGCCACGAGGTAGACGGCCGAGGAGTCCGGCGCCCATTCGACGCCCGCGGGGAACAGGTCGGGCCCGTACGCACGGCCCTCGCCGGTGGCCAGGTCGGCGATCCACAGCTCGCTGCGCGCCGAGACCTCCAGCCCGGTGAACCGCTCGCGGGAGCAGGCGATCTTCGTGCCGTCGGGAGAGACGGCCAGCGGGCCGCCGAAGTCGTGGCGGTCCTGGGTGAGCAGCACCCGCCGCTCGCCGGTGGCGACGTCGATGGTGACCAGGTCGGTACGCGACTCGCCCTTCTCCAGGGCGGTGCGCCAGGTGCTGACCACGGTGGCGCCGTCGGGGGTGAGCTCGAACGCGGCGTCCTCCAGCGCCTCGCCGGCGTCCGGGGTCAGGTCGCGCACGTCCTCCAGGCGGTCGGCGCCCAGCCGGGCGGCGAACAGCCGCGGCCGGCCTGGCCCGAGGTCGTGGTCCCAGTAGCGGACCGGGTAGCCCTCGTGCAGGATCGCGCTGATGCCCGCGTCCTTGCGCGCCTTGCGCTTGTCCGCTTCCGCCGCCTCCTCGCCGTCGAGCACGTCGGCGGCGAACACGACGACGTCACCGGCCGTGCGCACGGCGCCGACGCCGCCGGGGCGGGTGGCCACCTGGCGGGCCTCGCCGCCCGCGCGGGGCAGCAGCCAGAGCGCGGGCACCTCGTCCGTGGAGTCCTTGACGGTGGGGTCGGGGCGGGCGGAGGTGAACAGCACGTCTCCCCCGGCGGTGAAGACCGCGGGAGACTCGCCCTTGGCCGAGCGCGTCAGCCGGTAGGGCTCGCCGTCGACCGGGATCGCCCAGAGCGCGGTGCCGAACGACTTGCCGTCGGGATTGAGGGACTGGACGGCCGAGACCAGCTTGGAGCCGTCAGGCGAGAGTCGTAGCGAGAGAACCCGGGGAATGGCCACATAGTCACGTATGTCGTTGAATGCGCTCACTCGATCGAACCTACCGCGCGGGAAGGACCGTGGAGAGCCCGGCATAAGGTTGTCACGTGGGAATTTACGACGCCTTGCTGGTCCTGTCGTTCGGGGGGCCCGAAGGTCCCGACGACGTGCTGCCCTTCCTGGAAAACGTCGTACGCGGGCGCGGCGTGCCCCGCGAGCGGCTGCTCCAGGTGGCCGAGCACTATCAGGGGTTCGGCGGCGTCAGCCCGATCAACGGCCAGAACCGCGCGCTGGTCGAGGCGCTGCGCCCGGTCGCCGGCGTGCCGGTCTATTGGGGCAACCGAAACTGGCACCCGTTCGGCGAGGACACCGTGCGGCAGATGAAGGCCGACGGGATCAGGAAGGCGGCCGTCTTCGCCACGTCGGCGTTCGCCGGCTACTCCAGCTGCCGCCAGTACTACGAGGACATCAAGCGCATCTCCATCGACGGCGGCCCTGAGCTGGTCAAGATGCGGCATTTCGGGGACCACCCCGGGTTCGTGACCGCGATGGCCGACCACACGCGGGCGGCGCTGGAGCGGCTCGGCCGCGACGACGCCAGGCTGGTGTTCACCGCCCACAGCATCCCCGTCTCCATGGCCGAGAAGGCCGGTCCGGGCGGCGGCCTGTACGAGGCACAGCTACGCAGGAGCGCCGAGCTGGTCAACCAGGCGCTCGGCCGCACCGAGCCGTGGGACCTGGTGTGGCAGTCGCGCAGCGGGCCGCCGCAGGTGCCGTGGCTGGAGCCCGACGTCTGCGACTTCCTGCGCAAGACGGACGCCGGCTCCGTCGTGCTGGTGCCGATCGGATTCGTCTCCGACCACATGGAGGTCGTCTACGACCTCGACACCGAGGCCAGGCAGGTGGCCGGCGAGCTGGGGCTGCCGATGGAGCGGGCGGCGACCGCGGGCACGCATCCCCGTTTCGTGGGGATGGTGCGCGAACTGATGGATGAGCCCCAGCCCGTCCCTTGCCCACTGACCTGCTGTGTCTAATGGCCTCACTCCGTGAGGCGGGCTCGGTCGCCCAACGCCGCCGTCTTCCCCCGCTCTGGTCGCTGCGCTCCCGCCGCTCCTCCAGACGACGGCACTCCCTCGCGTCTAGGCGTAGGTGCGGGCGTAGGCGGCGGCGATGCCCATGACCTTGTTCACGTAGTCCCACGAGTGGTTGTAGAACCAGATCGCCTTGCGCAGCTTCTCGCCGCCCTTGCCCGCGCCGTTGGCGCACAGGTAGTTGGCCGCGCCGGGCACGGCGTCGTACGGGCTCCAGATGTCGCTCTTGCCGTCACCGTCGCCGTCCACCCCGTAGTGCTTCCAGGTGGCGGGCATGAACTGCATCGGCCCCAGAGCGCCCGCGCTCGACGGGCCGTTGTTGCGCCCGTGCGAGCTCTCCACCTGCCCGATCGCCGCCAGCACCGTCCATGAAAGCCCGGGACAGCGGGTGGCCGAGGCCTTGTAGAGCTCCAGGTAGCTGCCCGGCCGCCCCACGCTGACCTGCTGCCCCTGCTTCTGCTGCCCCTCCTGCTGAGCCCCCTGCTGCGTCTTCGCGGTGCGGGCGGCCGCGTCGAGCATGACCACCTGCGCGCCCTTCCCGAGCGCCTTGCGCACCGCCGACTCGCTGATCTTGCCGGACTTGCCGTGCAGCAGCACCGCCACCTCGGGCGCGAACCCGAGCTTCTTGCCCATGTCCGCGCTCACCAGCCCGTCCACGCCCTTGAGCCCGAGACCGGCCGACGCCGCGGCGCGCAGCCTGGGCCCGCCGTCCACCTGGTACATCGCGCCCAGGATCATCCCGAACTTGCGCATCGCGCTCGTGTCGGCCACCAGCTCGCCCCTGGCCAGCGCGCTCCAGACGGCGGGCTGGTCGGCAACGGGCTGCGGCGTCCAGGAGCGGAAGGCGGCCGGGTCGACGGCCAGCAGGTTGAGTGCGGTGCCCGACACCTTGACCGCGCCCGCGTCCACCACGATCACCTTCTGCACATGCGTCAGCTCGCCGAGCGCGAACCTCGTCCGCTTCGGCACGGCGGACGGGGTGATCGCCAGCACGCGCGGCGGGGTGGAGGTGATCCCAGGGCCGCCCTGACCGAAATCCTTGACCGGTTCGGCCGTGGGCACCATCTGGTCGAGCCGGGGAGCGGGCCGGCTCTCCGTCGGTCTCGGCTGCTTGCGTACGGGCTCCTGAGCGGATTTCAGCACGTCACCGTCCAGGATCACGACGAGGCCGCCGGCCGCGACGGTGACCGCGAGCACGGCGATGACCATGAGCATGACCGCGCGGAGTGAGGGAAGACCGGACACTCGGGACACGTTAACCCACGCGCCGGACAAATCACTTGCCATCCGAACAGTCGGTGCGCGAAGGTTAGCGGGCTTATGTAAGGGGGAAATGTGGTGGTCGGGCCTTACCGGGGGTTGTTCAACGGGCCCGGCGTCAAAGCGTTCGTCCTGGCCGGCTTCATCGGCCGGATGCCGATGTCCATGCTCGGCATCGGGGTCGTCCTGCTGATCTCCACGCTCACCGGGTCGTACGCCACCGCGGGCGCGGTCGCCGCCGCCACCAACGTGTCCTTCGCCATAGCCGCCCCCCTGTCCGGCAGGCTGGTGGACAGGTTCGGGCAGGGCCGGATCATCGCGCCGTTCGCCGTCGTCAACGGGCTCTCCCTGGTCGCCCTCATGCTGTGCGCCGGGTTCGGGCTGCCCGACTGGACGCTCTACGCCTCCGGCCTGGTCGTCGGGGCCACCTCGCTGTCCATCGGGTCGATGGTGCGGGCGCGCTGGTCGGTGATCCACGGCGGCTCCGACAGGCTGCACACCGCGTTCGCGTTCGAGTCCGTGGTGGACGAGGTCGTCTTCGTCACCGGTCCGGCGCTGGTCACGGTGCTCGCGACCAGCGTGAACCCGTACGCGGGGCTGGTCGTCGCCCTGGTCTGCATGCTGCTCGGCTGCCTGGCGCTGGCGGCGCAACGGCGCACCCAGCCGCCCGTCCAGCGGGTCAGGTCGGCGGGCGGCACGCCCATCCTGATCCCCGGGATCGCCCTGCTGTCGTGCGTCTACCTGGCGCTGGGCGCGGTGTTCGGGTCGGTGGACCTGATCACGGTGGCGTTCGCGGAGGAGCAGGGCGTCAAGTCGGCCTCCGGGTTCCTGCTGGCCGCGTTCGCGGGCGGGTCGATGGTGTCGGGGCTGTGGTTCGGGTCGCGGCGCTGGAAGATCTCGCTGCGCGGGCGGTTCGTGCGGGCGCTGGGCGTGTTCGTGGTGGGGCTGCTGCCGATCATGTTCATCGGTGACGTGTGGATCATGGCGGGGGCGTTGTTCCTGGCCGGGTTCGCGATCTCGCCGACGCTCATCACAGGCTTCTCGCTCACCGAGCGGCTGGTGCCGCCGTCCCTGCTCACCGAGGGTATGGCGTGGATCTCGACGTCGATCGGGTTCGGTGTGGCGATCGGCGCGTGGGCGGGCGGGCGGCTCACGGAGATGTACGGCGCCTCGAACGCCTACGCCTTCTCCTGGGGCGCGGCGGCGCTCGCCGTGGCCGTGGGCATCGGAGGTTCGGGTTTGCTGAGACTTCCCGAGGCGTCTTCACCCGCCAAGAGCTGATCCGCTACCGTCAGGACATCCCTCGCAACACCCATCACACCGGAAGCTCTAGCTATGTCCCGACAAATCACTTCACTTCTAGCTATCGCGGCTGTCTGCGTCACTCTCGCGCCGGCACCCGCGTTCGCCCAGGCTCCGAAGAAGGAACCGGTCGACTGCGAGCAGGTCAAGTGCATCGCGCTGACCTTCGACGACGGTCCGGGCCAGTACGCGGGAACGCTGCTCGACACGCTCAAGAAGTACGACGCGAAGGCGACGTTCTTCCTTGAGGGCCAATACGTGAAGAGCCGCCCTGCCTACGTCAAGCGCATGGCCGCCGAGGGCCACGAGCTCGGCAACCACAGTTACAGCCATCCTGACTTCACCAAGAGTGAGGCCGGGACGATCAAGAGCGAGATCCAGAAGACCCAGGACGCGGTGAAGAAGGCGTCGGGCGTCGAGCCCAAGCTGCTGCGCCCGCCGTACGGACTGGCCGACCTTCAGGTGTCCGACATCGCCGCCCAGTACGGCATGCCGATGATCCTGTGGACCGCCGGCTCGCAGGACTGGAGCACCAAGAACGTCGAGGCCATCAAGAAGAAGACCCTTGAGGTGGCTCAGCCCAACGGCATCATCCTGATGCACGACTGGGTGAAGCAGACGGTCGACGCGATGCCGGCGATCATCAAGACCCTGGAGAACAAGGGCTACCACCTGGTGACCGTGTCCGACGTGGTCAAGCAGCAGGACCTCCAGCCCGGGGACATCTTCCCGGTTCCCGCCGGCTGGGAGAAGTGAGTATCGTTCACGTTTAGCGGAACGAAGCTCTGGAGGGTGCTCGTGGTCTTCACCAACTGGGCGCGGAACCAGTCGGGCACCCCCGCCGAGGTGCGTACGCCGGCGTCCGTCGCGGACGTCGTACGCGCCGTGGTGGACGCCGCCGCCTCCGGGCGGCGAGTCCGCATGGTCGGCACGGGTCACTCCTTCACCGGGGTGGCCCTCACCGACGGGATCATGCTACGCCCGCACGGGCTGACCGGAGTCAGGTCCTGGGCGGACGACCGCGTCACCGTGCTGGCCGGGACCCCGCTGCGCGTGCTGAATGAGCTGCTCGGCGAGCGCGGCCTGGCGCTGTCGAACATGGGCGACATCACCGAGCAGACCGTCGCCGGCGCGATCCAGACCGGCACGCACGGCACGGGACGTGACAGCGGCGGGCTCGCCGACCAGGTCACCGAGCTGGAGCTGGTGCTCGCCGACGGCTCGGTGGCGACCGTGGGTCCCGGCGAGGACCTGTTCGACGCGGCCAGGGTGGGCCTGGGCGCGCTCGGGGTGCTGACGGCCGTGACGTTACGGGTGGAGCCCGCGTTCCTGCTGCACAACAGGCGGCACAGGCTGCCGCTCAGCGAGATTCTCGGCTCGCTCGACTCGCTGGTCTCCGCCAACGAGCATCTGGACTTCTTCTGGGTGCCGCACACCGATGCGTGCCTGGTCAAGACCAACAACCGGGACCCGGGCCCGGCCAGCCCGCCGAGCGCGGTCAAACGCTGGATGGACAACGTCTTCCTGGAGAACACGGCCTTCGGCGCGGCCTGCGCCGTGGGCGCGCGGCTGCCCGGCCTGATCCCGCGGATCAACGCGGTCAGCGCGGCGGCGCTCGGCGACTCGGAGTCGGTCGACACGTCGTACAAGATCTTCACAGCGCGCCGGGACGTGCGCTTTCTCGAGATGGAGTACGCTCTGCCGCGCCATCATCTCACCCAGGCGCTGCGCGAGACCAGAGACCTGATCGAGCGGATGAACTGGAAGATCACCTTTCCGGTGGAGGTGCGCGTCACGCCGCCCAGCGACGCGTGGCTGTCCACCGCCTACGATCGGGCGTCCGCGTACATCGCCTGCCACATCTACCGCCCGACCCCGAACCCCGCGTACTTCGAGGGTGTCGAGGAGATCATGACCCGGCTGGAGGGGCGTCCGCACTGGGGCAAGCTGCACACCAGGGACGCCTTCTACCTGAGCAAGGTCTATCCGCGCTTCGCGGACTTCACGGCACTGCGCGACCGGCTCGATCCACGCCGCCTGTTCACCAACGAGTACCTGGACCTGGTGCTCGGCTGACGGCCGCCACGATCGCCCGATGGCCTGCGTTAGGTAAAGAGCTGGCTCGGGAATCGGCGTGAGCGCGTGTCTTGCCGCGCGCGCCCCCCGCGCGAGCGGCAACCTTGTAACTCGTGCCCCGACGACTCGGCCTGCCCTCCGTTTACCTCGCCGCGGCCGTGGCCACGGCCGCCACGACCGCCGTCCCGCTCGCCATGACGCCCGCCTCCGGACTCGCCGTGGCCCCCATCGCGTCAGAGCCCAGCCGCCCCTACATCGTCACCGCGCGCAACCGGGTGGCCGCCCGCGAGCTCGTCGGCGAGGTGCGCTGGCGGGTACGCCGCTTCTACACCGCGGCGCTGCCCGGATTCGCCACCTTCCTCACCGCCGGCGAGCTGGCCGAGCTCCGGGCGGATCCTCGGGTGCGCACGATCGAGCCGGACCGCCAGATCCACCCTATGACCGGCGGCGCGTCCGCCAGGCCGCGCGCCGTGCGGACCGGCGGCGCGGGCACGACCGTGTACGTCGTGGACAGCGGCGTCGACGTCACCAGGCCCGAGTTCGGGGACCGCGCCTGGCACGCCTTCGACGCCACCGGCGGCACCGGCCGCGACTGCTCAGGCCATGGCACACAGGTCGCCAGGACCATCGCGGGGCGCTACACGGGCGTCGCGCCCAAGGCCAGGATCGCCTCCGTACGCGTGCTCGGCTGCGACGGGCCAGGCACGCTGGCCGACGTGCTGGCCGGGCTCGACTGGATCCGCCGGCACGCGCGCGGGCCCGCCGTCGCCGGCCTGTCCTTCGACGGGGCCGACTCCCCCGCGTTGCGGACCGCCGTGCGGGCGATGGCGCGTTCCGGTCTCTTCACCGTCGTAGCCGCCGATTCCCGTACGTGCCGGGTCACACCGGGCGGCGCGGCCTTCTCGGCGAACGCCCCCCACCTCGCCGGAGCCGCCGCCCGCCACCTGGAGCTCCATCCCGCCGCTCATCCATCCGTTCTCGCGTCTTGGCTGAAGTGCACGACAGCGGGCGGCGCGATTCGCCAGAATCCGTCTGGGGCCTCTAGCCTCCACATGCACAGCGGCGGGCAATAGCGGGATGGATTCCACAAATGTGACCGGCGTCACATCGCCCCGGGGCTATCCCATGAAGGCGATGTTCGGACATGCCGGGTACGGTGCTGGCAGGCAACCGGCACACGCGAGAGACTCAAGGGTCCGGGGGAAGAATGGCGACGCTGACGAAGGGACTCGCATGCAGGAGCTCCGACTCGTCGCGGTGAGTGAGGACGGCACCTATCTCGTGCTGGCTACTGCCGGACGAGGTACGCGCTTCACGCTTCCCGTGGACGACCGGCTCCGTGCTGCCGTCCGCGGCAACTTCTCCCGTCTCGGCCAGTACGAGATCGAAGTGGAGAGTCCGTTGCGCCCCAAGGAGATCCAGGCCCGCATCCGCGCCGGAGAGACGGCGGAGGAGATCGCCGCGACCGCCGGGATCCCGGTCGAGCGCGTCCGCTGGTTCGAGGGGCCGGTGCTGCAGGAGCGGGAGTACGTCGCCCAGCAGGCACAACGCGTGGCCGTACGCATGCCAGGAGAGTCCGCGCCAGGTCCCACCCTGGGCGATCTCGTGGCGGAGCGGCTGACCAGGCGAGGCGTGCCCACCGACGAGATCGACTGGGACTCCGCCAAGCGCGACGACGGCCTGTGGCGGGTCAAGCTCGGCTACGTCTGGAACGGTCACACGCGCCACGCCGAGTGGCTCTTCGACCCGCGCAAGCGTCATGTGACGCCCCACGGCGACGAGGCCCTGCGCCTGTCCGCCGCCGAGTTCGACCCCGAGCCGCCCGTGGTGGAGGACACGACGGTGACGCCGTTCGCGCCGCGCGTGGCCAAGCTGCAGCCGGTGCCGCCGCTCGCCTCCGACGCCGTGAACTTCCCCTCCGTGGTGCGCCGCGAGCCCGAGGAGCCCGCGGTCGGCTACAACCCGCCGCCCAGGGGCTCGGAGTCGGCGTACACGCGCGCGCCCGAGTCCTCGCCCCGCGAGTCCGCCTTCGACCGGCCCGCCGCTTCGCGCGACGGCGATTCGTCCTACGGCACGCCCGCCGAGGCCGGCCTCCGCCCCGACCCGCAGCCCCGCGACCCTTACCGCCAGGACACCGGCCGCCAGGACGCTGCCCGCGCGGATGCTTCTCGTGGAGATTCCGCCCGCGGGGATTCTTCTCGCGGGGATTCCACCCGCGGAGATTCAGCACCGTCGCGCGACTCCTACCGCCAGGACGCTCCGCCCTCCCGCGACCCCTACCGCCAGGACCCTGCGCCCCGCGACCCCCTCCGCCAGGACGCCGCGCCCGCTCGCGAGCACTTCCGCCCTGAGCCGCCGGCCCGCGAGACCGGCTATGGCCGCCCCGGCGACACTTCGTCCCGCCGTGGCGGGGCTTCGACGTGGCTGCCCGACTTCGGGCCCGGACGCCAGGGCGAGCGCGACACCGACTCCATCTACGCCCCGGCGACCTCGCCGCCCGCCCACCCCGACTCCCACGTCACCGGCACCACCCAGCCGCCCTCGGCCGAGGCACCGCCGTCCGCGCAGGATCGCCCCGAGCACACCGCCGACCGGACCCCTGAGTCCGCTCACCTCACCCAGACCCAGCCCCAGGACCGCCCTGCCACCCAGGACCACCCCGCAGCACAGGACCGCCCCGCCGGGCAGGACCAGCCGCTTTCCACCACGGACACCGCCCAGCCCGCGCCGCCGGCCTTCTCGACCACCGAGCGCGGCGAGCACGCCCTGCCCGGAACCACCCAGCCCGCCGCCACTGTGACGCCGCCGGCAGCCCAGACCGAGGCCGTCACGCCGGCACAGGCTGAGACCCGCACGCCGACCCACGCTGAGACCGTCGCACCGGCCGAGACCGTCGCGCCCAGCCAGACCGAGACCCTCACGCCCACTCGGGTTGAGACCGTCACGCCGGTCCAGGCTGAGACCGTCACGCCGGTCCGCGAGGAGACCGTCCTCCAGGCGACCGCCGAGCCGACTGCCACGACCGCGCCGGCACCTGCCGCCCAGCCGGCTCCCGCAGCCATGCCAGCGGCTGAAGCGGCCGCCAGCACGACGCCGATCAGCAGCACGACGCCGATCAGCAGCACGACACCGGCCAGCGCCGCAGCGACCGTCAGCCCGGACTCGATGACCAGCGCCGAGCCCACCGCACAGCCCGCCATCGCCGCACAGCCCACTGCCACGGCCCAGTCGGCCGCTCAGTCTGCCGGCGCCACCGCCGAGCGGACCGGCACGGTCCCGGTGACCGCAGCGTCACCGGCCGCCGAGGCGGCTGCTGCTCCGACCACGCCAGAGCCGGCCACAGCGTCACCCACCACTGAGCCGGCCGCAGCATCACCCGCCGCCGAATCGGGCTCTACTCAAACCGCCGCGTCCGACAGCGCCACGGACTCGGTCCCGGCCGCAGCGGCTGTGACGTCGTCCACCACCGCCCCCCTTACCGCGGCTACGGCCACGGAAGCCAGCGCCGCCTCGTCGCCCGCCGCCGGCACCACGACGTCTCCGGACGCCTCGGCACCGTCACCGGCAGCCGACGTCACGAGGGAAGCCACCGGCCAGTCCGCGAGCACCGTACAGAAGGCGGAAGCCGCAGAGGCCACGACGCCCAGCGCCGCGGAGGCGCCTGCCACGACCGAGGTAGCTGCCACCACGGCACCTGCTACGACCACGGCCCCCGCCCCGGACCCTGCTACGACCGAAGTGTCCGTCACCGCAGCGGCGCCCATTGTCGCGGCACAAGTTGACGCGGCACCCGCCACCGCCGAGACGCCCACCACCGTCGAGGCACCCACCACGGCTGCAGCAGTTGCCACCGACACGGCGCCTGCCTCCGTGGAAACGCCCGCCGGTGCCGACGCCTCGGCCACCGCCAAGGAGAACGAGGCCGTAAGCCCGGCCGCCGCCAAGGCGACCCCGGCCGCGACCACCACCTCCTCGCCCAGCAGCGCAACGGCTGAGGAAGCCACCGCCGGGACCACCAGCGCCACGGACGCCACCACGGCCAAGGCCACGCAGACCACCGAGAAGACGCCGACGCCTGAGGCGACGACCACCGAGCCGGAGAAGAAGGCGGCGCAGGCCGTACCGGACGCCAAGCAGAAGGGCACCGGCGACGCCCAGCCCGCAGCACCGGAGCCGGAGCCCGAGCAGCCCGTGCAGGCGACCAAGCCGCCTGCGCCCAAGCCCAAGCCCGTCCCCAGCGAGCCCAAGCCCGCACCGGCGGTGCCGGCCGCACGGGGTGGCAAGGGCGGCGAGACGAAGGACGACCCGGCCGTGCCGGTGCCGTCGCCCCCGCCTGCCCCGGCCGCCCGCCAGCCGCGCAAGGGTTCGAGGGGACGCCGCGCCTCGGTGCCGACGTGGGACGAGATCATGTTCGGCGCCCGCCGCCAGGACTGACCTCACCGACGCGTCCCCCAAACCCCCCGCCACCACGCCAGACCGCCCGCCCACACCCCCCAGCGGCCATCACGCCGCAGCCGCAAACCCAGCGCGTAGTACGCCGGGCCAGCCCTTCCATCGGGCCAGCCGTTGCATCGGGCCCGCCGTTGCATCGGGCCAGCCGTTGCATCGGGCCAGCCGCGCAGGGCTAACCGTTGCGTCAAGCCAGCCCCTCCATCAAGCCAGCCGCGTCAGGGCAGCCGTTGCGTCTGCCCAACTCGTCAAGGCCGGCCGGGCGCATCGGGTCGCCGCTCCATCGGACCAGCCGTTGCGTCAGACCAGCCACGGAGGGCCAGCCGTTCTGCGGGGTCGCCTTGCCGAGTGCACCGCGGCGCCGGCCATCCCCGGTGGCGCGCTTCGCCCCGGCCGGCACGCACCGTCAGCACGTCCGATGCGCGCTGGTCCACGGAGCCAGCCGGCGCCTGCACACCCACGCCGCAAAGCCCCGCCTGGCCTTCACGATCGACCCGCCCACGCCACCAGGCACCCTCGCGGGCCGTTGCGGGTCAGTCGGCGGCCGGCGTTCCGGCCTCTCGGAGGAAGGGCGCGAGCCACTCCGGCGTGACCTCAGCCGGGAACTCGACCCCCTGCGCCTCGGACACGTCGATCGCCGAGTAGCCGCCCTTGCCCGCCCCGACCCCGGCGATGAGCGTCAGCACCCCGGCCCGCCGCTGGAACCACGTCTGCCGCAGCCGCCACCCCACCACGGCCCGGCGTTCGACCACGGCCTGGGAGCGCCGTAGCGACCCCGACCGCACCGCCACCCGCACCCCGTCGTAGCCGTGGCCGAGGGACGCGTACCGGTCGAGGCCCAGCGGAACCCCGGCGCCCGCCAGCAGCAGCGCCACCACCAGGAAGATCCACCACACCATCAGCCCCGTCGCCCAGACCGCGACGGCGCTCAGCACCGCCAGCAGGGCCCAGGGGAAGACGGCACGGAAAAGGCGGCGGTTTCGCGCTATGGGCGGATGGCTCCGGAGCTCGGCCTGGAAGGGGCCGACAGCGTCTCCCGTCACCTGGAAGGCCACCGTGCGCGGCACGTCGGGCAGAAGCTGCCCCCGCGTCTGCGAATCGCCCAGGCCGGTCACGATCGCCCAGACGCGGACGACTCCGGCCCACCGCTCGGCGAGCCCGTCCACGATCTCGTAGCCGCGCACCCGCTCCGACTCCAGCGACACGCTGCGCCGGTTGATCAGCCCGCGCTCCGCCACCAGGTAGCCATCACGCCGTTTGAGGGTGAAGTCCCAGTTGAAGACCGCGTACATCAGCCCGCCCACGAACGGCATCGCCACCACGAGGAGCAGCGCCACGATCAGCAGCAGGTACGGATGACGCCACAGCCACTCCCCCGCGCTCCAGGCGGCGTCCCTGCCGAACCCCAGCTCGTCCCCCCACTGGAACGCCAGCCCCACGGCACCGCCCGCGAGCGCGAAAGGAGTCAGCAGGTACGCGCCCGACAGCGGCCCGTACAGCAGCCACCTGCGCGGCACGACGATGATCGGCCGTTCGACGGTCCCGGTCCCGGTCCCGGTCGCCGCGGCATCGGGTACGTGCTCCTCCGGACGGGCCGCCCGCCGCAGCAGGACGGACTTGAGTCGTTCGGCCTCGGCCAGCGTGACCCCGTCGAGCTTGGCCTCCTCGTCACCGCCGCTCGCGCCCGTGTCGATCTTGAGGATGGCCAGGCCGAGCAGGCGGTGCATGGGCGGCATGGACACGTCGACGCCGCGGATCCGCTCCAGCGGGATGGTCCGGATGGACCGGCTGATCAGCGACCGCTTCGTCTCCAGGCGGTCGCCGACGATCTCGTAGGTGAAGGTGGCCCACCTGATGACCGCGAACACGACGGTGCCGATGACGCCCGCGGCCGCCCACCCGTACGACCTTGTCGAGAAGCCGCCGACGAACAGCACGCCGATGAGGGGGAGGAGCAGCGAGGGCAGCATGCGTACCGGATCGATGAGCAGCACCTTGGGGCTCAGCCGCAGCGGCACGCGCACGAGCGCCGGCGCGAAACCGCCCTGCGGCGCGGCGCCATGCACAGGTGCGGTGTCAGGCTCCGGGCCGGGCGCGGGGCCGCTTCCTGGGCCGGGAGCGCCGTCCCGTTGTACGAGTGCGCTCTCCGGCGCGGGGCCGCCCTCCTGAACGGGACCGCTCTCTCTATGCACGGGCTCCCTGTGTACGGGGGCGTTCTCCGGCGCGGGCGGCGGGTCGCCATGAGGGGGTCGCCTGGGCTCGGTCACGTCGCGTCGTCCCTGAGCTCTTCCGCCCGGTGCGCGAGCTGCTCGGCCAGCCCCGCCGCCACCGTGAAGTCCAGCCCCTTGATCGTCGATGAGCCGGCATGCGACGCGGTACGGATCTCGAGCGTGGCCAGCCCGAGCATCCGCTCCATCCACCCTTGCCCCTTGTCGACCGTCTGGATGCGGCTCACAGGCACGAACACCCACTCCCGGGTCAGGAAGCCCGACCTCGCATAGACGACGTCACCTGAAAGCTCCCAGCGATGCACGGCATACCGTACGAACGGCTCGGCCACCAGGAACGGCAGGACCACCACCAGGACGGCGACCGGCAGCAGCCACGAGTTGTCGGCGAACCAGCCGGGCACCCACGGCCACCCGCTCCCGCCCACCCAGCGCGAGATCAGGATCGAGCCACCGGCGAAGAACACAAATGCGATCAGTGCCTCGAACAGCCACAGGCGAACGGCCTTGGGCGAGACGCGGTTCGCCGGATCGCGCAGCGGGCCTGTTGTCGTCACAGGGCCAGCTTAAGTCGCACGGCCGGACGGTGATCCGCCAGCCTGGCGGTAAAGATCCACCTGACGCCCCGGCGTGTCTGCCGACACCCGGCTCGGGCACGGTGCCATGCTCGGTGGCGGCCGGCCGTAGGCTGTCGAGCTTGGCCGCGTCGGCGGCGCCACGTTCGTGCCAGCCAGGCCCGGGAGCGCGGGACCGCACCCCAGCGCGAACCCCTCACGTAACGTGGCAGCCGCCGTCCGCGACGCTCCCCCCGGACGCGACGCCCCTCGCCGACCTGAAGGCCTGAACGCCCGTTCCGTCCGGGTGCCAGGACGGGACGACCCTTGCCGCCCGGACGCCCGGCCGCCCACCCGCAGGAACGCCCCCAGCCGCAGCCGTCACCTGATACCGCTAACAGGCGAACCGGCGCACCTGGTTTTTACCAACGCCTCCCGACCGAAACCGATGTCCGTTTTGTCGGGTCACAGCGCCAGATTCCCCGCCGAGTCCCGCCACACTGAACCAGCAGGCCAGAAAGGGTCCCTCGCTACGGCCCGATTCGGGCCCGCGGGGAATGACAGAGGTCATGGTTGTGTCCAACCTCACTGCCCGGATGCCGCGATTCTGGCTGGTTTCGGATCCTTTACCGGCCGCCGACCATCGAGAAACGGTCTGCGCACCGCCGAGAGCCGCGTAGCATCGTCCGGCATGGGGCTGTGCAATGCGGCATCACGCGTGCGACGCATCGCTGTCATTGTGACAGGGGTGGTCGTCGCGCTCGCGTTGGCTGGTTGCGGCAGTCTCATCGGAAGATCTCAGGCCAAGGACATCGCGGAGATCAACGTCTCGAGTCCGGAGTTGCGCGAAGGCAAACCGCTGCCGCGCGAATACTCCTGCCAGGGCGACCAGGGCAGTCCGCCTCTGCGCTGGTCGAGTCCGCCACTGTCCGAGGCGAAGTCGATCGCGATCGTGGTCGACTCCCACACGCCGTCAGCATCGGCCGTGCACTGGGTGCTCTACAACATCCCGGCGACCACGACCGAGCTGGGACCCGGTGCCGCCGCCGACCTCCCGACCGGGGCCGGCCAGGCCACGGTGACCAGTGGCAAGGCGGGCTACCAGCCCCCCTGCGGGGAGGGCACCTATCGCTTCACCGTCTACACGTTGAGTGGCAAGGTCAGCAGACCGGAGGGCGCCCCCCTCCCCGAGATCTTGAAACAGATCGCGGACCAGACCATAGCCCGCGGCCGCCTCACGGCGGTCAACATCCAGTGAGAGACCGAACACTGCTGGTAGTACGGTGTACCAATTCTTCACGTAGGGTGTGACAACGCTCATAGTGGTCCGACACAATCAGACTCAATTGTTAGGCACTGGTGATCAAAGGGGGCAGATCGCGTCGATGGCCGCGCGATCTCATCGGTGCCAAAGGGAGGCCATGGCTTTGAGGGTGGTGCAATGATCGCGGTCGTAGTCAGCTTGGTCGCTGTCGTGCTCCTCGTGCTCGTCGTCGTGGCACTGGGCATGCGTTCCATGAACCGCCGGGAGAGCTCTCTCCCTCCGGAACGGCTGAAGGAGATGGCCGAGAAGGAGGAGATGACTCATGCTCGGTCCACTGACGAGTTCGCTGCGCACGAACCGCGGATGAACAATTTCAGCCCCGACTTCAGCCCCATTGATGAAGTCAAGGTCAAACCGGTCCGCACCGGTCAGCGTGGCAGGCGTGGCGTCGACGAGTGGGGCAACCCGTCGTCCGACGATGAGGACGAGGAGTTTTGGGCCAACATCCGCAGTGACGCGGAAGAGGGCGGTTTCGGTGCGGGTGGCACCGTTGCGGCCAGGAAGGGCGCCTCGCGCCCAGTCGAGCGTGAACGCCCTGCCGAGCGCCCATCGGAGCGCCCTGCCGCAGAACGCCAGCCGGAGCGTAAATCCGAGCGACCCGCCGAGCGCAGGTCCGAGCGCCCCGCCAAGCGCGGCGGCGACCGTAGCGCCAAGCCGGCCAAGCCCGTCCCCGCCTCCGCCTCCGTGGACCCCAACGCGTCCACCGTGCAGGCCCCTCTCCCGCAGCGTCAGGTCCCCGCGGCCGCCGCGGCGGCCAACCTCGCCGATCTGGTCGAGCCCAAGCGCGCTCCCTCCCAGGCCGAGCTGGCGGACCAGCGCACCATGACCTTCGCGGCGCCGACGGCCGACGTGATGAGCATCCTCGGTGCGGGCGCCCAGCCGGTGCCCGCCCCCACGCGCTCCGCCGACCAGTCCCCCGCCTCCATCTCGTCCAATGCGATGTCGTCGAACTCCACGTTCCCCGCGGCCACCGGCAGCAGCGGCTCGTTCCCCGCCACCTCCGTCGCGAACGGCAACGGCTCCTACTCCGCCACCCCCGACAGCGGCTCGTTCCCCGCCTCCCCTGTCGCGAACGGCAACGGCATCTACCCCGCCAGCGCGGCCTCCAGCGGCTCTTTCCCCGCCGTGCCGTCCTCGCCCATCCACGGCGCGCCCACGAGCGACCCGTTCCCCGCCTACAACGGCGCGGCGGACCCGCTCGAGTCCACCTGGACCGCCCCGCCGGCCCCGTCCACGTCGGGCGGCTGGCCCTCCTCTCCCGACATCCTCGACGACCCCGCTCCCTCCACCGCCGTCTACGGCTCCGCGAGCTCCTGGCCTGCGTTCGAGCAGCCCGCCGGGCGCTCCCCGTCCTATCCCGCCTCCTACGAGGTGCGCCCGGGCTGGGCCGTGGCCGACGACTCCGACCCGCTCACCGGCCCCTCCCCCGCCGCCGGCACCCCGACCGTGCCCGGCAGGGCCGTCTCGTCCTACGACGACGTGCTGTCGGCCCCGACGCCGCAGTCCACGTTCGCGTACGAGACGGGCGACTACACCAGCCCCGCCGCCACCGCACCCGCCGCCTGGCCTGAGCCGCCCACGGGCACTCCTGCCTGGCCGACGTACGGCAACGGCCAGCCCCAGCCGTCGGGAGCCAACGGCGACCCCCGGCGCGCGCCCGAGCAGGACTACCCGCACGACTACTACCGCTGATCTCAGGCGCGCTCATTAATCCGTAAAACCCACGCGACGCGCTCCTAAAGCGGGGGTGACGGAGCAATAGGGTTTGCTCCATGTTCCGCGACACGCAGAGTAGCTGGCTGAGCACCCTCCGGCATGATGTGCCAGCCTCGCTCGTGGTTTTCCTGGTCGCGGTGCCCCTCTCCCTGGGCATCGCGATGGCCTCCGGAGCGCCGCTGGCCGCCGGACTGATCGCCGCCGTGGTGGGCGGGATCGTGGCCGGCGCGCTGGGCGGCTCGGCCGTTCAGGTCAGCGGGCCTGCCGCGGGGCTGTCGCTGGTGGTGGCGGATCTCGTACAGACGTACGGCTGGCGGGCCACCTGCATGATCACTCTGCTGGCGGGCGCGGTCCAGCTCGTGCTGGGGGTGTTCAAGGCGGCCAGGGCGGCGCTGGCGGTGTCGCCGGCCGTCGTCCACGGCATGCTGGCGGCCGTCGGCGTGATCATCGCACTCGCCCAGCTGCACGTCGTGCTGGGCGGCAGCTCTCAGCGCTCGGCCATCGCGAACCTGATCGAGCTTCCCGGCCAGATCGCCGACCTGCACGGCCACAAGGTCGCGGTCGGCCTGCTCACGATCACCGTGCTGGCCCTGTGGACGCGCCTGCCCCGGCAGATCAGGACCGTTCCCGCGCCGCTGGCCGCCCTGCTCGCGGCGGCGGCCACGGCGTGGGCGTTCAACTGGGACGTCACGCGCGTGGACCTGTCCGACAGCGTCACCGAGTGGGCGTTCCCGGTGCTGCCGCACGGCGACTGGCACCTGATCGTGGCGTCGGTGCTGCTGGTCGCGCTGCTGGCCGGCTGCGAGTCGCTGCTGTGCTCCGTGGCCGTGGACGGGATGCACGGCGGCCGCCGCGCCGACCTCGACCAGGAGCTGACCGGGCAGGGCGTGGCCAACATGGTCACCGGCGCGCTCGGCGGACTGCCGGTGGCCGGGGTGATCGTGCGGAGCACCGCGAACGTGCAGGCGGGCGCCCGTACCCGCTGGTCGGCGATCCTGCACGGGGTGTGGGTGCTGGTGTTCGCGCTGGGGTTCGGCTGGTCGATCCAGTGGATCCCGCTGGAGGCGCTGGCGGCGCTGCTGGTGTTCATCGGCGTGCAGATGGTGAACCTGGGTCACATCAGGAAGGTGCACGGCCACGGCGAGGTGCCCGTCTACGTGGTGACGATGGCCGCCGTGGTCCTGCTGGGCCTGGCCGAGGGGGTGCTGGCGGGCCTGGCGCTGGCGGCGCTGCTGGCGCTGCGCCGCCTGACCTGGGTGACGGTGCTGAAGCGCGAGGACAGGGACGAGCGGCTGCACGTGACGATCTCCGGCTCGCTGACGTTCCTCGGCGTGCCCAGGCTCACCCACGAGCTCCGTACGATCCCCGCGGGCACGCCCGTGGACCTCGACCTGAACATCGACTTCATGGACAACGCGGCCTTCGAGGCCATCCACTCCTGGCGGCTGGACCACGAGCGGATGGGCGGCGCGGTCGAGATCGACGAGCTGCACGACGAGTGGTACGCGCTGGCGGCCAGCGGGGCGCGGATGTTCCCGGTCAAGTCGCCGCCCAAGGCGCCTGATCGCTGGTGGCTGCCGTGGGCGCAGCGGCGACGGCGGCCGGGGAACCCGGACGTTCCGCCGGTCGGCGTACCCGCGGAGCCTGAGTGCCAGCTCACGGTGGGGGCGCGGGAGTTCCATCGGCGTACGGCGCCGCTGATGCGGCCCATCTTCACCGAGCTGGCCCGCAAGCAGCAGCCGACGCACCTGTTCATCACCTGCGCGGACTCCAGGATCGTGCCGAGCCTGATCACGGCGAGCGGCCCCGGCGACCTGTTCACGGTGCGCAACATCGGCAACCTCGTGCCGCGCAGAGGCTCCGAGCCGCACGACGACTCCGTGGTGGCCGCGATCGAGTACGCGACGCAGGTGCTGGGCGTGCACACGATCACGGTGTGCGGGCATTCGGGATGCGGCGCGATGGCGGGGGTGCTGAGTGGCGGGGTGCAGGCGGGCAGCCTGCCGGGGCTGCGCAGGTGGCTGCGGCACGGGGACCACAGCCTGGCCACGTTCATCGAGACCGAGGGCGACCGGCTGCACAACGGGGCCCTGGACGTGCTGTGCCGGGTCAACGTGCAGCAGCAGCTGGAGAACCTGCTCACCTACCGGAAGGTCGACGAACAGGTCAGGGCGGGCAAGCTGGAGCTGGTGGGGCTGTATTTCGACATCGGCTCGGCCCGGGTGCACATGGTGCCGCCGCTCCGCCCTACGCTCTGCGTGAAGCCGTCCGATCGCAGGGTGGCGGCTGGCGAAGAATGAACTCATGAAACTACTGGTGATCGGTGGGTCGGGGTTCCTGGGCCGGGCGTTCGTCGAGGAGGCGCTGGCCGGCGGGCATGAGGTCACGACGTTCAACAGGGGGCGGAGCGGGGCCGACGTGCCCGGCGTCGAGGCCGTGCGCGGCGACAGGGAGGTGGCCGCCGACCTGGAGCGGCTGGCCGAGGGGCGGTCGTGGGACGTCGTGATCGACACCTCCGGCTACGTGCCGAGGGTCGTGGGCGAGTCGGTGCGGGCGCTGTCGGGGCGGGCGGGCACGTACGCCTTCGTGTCGAGCATCTCCGCCCTCGACGGCTTCCCCGCCGAGCCGGCCGAGGAAGGCGCGCCCGGCTGGGCCTGCGAGCCGGACGCCGGGCCTGACGACGGCGGCTACGGCGTGCTGAAGGCGGGTTGTGAGCGGGCGGTCGAGCAGGGGTTCGACGGCAACGCGCTGATCATCCAGCCGGGCATCATCCTGGGTCCTCACGAAGACATCGCCAGGCTGCCGTGGTGGCTGACCAGGATCGCCCGCGGCGGGCAGGTCCTCGCGCCCGGCGACCCCGGGGCGCCGATGCAGCTCGTGGACGCGCGCGACGTGGCGATCTTCACGCTCGACCAGGCCGCGCGCGGGGCGGCGGGGCAGTTCATCGTGACGGGGCCCGTGGGCAAGGTCACCTATGGCGAGTGGCTCGGGCTCTGCAAGGAGGCGACGGGGTCTGACGCGGAGCTCGTGTGGGTGGACGACGAGTTCCTCGTGGAGCAGGGGGCCGGGACGTTCGTCGAGCTGCCGCTGTGGGGCGGGCCGCCGTCCGCGGTGACGGCGAACTTCTGGAACGTCCCCACGGGGGCGGCTGAGGCGGCCGGGCTGCGTACCCGGCCGGTGGCCGAGACCGTGCGCGACACGTGGGCGTGGCTGCGCGAGATCCCGGAAGACCGGCGCAACTTCGGCAGCAAGACCACACACGGGATGGCTCCTGAGAAGGAGGCCGCCATTCTTTCCGCATGGGCGGGCCGTTCTGCGTAATCCTGCGCAGACCGGGGGCCGCGTGCGGGGTTAGCGTCGGCGGTGCCAGCGAGGTTCTCCAGGTGCCCACGGCGCTCCTCGCGACGCCGGTCTCGACTCCCAGGGGCCGGAGGGGCGGAGGCGCCCGGCGTCACGCTATGCCCTGAAGTGGGCCGCCGATGATAGCGGGGCAGCCGGATCAGCGCCTCCGCCCCTCACTTCGCGGACTGCTAACACCGTAGAAACACCCGTATCGGAATGCTGCCCAACATGAGTTTTCGGGCATCACATTCCCTGTCGTCTGACCTGTCCGCTTTCGGGTAGGCCGGGTCGTGCCGGTGAAAACCGGGCCGCCGGAGCGCCGCCGGTCCGTTCTGGGGGCGCTCGTGGCCGCGATCGCGCCGCTGATCGTTCTGACGTCGAGCGGCGTGCCGCCCGTACCTGTGCCCTTCGATCCCCGCCCCGTGTCCCTGGCCTCGCCACCGTCCTCGGCCCCGTCGCGACCTCAGGCTCAGTCCAAGGAGGCGAAACCGTCGCGCCCGTCCTACAAGAAGCCGCTGACCCGTTCGCTGAGCCGTTACCTCGACGACCTCCCCGGCCAGCTCGCGGTGTCGATACGCGACCTCTCGACCGGCCTGTCGTTCTCCTACAACAGCGGCCTCAGGACGGCCACGGCCAGCATCGTCAAGGTGAACATCGTGGTCGCGCTCCTCCTGCAGGCCCAGCGCCGGCACCGCCGCCTGACGGGCTGGGAGCGGCGTTCGGCCGCGCAGGCCATCAAGGTCAGCGACAACGCCGCCGCGTCCGCGCTGTGGGCGGCGATCGGCGGGGCCTCCGGCCTGGCCGCCGCCAACAAGAAGCTCGGCCTGCGCAGCACCAGGCCCGGACCCGGCGGGGCGTGGGGCTCGACCACCACCAGCGCCGCCGACCAGATCCGCCTCCTGACCGCCCTCACCTCCGCCAAGAGCCCTCTCTCCGCCAAGCACCGCCGCTACGTGCTGGGCCTCATGGGGGACGTCGCGCCCGAGCAGTCGTGGGGCGTCAGCGCGGCCGGGCGCAAGGGGGCGGACGTGGCACTCAAGAACGGCTGGCTGCCCCGGGAACGGGACGGGGGCCGATGGACGGTCAACAGCATCGGGCGGGTGCGGGACCGCGGCCACACGTACCTGATCGCCGTCATCTCGCGGCGTCATGGGTCGATGGGGACGGGGGTCGAGACGGTCGAGCACGTCAGCAAGCTCGTCGCCAGGGCCCTGTCCCAGGCGTCGGCCAAGAAATGAGCTGTTCTGAGGCCGCTACGCCCTGCGCTCACGTTCGGCGCTTTCGCCCTGGGCCGCGCCCGTCGTATCAAGCCCCGGCAGCGCGCCGGGGCCGGGAAGCGGGGTGACGAGTCGGCCTGTAGGCCGGGTTTTGTCCTTCGTGTGAAGGGGCGACCATCCATCTAGGACCGCCGTTGCCGACGGCCTCAAGCGGTCTACCCGCGCGGCTCGGGCGGGCAGCCCTCGAACGTCGCGCGCGGGACGCTCCGAGGAGCATCCCTTCTTGACCTTGCTCCGGGTGGGGTTTACCTAGCCGCCCACGTCGCCGTGGGCGCTGGTGGTCTCTTACACCACCCTTTCACCCTTACCTCCCGGCGAACCGGGAGGCGGTCTGCTTTCTGTGGCACTGTCCCGCGGGTCACCCCGGGTCGGCGTTACCGACCACCCTGCCCTGTGGAGCCCGGACCTTCCTCGGCGGGCCTTCCGGCCCGACGCGGTCGCCCGGCCGACTCGTCTGGGAGAGGTTACCGCATTTCAAGCGGTTCCCAACTCAACGACAAGATCGATTCGCTGGAATGATCAGGTCATCGCCTGAGGGGGGCGGTGGCAGCGGCGGCCGTGCCGGAGGTTCTGGCGTCCGGCACGGCCCCGCTCAGCGCAGGTGCGACGTGTCGTTGAAGGACTTCACCACGGCCGGCCCGTCCGCGTAATGCTCGATCAGCGACAGGCAGGCCAGGTCGAGGTGCATCCGGTAGAGCGACGGCAGCGGCGCCAGCAGGGCCTGGGTCAGCAGCAGCTTGATGGGGGTCACGTGGGAGACCGCGAGGACGGTCTTGCCTTCGTAGCGCTCGACCAGCCGTTCGCCTGCCGCCTGGACGCGCTGCGCGGCCGTGGCGAAGCTCTCGCCGCCGGGCGGGGCGACCGTGGGGTCGGCTAGCCACGCGGCGAGCTCGGCGGGCCAGCGGCGCTGTACTTCCGTGAACGTGTGGCCCTCCCAGTCGCCGAAATCGGCTTCCCTGAGGTCTTCTTCCACGTCCACGTCGAGACCGGTCCGCTGGGCGACCGCCTCCGCCGTCTGCCGGGCGCGCTTGAGGGGGGAGGTGACGATCACGTCCAGCCGGTACGGCTCGCGCGACAGCCGGTCCGCCGCCGCCGCGGCCTGGGCCAGGCCGTTGGGAGTGAGCTCGGCGTCGCCGTGGCCGGAGAACCTGCGTTCGAGGGACAGCTCGGTCTCGCCGTGCCTGAGCAGGAGCAGCGACGTGGCGACCCGGGTGGGCGGGGCCCAGCCGGTGCCTTTGCCGCGCTGCTGGGCGGTGGCCACGGAGGCGGTGGGGGCGGATAGTTCGGAAATGTCGCCCGCGTCGAGGAGGTCCGTCTGCTTGGCCGCCGACGGCTTACGGGTCGCGGATGCCGTCCCCGCGGGTGCGCTCCCGGCGCCCGTGACGCCCTCCGCGCCGGCGGCCGGACCACCGGAGCCGCCGGATGTGGCGGAGCCGCCCGCCTTCCAGGTCAGGCCCTTGGCGGCGGCGTCCATGGCCTCGTTGGCCAGGCGGTCGGCGTGCTTGTTGCGTTCGCGCGGGATCCAGGTCCACTCCGTCACCCGCAGTCGTCTGACCAGCGCGCCGGCCTCCATCGCGAGGGGCCGGAGCCCTTCGTTCTTGATCTTCCAGCGCCCGGCCATCTGCTCGATGACCAGCTTCGAGTCCATTCGCACGGCCACCCGCGCCCCGTCGCCGGCCAGCCCGAGCACGGCCGTGAGACCGGCGATCAGGCCGCGGTATTCGGCGACGTTGTTGGTCGCGACGCCGATCGCCTCGGCCGCCTCCGCCAGCACCTGGCCGTCGGAGGCGGCCATGACGACAGCGCCGTAACCCGCCGGCCCGGGGTTGCCCCGCGAGCCGCCGTCCGCCTCGATGACGTACGACGTCACAGGCCCGACTCTGCCGTACGGACGAGGATCCGGCGGCACTCCTCGCACCGGAGCACGTCGTCGTGCGGGGCGGCCTTGATGCGGTTCATCTCGGCGATGGACAGGGCCACCTTGCAACCCTGGCACCGGCCGCCGCGCAGCATGGCGGCGCCCACGCCGTACTGGTCTCTGAGCTTTGCGTAGAGCGCGAGCAGGTCGGCGGGGATCTCGCCGACGGCGGCGGCTCGGCGGCCCTGGACCTCGCCCGACTCCTTGTCGATCTCGTTGAGCGCGGCGTCGCGGCGGTCCTCGGCGGTCGCGAGGGCGGTGCCGACCTCGTCGCGCTGCGTGGCCAGGTCGGTGACCCTGGTGTCGGCGGCCTCCCTGCGCTCCATGATCTCCAGCACGATCTCCTCCAGGTCGCCCTGGCGCTTCTGCAGCGAGACGATCTCACTCTGGAGACCGGCCAGGTCGCGCGGCGAGGTCACCGCGCCGGAGTCGAGGCGCTTCTGGTCGCGGTCGGAGCGCGTGCGCACGGCGTCGACGTCGCTCTCCGCCTTGTTCTGCTCACGGGCCAGGTCGCCGGCTTCGGTCTCGGCCTCGATGACTTGCGTGGCGAGCCTGGCGAACAGTTTCGAACGCTCGTCGATCTCGGCCAGCTCCGGCAGGGTGCGCCGGCGGTGGGCCAGCCGATCGATCACGGAGTCGAGCTCAGCCAGGTCGAGCAATCGTTTCTGGGCCTCAGGGGCTGCTTTCATGATCAATATCCTCTTGTCCTAACACAGCGATCTATGGGGGTATATCCGTTTTGACCTGGGGTAGCAGCCTGGCGACCGGCTAGGCCATGTGCACTCCATGTTCACCACGGACCCCGCCCCCTCGATCCGCTGTTCGAGAGGAGTCACGGTGAGTAGCAAGCTTAGAGGCAGCATCACCACCTATCAGACTAAGGCTGGCGCTAGGTGGCGAGTACAGATGCCACCCGCGCTCGACCCTCTGACGGGTAAGGAGATTCGCCCTACCGCCTCCTTCGACACCGAGGAGGAAGCCAAGGAGTGGCGCAAGAGCCAGAATGTCGAACTCCTTCTCGGAATCGTCACCAGTAACACGACTCTGGGAGAAGCTATCGTCCTGCGCACCAAGCAGGCCGCACTCAAGCAGTCAACGGTTCGCAACCATCTCGACGACCTGAAGCGACTGCCGGACTGGTTCGCAGGCATGAAGGTTTCCGCTGTCACCCAGGCCGACGCACTGCGCTGGCTGAAAGACGATCTGATTCAGCGCCCCTTGCGACGTAGCACGATGCTCAATGTGGTCACCACCGTCTCGGCCGCCTTCGAGTACGTGACCGCCTGCGGCGTCCGGGTGGGAAATCCCATCCGCGCCGTCAGCGCTCGCAGGGTCGTCCTGCAAAACGTCTTCGACGATGTCTACGACGACGAGGAAGAGATCGAGCTGGACGAGGAAGACGCGTTGGACGACGAGCTTTTCAGGCGAGGCCCTGTATGGACACCTGAGCAGATTAGGACGTTCATTGACGCCCAGCCCTACACGTACCGCGCGATGTACCTCGCCATCGTGCTGAACGCTGTGCGAAGGGGCGAAGCTCTCGGGATGCAATGGGAGAGTCTGAACCTTGCCCAGAGCACCATCCGGCTGCGCAAGAACATCACCTGGGCGCGCGGGCATCTGGTGATCTCTCCAAGCCCGAAGAACGGTAAGCGGCGCAAGGTGATTTTGGACCCGATGATGCTCGAAGCACTTCAGGAGCACAAGGAGGTCCAGGATGCGGAGAAGGGCCGCTTTGACACCTGGGAGCCCGAGAACTGGATATTCACACGCCCCCGATGGCGGCGTAACGACATCAACTGGACTCCAGGTACCCACCTGCTACCTCTGACGGTATCTGGGCGCGTGAACGACATGGCGGTCAAGTTCGGATTTCCCACGATGGGAACACACGGGCTACGGCGATCCTGGGCCACCATTGCCGATGGCCTCGGCATCCCCAGGAGGGTGCGCCGGGACGTTCTCGGTCACAGCACGAACGTGACCGACGCCTACTCGAAAACCACCAAGCAGGAGATCTTGAAGGCTCTGGAGATGGTCAGGGCCGAGATCTTCCCCGACTGGAAGCCCCGCATGTGATGATCCACTAAGGGCAGGGCGGCACTCCACCGCCCTGCCTTTCGCATGTCCAAGGCGTGTGACGCACATCACACGAGGTGGTCTGCACGGATCTGGGAAATGCGCACCTATATACGGGTGCAGAGGGGGCAAGAGGGCGGCGCTGGAACGAGCGCGTCCCTGCTCTCTCCCCTCTTGGGAGGGGGGTAAGGGGGGTGGGCTACCACCCCTTACTTACCTACTTAGTGCTGGTAACCGGCCCTTGAGGGCCAGGTCAACTACTGACTACCTACTCAGTCAGTAGATCTAGTTCTCCTGTCGGTGGCCTCGGGAGGCCACCTAGTACTTACTTCTTACTCCCCCAGGGTCACCTCCTGAATCGCTCCGCTCCAGGAGGTGGGATGCCCCGAGCACCTAAGAAGTGCCTGGAGTCAGGTTGTCGAAAACCGGCCTCCAAGGCCGGTCGATGCGACACCCACTACCAGCCCTGGGCTGTCACCAGTCCGAGGAACCGGACGAGGCCGGCGAACGCCGCCTCACTGATCCGGCAAGCCCGTCGCCGAGACCGGGAGCGCTGCTACCTGTGCAGCGGCCCAGGCCGAATCGTTGACCATGTCGTCCCCGTCGCCGAAGGCGGCTCGTGGGACCTGTCCAACCTGGCCTGCATCTGCGATGCCTGCCACACCATCAAGTCTCGGAAGGAGGCCGCGCGGGGGAGGGCGCGTCACCCATGAGAAATGAACATCACACCACGTCGTGTAGCCCTGGGGGCTTCTGCGGCACTTGTCCCACTCCTTGCTTCCTTCGTGGTGAAGGCGACCCCGCCTTTGACGCCCTCGTCGAGCGTGGCCCTGAGCCCGAGTTCGAGCAGTTCGACTCACCGGAAGACACCAACTCGTTCGTCCTCAAGTGCGCACGGTGGGACGACCCCGAAGCCGAGTGCCTGGCCGACAACTGCGCGTTCAACTACTTCTGCTTCACCGACTACCAGCGCGACACCGAAGGCGACCCCGCCTAAGACCGCGTCGCCGAAGCCGACCCCGAAGGTCACGGTCAAGCCGAAGCCTCCGTCTTCGGCAACCCAGGTTGCCAAGGTCTTGAAGATCGCCGCAGGCGAGATCGGGACTTCTGGTCGGCCGAACAAGTACACCCGGTGGTACGCCAACGACCTGGGCAAGGGCTCGGAGTTCCTGAGCGTCGCCTGGTGCGCCATCTTCCTCGTCTGGGCTGCCGATGAGGCAGGGGTGCGGTCCAAGACCGGCACCGACGCCTGGACGGTCGGATGGGCCAACTGGTACGCGGCCAAGGGCAAGTGGGGCACCAAGCCGAAGGTCGGCGCGATGGTCTTCTATGACTGGTCGGGCGGCAAGAGCCGCTCCGGTATCGACCACGTCGGCATCGTCGAGAAGGTCAATGCCAACGGCTCGATCGTGGCCATCGAGGGCAACCACAGCAACGCGGTGGCCCGCGTACCGCGGTCGAGTTCCATCGTCGGCTACGGCTACTGGGCCTAACCAGCATTCGGCGGAGCGGGTCCCAGATTCGTGGCTAAGTTCAGCAGGTAAGCACACCGTCGATGATTGTGCAGATCGCGGTCTCTTGCAGGATGCTTTGCACCAGTTCGTCCGGGTTCAGAGGCAGAGGCTGAGCTGCGACTGAGGCCGAGACCAGGGTCGTGGTAGTGAACATGGTCGCGACCACGATCGAGATGCGGCGCATTGGTGTGTTCTCCCATCTGTGTGGCGAACTTGGGTTACTCCTAACGGTTGCCACTTGCGCCATCACAGAACGTAACTACTGGATACAGAGAGATATCAATACAGGTCAGAGCATCTGACTGATGGGGGCTTCCAGCAAGAACCGCGCTTCGAGCCGGTGGGGCTGGCACGGCGCGCGTGAGGGCGGGTTCCGCGCGCTTTCTTCTTTCTTCTACATCGGAGGTGATGCGCATGGCCGGTCGGCACGCGAAGGCTGTGACCGACGTGCCCGCCAAGGGCAAGCTGAAGAACAAGGACTCCGCGGACTCGCAGGAGTCGCCAGACCCCCGCTCCCACCGCGCCCGCTACGGGGCCGGCGAGGAGACCTGAGGTGGCCGGCAGAGGTCCCGCGCCCAAGGACAACGCCGTCAGGCGTAACGCCGTGGACCTGAGCCATCTGGAGGGAGACGAGGACGTCCCCGACCGCACGAAGAAGCTGTTCAAGCGCGACGGCTACAGCGTGGCCACGCAGCGCTGGTGGGACACCTGGGCGGACAGCGAGCAGTCGGAGGCATTCAAGGCGACCGATTGGATGCGTCTTCAGATGTTGGCGCCCCTCGTTGAGGCGTACTTCCGCCGCCCCGGTCACAACGCCCTGGCCGAGATCAGGCAGAACGAGTCGCTGCTGGGTGCCACGGTCACCGACCGGATGCGCCTTCGCATGAACAAGACCGACACCAAGAAGGGCGACACCACGCCCGACAAGCTCCCCGAGAACGTGGCGGACATGGACCTGTACCGGCAGCTCGGGGGCGCGTGAGGGAGATGCCCGTCACTCGCTGGGGGCCAACTGGTTGGCCGCCTGGCGGTAGTACCTGGCCTCCGACTCGTAGCGCGACTTCTGCGCACTGAGTTGTTTGATTCGGTCCACGATGTCCGCACGGCGGCCTGGGGCTTCCATCCCGGCCAGCGCCTCGATTTCCGCTTGTGCCGTCTGCGCCTTCGCAACAGCCTTGGCTTCCGCCGCCTGAAGAAAAGCAAGCATTTCGGCGCGATTCTTTGAGGGTTTGGGTGTGTCCGCTGCCGGTGTCGGATTGGCAACTACGACAGTCGGCGCGGACCCGAAAACTCCAATCACGTCCGTAGAGAACGAGCCCGTGGCTACGGCCAAGCTCAGAACGCTGGCTAATGCCAGCTGTTCCCTACTCAGGTGGACACCGCCCTTAGCTGGGCGCCGGTGCTCTCCCACATTGCTGATGCTAAGGGACGCCCACCTGCCCGATATGCCCCTATCTCCGATTCGCGGCGATTTGGAGTTAAGAAACCCAATTTCAGCAACCGCGTCTTCCGGTTCGTAACTTCACAGCAGTCGGGGGGTGCCTGATGCAAACCGGCAACCTCCCCGATGGGGTTCCTCATCCCCAGCGCAGCCTCGGCTACCAGATCCTTCGCTGGGCTGAGACCTACATCGTCCAGCCGGACGGCGAGAACGCTGGCCAGCCGTGGCAGTTCACGGTGGAGCAAAAGAGGCACATCCTCTGGCTCTACGCCATCGACGACAAGGGCCGGTGGCTCTACGACACCGCCTGCCTTCGCCGTGCGAAGGGATGGGGGAAGACGCCGCTGTTGGCGGCGCTGTGCATCATCGAGTTCATCGGCCCGTGCCGGTTCTCCCACTTCGACGAGAACGGCTTCCCGGTCGGCAAGGCCGTGGGCCTGCCGCTGATCCAGATCGCGGCCACCTCGATCGACCAGACCGCGAACACCAGGGACATGGTGCGCGGGATGTTGGCGAACTCGCCGGCTGAAGAGGTCTATGACATCGAGATCGGCAAGGAGCGGATTCAGTTCCGCTCCGGTCGTCCCGGTCGTATCGAGCCCGTCACCAGCTCCTCGCGGGGCTTGGAGGGCGCGAGGCCCACCTTCTGTGTGCTCGACGAGACCCACCACTGGGTGTCTTCCAACGGAGGCATCTCCGTCTTCGAGGTGCTGGACCGTAACGTCCGTAAGACCGCTGGCCAGGGCTCGCGCATCGTCGAGTCCACCAACGCCTTCAACCCGAACGAGGAGTCGGTCGCTCAGCGCACCTACGAGGCGTACCGCAAGAAGCCTGACGGCAGGCTGCTGTACGACTGTGTAGAGGCCGACAGCGACGAGATCGACCTCAAGGACCTGGAAGCCGTTGAGCTGGGCCTACGGCAGGCGTACGGCGACAGCACGTGGGTGGACATCCAGGGCCTCATCGAGGCCATCCAGGACCCACGGACCACCGTCTCGCAGGCGTACCGCTTCTATTTGAACAAGATCCAGGAAAGCGCGGACACCTGGATGGCTCGTCCCATCTGGGACGGCCTGCTGGACGAGAACGACCCGATCAAGCCCGGCGATCAGATCGCGGTGGGCTTCGACGGCTCGCTCTACTCCGACTCCACGGCGATCGTGGGGTGCAGGTTGAGGGACGGCAAGCTGTTCCTGATCCATCTGGACGAGGACCCGCACGACCCGCTGCGTGAGTGGCAGGTGGACACCCTCCTGGTGGACAAGCGGATGCGCGCCGCCCGCGACACCTACCGGATCGAGTGGGCCTACTGCGATCCGTCGTACTGGCAAAACGTCGTCGGCACCTGGGCCTTGGACTTCAAGGAGAGGGACAAGGACGGCCGGGACATCGTCTTCGAGTTCTCGCCGCAGCGTGCCAAGCAGATGTGCGAGGCGATCGAGCGGCTGCACACCGCCGCCCACCTCGGCGAGGACGTGTGCCACGACGGCAACCCGGACCTGGCCCGCCACATCGGCAACGCCGTGACCTACGAGGTCCCGCAGGGCCTGCTCATCCGCAAGGAGAGCAAGAGGTCCCGCAAGAAGATCGACGCCGCCATCGCAGCGGTCTTGGCCTACGAGGCCAGAGCGGAAGCCATCGCTGACGGACGCATGCGAGTCCGGCGAAAGGCCCGCCTTCGCAGCTACTAACCAAAGGAGGCCCCTTGACTGTCGGCCGTATGGGGGGCCGCCCCGAATCGCCGCTGGAGTGGATCGGCTGGCTTGAAGGCAAGCTGTCCAAGCAGCGAGCGGAGGTCAGGAAGTACTCGGCCTACTACGACTCCGAGAACAAGACGCTGTCGTACGCGCAGCAGAAGTTCAGCGAGGTCTTCGGGGATCTGTTCGTCGGCTGGCGGGACAATTTTTGCCCCTTGATCGTGGACAGCATCTCGGAGCGCCTGAGAGTTCAGGGCTTCCGGATGGGGCCCGAGGAAGAGGCCGACAAGGACGCCACCGAGATCTGGCAGTACAACGGCCTGGATGCCGAGTCCAACTCGGCGCACATCGACACCCTGATGGGCGGGCTGAGCGCTCTGGTCGTCTGGGGCGATGAGGACGACATGCCGCTCATCTCTCCGGAGTCGGCCGAGGAAGTCGTCGTCCAGTACGAGCCAGGAAGCCGGCGCAAGCGCGCCGCTGCGCTGAAGCAGTACACCGACGACTGGGGCACCGAGCACGCCACCCTGTGGCTGCCTGCGGGGGTCTACACCAGCGAGCTGATCAGCACCGATGGTCACCGGCGCGTGTGGGCTGATCCCAAGTACACGAAGAACCCGCTGGGCAAGGTGCCGGTCGTCCCGTTGCTGAACCGGACCAGGCTGAGCCTGCTGCCGTTCTCGGAGCTGGCGAACATCCTGCCGGTGCAGGACGCCATCAACAAGGTGGCGGCCGACGCGCTGGTGGCCAGCGAGTTCGCAGCGTTCCCGCAGCGAATTTTGGCAGGTATCGAACAACCTCCGGACGACGCCTCGGACGCTGAGCTGGAGCAGGCTCGTCAGCAGATGATCCGGGCCTACATCGACCGCATCCTGACTCTCGACTCAGCCGACGCCAAATGGGGCCAGTTCGAGGCGGCCGACCTCAAAAACTATGTGGTGCTCATCGACATGCTGGTCCAGCACATGGCCAGCCAGTCGCGCGTGCCATTTCACTACTTCTTGTTGAACGGCGGCCAAGCGCCGAGCGGCGAGAGCATCACCGCAGCAGAGGCCGGTCTCGTGGCCAAGGCCAGGGAGAGGATGCTGCACTTCGGGGAGTCCTGGGAAGAGGCTCTGCGGCTGGCGTTCGAGGTCAAGGGCGACATGTCCAGGGCCAAGGCGTACAGCGCGGAAGTCATCTGGGCCGACCCCGAGTACCGCAGCAAGGCTCAGCTCGCTGACGCCCTGCTGAAGATGAAGGAACTCGACGTTCCGAGCAAGCAGCTCCAGGAGGAGTACGGCTACACGCCCACGCAGATCGCCCGCTTCGACACCATGCGCGAAGAGGAGATGAAGCGGGAGAAGGAGCTGGCTGACAAGTACGCTCCCACCGTCATCGACATGGCCACCGGCAAGCCCGTGAAGCCCGGTCAGCAGCCTGCGCGTGGCGAAGCCAAGCCGAAGTCGCCCTCGGACAAGAGCGCTTCGGTCGAGCGGCAGAAGGCCGCCGCCTAAGACGTGTCACCCCAAGCCCTCCGCCGACATGGCGGGGGGCTTTCTCACCCCCCCTCAATCCGACATGGAGAGGAACCCAGCAAGTCGATGGACGTGAACGACCAGCAGCCCGAGAACAGCACCTCCACCCCGGCCCCCGACGCCAACACCCCTGCCCAGATACATGAGGCTGGAAACGATGGCGTGAAGGACTGGGAGGCCGAGGCGAAGAAGTGGCAGCACTTCTCCAAGAAGCACGAGGCCAACTGGAAGAAGGCTTCGGAGGAGCTGGACCGGCTCAACCAGGCCAACATGACCGACGCCGAGCGAGCCATCGCCGACGCCAAGGAACAGGGCCGCCTGGAGGCGCTGGCATCCGTCACCGCTGAGCGTGTGCAGGACAAGCTGGAGGCCGCCGCCGCCAAGGCCGGTGTAGACCTCGCGCCCCTGCTGTCGCACATCGACATCAGCAAGTTCGCCGCCGAAGACGGCGGCGTGAACCAGACCGCGATCGGTGACTTCGTCACCCAGCTCTCTGCGCAATTCGCTGGCCCCAAGGAGCCCCGCTTCGCTCAGGGCCTCGGGATTGGACCGCAGAGCGATCAGCGTGCCCCCGGCCAGCTCACCAGGGCCGACCTCAAACGGATGTCCGCCCGTGAGATCGCCCAGGCCAAGAAGGACGGCCGGCTGGATGCGCTGACTCGCGGCGAAATCTAACAACCCCCTTCGCACAGCTCAGGCCCTCGGCATCGCGCCGGGGGCCTTTTGCATGCCCTGAACCAGTGAGGAACCCGCCTTGCCCACCAGCTTCACCGACGGCACGTACAAGGACTCCGGCGCACGCCTGACCAACGGCACCAACGGCGTCTTCATCCCGGAGCTGTTCTCCGCCCAGCTCCTGACCGACACCGAGGACCAGCTCGTCCTCGGCAACCTCTTCGGGACCAACGCCTACGAGGGCGAGTTCAAGCGCGAGGGCGACCAGATCCGCATCCCGCACTTCGTGGACACCGTCCAGGACAAGGGCGTGGTTCCGGCCTACGGCACCATCGGTACGCGCGACCGCGCGCAGCTTGAGTACATCAAGATGCAGGTCGCTCGCGGTTCGTCCTTCAACTTCGAGGTGGACAACCTCCACCAGCTCCAGACCAAGTCCGGCATCACCCTGATGGACGAGCTGGTCCGCCAGCGGGCCCGCAAGACGGCCCTGGCCCTGGATGCCCTGGTGGCCACGGCCATCGTCCAGGCGTCCATCGAGACGGCCGTGGACTCCGGCCTGGGCAAGGACTACAACAGCGACGGCGGCACCGCCGCCCTGCACGGCCTGGTCGAGACCGTCGAGCTGAGTACCGGCACGGCTGCCCGCTACAACCAGATCGTGGACATGATCGCGATGCTGGACGACGCCAACAGCGAGGCCGAGCGCTTCCTGCTGGTCGGTACCAACGTCAAGACCGAGCTGCTGAAGGTCAAGGAGTTCATCGACGCGAGCCACTGGGGCGGCGCGCCGATCATGGTCAACGGCTTCATCGGCTCCATCGCCGGTGTCCCGGTCATCGTGTCCAACACGGTCGGCCCGCGCGTCGCGCGCCGGGGCAAGCAGGCGCAGGTCACGGGCTCGCACGACGCTGCCCGCAGCGTTGACATGATCCTGGGCACCCGCAACTCGGTGGCTGCGGTCGTCCCCAACGTGGACGTCAAGCTCTACGAGCCCGAGGACAGCTTCACCGAGGCCGTGAAGGCGCGTATCCACTACGACGCAAAGGTCATCGCCCCCCACGAGATCGTCATCGGCAAGCCCGCTGCCTGACCCCTCTCGCTGAGCCCCCGGTCCTGATCGGCCGGGGGCTTCGCCATGCCCGAAAGGGGTCCGCATGCTGATGACGGTTACCGACATCGAAGCTCGCACCGGGCAGACGTACGAGGACGAGCAGCTCGACCGTGTCAACGCCTTCGTCGGAGACGTCACCGCGCTGGTGGAGTCCTACCTGGGGCGCACCTACACCACATCCACCCCTCCGGCCGCCGTGAGGGCGGTCGCCTGCCTGGAGGTGATCCGGTATCTCAACACCGACCCCGGTGTTGCATCGGACAGGATCGGTGACCTGTCCACGGCCTACGCCTACGGCGGGGCTGTCGTCGTCCTGAGCCGCGACGCCAAGGACGCCCTTCGGCCGTTCCGCTGGAAGTCCGGACTGGGCTCCATCCAGATCATCTCCCGCTACATCCCCGAGCCGGGGAGCACAGCGTGATCCTGGACAAGGCCAACGAGACGATCCGCATCTTCGAGGCCCAATGGGTCGATGACGGGTACGGCGGCGGTCAGAGCCCGGTGGCCGGCTCCAAGTTCATCGAGGTCAAGGCGTTCGTCTTGCCGACCGGCTTCGCAGGGGCCGGCTGGGCGGTCAACTCCCGCGCAGCCCAGCAGGGCTGGGCCGATACCGCCCGCATCACCATCGTCGTCAAGCTCACCAAGACGCTGAAGGACTTCGGCGAGTGGTCCCGCATCGAGGCCCAGGGCCAGTTGTGGACCGTCGTGGACCACCCTCGCCGCTGGCGCACCAGGCGCGTGGACTTCGTCACCGTCTTGTGCGAGCTGAAGGGGGACGCGGCGTGAGCTACTGGGTCCACCCCGACTGCAACGAGATCGTGGCCGGTCTGCCCGGCGTCCACGCCGAGGTCGTCAAGACCGCCCACAGGGGTGCTCGCCTGCTGAGGAAGGCCATCAACTCCCAGACGGGGGCGATGGCCGGAAGCGTCGAGGCTCATTCTCTGGGCTCCAAGGACGCCTGGTTCGGCCTGTCCGACCCCGGCGCCATTCCCTACAACTTCGGCCACCACAACAACTGGGCCGACAGGGACATCCCCGGCAGCCACGTCATCGAGAAGGCGATGCGGAGCCTGTGAGCGTCTACCTGACTCCGATCAGGTGGCAGCGACGATCTCCGATCACCGACCAGGGCGGCATCGGCTCCTGCACAGGCCACGCGATGGCCGGTGTCATCGGCACGGACGGGCTCAACCGCACCGGCCGCTCTGACGTCGGCGAGGAGCTGGCGCTGGAGCTGTACGCCCTGGCGACACGGCTCGACATCTGGCCCGGCGAGTACCCCGAGCAAGACACAGGCTCATCCGGTACGGCCGTGGTCGAGGCGGCCAAGCAGCTCGGCCACATCCGGTCGTACTGGTACACCCGCAGCCTTCAAGGGGCGCTGCGAGCGCTCCAGTTCGGCCCGTGCGTCGTTGGCTTCCCCTGGCTGACCGGCTGTGAGGACCCTCGCGCTGACGCCCTGGTGCCCTACACGGGCCACTCAAAGGGCGGTCACGAGGTCGAGCTGGTCGGTTGGGAACCGGCCGAGCAGCGGTTCGTCTTCGCCAACTCCCGAGGCCCCGACTACGGGGACAACGGGTTCTTCCGCATGACCTACCGCGACCTCGGCCACGCCCTACGCCTCGGCGGTGACGTCATCCTGCCGATCTTCCCCGAGACCCCGTGAGAGGTGACGGCACTGATCCCTGATCCCGAGAAGGTCATCATTTCGGCGCTGGAGCACTACATGCCCGACCTGGTGACGAACGGACGCTCGCGCGTCTACAGCCAGGCCCCCAAGGAGTGGGACAAGCAGTCCTTCCTCGTGGTCAGGGCCACCGGTGGTGGCGCTTCGCGCTACCCGCACCTGTACGCGGTCTGCTACTTCGAGGTCGAGGCTTTCGCCCACCAGCGTGGGGAGGCTTCGCTGCTGGCTCGCCGGGCTGGCGCTTCGATGTCGCAGGCCAGCCGTGAGGGCTACCGCTACGAGGCCCCCCAAGAGGCCGGCTACCTGTTCGGACTGCGCGAGGTCAACGCTCCGAGCCTCGTCTACGACGGCCTGAGCAGCAAGCACGGCGACACCTTCATGTTCCAGGGGACCTACCAAATCTCCGTCCGCGCTCTGCGCTGACCCCTCCCCTGCTGCCCCCTTCTTTCTTCTTTCTTTCCGCCTGCCCTCATATAGGAGGTTGGTAGCCCCGATGGCTCCCACGTACCTGACCCGAGACCCTGTCCTCGTCCCGAACACGGGCTACGTCTTCGTCGCCCCCGAGTCGACTCCCAAGCCGACGCTGCCGCTGGACATCCGCAACCTGCGCACCCTGCGCGAGAGCATCGGTGCCTCCTGGGTGTCGATCGGCAACACCTCGCTGGAGAACGGCATCTCCCACGAGTCCGAGGGCGATGACCCCGAGGTGCTGGGCACCTGGCAGAACCCGTCTCTGCGGACGACCAACCCGCCCAAGGTCTACACCGTGACGCTGGCGCTGGCCGACTTCACTGTGGACACCTACAAGCTCTACTACGGCGGCGGCTCCGTGACCGCTGACGGCTCGTTCGTGATCCCGAACGTCCCGTCTTCGAGCACCCGCGCCATGCTGATCGTCGCCGTAGACGGCGACCGTCACGTGGTCGAGTACTACGAGCGGGTCTCCCTGATCGGTGGCGAGGGCGTCGTGTACGACCCGGCCGCTCTCACCGAGATGCAGGTCGTGGCGACCGTCCTGGGCGGCACCAACGGCCTGGGCGAGATCAGCCCGGTCATGTGGGGCAAGGCGGTTGAGATCAGCCCGCCCACCCTGTCCGCGATCAACCCGGCTCAGGCCGCTCCCGGTACCCAGGTGACGCTGACCGGCACCAACCTGACGGCTCCGATCACGGTCTGGTTCGGCATCTACGAGGGCACCGACGTGGTCACCACGCCGACCGGCACTCAGCTCACGGTCACGGTCCCCGACCCGGTCGAGGGCGGCGACCTGGCGGTGCAGGTCAAGGTCGAGACCAACTTCGGCGAGTCCGCCGGCCAGGCGTTCACGATCGACCAGGCCGCCTGATCCTTCCACTTTTGCCATGCCCTGATTCATAAGGCTGGTAACTAAACCGCCCCGCTGGGTGTGCTCGGGAATGGCGCATCCAGCGGGGCTTTCACATTCCCACATTCCCGTCCCTGAAGGAGTGCCCCGTGGCTGTTCTGAAGTACGACGACCTGATCGCTGACGTTGAGCGCGAGCTGGAGGAGAACGGCCTCCACTTCATCGCCAAGGACGGTACGACCGTCGTTCTGCGCCCCATCCTGCTGCTCGGCAAGGACGAGCTGAAGGTCGTCCAGACCCTGCTGGAGAAGGTTGGCGATGACGACGCTGACACCTTCGCCAAGATCGAGGCCATCGACGCCATGCTGATCGCTGCGGCGGACAAGAAGCAGGCGCTCAAGGACTCTCTCGGCGACCTGCCGCCCCAGATCCGCACCCGCGTGTTCGACGCCTGGATGAAGGGCTCCGACGCGGGGGAAGCCTCCGCCTGATCGAGCTGATTGATAGCTACGGTGACGAGCTGGTCGCTGACTTCCGCAGGTTCTACCAACTGGACCTGCGTGACCTGTGTCGCGGCCAGCTCTCTCCCACCATCGCTTTCTCGCTCATCAGGCAGCTCCCGTTCGATTCGGCCTTCGTCACGGCACTCCGCGGCGGCCCTGAATTCGCCGGCTGGGGTCCTCAGACCTACGCCCTGGCGAACGTCTACGACGCGATCAACGGCCTGACCTACCTGTACCAGGTCTCGCACGCCGAGAAGCCGAAGAAGGTCAAGCCCCTGCCTCCTCACCCACGCCCCGGCGTGAAGACCGAGGAGGAGCCCAAGAAGCCCAACCCACTGCTTGCCCGACTGCGGGGCGAGGACGCCCCTGCGCCAGTGCTAGGGCCAGGCTCGAAGATCCGTCTTCCTCCTCCTCGTCCCTGACCCGGATGGAGGAACACATATGGCGGGGAGTCCCGCGCGCAAGGAAGTCGGGCGCGTCGGAGTCAAGGTCGTCCCGGACACCAGCGAGTTCGACAAGCGGCTGAAGGCCACTCTCGCCCGGTGGTCCAAGGAGAAGATCGAGATCGCCGTCGAGGCCGATCTCTCCAAGTTCAACGCCGAGCTGAAGAAGGCGCTGCGCAACCGCGACCTGAAGATCAAGGTCGAGGCGGACACCGCCAAGGCGGACGCCGAGATCAAGAAGACCGCCCGCTCCCGCAGCGCCACCGTCCAGCTCCGCGTGCTCGGCAACGAGGCCACCCGGCGACTCGACAGCCTGGACAAGGAGTCCATCAAGCAGGTCAAGGTCTCCCTCGATGACAAGGCGGCCAAGACCCGGCTCGACGTCATCTCCAAGGACCGCAAGGTCACCCTGTCGGTCAACGTCGATGAGGGCAACCTCGCCGACGTCCAGAAGTGGACCCACTCCCTGGGGGACTCCTTCTCCAAGGTCGGCCAGGAACTGGACGACGGGGTCAAGCGGGCCACCGCCCGCATCAAGGAGATCAACGACGAGAAGGTCCGGATCAAGGTCGAGGCTGACGCGGCCAGGGCCGAGGCCAAGCTCAAGCGGATCGCTGCCACCGAGACCAAGCGGATCAAGGTTGACGTCGATCAGTCGAGCATGAGCCGCTTCGGCTCGGTGATCTCCGGCGCTTTGAGCGGGGCCGGCACTGCCATCGGGGCCGTCATGTCGTCCATCGGCACAATCACCTCGATGTTCGGCGGCATGGGGCGGGCCGGGTCATCGGCCTTCTCTGGCCTGTCCAGCACGGCGAACTCGGCCAACCAGTCGATCGGCTCCATGACCTCATCCATCGCCGGAGTGGTCGCCGGGATAGCCCAGATCGCGACGATGTTCTTCGTCTTCACGTCGTTGATCACGTTGCTGGGCTCGGTCGTGACCGCCGCTCTGGCGGCGGCCGTGGCGATCGGCTCGGTGGTCATCGGTGTGGCCGCCCTGGTGGCGGTGCCGGTCATCTTCGCCGGAATCGCAGCCTCGCTGATCAGCCACAACGAGAAGCTGAAGGCCGAGTTCTCCAAGCTCGGAGACACCGTCCGGTCGGCCATCGCCCAGACGGCTACCCCCATGGTCAACGCCCTGTCCGGGGCGATGAAGACGCTGAACTCCAGCCTCCAGCAGGGGACACCGCTCTACAACGCACTGCGTACGGCCTTCGACCAGAGCGCACAGGCGGTCAAGCCACTGACCCAGGGCGTCCTGTCCTTCGCGACGAACGCCCTCGGCGGGCTCAACACCGCCCTGTCCAACCTCAACTCCTCCGGCTTCTTCCAGGGGATCTCCAAGAGCCTGGGCACCCTCGGGACGGCCTTCGGGTCGTTCTTCGCCAGCCTGTCGAGCTGGGCGCCTGCCTTCCAGGCCGGATTCCAGTCGATCGCGAATGCGGCCCTGAAGCTCGCACCGTCGATCGCCAACCTGATGGGAACCTTCGCGTCCTTCGCGCCGGGACTCATCGACGGGATCGCCACCGCAGCTCAGCGGCTGTTTGACGCCTTCTCCTCCAACTCGGCCACCTACCAGGCTGCGGCCCAGGCCGTGGTGGACGCCATGGTTGAACTCGCACCCTCGATCGAGCAGGTGGCCTCAGCATTCGCCAGCATGGCACCGTCCGTGATCAACACGGCGGCCTTCGCGATCCGCCAGTTCGCCGAGGTGGTCTCCGACCCCGGATTCCAGTCGGCCCTGACGACGATCACGAACATGACCTCGCTGTACGCGGCGTCGGTCGCCAAGCTCGCAGGCGGGGCGCTGTCGAAGCTGAGCGGCATCTTCGGCGAAGCCGAGACCTCCACCGAGAAGTTCGGCGCAGCCGTCCAGAAGACCGCGTCCATGACGCCAGCACTTCTCGACCAGGTCACCGCCTCCTACGACAAGGTCCATGAGAAGGGCATGGTCGCCCTGGAGCAGGGCAAGGCCACCTGGTCCGCCCTCCTCACCGGGGCCGCCACTGCGGGCCAGAAGCTCAACGCCGACTGGCAGGCCACCTTCACCAGCATGCAGGGCACGATGAAGGCCGGCACCGCTGCCCTCAACCAGGGGCTGGCCACCGACCTGAACACGATGTTCCAGCAGTGGGTGTCCTCGGGCGGCAAGGTGGACGCTCAGTGGCAGGCCGACTGGGCAAAGATCATCGCCACCACGCAGGCCAAGGGCGACGAGCACACTCAGGCGTACGCCCAGAACCTGAACGCGCTGGTCACCAGCACCCAGACCAAGGGTGCTGAGGCCGTGGCCATGGTCCAGAAGTTCATGGCCGACATGGGGGTCCAGGTCTCGACGTCCGAGATCGCCAACCTCATGGGCGTCAAGATGGACGCCACCTCCCAGGCGGTCCAGAAGGGCGTTGACGCCGCACAGTCCAGCTTCCAGAAGCTGCCCGGACTGATGCAGCAGATCATCAACACGGCCAAGACGCCGGAGGAGATGGGCGCTCGCCTCGACGCGATGAACACGATCATCGACGCCAAGGCGACGGCCGGTGGTCAGGCGTTCGCCAAGCTGCCGCAGGCCATGCAGCAGGCCATCGCAGCCGACCCGATCCAGGGCAAGGTGGCCACGATCATGACCGGCATGGTCACGGCCATCACCACTGGCGTGAACCAGGCCAAGACGGCTTTCGCCGAGCTGCCCAAGGCGATGGCCCAGGCCGTCACCTCCAACTCCTCGGTCGCCTCTGCCGTCCAGGCCCAGATGTCCAAGGTCGCGTCCAACATCAAGTCCGGAGTCTCCCAGGCGGTCTCCGCCTACAAGCAGCTCCCGACCCAGATGGCGGCGGCGGCCAAGGCCGACAAGACGGCCGACGCGGTGAAGGCGACCATGACCAAGGTCACCAGCAACATCAAGTCGGGCGTCTCCTCCTCCGTCTCCCAGTTCAAGAACCTGGCCACACAGGCGGCCAGCGCAGGCCGACTCTCCGGGTTCGTCTCGGCGGTCAGCTCCGCGATGAGCAGTGCCAAGTCAGCGGTGTCCTCGGCGGTCTCGTCGATGATCGCTTCGCTGAACAGCCTGAACCGCACCTTCAAGGGCCCGACCGTCACCCAGACGACGGTGGTCAAGACGACGACCAAGGCTTCGGCCTCGGCGACGGCTGACCAGCCTGCGATGGCGATGATGGCCCCCGTGATGCTCGCGTCCGCAAGCCTCCTGGCCAGCCAGGCGGTCTCGGACCTGTCGGACAGCATGGTCACCTACTCGCGCGGCCTCCGGGCTCGGGATGCCGTCGAAGCCTCCGGCTCGAACGGCGTGACCAAGGTCTACAACATCACGGTCCACGCGGCTCCGAACGTGCCGACCGAGGCGCAGTTGCGCAAGCAGCTCTCCTACGCCGACGCACTCTACGAGTAATCCGCCCCCACGATCAGGGCCCCGGTCACACCCTCCCGGCCGGGGCCCTCCCTTTCCGCTGCCCAGATACAGGAGGTTGGTAGTTGCTGTTCAAGCCCACGGTCATGCAGATCAAGGGAGTGGATGGGGCGCTCTACACCCTGACCGATGAGTCCTTCTCCGGGCCGGCGATTCTGCTGCGCGACGGGGCCAAGGGCTTGGACGCCCCAACCTTCGATGTGAAGGCCGACCAGTACGCCGCCATCGACGGCGGGTTCGTGCGCTCTGCCCGAGCAGACATCCGGGAGATGTTCCTGCCGGTCACCATCGTGGCCGACAGCCGCCACGAGATGATGGCGCTCAAGCGCCGCTTCATCGCCTCGCTCAACCCCAAGAAGGGCCTCGTCCAGCTCCAGAGCACGGAGTTCTCGATCCCCGCCCACTTCGAGGGCGAGCCTACGAGCAACGATCTGGTAGCCGAGTCCACCCGCGCCATCACCTGCTACTACGCGGGCGGCATGGAGGGCGGCGAAGGGGCCGAGAACGGCATCCACTTCGCCACCTACGGCCTGATCCTGAGGGCACCAACCCCCTACTTCCAGAACCTGGCCCGCACCACCCAGACGTTCCAGACCTTCGAGGTCGTCGAGCCGTTCATCGAGCCGAGCGCCACCTTCCTGTCAACGGACGGCCTCACCCTGGCCCTGAGCCTGGCCCTGTCCTCGGACCCGATCTGGGCCAACGCGGTCAACCTGACCAACCCCGGCGACGTTGATGCGCAGCCTCGGTGGGAAATCCGCGGCCCCTTGTCGGCCCGCTTCTCCATCGTGCTCAAGGACGCCGAAGGCGAGGTGGCCAAGGAGCTGCGCTTCGCCGAGGCGTTCGAGGTCACCCAGTACCAGGTGCTCGTGGTCGAGACCACCAAGGGCCGCCAGTCGATCCGCCTGTACGACCAGATCCCGGCCAACGGCGGCTACGACCCCACGGACGGCAAGTCGATGTGGTGGGCCTTCGACGTCACCTCGGACATGTGGGCGATCGAGCCCGGCGACGTCAACGCGGTGGCCATGCAGATCGACAAGGCCGAGAGCTTGTCTCCCGAGGAGGAGACCGCCTGGAACGCGGCCAACCAGCCGAACGTCACCGTCTCCTTCCTGCCCTCCTACCTGGGAATCTGATGCGCAACTTCCGAATCTTCATCCGGGAGTCGCTGTTCCCGCGCACCGTCGCGGAGGGCGGCGACGGCCTGCCCCCGCTGGCGATCGTCGGCGAGGCCGACTCCTACCTCACCTTCGACGCCATCATGCGCCACAACGCGGCCGGCTCCTGGACTCTCCAGGTGCCGGCCGACCACCCGCAGTCCAAGATGCTGATCCCCGGCCGGGGCATCGTCGTCTACCAGGACGGCGAGGACACCCCGATGTTCTCCGGCCCCATCCGCCAGATCGACAAGGAGTGGGACGAGGCGAACTCCGGCGCTGGCACAGTGACCGTGTCCGGCGTGGACGACAACTACCTGCTCGCCGAGCGGCTCGCCTGGACCAACCCGGCCGCTGACATCCACCTGGCCGCAGTCTTCCAGCACTGGCAGGCCGACCCAGAGTGGCCGAACGTGGCCGAGCTGCTGCGCCAGATCCTCCTGGCCAACGCCCAAGGCCAGGCGCTGCGCCGCCTGGACCGGCTGTTCATCCCCGGCCCCGACTCCACGGTCAACTTCATCCCGGACGAGACCTCCCGAGTGGCCCGGCTCAAGTTCGACCAGGCCGACCAGCTCACCTCGCTGCTGAGCGCGGTCTACGGCTTCCGCATCACCTTCATCTGGCACCCGAACCCGGCCTCGGTCGCCTCCAACGGAGACCCCGACGCCAAGGGCCCCGGCATCCTGCTCAAGCTGGAGCAGATCGCGGACCTGACCGAAGAGGTGCAGTTCGGGGCCGACATGGGCAACCTGCGCGGCTACAAGTACATGATCAAGGCTCCTGAGGCCACTCGTCTGGTGATCGCCACCCAGAACCGAACCTGGCGGGAGTACCAGCGCAAGGACACCTTCAACAGCTCCGGCGTCAAGGACGGCTACACCGAGGAATGGGTGGACAAGACCGGGCCCGAGCGGTGGTTCGGCTACTTCGCCAACGACGAGTACGACCCCGAGTGGTGGGGCGACCCGGAGGAGACCCCGGACGACAAGCGCCACACCCTGGACTGGGCGGCGGACGGCTTCACCGCCACCGAGACCGAGTGGGGTGTGACGGCCGAGCGCTTCCGCGACCGCCGTGACCTGCCATGGCAGTGGCTCCAGGACCCCTCCCAGCCGACCGGCTGGGCTCTCGACCCTCCCGTGTGGTCCGCCCAGTGGCGGGCCCTCCAGGACGAGATGGCGGGCTTCAACCTGGAGGCCGGCCCCAAGGCATCGATCAGCATCGACCCGCTGGAGACCGACAACGGCGTCATGTTCGCCCGTGAGTACGGCCTGGGTGACCTGGTGCGGGTCTACATCGACGGGGAGACCCGAAACGAGATCGTGCGCGAGGCCCGCCTGTCGGCCTCGGTCGAGGACGGGCCCAGAGTCAAGCCGACCATCGGCACCTACGGCTCCTCCGAGACGCCGTTCCTGTACGCCAGCATCCGCTCCCTGTGGGACCGGGTCTCCGGCGTCGAGGCCCGCGAGAACCTCCGGGCCACCTTCGATGAGGTGCCCACCTCCGACTTTGTTCTGAAGAAGGCGAGCTAATGACGTTCAGCAATGTGGCGCTCAACGCCAGCAAGTTCTGCCTGGTCTACACCTCCAGCGGTGTGGCCATGCCACTGGCCAACGGGGTCCACAAGGTTGACTTCAAGGCGAACGTCAAGCACACCGCCGAGCTGTACCTGGACGGAGTGCGGTTCACACCGTCACCGGCGTTGGTCGTCGCTGCGGGAGCTACCGGGCAGATCCGTCTGCCTGTCCCCAACGACGGCCGCCACCACTTCGTCAAGGTGGTGGACACCAAGACGAGCAGCGCCAGCTCGGCCGAGATCGAGGTCTGGTCCGGCTGCGTCGGCGTGGTCTACTTCGTCGTCTCGACCGTCACCCAGAACCCGGCCACCAACGAGCAGCTCGTGGACGTCCGGATGACCAACTCCGGCCAGGTCTCCCAGGCGTACACCACCCGCCTGCTGCTGGACGGTAAGACGGTCGGCACGCAGATCACCCTCAACCCCGGCCAGCAGGAAACCCGCCGCATCACCATCCCGGCCGACAGCGCCAACCACGTCATCTCGGGTGAGGTCCGGATCGGGTCGGCCTTCGCCGACGACGTGTGCCTCTGGTACGTCATCAAGGGCAATGCGGCCCCGCCCGTTCCCCCGGACCCGTCCGACAACGCCTCCCAGTTCGTGCCCGGCGAAACCGTCATCATCCAGTCCGCGGTGACCTCCACTCCGCTGGCGACGGACGGCAGCGAGTGGGTCCTGGTGGAGATCTCCCCGAGAGACGCCAACACCTGGACGCCTGCTGGCACCGAGGGCGGCTTCATCACTCCGCAGGAGGACGGCACCTGGTCCGCCTCCATCCCCACCAACGCCACCGCCTTCCCGGTGGGAAGCGAGTGGGACGTGCGGGCCCGGCGCTTCCGCGACTACCAGCAGAGCGACGAGGTCATCCACTACTTCGACATGGTGACCGGCACGGTGACCCAGCCGCCCGTGGACGGCGGAGGAACCCCGCAGCCGACCCTGAACGCTCCCGTCATCACCGGCCCGACCAACCGCGACCAGTGGGGCGGAACCTGGCTGACCATCTACGGCACCGGCACCCCAGGCGCCCGCGTCGAGTTCAAGACCGAGAGGGTCACCGCCTGGGGCCAGACCAACTACGTCCCCAAGGCCACGACGGTCGGCAGCAACGGCAAGTGGTCGACCCAGGTCTTCGCCAAGAAGCAGGCCCAGCCCAACAGCTACAAGGTCCTCGGCTACCGAGGCCGCATCCACAAGAACGCCCTGTTCTCCCCGTGGTCCAACCGTCTCGACGTCACCTGGCACCACCCGCGCCGCTAAGGAGATCCACCGTTGGCTGACACGCCCGACAGCACCCAGCACTACTGGCCCTTCCCCTCGGGGCCCGGCCAGGTGGTCACCGACCACGATTGGGAGACCATGGCCACCCAGTGGCAGGCCAACGGTGTGCGGGGCTTCCCCGAGTCCGGGGGAGTCCCCTCGGCCGGGAACACCGGCCTGTACGCGGTGCGCGTCTCGAACACCCAGATTGAGATCCAGCCCGGCGTGGCCCACATCGCCGGCCACTTCTACGAGCTGAAGATCCCGAAGATCCTGGATCTCGACATCACCGGCTCTACCGGCTGGGACGGCTCCAACATCCGCCGTGACCTCGTGACCCTGCGACTGGACCGGGCGAACAACAACTTCCGCTTCGTCCAGCTCAAGGGCGCGGTGGGCACCGGCACGAGCATGACCCTGGAAGCACCCGGCGAGGAGCTGCCGCTGGTGCAGATCGACGTCGTCCGTAACGTGGGCGTCACCACCGCCCCCGGCGACCGGCGCTGGTTCCTCGGCGGCCACGTCCGCCCGATTGTGGGCCAGTACGGCTGGTTCGACCCGTCGCCGTACAACGGCGAACTTGGTGTCGATGTGGTGGGCAGCCGCCTGGTCGTCGGCAAGAACGGCCAGTGGGTCTCGGCCAAGGAGGTGTTCCTCAACGACACCGACTCGGCAGTGGTCGCGCAGCTCCAGGCCCTCCAGAGCCAGGTGACCTCCCTGCAAGGGCAGCTCGACACCGCAGTGACCGACCTGGACACCCTCGGTTGGCAGCTCTCGGGCACTCAGGCCGACCTGGACGCCGCCGAGGCGAGCTTGGCCACGGCACGCTCAGATCTGGCAGCGCTTCAGCCTGGCCCGTGGACCAACGTCTCGTTCCTGCAATCGAACCTGACCAACTACAACTCCACCACCGTGCTCCAGGTGCGCCGGGTCGGCTCGGTCGTGTTCATGAAGGGTGCGCTGGCCAGGACGGACGGCACGGCGCTGGGTTCCTACCTCGGTAAGGGCGACAACCTGCTTCAGGTCCCGGCCGGGTTCCGGCCCGCCGGCCCGCAGTACTTCGCCGTCTCCACCTACAACAACACCGACCTCCAGCACCCGCCTGGCGCGTCAGCGTCGATGGGCACCGACGGCATCATCCGCCTGTGGGTGCCGCCGAACCTCACCTCCCGCAGCCAGATCTACCGCGTCGAGTTCTCGATCTCCTGGATGTTGGGGTGAGCATGCCTGACAAGACCGACCCCAACCTCGGTGGGGTCTTCATCTCGACCTCGCAGATCTATCAGCTGCTCCTGGAGCTGAAGTACGACTTCAAGGCGATCGACATCAAGATCGACGCATCCACCACGGCCTCCAACGACCACGAGGGCCGCATCCGTGGCTTGGAGAAGTGGAAGTACGCCATCTCGGCGTCCCTGATCAGCTCCCTGGCCGCGCTCGCGCTGGCCCTGATCAAGGTGTTCACCCCCTGATCAAGAAGTAAGAAGTCCCCCGAGGGTCCTGCCGGAAGGCGGGGCCCTTTCTCTTTGGGAGGTCCTTTGACGACCCCTGCCAAGGTGATCGCCGCCGCTCGGGCCGATCTCGGCATGCGGGAAGACCCGTCCGGCTCCAACGTCACCCCGATCACCAAGGCTTTCGGCAAGATCCCCGGATACCCCTCGAACGGCTACGGCTACCCCTGGTGCGCCGCCGCCACCTCGATGTGGTGCAAGGAAGCCGGCCTCAAGGCCAACACCGACTACCCCCACACCGCAGGCACGCTCACCCAGTACTCCTGGGCCCGCAGCAACGGCCGCTGGTTCACCACCCCCAAGGTGGGCGACCTGGTCCTGTTCACCAACAACGGCTCCACCTCGGGCATCTACCACGTCGAGCTGGTGGAGGAGGTCTCGGCCTCCTCGATCACGACCATCGGCGGCAACACCTCCGGCTCTGCCGGGAACGGCATCCAAGGCAACGGCGACGGCTGCTACCGCAAGACCATCGCCCGATCGAACTCCCGCATCTGCGGCTACGTCCGCCCCCGCTACGCCGGGTCGACCAATGAGCCCGCCAAGACCTGGGACGGCAAGAGCTACCCCGGCCACTTCGTGCGCTACGGCGACACCGGAGCCGAGGCCAAGGCCGTGCAGCAGATGCTGGTCAAGTTCGGCTGGAAGATCACCGTAGACGGTGACTTCGGAGAGGCCACCCACCACGCCGTGAAGACCTTCCAGAAGAACCACAAGCTGGAATCTGACGGCGTCGTAGGCCCGGACACCTGGAAGGCGCTGGCCGCAGGCCCGCCCAAGACCACACCTCCGAAGGCCACCACCGCCCCTCAGCCCGTCGTGAAGGTCCCCGCGGCCTCCTTCACCCGAGTGATGAAGCTCGGCGACGAGGGCCAGGACGTGCAGGCAGTCCGGCAGAAGCTGATCGCCCTCGGCTACTCCTACCTCAAGCCCGGCCTGACGTGGGGCCCCATGATGACCGTCGCCGTCATGGACGCCCAGGCCCGCAAGGGCGTCGAGGTGGACGGTCAGGTCGGTCCCAACACCCTCAAGGCCCTGGGCCTGTAAGGAGGAACACCCCATGGATCAGGCCCAGCTCGCGGCCAGTCTCCAGGCCCTGATGGACCAGCAGAAGGCCGCCGCACAGCGGCCGGCCCCTGTCGCTCCCGTACAGCCGGATGTGCTCGTGGCCTCGGTGCCCGAGGTCACGCCCGAGTTCACCCCCGAACCCGATCCCTTCTTCGAGCAGTACTTCGTCCAGGCCACCCCGGCTGGGGAGCAGACGGCGCTCGTGGAGCCCTATGTCGAGCCGTACGTGTTCGACGACGACCTTCTGGAAGACCAAGAGGAAGCAGCAGCAGTGAAGGTTACGAACGTCGCCAACGCGGCCTACCGCGCCAAGCGGACCGGCATCCAGGGACTCATCGTCTCGGTGGTCATCGCCGCTGGCGGTGTCCTTACCGCGCTCCAGGTGGACGCAGAGATCGACTGGAAGCTCGTCGGCATCTCCCTCGGCCAGGCCGTACTCACCGCCGTCGTGTCCTTCCTGCACAACGACAAGTCGGCCTCCGCCGACTCCGAGTAACCCGCCCAACGAGCAAAGGAGACTGCCATCTCTTTCGGAACGCCCAACCACTCGATCCCCGACGCGAAGCTCACCATCTCCCTCAGGGGAACCAACTGCGGATTCGAGGTAACGGCTGGCCCCGCATGGGGCGACGCGGCCGAGACCGAGGCCCTCATGCAGCTCATCGTCACTGCGCTCAAGGCGCTCCCCGGCGTGACGGAGTTCTACGCGACCCGGACCTACCCGGTCTCCCAGCAGGTCACCCCGTAGCAAGAAAGAAGTAAGCCCCAGGTCCCCGCCCGACGCGGGGGCCTTTTCTATGTCTGGAGGCAGTGTGGCGGCCACCTACCGCTTCAACATCGACCAAGGCACGACCGTCAAGCGCACACTCCGCTGGACTCGCGACGGGCAGCCCGTAGACCTCACCGGGGCCACCGCCCGTATGGAGATCCGGACCGCTGTCGGCGGCACGTTGCTCCACCGGCTCGACACTGACAACGGCGGGCTCACGCTCGCAGCGGACGGGACCATCCTCATCCGCATCGCGCCTGAGGTGTCCTCGGCCTGGACCGTCACCTCTGGCGTCTACGACCTCGAAGTGGTCGATGCCTCAGGCCAGATCACCCGCCTCATCCAGGGCCAGGTGTCGGTGTCCCCGGAGGTGACCACGGGTGTCTGATGCTGTCGAGATCGTCAACGACACGACCGTCACCCTCTCCTCTGACGAGCACGAGTTGGTGGTCGAGTCGGTCGGCCCGGCCGACACCATCGAGGTGGGCTACCTCCCCTTCGGGGGCGGTGGCACCCCTGGCGAGCAGGGACCACCCGGAGAAGATGGCGCCAGCGCTTACGACATCGCCGTAGCAGACGGCTACACAGGCACCGCGGCCGAATGGCTCGCCTCCCTGCGAGGCCCGCAGGGCGAGCCCGGCCCGACCGGTCAAGTCGGTCCGGCCGGTGCGGACGGTGCGGCAGGCCCTGAAGGACCCGACGGCCCGCAGGGACCCGAAGGTCCCCAGGGCATCCAGGGCCCGCCTGGGGCGCAGGGTCCCATAGGCGTTACCGGTCCGCAAGGACCACAAGGCGTCCCCGGTGCGCGTGGCGAGACCGGCCCTCAAGGTCCGACCGGTCCTGAAGGACCTCAAGGGCCCGTGGGCCCAAAGGGCGATCAAGGTGTCCAGGGACCTGCGGGTTCCGCTGGTATCGGCATCGCTCCCGGTGGTCTGGCCGGTCAGGTCCTGGCCAAGGCCAGCAACGCCGACTACGACACCTACTGGACAACCGGCAGCGGCGGCGGGGAGGGCGGTGAGCCGATCCCCGGACCCGAGGGCAAGTCCGCCTACCAGGTGGCCGTGGTCAACGGGTTCGTCGGCACGGAGTCCCAGTGGCTGGCATCTCTCGTCGGCCCCGAAGGGCCGCAGGGTGGCCCTGGACCTCAAGGACCGCAGGGCGAGACCGGGCCAGCCGGCCAGCAAGGCGAGCAGGGCCTTCAGGGTCTCCAGGGGCCAGCCGGCCCCGCTGGTGACCAGGGACTTCAGGGTCCCGAAGGCCCGCAAGGTCCGATCGGCCTGACCGGCGCGACCGGTTCCCAGGGACCACAGGGTATTCAGGGTGTCCCCGGCCCGAAAGGAGACACCGGCTCGGCCGGTCCGGAAGGGCCTGCCGGTCCTCAAGGGCTTCAGGGCGTCCAAGGACCTCAGGGCCCCAAGGGCGATCAGGGAGGCCCCGGCCCCCAAGGTGATGTGGGCCCGCAGGGCGCACAGGGCATTCAGGGAGCTGCCGGTACACCCGGCGCTCAAGGTCCCCAGGGCGAGGCTGGCCCGCAGGGCGAAGTCGGCCCCCAAGGTCCCGCTGGCTCCCAAGGCGCGCAGGGCCCGGCCGGTAACGACGGCCAGGACGGCGCGAGCGCATACGCTCTCGCGGTGGCCGGTGGGTTCGTCGGCACACAGGCCGAATGGCTCGCCTCGCTGCAAGGCCCCCAGGGACCGCAGGGTGTGCAGGGTCCCATCGGTCCTGACGGCCCGCAGGGCATCAAGGGCGACACCGGAGCGACCGGCGGGCAAGGCCCGCAGGGTGAGCGCGGCCCGCAAGGCATTCAGGGAACCCAGGGCACGCAGGGCCCGAAGGGCGACACGGGCGCGACTGGCTCACAGGGTCCCAAGGGTGACAAGGGCGACCAAGGGATCCAAGGTCCTGAGGGCCCTCAGGGTCCAGCAGGCGAAGGGCTTACTTCGACAGCGTGGACCGACTGCACCTATGGCTCGGGCATCACCTCGTACAACACCGCGAACAAGGTCCAGGTGCGCCTGATCGGGTCCATGGTGTTCATGAAGGGGATGGTCAGGAAGACCGACAGCTCGAACCTCGGCACTTCCCTGGGTAAGAGTCAGGTGTTCGTCGTCGTCCCCGTGGGCTTCCGGCCCCCCACTGACGCCTACATCACGGTCACGGCTTTCGAGCACTCCACATCGGATGCCGTCCCCGTGTTCGCCGCGCAGGTGGCTGCCTCCACGGGCAACATCTTGGTCTTCCAAGGGTCCTCGTACCGAGGGACCGTAGCCCGACTCGAAATGTGCGCTTCCTGGCTCATCGACTGACGTGTAGAAGAAAGAAGGAAGTCCCCGGCTCAGTTGCAGCCGGGGACCACCCCTCATCGATGGATCGGCTGTGGGTGCTGCGTCGGGCTATCCAGCCAGATTCGCTGTCCCTCGGGGGTAACTGTCATGCCGAACCGCTCCCGGCCCGGCTCACCCCAGCCCACCCAGCGGAAGTAGGCGTCGGTTATCTCCTCCCAGACAGGCCGATCACCATAGAGGTACACCGGATACTCGGTGTCGCCAGGTCGTCCGTGCACCACCGCGTACTGGGCAGGGTCTTCGGGATCGAGGACCCACAGCCAGAACACACCCTCCTGGACAAGGGTGCGAGTGCGCAGACCGGTGAGCCCCGCCATAGCCAGACGAGCACCAGGCGACGCGCGCCCGATCATCCGGGGGTCCAGCCGGGTGACTGTCTCCCCGGTGTAGCGCTCGTCGGAATCCCCATCAGCGTCGCGCTGGGCGCGCATCAGCATGTAGGAAGCGAAGCCCGTGAACCGGCCAACCGCCCCGGTTCCGGGGACGACCCTGAGCCGCAGGCCGTGGCCGTCTCCCATGCCGCAGTCGTACGGGAGGACGATCGTCCCGCCCGGCCGGGTCTGCTCCACCCAGGCGTACGGCACGCGGTAGATACCGCAGGTGACGTGTACCCCGTCGAACGGGGCACGGTCTGGGCAGCCGGCCGCGCCGTCGCCGACGATCAGGCGAGGTTGCACGCCCGCAGCAGCCAGGTTCTTGGCTGCCTGCTCGGCAACGACTGGGTCCACCTCGACCGAGGTCACCTCGCCTTGGTCACCGACCAGGTAGCTGAGCAGCGCTGCCGTCCACCCCGTTCCGGTGCCCACCTCCAGCACGCGATCCCCCGACCTGGGCGACAGCCATTTCAGGAGATCGGCCACCGTGCTGGGGGCGGATGCGGACGAGGTTGGCTTGCGGGCTCCTAGCTCGATCGCGCCTGCGCCATCATCGACTTGCGTGATGATCGTGCTGTCGGCGTACACGGATGCCCACCATGTTGTGGGGTCGGTGTTGCGGTCGATGAGGGTTTCCCGCTCGTCGTATCCCTCCACGGACAGTGCCCGAGTCGGGATGAACGGATGCCGGGGTACCGAGCGAAGTGCGTCACAGATCCAGTCGGATCGGGGAGCGATGGCGATGATCTCGTCGAGCATCCCCTGGACCCGCGCCGATGGGTCGGTCACTTCTTCCCGCCGCCGCCGTGCGAGCCGCCGCCGCCGCCCTTCTTGTCGTCTTTGGCCGGGTCGGGTTTCGGAGGGACGTACGGCTTGTCCTTCTTCGGTTCGCCTTCGTGCTTGTTGCCCACGTGGGGAACTCCTTCGCGAAACTCTCGACCAGTCCGCGTAACGTGACGATACGGCTACACGCTGAGATCGACAAGTCACTTCTCGGACTGTGACCTCTAACCTTCAGTGCTGGGAATTGTTGGGCTCGCCGGCCTCCCCGCTGTGTGGAAGCCCAAGCTCCTCTTCCCACGCCTGGATGAGCGGATCGTCGGGACTCCTGCCCTGGGCGTACAGCATGAGCAGGTTCATGGCCGTGATCGCCTCGTTGCGAGTGAAGACCCGACCGTGATCCCAATCGCTGATCATCCAGCCGCCTGCGGGCGTCTTGGTGGCGACGTTCGGGATCACGTTGCTGATCATGCGATCGTCGTGAATCTCCAGCCACGCATCAGAACCCGCGATGCTCAGACGTCCTTCTCTCACCATGCGGCGGGGCGTACCCGGACCCAGGTAGACAACAGCCCCAGAAACGACAAAGACCCCCGGCCGAAGCCGGGGGCCCTAGCGGCTGACTATGAGGGCAGTCGGCGCTGTATGTCGATCAGGATGTCCAGCATTTGCGCCTGGGTGTCCTTGACCGCCGCGACCTCGGACCGGAGATCCTTCAGGCGGCTGTCCACGCTGTTGATGCGCTCGGTGAGCTGCTGGCCCTGTTCCATCTGGTCGGCCTTGATCTGGATCAGCTCCGAGTCCATCGTGGAGGCGAACCGGAGAGCCGCATCCTTCATACTCACTTCGATCTTCCCTTACCTTGGGGGTAAGGGACCTGGCTGATATCCGCAGTCAGGTCCCGCTGTCTTTCAGAGTAGCTGATCGTTATGTCCTAGATCAGTTCTTCTTGTCGTACTTCTCCATGAGGCTCGCCTTGCATCCGGCGAGGAATGCGTCGTGGTCCTCCGTCGAGGTCATCTTGGCTGTCGCGTTCAAGTCCCTCCGCGCTTCGTCCTTGATGGCGAACTCCAGCGCACCCGTGCAGGTGGTGTAACTGAGTCCCATGTTCTTCACGTACTCGTCGTTGCCGATCATGAATCCGTGCTGCTCGCCCTCGAAGTAGAAGCGGCTCTTGGCCATCTCCTCCGCACTGGCGGGGCCGTAGGCCACCCAGAGGGCGAAGCCGAGCCCGACGAGCGTGAGGGCCTGGGTGACGAGTAGGGGCTTCGTGAGGTTCTTCATGATCTCTCCTGTGGGATTGAAAGCGACTTGAGGGTACATTCAGCCCACAAGCGCCGTAACCGCCATAAACCTCACGGTTTGGTCTCAGCCCTCCATCAGTGCTTCAAACTCTTTCGTGGTCTTGATCAGCCTGTAAGCGCCAGCCGCTTGCTTGACCACCTCGGTCCACCGCTGAACTGCTCCGGCCTTGTGCTTGGTGGCCTGCCTGTCGTGGTCTCCGTGCCGGATCGTGTCTCCCTGGAACACGAGGACGTTCCCTCCCAGATTCCACACCAGGGCGTTGACCGCGCTGGCGGCTGCCGAGATGGGGTCAACGTCGGCCATGTGCCATACGTAGTCGGCGGGGTCACCGCCGAGCTGCTTGATGCGGTGGGCGTAGGCCCGCACCATGCCCCCGGTTCCGGCGCACGGCTCGCCGAACTCCTCACCCTTGGGCGGGACCTCCGGGATCATCATGGTCGCCATGGTCGCGCAGACGTCCGGGGGTGTGTGGTACTCGCCCAGGCCCTTCCGGGCTCCGTGTGAGCGCAGGTCAGTCACGACGTAGCTCAGGATGTCGGTCTCAAGACCCTGGACGGACTTGATCCGCCTGCGCATCGCCGCCTCAGCGACGGCCTTGGCCGCCTTCAGCGTGTGCTCGTCGGGGTCCTCGTCCAACCAGCTCGTGATCGGACGGGCCATCTCCGCCAGGTGCGGGTGATCCAGCCACCAGTACCCCCACACCTTCCGCAGCAGGGCTGCGAACTCCTCGGGGGCCATGGTGGGCAGCGTGATCAGCGCATCCGGGTGGGTGACCATCACGGAGGCCACTACACCCACGGGGACCTCCATCCGGCTTCCCCCATGGTGGCTGTACCAGACGGCGCTGACCGCCTCGGCGATCCCTTGCTCAGGTCTCATCGGTTCCCTTCCTCGGGCATGGAAAAGCCCCGGCCGGTCCGGCTCGGGGCTGCTGGTGACGTCTGGGCGTTACTCGTACGCGAGGTGCTCGAACACCTCTCGCGCCGTACGCCGGTTGGGGTAGAACTTCGTGCGGTGGGGCTGGTCGCTGGACCCGAAGTGCGAACGCTGGACGAACCAGCGGTGCGTGCCCCCGGCCAGGGTGAGGGTGACGGTTCCCGCACCCCGGATGTCTCGATCTGCCGTGTCGAAGAACCGGACCCGCGCACCCTCTCGGTCACGCGGGATGTCCGGCTTCCAGGCAAGCCCGTCAGGCTTCCAGGTCACTTCTTCCTTCTTTCTTAGGCGACCGCGAACAAGGCGTCGGTCGTCTCCTCAGTGATCTTCATGCGGTCAGCCGGCGAGTTGTCGATCTTGGACTCCTCCTCTGCCTCAACCCAGGTGAACAACGTGGCCGGGCGGCCACCCTCGGACCGGAGCTTGGAGGTCTTGACCTGCTCGCAGGCATCGGTGATGGCGCGGATCTCAGCGGCCCTGACCTTCTGGAACTTGCGGGCGACCTCGGTGGAGGTGACACCGTCGTCCCCGGCCTCCTGGATGAAGGCCAGGATGCGAGCCGGGATGTCATCCCCGGTCGCCTCGGCCTCGGGCAACGTGTAGGTCACCGTGGAGACCATGTAGGTGATCAGGGCCAGCGCAGCATCGAAGTCCTTGACGCTGACCTCCTGACGCTTGTCCGCCAGGGCGTAGAGCCCGGCCAGGCGGATCATGTACGCCATGGCTCGCTCGGTGTACTGCCCGAGAGCCTCGTTCCCGGTGGTCAGGGCGTCGCAGATCTCCCGGTGCTTAGACTCGAAGACCTTGGCCACCTTCGCGGGCACCGTCACATCGGTGATCTCCTGGGCGAAGTTGACCATCTGCCGGAAGCGGTTGCCCAGCTTCTCGATGGCCTCATCAGGGCTCTTGGTGGAGAACACCGGCAGCTTCTTGGACTGGTAGACCCAGACCGGGAAGAACCTGTTGTAAGTGCCGCCCGTGGCATCCTTGCTGCCGCTGATCGCACCCCAGTTGCGGGGCTGGATGTGGCCCACGATCGAGACGTGGGGCTTCATGATGATCAGGTCGGTCTGGCTCGTGCGGTGATTGATCGTTGCCCCGTCCCACGCCTTGCGCAGGTAGGTACCGATCTTCGTGTCCCGCTTGGCATTGGACACGAACGTGTCCATCTCCTCTTCAACGAACATCAGCGGAGCCGACACATTGCGGATCGCACGCTCGGACAGCTCGGCGGCGAAGCCCAGGCCCGTGGCCGGGCAGCCGTAGATCACGTTGTTGAGTCCGAAGGCCCCCAGGCCAGACGTGATCACCTTCATCGCGATGCCCGTGGCCGTGCCCTTGCGACCCACGCCGGTCGGGCCGACCAAGACCGGCCAGAAGCTCAGAGGCATGGACCCCTTGCCCGTGGCCACATTCGGTCCCTGGCCCAGGGCCGCGCTGAACCCGGCCAGCAGAGTCACGAGCACCCCGACGTTGGACCCTTCGGTGTACTCATCCAGCTCGTTGACCATCTCGCCAAGCGGACCGGTGAACATCTCATCCGTTGCGACAGGCATTTCGTTGGTGACGTTTTTCGACATGGCAAAGCCCTCTCAGTGCATGAAGTAAGTGGGGTGGTGTAGAGGCTCGGTAAGGCCCCCCGAAGGGGGCCAGGCCCAACCGCTAAACCCGAGTGCGTTCGTCGTTCCAGTGGTAACCGCAGTCCGCAGGGGGCAGACCCTCGCGAAGTTCCTCGACGCGCAGTTCTGCCATTTCCTCTTCCACCTCGGCGAGGTCCGTCATATCCACGCACCGGGCATCCTGAAGGTGGATTGAGAGCGCCAGGCTCTCCGCGTATTCAGGGCTGTGAGCGCTGACCACCCACGTGTATGGGGCCTCGCCGTCCTCACGCTCGCTGCCGGAAATGGTCACGGTGTAGGTCTTAAGCGGCATGGCGAATCTCCAGTCCATCAATGTCGAGCGTCACGCCCTCGGCTGAACCCCAGCCGTGGATTTCCTCGTGTGCGTGCATGACCGCCATGCGAAGCACGTGATGCCATTGGTCGGGGAACAGGGCCCGCAACTGATCGGCGATGATGTCCGTTGCGGTGGTCACCTCGCACGCGGGGTCACCGTGCTTGTTGTCGGTATAGAACTCGCGGGTAGCAAATCCCATGTCGATTGCGTCACTCATAGCAGTTTCCGTTTCCCTTGCATCGGTCGTCGTAATTGGCTTCGTGGCAGTGACTGAACCCGCACCAGTCGCAGGTGCCAGGGCACGTAGGCCCTTTGTCGCAGCACTCGATCTCATCCATCACTGAATCCGGTTAATCCCGAGCAGGTCGAACAGATCGCAGGGCCCGCAGAGCACTTGACCTTCCTCGACCTTCCAGAACTCCAGTCCGTTGCCGCATTTCTCGCAGAGCGGCTGTTCGTAACCCATGTGCGTGTACCTTTCAGTGACGCCAGAAGACGTGACCGTTGTCAGAGATCCAGAAGTCTTGCTCGAAGGAGACGACGTCCACCTCGACCGTGAAACCGGGAGGGACGTTCTTAAAGAACTCGGAGTAGACCTCAGCTCCGAAGTCGATCGCGAAGTCTTCAAGGGACTTCCACTGACCCCGGTACCTGTCGGGGAATTCGCTGATCGCTGCGCTGAGGTATTCGACGCCCCCGACGTTGGCGAGGTAGTCACTGAACGCGTCCCGCTCGTATTCGGGGAGATCGGTGAGGAATTCGTGAGCCTCCCAGACCGTCTCAAGGCTGGTGAGTTCACCGAACGAGATACCGCAGTCGCTTTCGTAGTCGCTCAGGATGAATTCCTCAGCGTTCCGCGTGACCTCCCCGACCTTGGACCGGAACTCGTCGAAGTCCTCGCAGGAGTCGAGGTCAATCCAGTCCCCGACGTGGCGACCTGAGACATACTCGGAGAGATTCCAGAAGTGAACCGAGATGTTGGGAGTAGCGGTCTTAAGCATGTGCATTTCCTTTCGCGATATGGTGAGCGGATTGCTCGGTAAGGCGGCCCGTAGGCCGCCAGGCCCAACACTCCGATCAGGGGATGCGGTTGGCCTCAACCAGCCGATAGAAGTACTTGCCGACGTACATAGGGCCGATGTGCGAATCGCAGTAGAGCCCGTTCGTTGAACGCTGAGCCCAAAAGCTGCTGTGCGTTGTTATGTGTGTGGCGTATTCCTCGCACTCGGTTGCCTGGCAATGCGTTCGCTTGAGTGGTGCGAAAAGCCAGTCGAGCCCGACTACTGGCGTGTCCATTGGTCAAATCCTCTCGATGGGAGAGCCACCGCAGGCCAGCTCGGCCGCATGGACGGGGCAATATGGGTCGCGGTATTCGCTGTCCAGGTACTGTGCCGGTTGGTCGCAGTCAGTGCATATTTCCGCCATTTGCGAGACGATCCCGATAATGGTTCCGGCGAGCGGACGCCTACCCAATGCGTGAGGTCCGCAGATTTCGTAGACCCGCACGAAGTCGAGATCCCTGATCTGCGCCTTGTGCGTTGCCTTGTCGAAGCAGAAGAGGATTTCGCAGGTGCTCATTTGGCCCCCTTGCATTCGTGCTTGAATCCCTTACTGACGACGCATTCCAGCCAGTCTCCGTCTTCGACGTCGTATATCTGAACCTCACAGAGTGCGCACCGCACCTGCATTCCGGCCCATATGTCGTTGTCGCTGAACACGAAATCCTTGAGCCGGTTGAGAATGGCGTCGGTGTCGAGCATTAGCCGTTCTTCCTTTCAATCCAGACGACCCAAGCAACGGCCTGGATTTGTTGTGGGAGATATCCGAGGCGCGATGCGGCCTCTCGATAGAGGTCCGCCATAAGCGCGTATCGACCCTTGGACCCAAGCCCGCGATCGGCATTCCCGTACCGCTGGCCTACGGCAATGTCATGTGCGTGTCGGTCAATGCAGATCGCATCCGAGTCGGTGGGATCAGCGATGCACCGGAAGAAATGCCCCGTCTTGCTCGCCATAGGTAGAACGACAGTGGGTGACTCACCGGCCATGATGCGGGCGGCCTTATTGATGGCGTCTCCCACATGTCCGGACGCCTGCCCCTTAAGGAATGCGCGGGCAGCGAGTTTCGTGTTCTCAGACCAGGACTTGTTTGCAGAAAGGGCAGCGATAACACCCGCACCGGCGACCACATTTCCACCGGAAATCATGTGCGCAAGCTGGTTGGCGGTCCGGTACCAGTTGAGCCCACGCTCAAGCTGGTCATGTGTGGCTGAATCCCATACGCGAAGGATGTTGTTGACATACATTTCGCGGGTTTCAGCATTGGGCTTGATCGGAATGGGCATGACAAACGCTCCCTTCTGAGGGGTGGATTTCGGAGAATGGGTGTCCCTAGTCGCATGTGAGGCGCTTACTCACGTCCGGAGACGCGCTAGGGACTATTCGTTTCCAGCCTTATGTATGAGGGCATGGTGATGCCTATGCACCTAGAAGGTATTGGCCTCCACGAAACCGGGTTCCGGCATGTAGAACCCACCGGCGAGGCTTTCGTAATCGCCGTAGTAATCCTGTGTGGCGTAGTACATCTCGATCATTCCGTATGCGCGCCACATGTCGGTGTGCTGGTCAAGGTACTTGATCTTGTCTCCGAACATGGCGTAAGCCTCGTGAAGCACGCGGCCATCAATGCGCTCATGGCGGAGGGTGAAGCCCTTGAGATCGCCCAAGCCATCGCGCATTTCGATTCCGTCGCGGTGCGGGTAGGCGCACGGGTTGAAGTCCATCGTTTCTCCCGGTTGTGATCAAAGGACCGCGCATTTCACGATCCCGTGACCACCGCCCGGAGGCGGTGTTTCAAAGCGAGTGCCCATCTCTCACTGCCGCCCGGGGATCATCGCGAGGACAAAGAGTCCGGGAGTCTAGGGCGCTCCCGCTTGGGTTCCGGTGCGGTGCGATCGTTCCGGCCGTCGCTGCCTTTTGTGGAGTTCTCAAGTGACTCGCCCGCCGGGCGACCTTTCCGAGTGGGGGCTCTCGGCGTGTCTCCCGGGGTTTTAGTCCCCGTCCGGCCCGGTGCTTTCGGGCGGTTCGTTCTGTGCTCCGTTTCGGTCGGTGTTGCTGACAGGCAGAACATTGCCGGATAAGGCTGGAAGTCGTCAAGCCGCTCCGTGGCAGTTTCCAGCCTTATGTTCGCTCGACTTCCACCCTTATATAGGCTCTGAGCAGGGCAAACACTGCTCGGCGATCTCCCCTAAAAATCTTGAAGTTCCCCTAGACAAGGCTTGCAACGGTCTCGGAGAGTCCCCAGGGAGTGGTCTAGGTCACAGAGAAGGGGGCTCTCAAGCCCCGGAATCGGCCCTCTGGTAACCGCCCTTGGGAGCGCCTCTAAGGGCGCTCTCTGGGAAGGGCCTTGGTAGGAGTCGGCCTTTCGGTTACTCCTCCGTGCGACCGCTACAGCACCACGCACACAACAGCGAGCACAGCACGGGGTTAGCGCTAGGCCACGCACACACAGGGCGTGGTGAGTAAGGCCACTGGCCTAGCGCTGTGAGTAGGCATGGGCATGAGGGGTGAGAGTGCAGTGGTGGTGATGAGTGGTGATGAGACAAGAGGTGATGAGGCAAAGGCCATGACATGAGGCATGGCGAAGAAAGAAGTAAGAAGCCATTGACCAGGCGAAACGTACTTACTTCTTACTCACTCACCGGTCCACGAGTGGATCAAGGATTGAGCTGATCAACAGGGGTGGGGGGATACCAAAGATCGTGCTACATGCGAGCCCGAGGGTTCTGGCTCCTCCGACCAAGTACAAGTCTGGGGATCGCTCTGTGGGCCCCTTCTGGGGCCACAAAAGGCCTGATCGTGAATGCGGCCCTGGAGCGAGAAAACCCTGCTCAGAGGGCCCTTGTGAGTCCTGGAACAGGGTTATCTGAGAGTGCCGGCGAGGGCGCCCGCGGCGACCCTGAAACTGCCTGTCTGTTGTCCATCAAAGTGCGGACCCTCTGGGATTTCATCACCAGCTCATCGGACAGGCGCCGAAGCTCCTGGGAGCGCTTGTGGAGTTCTTCACTGCGCTCGAACGGGTCCATGCACTCGGTATACCCCCCCTTGAGGTGCCCTCCACGAAGGGTAGAGCCCTGTGGGTTCGAGGGGGCTGGCTATGCGGCTATTCGGAGGCCTTTTACAGCCTCCAAGATCCCCACCGGGACCCAATATATGACGAAGTTGAGGCCGTCTTCCTGGCAGGCGTACAGCACGCGGCCGATCGACAGGTGCTCGGCGGTCTCCGCATCCTCCATATGCCCCATGTGCTCGGCCGGACAGGCACCTATGAGTAGAGAGTGTTCATAGATCCAGCCATCGGCATAGCGCTGCCGCGAAAGGACTGCCGTGCCGTCGTCATAGACCACTTGCAGCTCTCCAATCGGGCACAGGGGATCGGCTGGCCCGAACTTGTCGGCCAGGGTGTTCGGCAATCCAACCTCCAGGATGAGAGGCCGGCTTCTCAGCCGCCTCTATGGCTCAGTTCGGGCTTTGGTGGAGCGCCAAATCGCTCGGCTGGGCGTTGTCGGCCACCCAGAACTTGCTCACGAAGTGGGTGCCGGTCGACTCGACGGACACGATGGGGGCCGTTCGGGTTGGGAGCATGACCGGGAGCATGTAGAAGCTCGGCCAGGGGAGGCCGAGAGGCATGGTGACCTCGTAGATCCAGCCTGTGGCGCATCGAATGCGCTCTACGCGGAGTCGGGAGTCGTCGTGAAGCATCTCTGGGTCCGCCGTAGGGGTCGAGTAGTCGTATTGGGGGAGGCCGGCGGCCTCTTGGTAGGCCATGTCGTAGGCAAGGACCTCTTCCTCTGGCACCCAGACGCTCACGTAGTTGAAATCGCCCTCGGCGCAGGTGCGGAGGATGCGCCCCTTGAAGGGCGGGATGAGGAAGTGGGACGTTTCGACGTCCACCACGAGGCAGTTGGGGATCATGAACTCGTACATCTGCCCGTCGTCGTAACCCTGCCGAATGACGTGGAGGCCGGACTTCGTGTGAGTGAGCACTTCCAACTCGGTGGTGGGGCGCAGCGGGTTGCTGGGGCCGTGATCGAGGGGGCCCTTGTGTGATCTATGTCTCGGAGTGCTGTTCACGGGTTCAATTTTGAATGAACCCTCGCGCACTACCTGCCGGTATGTCTGTTTTGTGACCCAAGATCCGGTAAAGGGACGTTCATGTCCTTACATTCCCTTTACGTGTACCAGTGCGATTCAGGAAAGGACGTTCGGCCTTCCGGCCTCTCTCCATGCTTCCTCCACCTGCCAGGAGATCCCGCCTCTGTCAGGGACGTCCATCCCCTGCTTCTTCGCCCATGCGCGGGCGAGGGTGATGTCGCCTGGGGGCTTGGCCGACGCCCTCGTGCGGGTGGCCTTGTTGGGGCTGGTTGGGGCAGGGGCCGGCGTACTGGGAGGGTTGGTGAAGAGGGTGGAGCCCTGCTCGACGACCTCCCACGCCTTTAGGAAGGTCTCCTGGTCCTCATCGCACAGGTCATTGGACCTGTGCTGGCCTAGGGAGTTGACCCACTCGTTGTGGTGAGTGGCTTCTACCTCGTCCTTGTGCCAGTCGCAGATGCGGATGACCTTGGTCGCCATGGAACAGGACCTTACCAAGCGCATATGTGGACGTTCGGCATACCGCCTTGACCTGGAGTAGTTCTCGACTCACTCTCAGGTGGCGCGCAAGTCCGTACAGACTCGATGTCCTGGAGGGGACCATGAGGATACGGTTCTACGGCAAGAGCATGGGTGGCCCCAGCCAGTCTGGTAGCTGCCCTTCGGTCTCGGTGGACGAATCAGACCTCAGCTTGCTGATCGTTGGAAAGCGGGTAGGGGACCCGGCAGTGATCGCTGAGATCGTCAAGCACAGTCACATCGACCCGGACGAGGCCCTGGTCCGGGTTCCTGCGGATCTGCGCAAGGTTCTATGGGAGGCATTGGGTGGCGATGATCCAAACTTTGGCTGAGCTGTTCGGCCGCGCCGAACACAGCGTGACGCATCTGGAGATGCGGGACACCTACGGCTCCAACGAGCCTGACTTCGTGGCGTGGCTCGGTGGAACGTCAGTGGAAGAGTTGGAGAGGCTCGGCAACATGAACGCCTGGGTGGACCTCATCCGGGCGAATGTGAAGCGGGGCGTCACCTTCCGTCGTGCTCGGATTGTCTCCGAGCCGCACAGCGACTACATCGCCTTCGAGCACGCGGTATCCGGCTACTCGAACCTGGCCGGCGGGGAACTGGTCCGCTGGCTGCCTCGCCCGCAGGCAAAAGACATCCCCTTGCCGGGGTGTGACTTCTGGCAGATCGACGACGGCCTGATCTGCTGGGTGTTCCAGAGCGGCGATGGGGAGCCCGCGGGCTTCGAGATGTCGGAGAAGCCAGGCGAGGTCGAGCTGTGCCGGTTGGCCTTCGAGTCCGTCTGGCAACGGGCGGTCGACCATACGGAGTACAAGCCCTCCTAGTCTGACCTCCGCTCGTGCCAGCTTCACAGTCCTCCAGCGCTCAGCAGGCCCGCCAGGCCATCGCTGACCGTCTCAGGGAGATCCTTCTAGATTCCGGCCTGTCCGCCCGAGAGTTGGCGCGGCAGGCCGGTTGGGATGAGACGAAGTGCTCCCGTCTCGTCCATGCTCGCACCCCTCCTTCGGACAGCGACATCCGGCAGTGGTGCAACATCTGCGGGGCCCCAGAGGAGATCCCCAACCTGATCGCGGCCAGCCGCAACGCCAAGAACGCGTACCTGGAATGGCGCCGGGTTCAGCGCAGTCAGCGTCGGCTGCAAGAGCTGGGCCTAGAGCTGTACGAGAACAACTCGCTGTACCGCTTCTACTCCTCGAACCTCGTCCCGTGGCCGTTGCAGGTCCCGAGCTACATGCGCGCGGTCATGCAGCGCTTCTCAGACTTTCACCGGGCGGGGAACACCGACATCGAGGAAGGTGTGAAGATGCGGGTGGCGCGTCGGCGCTACCTGGAGGACGGCACACGCCGCTGCTTCATGGTGATCGAAGAGTCCGTGCTGCGGAACCGGATCTTCGGTGACGACATCATGCGCGAGCAGTTGCGCTACATCCTGAAGACGATGCGGCAGCCGAACATCTCGCTGGGCGTCATCCCATGGATGGGCCGTCGCGACCAGCATTCCTCCGAGACGTTCCACATCTACGGCGACGTCAACGTGTCCATCGAGCTGACCTCGGCCATCGTCACCATCACGCAGCCGGCCGAAATCGAGCTGTACGTCCGCTGCTTCGAGGACCTGAAAGCGGCGGCTGTCCACGGGCCGCAGGCGCGGGCCCTGGTAGAGGCTGCCACTGCTGCGCTCCCGTAAATGGCGCGCAAGTTTGTACATGTTCGTTGAGCCCGCTCAGGGCCAGGTCCTAGCGTCGAGTCACAGCCCCGCACCCGCAAGACGCTCACGGAGACCCCGATGACAGGAACCGACGCCCGAACGCCAGCCTCCGATGAAGCCCGCCTGGCAGTGCGCCGAGTCGGCCGCACCACCATGGTGCAGGTGAGTGACCTGATGTGTCCTGATCGCCTGATCCTGATGAGCGCCAAGTACTGGCGCCGCTGGAGAACCGAGGTGGCGAGTGGCCGGCTAACGCCGGAAACCGACGGCGAGCAGGTCATCATCGCAGTCCAGGACCTGTCGGTAAGCCGCGCCGTCCAGAAGGTCTTCACCACCGTGGCGGCGTACGAGGAGTTCCAGCAGGCTGCGTCCGTTGGGCGTTTCGACGGTCTCCAGCCGACTATGCCGGGGCAGGTGCACGGGCCGTGGACCTGGGCCTGCGGCACGGTGGAGATCGCAGATGGGGTTACCCGATCCGGGGTGGCGTGATGGTCACGGTCGAGTCGCTGCGGGCGGAGTTCGGGACTGTCTGGGAGATTCACGAGCTGCGCTGGGATTGGGCGGCCTCACGGCGCAAGTCGATCACTCAGCTCGCGTACGAGGGTGGGCACCTTCAGGTGCTCATGGCTCCGGATCTGGACGGGCTAGCTGTGCGGCTGGCGCAGCAGGCTGCCCTTGAGGATCCCGACCGAGTTCTGAACGGTGTGATGCTTTCGCCTGCTGAACTGCCGCCGCGCTCGCGCAGCCGGTTCTCGTTGACTACCCCGGCTGGGAACCATGACCATTCGACCGGTCCGCGCCCAGCCGGGGTGCAGTTCCCTCGGCAGATCAGCCGGGGGTGACTCTCCTGGAGCCCCCCAGGAAGCGAGGCCCCTGGCAATCCCGTCCGGAAAGGCCGACTTCCCCAAGCGGCCTTCGGCCGGGGGCCTCGCGCATAGACGGCCCCGGCTGGGCACTTTCTGACCACTCGACCGGTCCGCACCTCAGCCGGGGTTGCAGGTCCCCCAGATATCCCTTCCCAGGGGCTGGGGTTCGGGGCTCTGGTCTTCCCTCCGCATGCCCATGCTCGGTTGGCCAGGGCCCCTGTCATGTCCGCATGGTCACGAAGGAGTGCAGATGATCGCCCCGCCCAAGGCTGCCACCGAGACGACTGGTTCCGAGCCCGAGACCGAGGACCCTGCCGAGGCCCTGAAGGTCGAAGAGGAGTCCGTGGCCGACCAGCCGGCGGCCTCTGACAACTCGTGAGGGGGGACCTGTAGAAAAAAGAAAGAAGCCCCGCCCGGGACCGAGGGGGTCCCGAGGCGGGGCGATGCCTTTTACAGGCTCATGTAGTTGGGGTATCCGGCGCGTTCGCCGGGATAGATCACGAGGCTGACTCCTGCGCTCCTGATGAGTTTCACGCAGCTCGTGCAGGGTTGTCGGCTGGTGTAGAGGTTGGCGCCCTGACAGGACTTCCAGTCGGCTTCGAGAAGGACGTTGGCCTCAGCGTGAGTGCTGCGGCAATCACTGTAGCCAGGGCAGATGCTCTCGCCTCGTAGCGCTTTTGAAACTCGCTCGCATGGGCGCTCGATGCAGCCAGGAAGGCCGCTGCGGACCCCGTTGTACCCAGTACCAACGATGCGTCGATCCCCATTGACGAGCACTGCTCCGACACGATCGCGGACACAATCGCCTCGTAGTGCGACGTCGGCGGCGATGTTGAGGAAGTAGGTGTCCCAGTCGGGTCGATCCCGGCCGACGTAGATGGGTTGGGGATGCCGCTCACTGATGGTGTAGATCTCCTCGAAGTCGTCCTCCCCCATGGGGACCAGTGGAACTCCGTGCATGCTCAGAGCAGCGGCTCCTCGGGTGCATCCCACATCGTGTCGGCCAGGAGGTCGCTCAGCTCCTGGTGGAGCTTGACGGCGGCTTCGATGCTCAGCGGGGTGACGTGGTGGCTGGTAGTGCCGTGGACGCGGTGGGTGGTGCGCAGCACCACCACGTACTCCTGCTCGAAGTCGTGGTGACCTGCTTGGACGCTGGCGCGTCGGTGGATGGTGCCGTGGACGATATTCAATTCGAAGATCTTTTCCTACTGCTGAGTGTTCCAGATACGAAACGCATGCAAGCTTGTACTGCAACTTCTGTCAGATATTGCACCGCAGGGCAGCGTCAGCATGTCTATCGTGTTCACGCACGCACGCTTTTCGTAGAATCCAATTCGGTTCATCACCTTGACCTGCGGCTCCGCGTTTCCCTCTCAATGCAAGCGAACTTAAAGGCGAGGTTGAGATACTGCTCATCAAGCGAGCCGCAAGGCCCACCTGCTCCTCACAAGGAGCAGGTACTTATCCTCAGAACGCTGTCCGCCTCTGCCTCGGCGAAATAATGCGGGCAGCCTGAAGTAGAACCCACTGCACAAGGGGTGGTTAAGTCCACCGGAGGTTTGTCATGCGCAGTTTCGCGTACGTGTCGTTGGCGCTGAGCATCGCACTCAACTTCGCTTTCGGAGCGGCCATGACCGTTCGGGCTCTCGGCGCGGAGGTCCTGTCGGCCGTCACGAGTGGAGGCGCAGCATTTGTTGCCGTCGCCACGCTCGGCCTCGCGATCATTCATCTCATGGGTGGCTTCGAGAAGCAGCCTTAGCCGAACTCCTCGCATGCCTCCAATCCGGTGAGAACCCTGAGGGTCATCCGAGCAACACGCTTGCCAGGGCCAGGACTCCGAGGCCGATGGCCCCGAGGATGAAGAAGCCGAGGATGGTCATGAAGCCGATGAGGACGGCCTGGATGGCTTTCTCCATGAGGGGGCCTTTCAGAGTTCGAGGAGGGCTTCGATAGTGCGGATGCGCTGGTCCATGAGGGAGGCCGCGGCGAGGTCGCCGGCCTCCTGGGAGCGCTTGAGTTTCTTGCGGTAGCGCTCCAGGTAGCGCTTGGCCTTGCCTTCGAGGCTGCGGTCGTTGGCGCGCTGGGTGAGGTTGCGCAGGGCCTCGGCGTGGCGGGATGCCTGCTCGGCCTTCGCCATCTCCGCGAGCTTGGCGTTGTTGTAGAGGACGTCCAGGCGGCTCTTGATCTCGGCTACGAGCTTGCGGGTCTGCTCATCGCCCGTGTAGCCGTAGGCAGTCAGGTCCTTGTAGACGAACTGGTTGTACTCAGCCACGGGTTCCTCTCGGTAGGGGCTCGGGGATATGGGCACGACCAGCCCGACACCGATGGCCGCGCCCGGTACAAACATTGATTTAGGGACAGCCGAAATCCGCCTTATCCAACCTCAAGAAAGAATCTTGAAATGCGTGGTTCGGGGATCATGAAAACCCGGCATCATTTGTCTACGGGTCCCGCTTTGGGACCCACCCCACTAAGGAGCATGAAAAATGTCTGCTGTTGGAAACATGACTTTGGCGATTAGCTTCGGACTGAACGCAGGTTTGCTCTCTGGAATCGTCGCTGCGTCATTCGGGCAGGGCCCGTGGCCTTCTCTTGTCGCCGGTGCGTCGACTGGTGGAGCGGTTCTCACCCTGGTACTGACGATCATGACCTTGATCGGTTGCTTCTCGACCAGCCGCCTGAGCAAGCACTCGCCCGCCAAGGTCGAGGCTGCTTGAGCGAGCCTTCTTCATCGGCTCGCGAAGACCTGAGTCCAGTACTGATTAGATAGGCCAACGCCGATGTGAGTGAAGGAGCAGTTGAGGATGTTGGCTCGGTGGCCTGGGCTGCCGAGCCAGCCCTCCACAACCTGGGCCGCCGTGCGCTGACCGGCCGCGATGTTCTCGCCCCAGGTGCTGATAGGTGAGAAGCCCGAGCCTTCGATGCGGTCCCCAGGCCCTTCGCCGGATGGCGAGTCGTGGTCGAAGTAGCCCTTGGCGGCCATGTCCTTGGAGTGGGCGTAGGCGGCAGCGCGGAGCTTGGCCTCGTGCTTGAGCGGCTTGCAGCCGGCCTTGGCGCGTTCGGCGTTGGTGAGCTTCACGACCTGGTTCTCGGTGGTCGTGCCGACCGTCACGGCCGTGGTCGTGGTGGAGGGTTTCGGCGTCGAGCTGGCGGACGTGGACGGCTTGGGCGTACTGGTCGACCTCAGCCAGAACTCCGAGCGCCAGAGCTTGTCGCGGTTCTTGTAGCTGCGTCCGGTGCCCCACTTGGTCACCTGGACGGTCAGCAGTAGATGCCCTTCGGGCACACCCGCGTTGGTGGGGCTGGCCGGGGCCTTGCCTGCGGCCAGGTAGGCGAAGGTGTAGGTGTCGATGTCGATCAGGACGGGGTCTGTGGCCAGTTCGGCGGGCCAGCCGGGTCCGAAGTCGCACACTTCGCCGGTGGCGGTACGGCCTCGGGCCTTGACTGTGACCTTGGTTCCGAGCGGCCACATGGGGCTGGCGAAGCAGCCCTTGCGCATCTTCTGGCCGGAGGCCGGCGAGCCGGTGTCGCCTGCGATGCCTGAGCCGGTGTCCCAGAAGTAGGACGCCTTCATGACGCCGGTCACCAGTGCTGATCCGCTCGGGACGGTGGGCTTCGGTACGGCGGTCGGCTTCTTGATCGGGCTGGCGGTGGCTTTCGGGGTCTTGGTGGCGGTCTTGGCCGCGCTCGGCTTCGGCGTCGAGCTGGTGCTTGCGCTGGGCGTTGGTATCAGGTTGCCGTAGTCCTCCTGGAGCCAGGGTTCTGGGGAGGTCTCCAAGGACGACTCGGTTGAGACGGGTTCCCCGTCGTCGCCTGCGACGGCGAACGCGGCACCTACCGCAACGGAAAGGGCTGCCGCAGCGGCCCCGATTCCGACTCGTCTTACCAGGCTGCTATCAAGCGGCACGCCGAATTACCTCGTTTCCGATGGGGTCTGAACCGAAGTCCTGGAAGGACTGCGGGGCGATGGAGCGGAGCCAGGTGAGCAGCTCGCCGGCCAGCTCCTGGATCTCCGCGTCGGCGGCGATGTGGTAGCGCTTGGTCAGCACCTCGCGCCAGGCGCGCAGGTTGCCGGTGACGACCATGCCGACTGGTTGGGCGTTGAGCAGGAACGCTCGGGCGGCCTCGCGGGCCTGCTTGCGGGGCACGCCCAGCTCGGTCAGCTCGTTCCGCACCTGCACGTAAAGGTCGAGTGCCTGGTTGTGGAAGGCTTGAAGATCGCCCTCCAGATCGGTCCCCCGCAGGGCGGGCGGGACGACCGCTTCCTCGCCGGTCTGGTCCACGTACCGCTGGGACTCGACGGAGAAGGACAGGTGTCGGTGCCTGGTCAGCTCGGCGAGCAGTGACCGGCTGACGCCCTGGATGAGGAAGGTGACGCTGGAGTGCTCCAGCACGGAGTAGTGCTGGTGGTTGAGGATGTTGGCCAGGTAGCCACGGTTGGTGGCGGTGGTCGGGTTCTTGCGCTCCCACGCCTCGTAGCACTGGCGGCCTGCGGCCTCGGCCAGGGCATCAGGCCCGGTTGCCGCGCTCTCGCTCCGGAAGCCGGTGAGGTACTCGAACAGGTCGGACTGGAAGCGGGTATAGGCGATGGGGTTGACCTGCAACAAGGGGTGTTTCTCCTAGATGTCGGCCCCGTAGAGCGAGCCCCAGCTCCGCTGGGCCACCTCGGGGTCGGTGATGAAATCGACGCCTCGGATCTGGGTCCGGAGGCACTCGCCGATCTCCTTGGCGAGGGAGGGCGCCTGCTTCAGCGGCAGGCTGGCGACGACCTCGTCATGGATGGGCAGTCGCAAGAAAGAAGTAAGACCGGCCTTGTCGGCCTTGATCAGGCCACGGGCTGTCACGTCGCGCGAGGCGCTCTGGATGGCGTAGTTGATCGCGCTGTAGGACCGCTGCTGGTCCACGTAGAGGCGGCGGCCGGTGATGGTCTCGATGTAGCCCTGCTTGCCTGCAAGGCGGGTCATCTGCTTGGCCAGCTTGGCGACGCCGGGGTAGGCGGCGTTGAAGCCCGCGATGGTCTTCTTGGCCATGGCCTCGGGGATCTTGGCCTGCTCGACGAGGGCCTTCCAGCCCCCGCCGTAACACACCAAAAAGTTGGCCATCTTGGCGACCTTGCGGGTGACGCCTGCGGCGTCGGCGGTGATCTGGTGGAGGTCCTCGCCGTTGGCGAAGGCGGCGTACATGCGTTCGTCGCCGGACAGCGCAGCGGCCATCCTCAGCTCTTGTGCCGCGTAGTCGATCGAGGCCATGACGTGGCCTTCGTCGGCGAGGAAGCACCTTCTGACCATCCAGTCGCCTGACGGGAGGGTCTGAGCGGGGATACCGGTGATGCTCATCCGGCCTGTACGGGCCTGGAGCGTGTTGATGTTGGCGTGGCAGCGGCCGTGCTCGTCGGCGTTGGCCAGGAACGACTCGGGCCAGGTGCCCGCCCACTTGCCTGCCTTGCGGTACTCCTTGATGGCCCTGGCGAAGTACACGCCGTTGCCGGCCAGGTACTCCAGCAGGTCATCGTCCACCTGGGGCTTGCCGGACGGAGTCTGCTTGAACTCGGTGTGGCCCATGTAGACCAGCGCCTCGAAGACCTGGTCCGTGCTGCCGGGGTTGAACTCCTCCGGGTCGATGAAGTCGAGCTTGGAGATCTCCTGCTCGATCTCCATCAGCCAGTACTCCTCCTCCTGCCGGAGGCGGGTGGCCAGCTCGGCGGTGTACGGCTGGTCGAGCAGGAAGCCGTTCTTGGAGATGTCCGAGCAGATGCGAGCGATCTCGTGCTCGTAGCCGATCAGGTGTCGCGCGCTGGTGGGAACCTTCGGCAGCAGGGTCTTGGCCAGGACCCAGGCGAGCACCGGGTCCATCAGGCTGTACATCTGGTAGATCTCGTCGTCGATCGAGACCTCGCGGAAGTAGTCCTCCTTCTTGAGCTTGAGTTCCTTGCACTGCTGGCCGACGCTGCCCTTGATGTCCTTGGCGGCGATCGGGTCGATGTAGGTCTCGGTCAGCTCCTCAAGGGAGTGGCCTGTCCCGCCCTCCTTGCGGGCGCGGGAGTCGACCAGTCGGCTGAGGATTCCGGTGTCGATGGTCTTGGGGAACGTCTCGGCGAGGGGGACCCCCAGGTGACGGTCTGCCACCTGGAGGTCGAAGGAGGCGTTGTGGATGTAGAGCCTCTTGGCGTGCCGCACGGTCTGGGCGGCGTACCAGGCGAAGCGGGGGTGCCGCTCCACCGGCAGGAACCAGGTCTGGTCGCCTGCGGAGAACTGGGAGACCCGCAGCCGGAAGTCGGGCCGGTAGACCTCCAGGCTGGTGGTCTCGTTGTCGAACCCGAACTCCCGGTGCTGCTTGGCCCAGGCAGCGAAGGCGGGCAGGTCCTCCGTAGTCTCGATGACGTGGCCGGTGATGGGCCGACCGGCGAGCTTCATGCGGTGGACCCGCACTCCTACCTCCTGTTTCCAGCCTTATGTTTCAAGGCATGGCGAAGCGGACTACTTGACCCAGACGGCCTTGCAGGCGTCGGGGTCGTTACGGTCGAGCGGGCAGAAGTACGCCTTCCACGGGCCCTTCGCGCCGTTGCCGGTGACGTACTTCATCTCGCCGTGAGCGCAGGTCTTACCGGCCTGGCCGGGGGGCGGGGACTGGCGCTGCTGACCGCCGCCGTTGCCAGCGCTGCGCGCGGCCGGGGCGGTGCCCGAGTCGAGCGTCTTGGCGTACTTGGCCACCTTGGCGACGAGCGCCAGGAAGTCCTTGGAGCTGTTCAGCGTGGCCTCGGCCTCGGCGACGGTGTCGGAGTGGATGACGACCCAGGGGGCGTCGTAGCCCGAGCTGAACTTGATGGTGGTGACGATCTTGCCCTCGGAGGTGCCCTTGTTCACGGTGATGACGTTCTCCTTGCTCGGGGTGGTGCTGCTCGGGGGGACGGTGGCCTGTGCCTCGTCGCGGGGCGGGTCGGCGTAGGTGGCCTCTTCCGCCCAGGGGTCGTCGTTGGGGGTCTCGGAAGCCCAGGGGTCCTGGTCGAAGCTCATGTGTTTCCAGCCTTATGTATGTGGGGTCAGCGAATGGGGCATGCGCCGTTGGCGCAGTCCTCGTCGATTCCGTCTTCGACGGCTTCCAGGCCGGTGGCCTGGACCCAGTCCTCGTAGTCCTGCTGGGTGATGCGCTCGTAGGGGGCCAACTCGTATCCCCGCTCGGGGAAGATCGTGAAGCCCTTGAGAGTGGCGGCGTAGCGGTAGATGTGGTCGGCCACCTCGTCAGCCGTGTACTTGCTCGGGTCGAGGTTGGCGGTGAAGCTCACCGCGTTGTCGGAGAACTCGGTCTGGATCATCTCCTGGAAGGCCAGGAGCTGGTCCAAGGTCAGCTCGGCCGCTGTCTCCAGGATGTCGCCGGAGTGGCCTGCGGCCTCCACCCTCTCCAGGACGGCCTCCTTGGTCGGGATCTCCACGACCACGGTGTTGGCGGCCTGCGGGTCGGGCAGGACGTTGTAGCCGCGCTGTTGGTAGTCGGCGGCCTGCGCGACCTGGTCGGGGTCGATGGTGGAGAAGCGCACTCGGCGGATGTAGTACCGGGCGAAGATCGGGTGAATCCCCTCGGTCGTGCCGGGCAATTTCGCGATGCTGCCGGTCGGCGCGATGGTGGTCACCTTGACCGGCTCGGGGATGCGCAGGGCGAAGGAGAACTTGCGGGCCTCGTCTCGGATGATCTTCTTGAGCTTGCGGAAGATCGCCTGGACGTAGGGAATCTTCGGTGCCTCGCTGTAGCGGATGCCCATGACGGCCAGCGCTTCCTGCACTCCGAACAGGCCCACTCCGATACGCCGGTTCTTGGCCAGGATGGCTCGCTGGTTGGGGTCGTTAACGTCCCCGAAGGTGGCCCTGATGAGGAACCGCGTCATCAGCCTGGCGGCCCGCTCGGCTTCCTCGATGTCGAAGAACTGGGGGTAAGCGAAGGCGGCCAGATTGAGGTGGCCTAGGTTGCAGTTTTCGAAGGGTTCGAGGGCGATCTCTCCGCAGGGGTTGGTGGCGAACACCTGGCCGGTCTCGCCCACCTGGGACAGGTCGCGGTTCCACACGCCCGGCTCGCCGTTGTGGAGCATGCCGTGCGAGATGGCGTCCAGGACGGCCAGGGCGTGAAGCTGCTCGTCCTCCTCACCCGTGCCGCTGATGGCGTCGATCCAGTCGTTGTCGATGACCACGCTGATGTTGGTCGTCCAGTGGTCGCCGGCCTTCTTGCAGGCGATGAAGTCGAGGATGTACTCGTCATCCCAGGGGAGCATCGCCATGCGGGCCGATCGGCGGTTGCCGCCTGCCACGACGCACTGAGCGATTGAGTGGTCGATCGCCATGGCGTCGAGCGGGGAGACGGTCAGCCCTGCGCTGCGGTTGAGGACCGCTGCCACCTCGTGCAGCATCTTGGCCAGTGGGAGCGGGCCTGACGCGGTGCCTCCGAAGGTCTTGAGCCTGCTGCCTGCGCAGCGGACGTTGGAGACGTCGAAGACGCGGTCGAAGTGCCGGGTGTCCTCGCGGACGTAGGCGTCCAGGAGGTCCGACAGGGCGTCGGCCCAGCCTTCGCGGCTGTCGTCGATGACCATGGGCCAGTCCCACTCGTGGCTGTACTGCTTGGACAGCAAGCCCGCGGATTGCATGGCCTCGTAATCGGGGTGTCCTGGGTCGCACACGATGTGGACTTCCAGCACCCGACGTACCCGCCCGTAAGGAACAAGGAAGTCGGAGGAGTAGTTGCTGCCGACGCCGCCGCCCTCCATCAAGCGGAGGAAGCTGAACTCGAAGTGCTCGCTGAACCTGTCGGTCCAGCCGGAGGTGTGGCAGTTGAACAGGTACTGCCTGCCTCTGACCCCTGAGGCCCACAAGTGCCGGCCTGCCGGGAGGACGGCCATGTCGTGCATCAGGGAGTACAGCTCGTGGTGCTCGGCGGGGTCAGTGGCGCGGTGCCCGTCCCCGATGAGGGCGATGTTGCCCTTTACGACCCTGGACACGGTCTCGGGCCAGGTCTCTTTGCTGCCGTCCGCCTTGGTGCGGCTGTAGGTGCGGTTGTAGACGGTCTCGCCGGTGGGGCCGAAAGCGAAGGTCAAGCTGCGTTCTCCTGGTGGTAGGTGATGTTCTGGGCGCAGGCGTTGGAGGTGGCTCGGCGGCTGCCAGGGCCGTTGTCGTGAGCGCGGCCGAGGTGGCGGTTCAGCTCCTGGGTGAGCGCGGCCACGGCGCGATCGACGCTCCAGCGCTCGGGCTCGGCGAGGCCGACGTCCTCTGGGCCGAAGGCGGCGAGGATGGTGTCGTGGGTCTTGTCGCTGACCCGGTCGAGGGCGGCCTTGATGTCGGCCAGGTTGACCCACAGGTCCTTGTGATCGACGGCCACGCCGTGCTGGTCGGACTTGCTGGGCGTGGCGTAGGCGTCGGGGTTGTAGTAGGACTCGCGCAGGATCGCCCGGACTTCCTTCGGTGTGTAGACCGCCGTGGCGCTGTTCATCTGGTAGGCGTAGCTCTGCTCGCCGCAGTACTTGCTGGCCCGCTGGGACAGCAGCAGGTGCAGCACCTCGTACTCGGTCCGGCCGTGGTCGGCCGCCTGGCTGAGCTTGCGCTCGAAGGTGCGCCATTCCTCCAGGGCGCGGAGGGTGACCTCGGAGGCGATGTCTTCGGCTTCCATGGCCGGGAAGCGGAGGGCGAACTTGCGTCCGACCGACTTGGAGGCCCGCACCAGCAGGTCGGTGTGCTCCTGGCTGATCTCCACCAGAGTTTCCATCCTTATGTATGAGGGCATGGCTATGCCGCAGCTTTGAACTTGCCGTCAGAGGCGCGCTTCAGCGCGCCGTAGCGTTCGCCTTCGACGACGAAGCTGCCGTCGGTGAAGATGTCGATCGCGTGGGGGCTCACGTCGTACTTGCCGACGTAGAGCAGGCCGAAGCCCTGCTGCCAGTTGGCCACCCCGCCTGCGCCGAGGTAGCCGGCCTTCCTGACATCCATCAGATTGCCGACCTCGAAGCCCCAGCGGCGAATGGCTTTGCCGCCGATGTACTGGGAGGTGTGGCGGCGGATGCCGAGCCGGTGCGTGTGACCCATGATCACGTTGGCGCCTGCCTTGGCCGCGTGGTTGTAGGCGGTGGTACCGGCGATCTGGGACAGGCCCTTGATCTCGTGTCCGTGGATCACGACGGTGTCCGGCCCGATCTTGGTGAACGGGGGGATGACCTTGAAGCCGAAGCTGTCGAAGTCGAGCAGCTTGGCCGGATGGAACATCTCGGCGTACTCGGCCAGCGCCGGAGCTTTCTGGCTGAGGTAGACCATTGCCCGCTCGTCGTGGTTCCCGATCAGGAACTCGGTGTCCAGGTCGTAAACGGAGCGGAGGGGGCGGCTGAATTCGCGAATGAAGCCCTTGGCGTGCGACTTGACCACCTGCTTGTACTCCTCGATGGTTCCCTGCGACCAGCGGGAAGGGGAGGGCAGGTCGAGGAAGTCGCCGATCTGGATCACCCGGTCGGGCTGGTAGTCCCCGATGAAGTTGATGACGTTCTTGAGCGCCCTCTTGTCGTGGTACGGGTACTGAATGTCGCTGATCACTACTACGCGCTGGGTCACTCCCATACGCCCTCCTTGGCGAGCCGTTCGACGTTGTCGCAGTACATGAAGGTCCAGATCCCGTCCGGAGGGCTCCAGCGCCGCTTGGACTTGGGCTGGAGCGTGGGGTGGAAGGCGCAGTCGCTCTCGCACCACAGGCCGTCGCTCTGCCGCTTCTTGTGCCGCTTCAAGGCGGCGTAGCGGGCCCGGACGAGCAGGTCGTTCACTCGCCGGACTCCTCGTCGTCCTCGTCCGGGAGGTTGAGCATCGAGCGCTCCTCGTCGGAGAGGGCGTCGTCGTCCCAGATGTAGCCGATGTTCAGGTACAGGTCCCAGGAGCCGGGCAGCTCGGGGTCCTTCCAGATGAGGAAGCGTGCGCCCTGGACCTCGTCCTTGCGCTGGGTCAGCGCCTCCTGGACGAGCTTGGCCAGCATCCCTTCGATGGTGGCGGCGTTGGGGATGATCAGGCCCTCATCGACGTGGTAGCACCAGCCCTTGGCCTTGAAGAGGGCGGCCAGTTCCTCGGGGGCCAGTTCCCACTCTCCGGAGATCTTCAACTGTTGGCCCTTCGGTCAGCGGTGAACAGGATGGTGGGGACGAGCTTGGCGGCCTGCTCGTCGTCGAAGCCGTTCGCGGTCAGCTCCGCGAAGGCGGTCCAGGCGTCCTCGGCCGCCTGCTCGATGTGCTGGGCCAGCATCAGTACGCACCGCCCTGGGCGGCGAAGGTCTGCTGGTAGATCGGCGTGGAAACGGGCATCGACTGTGCGGCTGCTGCGGGGGCCGGCGTCTCGGTCTTGGCGTGGCGAGCCCTGTTGCTGGCGTAGCCGGCGAACGCCTTGTCGATGGCCTCGTTGAGCAGGCGGAGCTTGTAGCGCAGCATCACGTTGTAGGCGATGCCGTCTTCGACCTCCTCCATTGCGTACTGGATGATCTCCTGGAGGCTCATCAGCTCGAACTTCTGTCCGTGCTCCTCCTCGTACTGCTGCGCGCCGACGCTCAGGATGCGGCCCTGTACGGCGAGCACAGCGGTCATGACTTCCTTGGCGAGTTCTTCGCTGGTCACTGAGTTTCCATCCTTATGTATGAGTGCATGGGTACGTCAGGCTCCGAGCTTGGCGCGAAGCCCATCTCTGTCGTGGGCGGCGAAGAAAGAAGTAACGTCCCCACCGGTCATCGGGATCGGGCGGACGTTGTCGAGTCCGCTGTTGGCGACCTTGGCCGCCAGCTCGCGGCCGGGTTCGTCGTCGTCGTGCAGGATGTAGACGGCGTCGAATTGGACGAGGAGTCGTCGCCAGACCGGCTCCCAGGAGTTGGCTCCGGGGATGCCCACGGCGGGCAGGCCACACTGGTTGGCGATGATCCTGTCGAACTCACCCTCGGTCACGCAGATGTTGCGTGTACCGCGCTGGAGCGCTTCCGTCCCGTACATGCGGGGGATGTCGCCAGCGATTGACCGGTACTTGGGGCCGGGGCCTTCTCCGAGCTTGCGGAAGCGGATGGAGATGCACTCGCCGCCGGGGGTCAGGTAGGGGATGGACAGGTAGCCGGTCACGTGCTCGTGGCCCGGTTCAGGAGAACGGACGACGCCGATTCGGTGGAGGTTGATGCTTTCCTCGGTGAGCAGGCGTTCCGGGCCCGTCAGATAGGCCAAAGCCTCGTCGTCGAGCTGGTCGTGATACGCCCTGGAGGTCTTCTCCGTAAACCTCCTGGAGGACTGACTGGGGACTACAGCCTTCATCGAGTTCGACCCTTCTTACTAGGGTGTAGGCGTTGCCCTTGGCTCCGCAGGCGTTGCAGTGGAACGCCTCGAAGCGGACGCTGGCGGATGCATTGGAGTCGTCGTGGAAGGGGCACTTCATCGACTTCCATCGACCGCCTTCGGCCACGTAGGGCACGCTCGCTCCGAAGTGCTGCAAGAGCGGGGTGATGGGAAGCTCCACGAGTTTCCAGCCTTATGTTTGAGGGCGCGCGGAAACGGCCTCCTGCAACGCGCGCATGATCTCGGGGTTGCCGGGCTTCTTGTCGAGACGACGAGGGCGGGACAGGTCGCGGGGGGCGGCCGAGTGGTAGTAGCGGGTCATCGCTTTCTCCTCTGGCGTGAGTTGTTGTTGACTTCCTCGGAGGCGTAGCGCCTGCCGATGTGTTCGATCGCAGGCGGGAATTCCAGGTACTCAGCGGCGGCCCTCAAAACCTCCGGTCGGTCGCGGGCGGCGGTCAGCAGCCTCCCGTTGCACATGCGGCACAACAGCCCTCGGACGACCCCATCTCGGTGGTCATGGTCCACGCTGAGCCTCTGACGCCGGGTGCCCTTGCAGATGGCGCAGGCGCCATTTTGAGCAATGAACAGGGCGTCGTACTCGCCGGGCTCCAGCCCATAGGTCTTGCCGACCCTGCGGCGGTGGTGTGCCTCGCTGCGGGCCTTCTTCTGGCAGGTGGTGCAGATCCTGCCGCGTGGGCCCGAGTAGAAGCGCTCTTGGCGGTTGAGGCCGCAGCGCTCACACCTCTTCATAGCGCCGCCGCTCCGATGCTCCCTCGACCTCGACAGCCGCCTTGAACTCCTCCCAGACTTCGTCGGGCACACCTCCCCCTGGGGATTCCATGTCGTTGATGAGCATGCGGTCGAGATCGGCGTTCAGCTCGATCATCAGGTCGCCGGCCGCTGAGGCTTTGCCGCTTCGGTTCTTGAGGACGTAGACACCGAGCGCTCTGCCTTGTGGGGTGAAGGTTTCGGTGTAGGCCAGGCCCAGGACGAGGGTCTGGAGCTTGGTGATCTTCCCTCGGATGTCCTTGAGCTTGAGCGCCTGATCGCCGCTCTCGGCGTCTCCCACGACGTGGTGAAGCACCACGACGGCGGCCTCGGTCTTGCGGGCCAGGTCCACCAGGAAGCTCATGGTGGACTCCAGGCTGGTGAAGCCCTCCCCGCCCGACTCGTCGAAGACGTTGGCCAGGTTGTCGAGAACCAGCAGCTCAGGCCACTGTCCATACATATATGCATATGCATAGACTTCTTCCTCCAGGGCCGCCAGAGATGGAGCTGCGTCGAAGTCGAACCAGATGCGAGTGAAGTCCTTCAGGGCCCGGTCGTACTTCTCGCCCTTGCCTGACTTGTAGGCGGCCTCGATCTCCTGGACTCGATCGCCTGTCAGGATCGCCGCTGCGCGGTGGGCCTGGGTGACCTCGTCGGAGTCGGCGCTCATATAGATGCCTCGGCACCCGCTGCGGATGGCGAGGTTCAAGGTGAATGCGCTTTTGCCGACACCTGGAGCAGCGGCCACCATCGCCACCTGAGAGCGGCGGACGTGGACTGTCGCGTCGGCTAGGGACTGCCAGACGACGGGGATTGGGGCACCTGCTGCTTTGGCTTTTCGCTTGGCATGAGAAAGAAGAAGGATCTCCTCACCTCCTAGTTCATGAGTGGGCAGTGCTGGACGACGCCGCAGGTGCGGCAGGCGTCTCCGGGGTTGGGCAGGAACAGTCCCTGCTCGGCCAGCTCGACCTGGCGGACGAACCACTCCTTGATCAGGTCTTCGTCGAGCGTGGTCAGGTCGATGGGGGGAGTGGGTTTGCCGTCGCGGGTCATGAAGAAGTCGCCGAAGCTGACGTCTTCACCCAGGACCTCTCGCACGGCCTGGCGGTAGACGATGAGCTGGAAGGGCACGCTGGGCGACTTCGAGCCACTCTTGATGTCGCGGACCAGCAACTCGCCTGTACGGGTGTCCTGCATGAGCAGATCGATATAGCCACGGATGACGACGTTCGCGAACTCGATCTCGAAGCCGACCTCGGCGGCCGGCGAGCCGTCCGGCATCTCATAGGGCCGCAGACCATGGTCTGCGAGGTTGTAGTCGATGTAGTCGTAAACCTGCGCCAGGCCGCCCGTGTAGCGGTCCCGCAGATCGTTGACCACCTTCTTCCGGCCTCCGACCAACCACCGTTCTCGGTCGGGCTCGACCTCGTCAGCCTTGGCTATCTCTCTGCGCCAGGTGTCCTTGAAGACCTCTTGGGCCTGCTCGACAGGCATGGTGCGGTGGGACTTCTCCCACGCGTCTGCGGCCTCGTGGATGCTCGTTCCCTGCACGAGCCATCCGGCCGGGAGAGAAGGAAGTCGTAGGACACGCTCCAGTTCGTAGGACACACCGCATCGGGCGATGCTGGTGAATCGGGAGACCGATGTTCGTATGGGCAATATCGTTTCCAGCCTTATGTATGAGGGCGTGAAAAGGTCAGGCGGCATTCCAGAAGTTGAACGAGATGTCGTCGCCCGTGTTGAAGGCGTCGCGGAGCCTGGCGGTCTCGGGCAGGCGGTTGAGGGCGGCAACGAGAGCCAGGGGAGAGGTTCCCGTGTCTGCGGGGATGATGATCTCGAAGTACGTGCCTCCGTACCCCTGGGCCGAATGCACCTCGACGTCACGACCAACCCAGATCAGGCGAGGGGTGTTGAGGTCAGCGGCCAAGTCCTGGGGTCCGGTCGTCATTGTTTCCATCCTTATGTATGTGGTGCGAGAAAAAGCGCCCCCCGAAAGAGCGCTTTTCGAGGGGCGGTTCAGGGCTTCGGTTGCAGGGCTGCCCGCACGTCTTCGAGGACCATGCGGATATGCCAGTCAGGTTCTTCGGCCGGGCGCTCGAAGAAGCCGCGTTCCTTGGTGTAGTCGATGTCCAGGCCCGCGTCATAAAGGCGCGTGGCCCATCTGAGGCCGGTATTCATCTTGGCCAGGGGCACCGGGTGCCCCTGGGCTACTCGGCTCAGGCTGCGCAGGTTGGTGATTTCCCGAGTCTGGCCGTGCTCTCGTGCGACGCTCCAGGGGATGTACTTGGCGTGTGAAACGGTGATTCGCCTGACCAGGCCAAGGCGTTCGGCTGCCTGCTGAACGCCGCCTATTGTGACCCCGAAGTGTGTTGCAATCTCCTTGTAAGTCTTGCCCGCCTCGATCATGCTGCGGAGTTCAAGCGGGTCAATAATTCGATTAGCCATGGGTGGTCAGTCCTTCAGTAATTGACTAGGGTTCATTTGTGGCTCACCTACTTAAGGGGTGGTGCATTCAGCATCGAATGCACGAGGGGAAAGGGGAGGTTGACGTATCTCGAAAACGGGAGGTAATCATGTCGAGCTTTCTGCGTTGGGGAAGATTCGACAGCTCGGCCGAACGCACGGCGCGATGGGTCCGTGCGCTCGAAAAGTATCGAAGCTAGTGCAGGTTCCAACCCAGAGCCAGTCTTACCCGCGTGTGCGGGTCCATGGTTTTCGGTCGTGGTGTTCCACGGAACCTTTCTGTCACTGGGGCGCGGCAATCCATGCCGTCTTTGTATTTCTCCTCCTCACGAGAGCTGGCGGGTCGCTACTACGCTTAGCTACCAGTCCCGGACCGTTCTTCTGGCGACGGTGCCCATGGATTGTCATGTGTCGTGCGCGTCTCCGCTCTACTTCCGGCCTTTCGGCTGTTCGGCGGCGGTGCGCTTATGTCTCTAAGTTACCAGCCTTATGTTTGGCCGTCAACTCGTTTCCAGTCCGGCCAGCCGTTCTACCTGGGGTTTCTCCCCGGACTTCCCGGCCGCCTCTCGCGGCGACAAGAAGTACGTTACCAGCCTTATCTAGGCGTTGCAAGCCTTATGCAAACGATCACTCAGCGTGACCGCAGGCGGGCTGCACTCCATGTGCAGTCATGGGCAGACAGGGTGTTAATGATCTTGTTATGGGCACTTTCGGGTGCACATCTGAAGCTAGACCGGCTTTGATCGAGGATCGCGTTTTTGCAGGTCAGAGCAGAAGTTTGTGCAAAGAACGATCTACCCTTAGGGTTAGGAGAGTCCTTTTGTCCAAGCATCGGTGACCGTGGCGGAGACACGCGTTTCAACGGTAACGCCACTCGCGTGCAGGATCGACGCCGCGCTGTCGAGCCAGGGCCACTCGGTCGCCCAGTGGGCGGCGTCGATCAGCGCGGGGCCGCCGGTCTCCACGAACTCACTTGCCGGATGATGCCGCAGATCCGCCGTGAGGAACACGTCGACCTGCGCGGCGGCGGCCGTACCGAGGAGTGAGTCGCCCGCCCCCCCGCTGACCGCCACCCGCCGGACGGGGCGGGACAGATCGCCTGCCACGCGGATGCCCCATGCCGTTCTGGGCAGCCCCTGCGCCGCCTGCGCCGCGAACTCCCCCAGCGTCGTCTCCGCCGCGACCTCGCCGATGCGGCCGAGCCCGCGCCACGGGTCGTCGGGGAAGGGCTGGAGCGGCACGAGGTCGCCCACCAGCCCCACGGCCCTGGCCAGGGCGTCGGATACGCCGGGGTTGGCGACGTCGGCGTTCGTGTGGGCGGTGTAGAGGGCGATGTCGTTCTTGATCAGGGTATGGACGAGTCGTCCTTTCGGCGTGGTCGCGGCCACGCTGGTGGTGCCGCGCAGGTAGAGGGGATGGTGGGTGACGATCAGGTCGGCCTCCCACTCCAGCGCCTCCGCGGCCACGGCCGCGACGGGATCGACCGCGAACAGCACCCGCCGCACCGGCTGGGCCGGATCTCCGCAGACCAGCCCCACCGCGTCCCACGACTCGGCCCGGGCGGGCGGGTAGGCCGCCTCGAGCACCTCGATCAGGTTCGTCAACGTCACAGCAGCCACCAGCGCAGACTACCGGCCTGTGAGAGGGTCTCGGCGGGCGTGACGCGGGGTGTCGCCAGAACGGGGTTCGGCGTACTGTAAGTGAATCCTGACACGCGGAGGACGGCATGGCACCCAACGTCGCGATCATCGGAGCGGGGTTCGGCGGACTGTGCATGGCGATCCAGCTCGAACGGGCCGGGATCCGCTCCTACACGGTCTTCGAGAAGGCGGACGACCTCGGCGGCACCTGGCGGGACAACAGCTATCCGGGGGCGGGCTGCGACATTCCCTCGCATCTGTACTCGTACTCGTTCGAGAAGTACGCGAGCTGGACGCGCCGCTATCCCGAGCAGCCGGAAATTCTCGGCTACCTCGAACACTGCGCCGATAAATACGACGTCAGGCGGAAAATACGCTTCGGCACAGAGGTGCGGCGCGCCGTCTTCGCCGGCTCGGCGTGGGAGGTCACAACCTCAGGATCTGGTACGACGACCACTCCCGGGCATGTAGACGAGACAGGCGGGGACGGCGGCCTGCGGACCGAGACGTTCGACGTGGTCGTCATGGCGGTGGGGCAGCTCAACCGGCCGCGCCTCCCGGACATCGCGGGAATGCCGGATTTCGAGGGCGAGTCGTTCCACTCCGCCCGCTGGAACCACGACCACGACCTCACGGGCAGGCGCGTCGCGGTGATCGGCAACGGGTCGTCGGCGGCGCAGCTCATCCCCCGGGTCGCGGAGCAGGCCGAGCACCTGTCCGTCTTCCAGCGCACCCCGAACTGGGTGATCCCCAAGCCGGACGCCGCGTTCGGGCCGCTGACCCGGCTCGCGTTCCACTTCGTGCCGGGGCTCCAGCGGGCCTACCGCGAATGGATCTACCGGTACGCGGAAGGCACCCTCTACCCCGCGCTCGCCCAGGGGTGGAGCGTCGGCCTGCTCAAGAAGCGGGCGCTGGGGCACCTTCAGGACCAGGTGCCGGACCCGGCACTGCGCGCCAGGCTCACGCCCGGCTATCCGCCCGGCTGCAAGCGAGTGGTCATCGACAGCGCTTTCTATCCGGCGCTGACCAGGGCGAACGTCGATGTGGTCACCGACAGGATCGTACGGATCACGGCCAAGGGCGTCGAGACCACCGAGGGGCTGCGCGAGGTCGACACGATCGTCTACGCGACCGGTTTCAAGAGCACCGAGTTCCTGGTGCCGATCGAGGTCATCGGGCGGGACGGGCGCTCGCTGGAGGCGCAGTGGGCGGGCGGGGCGGCGGCGTACCTGGGGATCTCCGTGCCCGCCTTCCCGAACATGTTCCTGCTGTACGGGCCCAACACGAACCTCGGCCACAACTCGATCATCTTCATGATCGAATGCCAGGTGAATCACATCATGTCCTGCCTGCCGCACCTGTCCCGTTCTGGGCCGATCGAGGTGCGGCCCGAGGTCATGGCGGCGTGGAGCAGGCAGCTCGACGCGGCGATGGCGCGGATGGTGTGGGGCGGGGGGTGCCAGAGCTGGTACAAGACGGCCGAGGGACGCGTCACGAACAACTGGCCAGGTCCGACGACGCTCTACCGCAGGCTGACGGCCAGGCCGCCGCTTCCCGCGTACCGGTCCGCGTGAGCTCGCGGCCTCGGTTGGTCAAACCGTGGTCGTACAGGTGATCGAGAAAATCGGACTCAGGGCGCATTGGCCCGCCAGGACCTCCGCGATAACGTCCAACGCATGACGCTTTCCCTGCACCAACGTGCTGTCGTGGCCGACACTCACAACGATCTGCTCATGGCGGTCTCGGCCAGACCGCCGGGGCAGTGGGCGTCGTTCTTCCGCGAGAGATGGCTGCCCCAGCTCGTCGAGGGCGGCGTTGACCTGCAGATCCTGCCCGTCTTCATCGACAACCAATATCTGCCCGAGGGCGCGCTGCGACAGACGTTGCGCATGATCGAGTGTGCGCACGTGCTCGCCGAGGGCAACGCCGACCGGGTCCGGATCTGCCTTGACGCCGCCGGCATCGACCGGGCGATCGAGGAGGGCAAGATCGCCCTGGTGATCGCGTTGGAGAGCATGCCGGGCATCGACGCGAGCGTCGAGCTGATCTCGACCGTGCACCGCCTGGGCGTGCGGGTGGCGTCCATCGCCCACTTCGGCCGCACGCCCCTGGCCGACGGCAGCGGCGAGGACGCCACGGGCAGCGGGCTGACCTCCGACGGGGTGGCCGCCCTGGCCGAGATGGAGCGGCTGGGCATCGTCTTCGACGTGTCCCACCTGGGCGCCTCCGGCGTCGCCCATGTGCTGGAGCTGGCCACCAAACCGGTGCTGGCGACCCACTCCTCCGCCCGCGCGCTGCGCGACCACCACCGCAACCTCACCGACGACCAGCTTCGCGCGGTGGCCGCCACCGGCGGGGTGATCTGCGTCAACTTCTTCGCCCCCTTCCTCGCCGACCGCCCCGAGGACATGACGCTCGACCGACTGCTCGACCACATCGAGCACATCGCGGCCGTCGCCGGGATCGATCACGTCGGCCTCGGCCCCGACTTCATCCGCGAGGTCATGGACGACCTGACGCCGCCGTGCTGCGAGGGCGTCAACACCCGAGGCGTGGATCCGAAGGCGTCGGTGCCCGGTCTGGAGGGCCCGTCCGGGCTGCCCATGGTCACCGAGGGCCTGCTCGCCCGCGGCCTGCCGGAGAAGGACGTCATCAAGATCATCGGCGGCAACGTGCACCGGTTCCTCGGGGAGCGCCTCGCATGATCGACGATCTCGAACAGCTGGTCCTGTGCGAGTCCTTCTCCAGCGACCTCGCGGCCGTGGCCCGCAGCGCCGAGGTCGTGGCCGCGATGGGGGCTCGCCATCTGGGCGTCCGGCCGGAGTTCCTCGTGATCGACGGCGTCACGCACCTGCGCTGGACGTTCGGCACGCCCAAGGTCCTCCTGCTCGGCCATCACGACACCGTCTGGCCGATGGGCACCCTCGCCACCCATCCCTGGTCGGTGGTGGACGGGGTGGCGCGGGGGCCGGGGGTGTTCGACATGAAGGCGGGGCTGGTGCAGACGTTCCACGCGCTGGCGGGGCTCGACTCGCTCGACGGCGTCGCGCTGCTGATCACCGGTGACGAGGAGGTCGGCTCGATCACCTCGGCGAAGCTGATCGAGGACACCGCGCGGGAGATGACCGCCGCCTTCGTCATGGAGGCCAGCGCCGACGGAGGTGCGCTGAAGACGGCTCGCAAGGGCACTTCCCTCTACACCGTGCAGGCCCACGGCAAGGCCGCACACGCGGGGCTGGAGCCGGAGAAGGGCGCGAACGCCGGGATAGAGCTGGCCCACCAGATCCTGGCCATCGCGGCCATCGGGGCCGGCGCCACGACCGTCACGCCGACGGTCCTGTCCGGCGGCACCACTCTCAACACCGTTCCCGCCGCGGCTTCCGTCGGGGTGGACGTTCGCGTGGCCGAGGTCTCGGAGCAGACCCGGGTCGACGCGGCCATCCACTCGCTCAAGCCGGTCGTGCCCGGCACCCGCCTGGAGATCGCCGGCGGCCCCAACCGGCCGCCGCTCGAAAGCGCCATGTCGGCCTCGCTCTACGCGCTCGCGCAGGAGCTCGCGACGGGGCTGGGGATCGGGCCGCTGACCTCGGCCTCAGTGGGGGGCGCGTCGGACGGCAACTTCACGGCGGGGGTCGGGTGCCCGACGCTCGACGGGCTGGGGGCGGTGGGGGGTGGGGCTCATGCGGATCACGAGCACGTGGTGGTCGCCGAAATGCCCCGGCGCACAGCGCTCCTTCGCGCCCTGATCGACGCGGTCCGCTGACATGACGCCGCCCTCCGCCGTCGGGCGTGAGCGCCGGGCGGAGGGCGGGTCGTGCGGCCGCTCTTGCTGGAGGGGGCCGCTCTTGCTGCACGAGCGGGCCGACCTTCGCTGGACGGGCGGGCCAACCTAGCCAGACGGGGGGCCGACCTTTGCTGGACGAGCGGGCCGACCTAGCCAGACCGGCGGCGACCTGGCTAGGCGGAGGGCTGGCCTGGCTAAACGGGCGGGCCGACTTAGCCAGAGGAGGGGCCGACCTTTGCTGGACGAGCCGGCCGACCGTGCTAGATGAGCGGGCCGACCTTCCTTTCCAGGGCGCACTTGTTGGCGAACTCCTCGTAGTACGACGCCGGCCGACCGTACCAGCGGCCCCGCACCTCGAGCTCGATCGGATCGTAGATCCGCGGGCAGGGTCCGGGATTCACATTGAGGTCACCGACGTACCCGTCCACATCACGCAGCGCGGCACACGCGTCCACCGGCTGGGGGTGGAGCCCTCCGTCGGGGTCGCAGGTGAGGCGCATCGAGTAGGCGCCGCCGTCGCGGGGGGTGACGGTGATGAAAAGCTCGGCTCCGGGGGCGGCCGCGGCGCTGGCGGGGACCGCCGCGAACGGCCCCGCGAGGGCCGCGGCCGCGCACAGCCCTAGCGTGGCCACCTTGCGGGCTGCGGTCAGCACAAGCGTCATGGAAACCTCCCTGGTCACGGCCATTCCGAGCATGGAACGACGCACCACACATGACTACAGTGAGTGACTTATTCATGACCAGTAGTGGTGTAGGAATCTCAAGGTGGTTATGTGGTTACAGAGTGCTATCTCTACTGGTGAGGCGGCTTTCAGGAGGGATCTGATAGTGGGTCAGCCGGGCCCGCCTCCCACTCCGGGCCCCCGGGGCCTTGGGGAACTTGGGACGGGATCTTCGGGCCCTGGTGGGAGGTTGCCGCGTGGTCGCTCCGGCGTTCACGGACGGGCACGACTCGCCGACGTTGTCGTTCCAGTTGGCGTCTGAGCACGAGTTCGCGGTGAAGGTGATCCGGCCGGGACCGGTGACCGTGGTGACGAGCGTCGCGCACGCTCGGGAGATCGTGCGGTGGGAGACCTTCGACCGGCCGGCGCATGAGTACACCGACGAGGGCCGCGCCGCGAGGCCGGCAAGATCGCTCTGTCCCGGAGCAGGCCGAAATTGCAGGTGGAATCGGCGTTCCCATCCACTGGGGCGCTGCTGATCCGGCGAGCCGACCTCGACCTCATCGCCAGCCATGGGGACGATCTGCCCAGGTTGGCCGCCTCGCTGAAGTTCGGACGCACCACCGGCCTCCCTGCTGGTCGGCAAGCTGCCACCTCAGGACCATCCCCCCTGCCGGTCGGCAAGCTGCCACCCCAGGTAGGCAGAACGCGCCGGCCGCAGCGCCGAAGCTCACGCGTTGACGTTCGCCCAGCACAATCCCTCATGACGGCGTGCACCGTCATGATGGCAAGAAGATCGCGGTTGCCTCGGCGGCGAGTACGGCGGAGTGCGGGGCGTCCGGATCGGTTTGTGCCAGGTGCAGTAGCCCCAGAATGGCTGCGTAGGCGACCTGTGCCCGAGACGCCGCTCGGTCCGGTGGCAGGCCGAGCTCGCGGTAGGTACGAGTCAGGAGTTCCAGCCGGGCCCAGTTCACCCGGCCGACGCCGCTGGAGAACGCAAGTCCGCGTTCGCTGCCGGCTAAGGCATCAGCCGCGAACGCCAGGGCGGCGATGCGCCTGGCTCAGCACCCGCACAACGGTGACGCTACCGGTCAGCGGCGTAATGGTCCGCCACGGCGGGCGCGGTTGGCACGACGGGCGCGGTCCAGTCAGCCTGGCCTGCGCGGGGGGCACTGGGACCGGCAGGACCTGGCCGACCACTTCGGTGCCGGGCCGGCCGCTTCGGGTTCGTCGTGCCGCTGGCCGCCCTTGGGCGGGCCGACACAGCGGTATGACGGTCGGGGCTACAGCACTACAGGACCACAGGCACAGGCACAGGCGCGGTGGGACGGTCTGTGTGAAGGAGACCATGCCCGTGGCGGGGAACCCTCTGCGTGGCGCGACCCGCCGGGGTGACGGGACCGGCAAGGGCCGACGCGACCCCCAGGGATAGCGGGACCCGCAAGGGCCGACGCGACCCCCAGGGATAGCGGGACCCGCAAGGGCCGACGCGACCCGCAGGGATAGCGGGACCCGCAAGGGCCGACGCGACCCGTAGAGGTGGCGAAACCCGTATGGGGCGGCGCGGCCCGCAGGGCGGTGGGGCTGGTCGAAGTCTGGGTGGTGGCGTGCGTAAATGGGGGCATGAGCGGTTATGGCGAGGCGGCGGCTAAGGCGGCCGGTGTGGTGATTCGGGAATTGCAGGAGATAGCCGAATTCCAGCAGGTTTATCGGTTGTTTGATGAGATTTGGCATCCGGATCCGCGGAACGTGCCCGTGACGATGGAATTGATGATCGGTTTCGCGCACACGGGAAGCTACGTGGCGGGCGCGTTTGAGGGTGGGTCGCTGGTGGGTGCGTCCGTGGGGTTTCTGGCCGCCCGCCGGACGTTGCACTCTCATGTGACCGGGGCCGTCATCGGCCGGGGCATCGGCTACGCGTTGAAGTCGCACCAGCGGGACTGGTGTCTCGATCGTGGGCTCGAAAGGATCACTTGGACCTTCGATCCGCTCGTACGCAGGAATGCTCGGTTCAATCTGGTCAGGCTGGGTGCCATGCCCGAGGAGTACTTGGAGGACTTCTACGGGGTGATGGCGGATGCGATCAACGAGGGGGATGCGTCCGACCGGCTCCTTGCGGCTTGGCGGCTGGGAGACGGGGGTGCGACTGGGTCGGGTGTGGGGTCGGGGGCGGTTGGGGCTCTGGGTGAGGCTGGGGTCGGCACGGCGGGGAGCGCTGGGGGTCGGGCCGTGCTGGTGGAAGGAGAGGATAGGCGGCCCGTGGTGCGGGACGACGGATGGCCCTTGGTGCGCAACGGCGCGGGAGACGGGGTGCCGGACAGCGCCGGAGATGGGGGTCTGGAGAGCGCGAGAGCCGGAGGGCCGGAGAGCGTAGGAGATGGGGGCTTGGAGAGCGCGGGGAGCGGAGGGCCCGAGGGTATGGGAGAGGTGGTGTTGGTGGGGACGCCGGCGGATATCGAGAGGCTGCGGCGGGAGGATCCGGCGGCGGGGAAGGCGTGGCGGAGGGCTGTGCGGGAGAAGCTGGGCGGGTTGATGAAGGCGGGGGGACATGTCGTGGGATTTACGGATCGTGGGGAATACGTGGTGGTGATTAACTAGCTATTCCACTGCTGTTTCGGATCTCTGTAATGTGACAGGAAGGAAAGTCGAACAAGGAGAGCCGCATGGCGGAGTTCACTCCCACCGTTCCAGCGCGCGTTCTGCCGCCCGTCACCGTCCGCGATCTTCCCGAGCCGCCTCGATCGACCTGGCGCATCATCGGCCCCGGTCTGGTCGGCGCGGGGGTGGGGCTGGCGTCGGGCGAATTCATTCTCTGGCCGTACATCGCCTCCCAAGTCGGGCTCGTGTTCATCTGGGGAGCCGCGATCGGGATCATCACGCAGTGGTTCCTGAACATGGAGATCGAGCGCTACACCCTGGCCACCGGCGAGACCGCGCTGACCGGGTTCAGCCGGATGTGGAAGCACTGGGGCCTGGTCTTCGTGCTGATGACGCTCTGCTCGAACCTGTGGCCCGGCTGGGTGACCACGTCCGCGACCATGGTGACCTATCTGACCGGGTCCGGCGCGGGCACGGTGCGCTACATCGCGATCGGCATGCTTCTCGTGATCGCGCTCGGGCTGACGCTCGCGCCGGTGATCTATACCCTGCTCGAACGGGTCATCTTCGTGAAGATCGCCCTGGTGGCGACGCTGGCCGTGGTCGCGATCCTGTTCGCGATCAATGCCGAGAGCTGGGTGGAGCTGGGCAAGGGCCTCAGTGTCGGGGCCGAGTTCCCGGTGCCGCCGCTGGAGTTCGCGGTGCTCATGGGCGCCATCGCGTACGCGGGAGCGGGCGGCGGCCAGAACCTGTGCCAGAGCAACTGGATCCGCGACAAGGGCTTCGGCATGGGCCTGTACGTCCCGCGCCTGGTCAGCCCCGTCACCGGGCACGAGGAGGCGGCCGCTTCGACGGGCTTCCAGTTCTCCCCCACCAAGGAGAACCTGGCGCGGTGGCGGCAGTGGTGGCGGTTCGCGAACGTCGAGCAGGCCTCGACCTTCGCGCTGGTGTCGTTCGTGACGATCGCGCTCATGTCGATGCTGGCCTACTCCACCGTGTTCGGTAAGTCGGGGCTGGAGAACAGCATCGGCTTCCTGCAGGTCGAGGGCCAGGTGCTCCAGGAGACCGTCGGTACGTGGTTCGGCGTGCTGTTCTGGGTGATCGGGGCGCTGGCTCTGTTCGCCTCGGCCATGGGCATCGTCGACTACACCTCGCGGCTGGCCTCGGACGCCATCAAGACGGTCTATCTGCGTAACAAGTCCGTTTCCGTGAACCGGGTCTACTTCTACGTCGTCTGGGCGATGGCGTTGATCGGGTGCGGGATCCTGCTGCTGGGCTTCGACCAGCCGCTCATCCTGCTGGTGTTCTCGGCGAGCTTCGCGGCCGTGATGATGTTCGTGTACTCGATTCTGCTGATCGTCCTGAACCGCCGGTCCCTGCCTGAGGCGATCAAGGTCCGGTCGTACCGGCTGGGGGCGCTGGTCTGGTCGGTGGCGTTCTTCGGGACGCTGACCGTGCTGACGATCATCCAGCAGGCCCAGAAGCTGTTCGGGGGTGGGTCGTGAAGCACCACCCTTCGGCGCGGACGAGATCGGGGGCGGCCGAGGTCCGGTTCCGACCGGCTTGAGCTAACCGTGCGTGCATGTCGCTCGCCGCGGACGGGCTCTCGGTGGTGGCCGCGTATTGCGTGCCGCTCGCCGCCGGCAGGCTCATCCTGGTGGGCGCCATGTGCGTGCCGCTCGCCCCTGGCAGGCTCATCGTCGTGGGCGCATGTGCGTGCCGCTCGCCGCCGACGGGCCGTAGCGGCGGGTCGGGGGTGCCGCTCGCCGCCGACGGGCCCGTGGCGGCAGGTCGTGGGTGCCGATTGCCGCGGAGGGGCCCGTGGCGGCCGGGAGTGCGTGCCCTTGGCCGTGGCCTGCGCGTACGAGAGGGTGCGGGGTTCGGCAGGCGCGGGATGCGCCACGTGCCGGGAGTGGGTGACCAGCCGGCGCGTCCGGCTGCGAAGCCTGGGGACATCTGCGGCCATGACCGTTGGACGGTCATGGCCGGGCGGGCGGGTGTTCGGCGGCGGGTTGACCTCAAGTTAAGCTGAGGTACGAGACTCGATGGATGAACGTAGTCGAGGTAACCAAGTTCGGCGGTCCCGAGGTGCTTGAGGTCGTCCAGGGCGTGCCGGATCCCGTCGCAGGGCCCGGGCAGGTCGTGATCGGCGTCTCGGTGGCGGACGTCATGTCGATCGACGCGCAGCTGCGGACCGGGTGGGGACGCGAGTGGTTCGGCCAGGAGCCGCCGTTCGTGCCGGGCACGGGGGTGGCCGGGCACGTGCTGTCGGTGGGTGACGGGGTGGACCCCGGGTGGACGGGGCGGCGGGTGGCCGCGCTCGTGTCCGGCGGCGGGTACGCCGAGCGGGTCGTGGCCGACGTGGCGACGACGGTCGAGGTGCCCGGTGAGGTGCCCCTGTGGCGCGCGGCGGCTCTGGTGCAGGTCGGGCCCGCCGCGCTGAGCCTGGCGGAGGCGGCCGAGCTGAAGCCCGGGACGCGGGTGCTGGTGACCGGCGCGGGCGGGGCGCTGGGGCTCCCGCTCGTACGGCTCGCGCAGGCCGCAGGCGCGCACGTGACGGCCGCCGCCCACGGCCCGGCCAAGCGTGCGGCGGCCCTCGCCATGGGCGCGGCGGAGGCGATCGGGTACGCGGACCTGGTTGCCGCAGGCCCTGAACCGGCCGCGACGGCCGGCGTGGCGGGGCGAGGGCGCAGCTTCGATGTGGTGTTCGACGGGGTCGGGGGGCAGGTGGGGGCGGACGCGTTCGAGCTGGTGGACCGTGGCGGCAGGTTCTTCGCCTACGGCGTCCCCACCGGCTCGACGGCGCTGGTGGACCCGGCCGAGGCCGGGCGCCGGGGCGTGCGGGTCGTCGGCATGGAGCAGGTCCAGTTCGCCCCCGACGACTTCAGGAGCCTGGCGGAGCGGACCATGCGGGAGGCGGTCGCGGGCACGCTGGCGACCGTGGTCGGCCTGGCGCTCCCGCTGGAGCGCGCCGGCGAGGCGCATGCCGCGCTGGCCGCCCGCGAGCTCGTCGGCAAGGCGCTCCTGCTGGTCACCGCCCAGGCCGTGCGCTACAGGGCCCATGGCGGCCCCGAGGTGCTGGCGCTGGAGGAGATCCCGCTCCCCCAGCCCGGCCCGGGTCAGGTGCGGGTCGCGGTCAGGGCGGCCGGGGTGAACGCCCTCGACTGGAAGCTGCGCGCGGCCGGCACGGGCGCCACGATCGACGAGCCGCAGGGCACCGGGATCGAGCTGGCGGGCACGATCGACGCGCTCGGCCCCGGCGTCACCGGGTGGGAGCTCGGGCGGCCGGTGTTCGGCCAGGTGGCGTCCGGAGCCGCCGCCACGCACGCGATCGCCGAGGCGGGCGCGCTCCTGGCCAAGCCGGACGACCTCACCTACGAGGAGGCCGCCGCGCTGCCCGTCGCCGTCGGGACGGCGCGGCGCACGCTGCGCGAGCTCGGCGTCGAGGCCGGGCACCGGCTGCTGATCCACGCCGTCGCGGGCGGTGTCGGGCTGGCCGCCGCGCAGCTCGCCCTCGCGAGGGGAGCCGAAGTCGTCGGTACGGCCAGCGAACGCCACCACGCGTACCTGCGCGGCCTCGGCATCCACCCGGTCACCTACGGAGCGGGGCTGGCGGAGCGGCTTCCCCGGCCCGTCGACCGGGTGCTGGACGCCTCGGGCAGAGGCGAGCTGGCGCTGTCGGTCGAGCTCACCGGCGACCCCGCCAAGGTGGTCACCATCGCCGACCCGGCGGGCGCGGCGAAACTGGGCGTGCGGTTCTCCACCGGCGCGCCGGGCACGCCCCTGGACGTGGAGGGGGTGCGGCTGCCGATCGCCGAGGTGTTCCCGCTGGAAAGGACGGCCGACGCCCAGCGGCTCAGCCAGGAGGGCCACTTCAGCGGGAAGATCGTGCTGAACACGGAAGCAACCTTGCCGCGATAGCAGGCACACTGGTGCGCATGCTGGAAACCTCGGCGCGCCTGCTCAAGCTCCTGTCCCTCCTTCAGGCGCACAAGGACTGGTCGGGTCCCGAGCTGTCGGCCCGGCTCGGGGTCTCGACCAGGACGATCCGCAACGACGTCGAACGCCTGCGCTCGCTGGGCTATCCGGTGCACGCCACGCCGGGCGTCGCGGGCGGCTACCGGCTGGGCGCCGGGGCCGCGCTGCCGCCGCTGCTGCTCGACGACGAGGAGGCCGTGGCGGTCGCGGTCGGGCTGGGCAGAGCGGCGGGCGGGGGCGTGGAGGGCATCGAGGAGACCTCGGTGCGCGCCCTGGCCAAGCTGGAGCAGGTGCTCCCCTCCCGGCTGCGCCGCCGGGTGAACGCGCTCAACACCTACACCGTGCAGATCCCCGGCCAGGCGCGGGCCCTGGTCGCCCCCGAGGTGCTGACCACGATCGCGAACGCGGCCCGCGACCACGAGCGGCTCCGCTTCGACTACACGGCCCACGAGGGCGAGCCGACCGTGCGGAACGTGGAGCCGTACCGGCTGGTGCACCGGCGGGGCCGCTGGTACCTCGTCGGATACGACGTCGAGCGGCAGGACTGGCGGACGTTCAGGGTGGACAGGATGCGGCCGCGCACCCCGGCCGGGCCCCGGTTCACGCCGCGCGAGCTGCCCGAAGACGGCGACGTGGCGGCGTACGTGGAGAAGGGCGTCAACACGGCGATGTGGCGCTACCGGGCGACGGTGCTGCTGCACGCCCCGGCGGACCAGGTGATCGCGCTGCCGCTGGGGCTGGAGGTCGAGCCGGTGGACGACGCCACCTGCCTGATCAAGCTGGGCGGCGACGACCTGGGCGGGATGGCGGCGTGGATCGGGATGATCGGCCTGGACTTCGAGGTGCTCGATCCGCCGGAGCTGGCCGAGCAGGTGCTGCGGCTGGCCGAGCGCTATCACCGTGCGGTCAGCGGATGGTCAGGCGCCGGTCAGCGGCCCGCCGCACCGTAGGGGTCATGAAGAACATGACGCAGGTCGCGGGCAGCAAGGACGACTTCCAGCTCGTACGCCGGCTGACCCTTTCCGGCAGCCAATTCGAGATCGGCAGGGCACTCACCGAGGAGGCCAGGCGGCTGGGCTGGGCCCCCGTCCCCGGCCGGCCGGCGGTGAACCGGGCCCGCCGGACCTGGTTCGAACGCCACTGGCCGCAGCACCACGCCAGGATGGACGGCGCGGCGGCGGTCCTCGGTCTCGACCCCGACCAGGACGAGCTGGCGCTGGACGGGCTCAACTTCATCCCCGAGGGCTCCGGCTGCTCGGCCCTGTGGATCCCGCCGTCGGCCTCGGCGGACAGCCACGGCCGGGTCGGCCGCAACTACGACTTCTTCCCGACCACCGCCAGCGAGATCATGGGCACCGCCCCCAGGCCGAACGAGCTGCCCATGGCCGCGCGCCCCTATGTGATCACCACGGTGCCGGACGAGGGGCTCGCCACGACCGTGATCACCATGAACGATCTCGACGGCTGCATGGACGGCATCAACTCGGCGGGATTGGCGGTCATGCTGCTGATCGCCGACTTCGAGAACGCCACGCCGCCGGAGGGCGCCACCTCGCCGCAGGTCGGGCTGGCCAGCGTGCAGCTGCCCAGGTTCCTGGTCGACACCTGTGAGACGGTCGAGCAGGCCAAGCAGTCGCTGCTGGGCGCCAAGCACTACGACTACGGGACGGCGCTGCACTACCTGGTGGCCGACGCGCACGGGCAGGCGTTCGTGTGGGAGCGGGGCCGGGACGGGAGCGAGCACATCGTCGAGCTCGGCGACGGCCCGCTCTGCGTCACCAACCACCTGCTGCACCGCAATCCGGACCCGATGAGCCTGCCGGAGGACACCGAGCACAGCTTCGGCACCTTCGAACGGCTGCGCACGCTGCACGAGCGCAGCAAGGGCGTCACCATGTCACCCCAGGACCTGCGCGACAGCCTGCGCGCCGTCCGTCCGGCCGAGGATCCGCAGATCCCCTTCCGTACGCTGTGGAGCACCGTCTTCGACACCGCCGACCGTACCCTCTCGACCCGCTTCTACCTGGGCGACGGCGATCGCTACACCGAGGAGCTGGTGTTTCACGCCTCCGACAGGTAGTCGGCGCGCACCTTGGAGCGGGAGAGCTTCCCCGTGGGGGTGCGCGGGAGCAGCTCGCGGTATTCGACCACCTTCGGGTGCTTGAACCGGGCGATGCGCGGCCCGCAGTGCTCCAGCAGGTCGGCGGTGAGCGCGGGCCCCGGCTCGGCGCCGGCGGCGGGCTGCACGAGCGCGACCACGTTGTGGCCCCACTCCTCGTCGGGCACCCCGATGACGGCCACGTCGGCCACCGCGGGGTGTTCGAGCAGCGCGGCCTCGATCTCGGCCGGGTAGATGTTGACCCCGCCGGAGACGATCAGGTCGGTACGCCGGTCGCACAGGAACAGGTAACCGTCGTCGTCCAGGTAGCCGATGTCGCCCGGCGTGTACCACTCCCCCAGCATGCTGGCGGCCGTCTTCGCCGGGTCCTTGCGGTACTCGAACTTGCCGAGGCTGGACTTGACGTAGATCATGCCGGGCTCGCCGGGCGGCAGCTCCTTGCCCTCCTCGTCGACGATCTTCGCCTCGAACGTGGGGGCCGGCCGGCCGACGGTGCCCGGCTTGGCCAGCCAGTCGTGCGGCTTGACGGAGAAGGCGATCGTCGACTCCGTCGAGCCGTAGTACTCGTACAGGACGGGCCCCCACCAGTCCATGATCTGCTTCTTGACCGCGACCGGGCAGGCGGCCGCGGTGTGGATGACCTGCCGCAGGCTCGACAGGTCGAACCCGGCCTTGACGTCATCGGGGAGCTGGAGCATCCGGTGGAACATGGTCGGCACCATCATGGCGTTCGACACGCGGTGCCGCTCGATCAGCTCCAGGATGTTCACCGGCTCGAACTTGGGCGTGATGACCACGGTGTGCCCGAGGTGCAGCGCGAACTGCGTGTGCGCGCACGGCGAGGAGTGGTACATCGGCGAGGTCACCAGGTGGACCTCGTCGCCCGCCTTGAGGTCCACGACCTCGCCCAGGAACCACGCGTAGAGCGGCAGGATCCCCTCGGGGTCCGCGCCGGGCAGCGGGCGCTGCACGCCCTTGGGGAAGCCGGTGGTGCCGGAGGTGTACCACATGACCGCCCCGGAGGTCCGCTCCTCCGGCGCGTCCGCGGGCTGGCCCGCGGCCAGCCCGTCGAGGCCGGTCTCCGCGCCCGGCACGGCGTACCCGGGCCCGGTGACGACGACCTTGGCGTCGCAGTCGGCCAGGATGTACGCCACCTCCGCCGCCGTCAGGTGCCAGTTGATCGGCACGTAGTAGAGCCCGATCTGACCGGTCGCCATGAGCATGACGACCGCGTCGATCCCGTTGGGCAGCACGCCGGCCACCACGTCGCCGGTGCCGAGCCCGCGGGCCCTGAGGCCGTGGGAGACCTGGTTGACCCGGGCCAGCAGGTCACCGTAGGACGTCTCCGTGCCGTCGGTGTCGATCACCGCGAGCCGATCGGGGTCGGCGGCGGCGATGGCGTAGAAGCCGGGTAGCCCGGTGACGTCCATTACAGCTCCAGCAGGGTCGCGAGGCGGGCGCGGTGCAGGCGGGGCGGGCCGAGCAGCACTTCGTCGGCCTTGGCGCGCTTGTAGAACAGGTGCGCGTCGTGCTCCCAGGTGAACCCGATGCCGCCGTGCAGCAGCAGGTGGTCGCGGGCCACCTCGAAGCAGGCGCGGCCGATGTAGGCCTGGGCGAGCGCGGCGGCGCCCGGCAGCTCGTCGGGCGACTCGTCGGCGGCCCAGGCCGCGTATCTGACGATGGACTCGGCCTGTTCGAGCTTGCAGTGCATGTCGGCCAGCTTGTGCTTGACGCCCTGGTAGGAGCCGATGTAGCGGCCGAAGGTCACGCGGATCTTGGCGTAGGCGACGATGGCGTCCAGCGAGGCCCGCAGCACGCCGAGCTGCTCGGCGGCCAGCGCCACGCACAGCCGGTCCTCGATGCCGCTCTCCGGCGGGAATCCCAGCACTCTCGCGGGCGCGCCGTCCAGGACCACCCGGGCCTGGCCACGCGTGAGGTCGAGCGTCTCCAGGGCGGTCCTGGTGACGCCGGGCGCGGCCAGCTCGACGGCGACCATGACCACGCCGTCCGCGGCCAGCGCGGGCACCACCAGCACGTCGGCCTCCATGCCGCTGAGCACCTGCGTCAGCGTGCCGCGCACGACCGTGCCGTCATAGGTGACGCCGGCGTCCGGCCGGGCGAGCGTGGCCGTGATGCGGCCCTCGGCGATGCCGGTCAGCAGCTCCTTGTCCGGCGCGGGGCCGAGCCGGGTGACGGCGACGGCGGCGAAGACGGTGGCCAGGAACGGCCCGGGAAGCAGGGCGGCGCCGGTCTCCTCCAGCGCGACGGCCAGCTCGGCCAGGCCCGCACCCGCGCCGCCGTACTCCTCGGGCACGATCAGGCCGGACAGGCCGAGCTCGCCGTTCAGGCGGGCGTACACCTGCGGGTCGTAGCCTTCGCGGACCTTCTGGAGCGGTGCGGCCGTGCGCAGGAAGTCGCGGACGGCCTCGCGGAGCTGCTGCTGTTCTGGGCTGAGTACGAGCTTCACCCCTGCGTCCCCACCTTCAGGTCCTTGAACGGCACGGTCTTGTCCACCCGCGGCTCGGGAGGCAGGTTGAGCACCCGGTCGCCGATGATGTTGCGCATGATCTCGTTCGTGCCGCCGCCCAGCGCCATCGCGGGGGCCAGCGAGATCTCGCGCGCGAGGGGGTGATCGGCCAGCGCGCACTCGGGGCCGGCCAGCCGGGTGGCCAGGTCGGCCCTGAACATGGTCAGCTCGGCCAGCAGCAGCTTGGCCGCGCTGCCCCGGGCCCCCGGGAAGATCCCGGCCTTGGTCTCCTGCGAGAGCCGCTGGTTGAACAGGGCGAGCGCGCGGCTGCGGATGTGCAGCTCGACGAGCTCGTCGCGGACCAGCGGGTCCTCGGTGTCGACGGACCGGCGCAGCGCCTCGATCGAGGCCGGGTCGTCGCGCCGGCCGCTCATGCCGACGCCCGCCGAGATCGACAGCCGCTCGTGCAGCAGCGTCGTGACGGCCACGCCCCACCCGTCGTTGGCCTCGCCCACGCGGTGCTCGTCCGGGATGGGGACGTTGTCGAAGAAGATCTCGTTGAAGTTGGACCTGCCGGTCATGTCCCGCAGCGGCCTGACCGTCACCCCCGGGTGCCGCATGTCCACCACGAACATGGTCAGCCCCTTGTGCTTGGGCACCTCCACGTCGGTACGGGCCAGCAGCAGGCCCCAATCGGCGTGGTGGGCGACCGAGGTCCAGACCTTCTGGCCGTTGACGATCCAGTGGTCGCCGTCGAGCACCGCCCTGGTCTGCAGGCTGGCCACGTCGCTGCCGGCGCCCGGCTCGGAGAAGAGCTGGCACCAGATCTCCTCGCCACGGAGCAGCGGCCGGACGAACCGCTCGCGCTGCTCGTCGGTGCCCCGGTCGACCAGTGTCGGGCCGGTCATGCCGAGGCCGATCGAGAAGACGTACGTGGGGAGCGAATGGTCACGGGCCTCTTCGGCGAACGCGCGCTCCTCCGCCTGCGTCAGCCCCTGGCCGCCCCAGCGCTGCGGCCAGGTGATGCCGGAGTAGCCGGCGTCGTAGAGCCGGGCCATGAACTCCCTGGCCCGGGCGACCCCGTCCGCCTCCGGGTAGTCGTCCGCCGGAGCGTTGTCCTGGAGCCAGGCCCTGGCGGCGCGCCGATACTCTGCAAGGTTCACATCGTCTCCTTGGCATCAGTGCTCACTTACTCTAGTCAGGTCGCCGCAGGACGCATAGAGCATTGCTCTGGAGGTCTTTCCCCCCGTTTGGCAAGGAATCTCCGCCAATTCGAGGCGAAGCGACTTGGTGTGATCACCTGATGACCGTGATCACACGGTTGGGCCGGTCCATACGCGCGCGGCTGACCTCGTTCGCTTCCGTCGCCATGGCGCTGCTCTGCCTGGCGACGAGTTCGCTGTTGCTGTGGGCCGCCCACAGCACGGTCGTCGACTTCCGCAGGACCGAGCTGATCAGCGCCGCCCTGCGCGTGGTGCACCTGATCAAGGAGCACGATCTGCCGCGGACGATCTCCCTGGAGCTGTACGGCCTGCAGGTCGTCGACTCGTCCGGGCGCGTGGTGTCGTCGACGCCGAACCTGGTGAACGCGCCCAGGCTGACCACCATGGCCCCCGATCCCGACAACGCCAACCGCATGAGCGTGCTCTGCGGCCGGCCCGAGTTCGGCGGCGAGTGCCAGGTCCTCATCGCCTTCCGCGTCTACGAGCCGGACGGCGACTGGATCGTCTACGCCTTCACCCCCATGCCGCCCTGGTACGTCAGCACCCTCGCGCTCTCCGTCCTGGCCCTCGTCTCCGCGGCACTGGTGGCGCTGACCTGGTTCGGCGTCTCGCGGGTGGTGGCCAGGACCCTCGCCCCCGTGAACAGCATCACCCGCAGGCTGGCCGAGATCACCGTCGGGGACGGGGCGCTGCGCGTGCCGGTGCCCGGGAACGCCGACGAGATCAAGGCGCTGGCGGAGACCGCCAACCAGACGCTCGCCCGGCTGGAGAGCGCGATGGAGCAGCAGCGCAGGTTCGCCTCCGACGCCTCGCACGACCTGCGCAGCCCGATCACCGCCATGCGCGCCGAGCTGGAGGAGGCCATGCTCGCGCCGGACGAGTCGGACTGGCACGAGATCGGCGGCAAGCTGCTCACCAGCCTCGACCGGCTGCAGAACATCGTCACCGATCTGCTCACCCTGGCCAAGCTCGACGCGGGCGCGCCCGCCCGGTTCGCCGCAGTGGACCTGGCCGAGCTGGTCGCGGACGAGAGCACGCGGCCGCGGTCGAGGAGGATCATCACCACGCTGCAGCCCGGAGTGATCGTCACGGGCGATCGGCTGAGGCTGGCCCGCCTGGTCACGAACCTGCTGGACAACGCCGAGCGGCACGCCGAGAACACGGTCACCGTGACGGTGCGCGGCAACGGCGAGGCCGTGCTGGAGGTGCTCGACGACGGCGCGGGTGTGGCCCCCGAGCAGCGCGAGGTCGTCTTCCGCCGCTTCACCCGGCTGGACGCCTCGCGCAACAGGGACGCCGGCGGCACGGGGCTCGGCCTGCCCATCGCCCGCGAGATCGCGCGCACCCACGGCGGCACGCTCACGATCGAGGATTCCGATACCGGTGCGCGCTTCGTCTTGCGAATGCCGGTACGGAAGGACTGAACGTGGGTACTGAAAGGTTTTCGACCCTGATCGAGACCGCTACCCGGCGCACGGCTATCATGATCAAAATTACTGTGCGTCAGCGGCGCGGCCAGGCAGTGAGGGAGGTCTTTGGCGGCAGCCGAGCGGGAAGCGCCCGTTTTGTCCTGTAGATACGATAATTAAGAAGTTAGAGTTACACGCTGTGACACAAGGTTTCAGCCGATTACGGCGCGAGGATTTGCTCAAGACGGCCTGCGAGGTGATCGCGGAGCAGGGCTTCGGGCACACCAGGACCGTCGACATCGCCAGGGCCGCGGGCGTCAGCCAGGCACTGCTCTTCTACCATTTCGAGACCAAGGACCGGCTGTTCGCGCAGGCCTTCACCTATGCGGCCCGGCTGCATCTGAACGCCCTCGGTGACATCGAGCGGTCCACCGGCACCCCGCTCGACCGGCTGCGCATTCTGCTCAGACTGTGCTCGCCGGCGATCCCCACCGAGGGGTGGCGGCTCTGGATCGACGCCTGGGCCGAGGCGATGCGCAGCTCGGAGCTGGAGGAGATCTCACGGCGGATCGACTCGCAGGGCCGCCTGCTCCTGCGCTCGATCATCGAGGCGGGCGTGAGCTGCGGCGAGTTCAAGTGCGCCGACCCCGACGCGGCGACGTGGCGGATATTGGGGCTCATCGACGGCTTCGCGATCCAGACGCACGTACATCCCAAGGTGCTGTCCAGGCGCCGGGTCAACGTGCTGATCCGGACGGCCGCGGCGAACGAGCTCGGGCTGGCAGTCGAAAAGCTGTGATCCGTACCCTTCCCAGCGCTATTGGATAGTTCGTACAATTGCTGGGGAGGAGAGGAGCGCATGCGATGACATCCGCACCGAGCTCTACCACCGCCAGGGAAAGCGACGAGCAGGTCGCGAACAGGAGCGCTTACCGGGCGGTCATCGAACGCCTCTCGAAGGCGTCGGTGGACAAGCACTGGGAGCCGTACCGGGACATTCCGTGGGACGACCCCGAGTTCCTCGTGGACCCGGCCGATCCACGCTGGGAGCTGCCCGAGGTGGACAAACTGGGCGGCCACCCCTGGTACCGGAGCCGCTCCCCGGAGACGCGGTCCGCGATCGGCTTATGGCGGATCGCCACCGCGATGAAGATCGGGCTGCAGTTCGAGAACCTGCTCAAGCGCGGCCTGCTCAACTACGCCTACCGGCTGCCCAACGGCTCACCCGAGTTCCGGTACGTCTACCACGAGACCATCGAAGAGGGTCATCACGGGATGATGTTCCAGGAGTTCGTGAACCGCACGAAGCTCCCGGTACGCGGCATGCCCGGCCCGCTGTCGGTGATCGCGCAGGTGGCGCCGTGGATCCCGCTGATCTCGACCGAGCTGTTCTTCGTGTTCGTGCTCGGCGGCGAGGACCCGATCGACCACGTGCAGCGCAAGGTCCTGAAGGACGGGCAGGTCCATCACCCGCTGGAAGAGACGATCATGCGCATCCACATCGCGGAGGAGGCCAGGCACATCTCCTTCGCCCGGCACTACCTGCGCAACCGGGTGCCGCGGATGCCCGCCTACCGCCGGCTCCTGCTGGGCGTCGCCTCGCCGATCATCCTCGGCGTGATGGCCCGCATCATGCTGGCGCCTCCCGGGCCGATGATCAGGCGCTTCCGGATCCCCGCGCACGTGGTGTCCGAGGTCTATTTGCGTAATCCGGCCGCCAAGCAGGAGATCAGGGACTCGATCGGCAAGACGCGCGAGCTGTGCGCCGAGATCGGGCTGGTCAACCCGCTCACCCGGCGGATCTGGCAGGTCATGGGGATCTGGGCGGCTCCGCGCTGAGCCCGGCCGGCCGCCGGGCGATCAGGACCTCGGTGACCGTCCGCTGCTCCCACCTGCCCGACGGGTTCTGTGCCAGCAGCGCCGTCCTGGCCGCGTCGGTGAAGGCCGCCACCCTGTCGCCGAGGCGGGCGGGCGCGGTGTAGGAGTAGGACAGCTGCAGGCCGATCACCGCGTCCAGGTCGTACGTCCGGGCGTTCTCGTACAGCGTCGCGTCCAGGTCGCCGAACGGCGAGGTCGCCAGCACGTCGTTGTGGTGCTCGCCGCTGGCCTGGTAGGAGTTGGCGGCCGTGAACGTGTTCACCGCGAACGCGTCGCGCACCCGCCGCATGACCGGCTCCCACGGCCCTTCCTCCATGTCGCGGGGCGGCGGCCCGATGATGGCCACGACGCCGCCCGGGGGCAGCAGCTCGTCCAGCTCGTCCAGGACCGCGCGGCGGTCCATCCAGTGGAACGACCTGCCCATGACGATGTGGTCGAACGCCGGGAACGCGCGCAGCGTCGTGGAGTCGCCGGGGAGCCAGCTGATGTTCGGCGCGTTCGCCGCCAGGCGCCTGCCCTCGGCGAGCATCTCCTGGTCGGGATCGGCGGCCAGGACCCGGCGCACGCGGCGGGCCAGCGGGATCGCCACCGTGCCCGGACCGCAGCCCAGGTCCAGCACGGTGCTGTCCGCGCCGAACGTCATGGCCAGGTGCTCTATGGCCGGATCGCCGTGGCCGGTCCGGTATTTGGCGTAGTACGGCGCAGCGCCGCCGAACAGGTCTCCCATGAATGGGACCATATACAGGTTCGTAATGTGTTCAATGGAAGGTTCTGATCTGTGAGGCGGCTACTCACGGTCCTGCTGCTCGCCTTCGCCGCGGTGGGATTCGCCCCTCCGCCGGCGCAGGCGCACAACGTGCTGATCGGCAGCGACCCCAAGGACGGGGCCACGCTGACGGCCTCCCCCGAGCGGGTGACCCTGGTGTTCGACCAGGTGGTCCGGCAGGGATACGCGCAGGTGGGCGTGACCTCGGCGGACGGGTCCGGGTGGGCCGACGGGGCCGCCGTCGTCGCGGCGGAGCGGGTCTCGGTGAAGGTCAAGCCGCTGCCCGGCGGCGGCCCGTACACCGTGGGCTACCGGATCCTGTCGTCCGACGGGCACCCGGTCACCGGGAAGATCGCCTTCACCCTGGCGGCCGGCGCCACGGGGCAGGCCGCGCAGCCCTCCGCGGCGGAGAGCGCCGGATCCAGCGCCGACGCCGCGGAGGCGGCCGCCAACGGCGGGGCCGGGATGGCGGTGGTGTGGATCGTGGGCGCTCTGCTGGTGCTGGCCGCCGGCACCGCCGTCGCCCTGCGGCGCTCCGGCCCGCGCGCGGGCCCCGCCCCGGCACCCGAACCGGCACCCGAACCGGCACCGGCGTCCGGACCGGCACGGGAACCGGCGTCGTCCCGGACCGGGGGCGCGTCATCCGCGTCTCCGGAGAGCGTTGAGACAGAGGAGACGCGCACATGACGGTGACCGCTCCTGCTCTCCCCCGGCAGCGCGTAGGCGGGGGGCTCGTGGCAGGCGCGTTCGGCGTGTGCGCGATCGTGGCCGCCGTGGCCGCCAGCACCTTCACCGCGCAGGAGGCCGTGCCGGGCGTCCCCATGCCGGGACCGCTGGTGGCGGTCGGGCTGCCGATCGTGCGCGTGCTGCTCGATCTGGCCGCCGTCGCCGTGGTCGGGCTCAGCCTGGTGCCCAAGCTGCTCGGGTTCAACCACCCCGAGCTGACCGAGCCGGTCCTGGTGAGGGTCCGGCCGCTGGCCGTGCTGGCCGCCTGGGCGTGGGCGATCTGCGCGCTGCTGACGATCGTGTTCCAGACCGCCGAGCTCAATCCGGGAAGCGTGCCGACGTTCGGGATGATCGCCGGCTATGTCGAAAGCGTCGGCACGGGCCAGGGGCTGCTGTTCAGCGCCGCGTGCGCGCTCGCGGCGGCCGGCATCGGGCTGATGGCGGTGCGGTTCGGCGAGAAGGTGCCGGCCGAGCTGCGGGTGATCGTGGCGCTGTTCGGGCTGCTGCCCATCCCGGTCACCGGGCACGCGGTGAACTCCGTCTGGCACGACCCCATCATGATCTCGATGGAGATCCACGTGATGGGCGCCGCGGCGTGGGCGGGCGGGCTGGCGGCGACGGCCATCTTCGTCGCGCCGCACAAGGAGCTGCTGGGCCTGGCGCTGCCCAGGTTCTCCAGGATCGCCACGATCTGCCTGCTCCTGGTGAGCCTGTCCGGGCTGATCACCGGGCTGGGCACGATGGCGCTGACGCCGGGCGTGACGCTGCCCGGCGCGATCGTGACCAGCCATTACGGGCTGCTGGTCGTGGTCAAGCTGGTGCTGATGGCGTCGCTGGTGCCGCTGGCCGCGCACATCCGCTTCCGCCTGCTGCCCGCCGTGCGCAAGGGCCGGGCCACCGCCCTGATGGGCTGGGCGGCGGCCGAGGTGGGCATCATGGGGCTGGCCTACGGCGTGGCGGTGGCGATCACGCGAGCGTCGATCGCCTGAGGCCGCCAGAGCCGGAGGTCGCCTGAGGCTGAGGTCGTCGGAAAGGCGCCTGGAGGCCGGCTATGTGGCGGTCGCCGGGATGACCGGTGCGGCGTCGACGGGCTCGAGGTCGCGCCGGCCGGCGATCCACTCGGCCGCCAGCCACACGACCATAAGGCCGAGCCCGGCCCAGACGGCCGACGCGGTGACCAGCGGGGGCGCTCCGAGCAGCCCCTTCTGGCCCTGCAGCGCGCCGTACACCGGGCCCATGATCGCGCTCTGCGCCACCAGCGCCCCGTACGCGACGGCCGTGACGCCGATCGACCCCACCACAGCGCGTACGGCGGGCATCCGCACCAGGAACGCGACGTCCACCAGCAGCCCGGCGACGACGAGGAAGAACGGCAGCGCGGACGGCGGGAACCCGGTGAACGTCAGCAGCGGCCAGACCAGCGTCCTGAACCCCACGTAAGCGGCCGCCACGAGCGTCGCCGCGCCGAACCTGCCGATCATCAGCCGCGCCACGACCAGGACGGCCAGTCCCACGACGACGGCGTAGACCGGGTAGAGGAAGTCCGGCACGGGCAGCGCGAACTCCGTCATCATCGTCCGGTCCACCGGCCGCCCCATCTGGTCGGCCGCGAACTGCAGCAGGATCGGCTCGGCGTAGACGGCGTGGTTGTCCCAGGCGCCGATCGACAGGATGCCGTATTCCTGGTGCTGCTCGGGGAAGTGCACGTTCTCCAGGAAGAACGCGAGGAACACGGCCAGCACGACGGTCCGCTCCCTGCCGGGCGGCGCGCCCATGAACCAGCCGCGGACCACGCCCATGATCATGAAGAACGTGCCGGCGTAGAGCATGATGTGCGACGGGCTCCACGAGGTGATGTCGAGCCCGTTGACGCGGTGGTTGATCAGGTCGAGCGGGACCGCGACGAGGAAGATCCCGGTGCCCCACTGGATGAGCCGCAGCGCGGCCTTGTCCACGCCGTACCCGGTGTAGCCGTGGATGATGGTGAGGGCGAGGGCGAGCGCGGTGCCGGCGGAGTTGAGCAGGTGCGGCGGGGCCAGGTCGTCGCGCAGCCACTTGAAGTGCCACGAGACGTCCCACGCCGAGCCGAGCACTTTGAGGGTGAACGCCGCCAGCCAGCCGAAATAGAGCACCCGGAACAGGTCTTGCGGTGTCTCACGCCCCGCCTGGCCTCTGGTCCAGTACGGCAAGGCCCACTCGGCGGCCTTCTTGATCGATGCTGGAGACTTCACGGGAGGAAATCTTACGGTCCACCGCAACTCCGGCCCGCGACACCCCGTCCCTGAGGCGATTCACGGACCGGCGCGGCGGCTCAGGCGTACCGGAAGATGCTTGAGACCGTTCTGGAAGTTGGACGTGAGCCGCCGCGGCGGGCCGGCCAGCTCGACGTCCCAGGCGAGCAGCTCTCGGATGACCGAGCGGAACTGGGCGCGGGCCAGGTGCGCGCCCAGGCAGAAGTGCGGGCCGAAGCCGAAGCTGACGTGGTCGTTCGGGCTGCGGGCGACGTCGAAGCGGTCGGGATCGGGGAAGACGGCCGGGTCCCTGTTGGCGGAGGCGTGGTAGACGACCACTTTGTCGCCCGCGCGGATGTCTTGACCGCCGAGGGTGCGGTCGCGGGTGGCCGTGCGCCGGAAGTGCATGACGGGCGGCCAGAAGCGGAGCATTTCCTCGATCGAGGAGTCCAGCAGGGAGGGGTCCGCGCGCAGGCGGGCCAGCTCGGCCGGGTGGCTGAGCAGGGTGAGCAGCCCGCCGGGGATGCCGTTGCGCAGGGTCTCGTTCCCGGCGACGGCGAACAGGAAGAACATGTTCTCGAACTCCGCCTCCGTCAGCCCGCCCTTCCGCATGACCGACATGACGGACTCGCCGTCCACGGGCGTCTCGGCGAGGGCGTGCGCGTAGGCGAACATGTCGCTCAGCGCCGCCTTCGAGCGCGGGTTCGTGCCGGGCCGCAGCTCGGGCCGCGCCGCGACGGCCAGGCGGCCGGCCGGGGTCAGGGACTCGACGTCGGCCGTGGACAGGCCCGCGTAGTCGGCGTCCTGATAGCCGATCACGCGGGACGCCCAGTCGTACAGCAGCCGTTTGTCCTGCGCGGGCACGCCCATGACGTGGGCCAGCGTCCACACGGGCAGGTCGGCGGCCACCTCCACGAAGTCGCACTCGCCCGCGGCGAACAGCGCCGCCGCCCGCTCGGCGATCGTCCGCTCCAGCGCGCGCACCGCGCGCGGGGTGAAGGCGGCGGCCACGATCCTGCGCAGCCTGGAGTGGTCCGGCGGGTCCATGTTCAGCATCTGGACCTGTACGAAGGCCAGGTCGGCCGGCGTGTCGGGGTCGCGGATCTGGGTGGCGCCCAGGTGTGAGGAGAAGGTCGCGGGGTCGCGCAGGACCTGCTTGACGTCCGCGTGCCCGAACACCGCCCAGAAGCCGGGCCCCTCCCGCCACGGCCCGATGGCCGGCTCGGGAATCCAGCACACCGGCGATTCCTCCCGTAGCCGGGCGAACAGCTCGTACGGGACGGCCGTCTCGTACGTGGACGGCAGGAACACCTCCACCACCGGCATGTACGTCTCCTCCCTAGAGCCCGTTCCAGCGTGCATGATGGGCGGGTGACTCCAGAAGACGCAGAGGCGATTCTTCGCGAATACTTCGCCCCCTGGGTCCAGCGGCTCGGGCTGCGCGTGGAGGAGGTGGGCGAGCGCCACGCGATCGTCCGGCTCCCGTGGTCGGACGACCTGGCCAGGGAGGGCGGCGGGCTGTCCGGCCAGGCGATGATGGCCGCCGCCGACACCGCCACGGTCATCGCCATCTCGGCGGCGCGCGGCGGCTTCGTGCCGATGACCACGGTGCAGCAGTCGACCACGTTCCAGCGGCCGGTGGCAGGCAAGGACGTGCTGATCGACGTCCGCATCACGAAGCTGGGCCGCACGCTGGCCTTCTCCGAGATCACCCTCACGGCCGAGAACGGCTCCGAGCCGGCCGCCCGCGCCTCGACGGTCTACGCCATCCTCGGCTGAGGCCGCACGTCCGCGCAGGTAGGGCGGCCCTTTATCTCTCAGGTAATCGCCACGGTGCCCGATTCGCGGCAGGCTGCTCACCGGAACGAAACGGACGACACTTCTCGGGGACGATCATGACGCGGGACATCGTGCAGGAACTGCTGCGCCGGATGGGCGAGGGCGACTACGACCGGATCGCGGAGCTGTTCGCGGACCAGATCGACTGGCAGCTCGACTGGCCCGCCGAGGGGCACCCGGCTGCGCCGTGGATCCGCGCCAGGACGGGCCGCAAGGACGTGGGCGAGCACTTCCGCCTGCTGGACGAGCACCACGTGCCCGAGCTGAACGGCACCTCGGTGACCCGCGTCCTGGTGGACGGGGCCGACGCCGTCGTGTTCGGGACGATCGCGCAGACCGCCAGGGCCACCGGCGTGGCCTACACCTCCGCGTTCGCGCTGCACCTCACGGTCGAGGACGGCCTGATCACGCGCTACCACATCTACGAGGACAGCCTGAGCGTGGCACTCGCCGTCGCAGGGTGATCACGGCGGGAGCGCCGTCTCAGGGATCTCTCAGGTGCTGAAAGTAAGCTCGCGGTCATGAAGCGTGTGGCCGCACTGGTGGTGGCGCTCGTGCTCATCGGGGTGACGACGTGGCTGGTGTGGCCGTCGGATGCTGATGTGCGGGGCCAGGACCAGAAGATAACCGTCGTCGACGGACCAGCCGACGACCAGAGGGTCGAGCTCGATGCGACGTTCTTCCCGCCACCCGATGGCGGGAAGGCGCCTGTCGTGCTGCTCGCCCACGGTTTCGGCGGCAGCAAGCAGAGCATGCGGCAGCAGGCGATCCGCCTCGCCCAGGACGGCTACGCCGTGCTGACCTGGTCGGCCCGCGGGTTCGGGCGCTCGACCGGCGAGATCGCGCTCAACTCACCCGACTACGAGGTCAAGGACGTCAAGCAGCTCATCGACTGGCTGGCCAAGCGGCCGGAGGTCCAGCTCGACGGCGCAGGCGACCCGCGCGTGGGCATCGCCGGCGGCTCGTACGGCGGCGCGATCGCCCTGATGACGGCCGCCTTCGACCAGCGGGTCGACGCGATCGTCCCGCAGATCACCTGGGCCGACCTGGCCGACGCGCTCTTCCCCAACAACGCCGCGGTCCCGGCCGCCGGCGGCCAGGGAGCGCGGAGCGCCGCCGTGCCCGCACTCGGCCAGGGCGTCGAGAGCGGCGTCTTCAAGCGCATGTGGGCGGGCATCTTCTTCGGCCAGGGCGTCTCGCTGGACAGCTTCGCCCAGCAGGCCGAGCGGCAGGCCGCCGGGCCGCTGACCGCCGAGCAGGCGCGGTGCGGCAGGTTCCTGCCCGCGATCTGCGACATCTACCAGCAGGTCGCCAAGGACGGCAAGGCCACGCCCGAGGCCGTCGCCCTGCTGCGCAAGTCGAGCCCGATCACCGTGGCCGGTCAGATCAAGGCCCCCACCCTGCTCATCCAGGGCCAGCGGGACTCGTTGTTCCCGCTCGGCCACGCCGACGCCAACGCCAAAGCTATCGCCGCCGCCGGCACCCCGGTCAGCCTGGCCTGGTTCGACGGCGGTCACGACGGCGGCAACGGCGAGGCCGACTGGGTGTACGACCAGTCCGCGGCCTGGTTCGCCCGCTACCTGAAGGGCGACAGCTCGGCGGCGCAGGTCAGCGCGTTCACCGTGACGCGTGACGGCGGCCGCGACCCGGGCACCCGCCAGCGCATCCGCCTGCACCCCGAGGCCGCCTCCTATCCGGGCCTCGCGGGCACCGGCACGACCTCCGTGCCGCTCAGCGGCCCCGAGCAGAACATCGTCAACCCGCCGGGCGGCGCGCCGGCCTCCATCTCGACGGTTCCCGGCATCGGCGGCCTGCTCGGCGGCGGTCAGACCGCCGGCGGGGTCTCGATCGACATGCCGGGCCAGAGCGCCGCGTTCGAGTCGCCGCCGCTCACCGAGCCGCTGCAGCTCACCGGCTCGGCCACCGCCACGATCAAGGTGTCGGGCAAGGGCGAGGCCACCCTGTTCGCGAAACTGTACGACGTGGCCGAAAGCGCCCAGCTGCCCGCCCTGCCCGGCGGCCAGGTGTCGCCGATCCGGGTGACGATCCCCGAGGGCGCGGGCAGCGCCCAGGCCACGATCACGCTGCCGGCCGTGGACTACCGCTTCGCCGTCGGCCACCGGCTCCGGCTGGTCGTGACCACGACCGACATGGGGTTCGCGACGCCCGCCGAGCCGGCCGCGTACCAGGTCTCGCTGGCCGCCCCCGCGCTCGCCGTGCCCACGGTGCGCACGCTGGCCGCGCCGCCGACCGGGGTGGCGTGGTGGGTGTGGGCCATGCCGCTGGCCGCCGTGGTGATCGCGGCCGGCCTGCTGGTGACGGGCCGCACGCGGACCAGGGCCGAGTCCGCGGACGGCTCGGGCGACCCGGACGTGCCGCTGGAGATCAGCGGGCTGACGAAGGCGTACAGGAACGGGGAGCTGGCCGTCGACGGGCTGTCGTTCCGCGTCGAGCGCGGCCAGGTCCTCGGCCTGCTCGGCCCGAACGGCGCCGGCAAGACGACCACGATGCGGATGATGATGGGCCTCATCCGGCCGGACGGCGGCGAGATCCGGATCTTCGGCGACCGCGTGACGCCGGGGGCGCCGGTGCTGTCCAGGCTCGGGTCGTTCGTCGAGGGGCCCGGCTTCCTGCCGCACCTGTCCGGGCGCGACAACCTCGAGCTCTACTGGGCCGCCACCGGACGGCCCGCCGCCGACGCCCGCTTCGACGAGGCGCTGGAGATCGCGGGCCTCGGCAAGGCCCTGGAGCGGGCCGTACGGACCTACTCGCAGGGCATGCGCCAGCGGCTCGCCATCGCCCAGGCCATGCTCGGGCTGCCCGACCTGCTCGTGCTCGACGAGCCCACGAACGGCCTCGACCCACCCCAGATCAGGGAGATGCGCGAAGTGCTCAAGCGCTACGCGGACGACGGCCGCACCGTGATCGTCTCCAGCCACATGCTGGCGGAGGTGGAGCAGACCTGCAGCCACGTGGTGGTCATGCACCGGGGCAAGCTGGTCTCGACCGGGCCGGTGTCCTTGCTGCTCAGCTCGGCCGCCACGACGAACGGGCACGGGCCGCGCCTGGAAGACGTGTTCCTCGACCTCATCGGAGACCGATCATGACCACCGCGACCGCCGCGCCGGGCTACGCGCCCCGCCATACGCTGCCGCTGCGCGTGGAGATCGTCAGGCAGTTCAAGCGGCGCCGGACGATGGTCATGTTCGGGCTGCTGCTGGCGCTGCCGTGGATCCTGGTGATCGCGTTCCAGTTCGGGCCGCAGTCGAACGCGCCGACCCAGTCGCTGCGCATCTCCGACCTGGCGACGGAGAGCGGCCTGAACTTCGCCGCCTTCGCCCTGTCGGTGTCGGCCAGCTTCCTGCTGGTGGTGGCGGTCGCGCTGTTCTGCGGCGACACCGTGGCCAGCGAGGCCAACTGGTCGTCGCTGCGCTACCTGCTGGCCGCCCCGATCCCGCGGGACCGCCTGCTGCGGCAGAAGCTGATCGTGGCGCTCGGCTACTCGGCCGCGGCGGTGATCTGCCTGCCGGTGATGGCGCTGCTGGCGGGCACGCTGGCGTTCGGCTGGAACGACATCCAGGTGCCCGTCACCGGCGAGACGATCCCGGCGTTCGACGTGCTGCCGCGCTTCGGGATCGTCATCGGGTACGCCCTGGTCAGCCAGCTCGTCGTGGCCGCGCTGGCGTTCCTCGTCTCGACCATGACCGACTCCCCGCTGGGCGCGGTCGGCGGCGCGGTCGGGCTCTGGATCGTCTGCAACATCCTGCAGGCGGTCGAGGCCCTGGGCGTGCTGCGCGAGTTCCTGCCCACGTTCTGGAACAACGCGTGGACGGACGCCCTGGCCCCCGAGCTGGACTGGAGCGGCATGGCCAAGGGCGCCTCGGTGTCGATCACGTACGCGGCGATCCTGCTCGCGATCGCCTTCCGCCGGTTCCGCAGGAAGGACGTCGTGAGCTAGATCGTCCGGGTGAAGGTGACCAGGCTCGTCCCCGGGCCGTTGTAGCCGGGGACGGGCTCGCTGACCGTGAAGCCCATGCGCCGGTGGAAGGCCTGCGAGGTCGTGTTCACCTGCGCGGTGATGGCCTTCACGACGTGCCGGTCGTGGCCGCGGGCCAGGTCGAAGAAGCGCTCGTACAGGGTGCGGGCGACGCCGCCGGCCCGCGCGCCCGGGTCGACGCCGACGAAGTGGATGTACGCCTCCCCGGCCGCGGACGGCGACATGAACCCGATCAGGAAGCCCGTCATCCCGGACGGGCCCTCGGCGATCAGGCTCGTCCGGTGGAAATGATCGAGGAAGAGCCTGGGCAGGGATCCCAGGATCGGGCGCCCCCACCAGTCGTCGATCACGGCCGCTATGGCGTCGTAGTCGGAGGGGTCGGCGGCGCGCAGGACGGGGGCGGGGAGCCGGGTCACTCCTGGTCAGCCCCAGTGCGGGGGCTTGTTCTCCAGGTAGAAGGCATCGGGATCCTCAGATCGCCAGTCGCCCCAGCCCTCGTCCGTGTCGTCCGCTGTCTGCTCTGGGAGAAAATCTTTCACGCACAACATGCTACCCAGGCGGACAAACCGATACCTGCCGTGTCCGCAGGTGCAAGGACAGGCCGGAGTGACGGCGGTACGATGCGTAGGCAGGTGTTGCCTACCCCCCGTGAGGCTGCTCATGGCCACCCCGTCAGGTTGGCGGCGAGAAGGCAATCTACCGGCGGAGCTCACCAGCTTCATCGGCCGGACCCGCCTCCTCGCCAACCTCAAACGGCATCTCGGCGAGTCCCGTCTGGTAACCGTCACCGGCATCGGGGGCGTGGGCAAATCGCGAACGGTGCTGCGCCTGGCGCACCAGCTGCGTGCCCTCTATCCCGACGGCGTCTGGTTCGCCGACCTCGCCCGGTTGCAGGACGCGGGCATGGTCAAGCACACCATCTCCTCCGCGCTCGGCATCGCCGACCAGTCCTCACGGGCCGAGTCGGAGTCGCTGTCGGAGTGGGTGGGCGAGCGCGACATGCTGCTCATCATCGACACGTGCGAGCACCTGCTGCAGGGGTGCGCCGAGCTGGTGCACGAGCTGCTGGAGGCGGCGCCCAACCTGAAGGTGCTGGCCACCAGCAGGCAGTCGCTGCACCTGCCGTACGAGCACGTCGTGCCGGTCCCGCCGCTGCTGGTGCCGGGCGACGACCCGACGGAAAACCTGTTCACCAACGAGTCCGTCCAGCTCTTCGCGGCCAGAGCCGGGGCCAGCGTGCCCGATTTCGTGCTCGACGAGGAGAACATCCATGCCGTCGCCGAGCTGTGCCGCCGGCTCGACGGCATCCCCCTGGCCATCGAGCTGGCCGCCGTGCGCCTGCGGGCCCTGTCCGTGGAGCAGATCCTCGGGCTGCTGGCCGACCGGTTCAGCCTGCTGGCCGGCGCGAGCCGGACGGCGCTGCCCCGGCATCAGACGCTGCGCGCGGCCATCGGCTGGAGCCATGAGCTGTGCGAGCCGGCCGAGCGGCTGCTGTGGGCGCGGCTGTCGGTGTTCGCGGGCGACTTCGAGCTCGACGCGGCCAGGTTCGTCTGCTCCGACGGACGGTTGCCGTCGGAGGACATCACCGATCTGGTCACCGGGCTGGTCGAGAAGTCGATCCTGCTGATCAGGAGCAACCACGCGGGCGTCCGCTACAAGCTGATCGACACCCTGGCCGAATACGGCGAGGAGTGGCTCGACAAGCTCGGTCAGTCCGAGCAGATGCGCCAGCGGCATCTGGAGTACTACCTGAGCCTGGCCCAGCGCAGCGAGGACGCCTGGTCGGGGCCGCGGCAGATCTACTGGTTCGTCCGGATGCGCCAGGAGCACGACAACGTGCGGGTGGCGCTGGAGCACGCACTCAAGACGCCGGGCAAGGCGGTGCTGGCGCTGACCCTGCTGTCGTCGCTGTGGTTCATGTGGGTGTGCTGCGGGTTCGCCCGCGAGGGCCGCCTCTACCTGGAGAAGGCGCTGCAGGCCAATCCCGTGCACAGCAGGGAGCGGTGCAAGGCGCTGTGGGTGCTCTCCTACGTGCGCAGCGCCCAGGGCGACAGCACGGCCGCCCTCCAGGCGGCCGAGCAGTGCAGCACCGAGGCCGTCAGGGTGGGCGACTCCAAGGCGGTGATCCTGGCCTCCAAGATGCAGGGCACGGCGGCGCTGCTCCAGGGCGACCTGCAGAAGGCCAGCGCGCTGCTGGGCGTGGCGATCGAGTTCAACACCGACAACAAGGAGCTCAACCCCGGCCTGCTGCCCGCCATCGTCGAGCTGTCGATCGTGCTGACCGCGCAGGGCGAGCTCTACGAGGCCGAGTCGCTGCTGCAGGACTGCCTGCAGGTGTGCAGGGAGCGCGGCGAGCTGTGGGTGAGCTCGTACGCGCAGTGGATGATGTCGTCCACCAGGCTCGCGAACGGCCGGTCCGACGAGGCGTTGCAGAGCGCCAGGGAGGGGCTGCGGATCAAGCGGCACTTCCACGACACGCTCGGCACGCTGATCGTGCTGGAGACGACGGCGCGGATCTTCGCCACGCTGGGCGAGCTGCCGCGCGCCGCCAAGCTCCTGGGGGCGCTGCAGCAGAACTGGCGGACGGCGGGGCTGCCCCAGATGGGCGCGCCGTTCCTGACCGAGGACCACGACGGGTGCGTCAGGGACTGCAAGCGGCAGATGGGCGAGCTGGCCTACAAGAGCGCCTTCGAGGAGGGCGCGCGGCTCGACCTCGACGAGGCGTCCGATCTCGCGCTCGGCGAGACGGACGCCCCGGACGAGGGCTGAGGCCGTAAGGGACCGTCAGCCGGCCTGTGACCAGCGGGTGTCGTCGGGCCAGGCGTGCACGTAGCGCGCGCTGCCCAGGGAGAACGCGATGTGCCCGCGCACCCAGTGCTCAAGGCCGCGTACGTATTTGCGGACCGGCAGGGTGGCCCAGTGGTCGAGCGCCGCGCGCCGGTCGATGAACGCCGCGATCGCGTCGTTGTGCATGTGGGAGACCTCGATCAGGGCCTCTTGGAGCGAGTCGGTCTTGTGCGTGGCCAGCACGGTCACGAGGTTGTGCCTGGCCTTGTCGTTGCCGCGCTCCTTGGCGTACGAGAGCAGGTCGTTGTCCCATCCGATCAGGTCGCACGCCAGGTCGGACAGCATACGGACATCGGGGTGGTGCCACTCCTCGGCTTCGAGCCGGTAACCGCCGCCCGCGTCGATGAGGGCGAAGCAGGTATAGGTGGCGCCGGTGATGCGGCGCATCAGGACATAGTCCTCTGGGGTGGGGATGAGGTCGGCCTCGCGGTTGGCCGCTTCCCAGATCTGGGCGAAGAGGTATTCCTTCACCGTGATCCGCCAGCGGTCCACCTGCGCGGGAGTGGCGGCCTCGGAGATCCGGTGCAGGATCTCGGTGAGTGCCAGGCCGAAGGTGTCGGTGTGGTCGGCCTCCCTGCGTCCGTCGAGGATCTCCAGGAGCGGCGGCAGGGCACGGGCCAATGCTGAGGCCCGGTGTCCCATGAGCTCGCCCTCGCAGAACGCGTCGTCGAACGCGAAGAGCCAGTTGTACCAGTCGTTGATCAGCCGGAGGCTGTCACGCGGCACGGTGGGGTTGGTCCGTGCGGCGAGCAGGCCGATCTTTGAGCGCCGGAAGTGTTCGATCGTCTCGGCGCCGTTGAGCATGTTTGAGGCGGCCAGCCATGCGTGGCTCTCCGCGTCGACCTCCGCGGCGTGCACGTTGATCTCGTTGGGGAACGGGCATGGGAGCGGAGGGATGTGGAGCGGTCGCCTACTGAAGGAGTGCGCAGAAGTAGCCACGTCACCCAGCATGACGATGGACTGTTCGAAAGGCCACACTCGGCGAAGTCGAGGGCTTTTATGCTTATTTCATACTATGAAGCTTATTGCGAAAAGCATTGGATAAGCTGGTCATTCGCGCACTTTCGCGCCGTGTCCACCGCTGACGGCGCCCTGGCCATCGGGCCGGCTGCCGCGTCCGGCAACGCCCTGACCATGGCAGACTCCTTCTTGCCGCTCGCCGGCGCCGTGCTCGGCCGCCCACGACCGTTGACGGTGCGGGGACCGGCACCGGATGTGACAAGCAGGCGAACCGTCTCAGCGTGACCGTAATAAGCCGCCGGCATCAGCAAAGTGTCACCTTTGCCGTCAGCGAGGCCGGCCGGCACATCCGCTTCGGCACACGCGCGCCGCGCGCGCCGGTGTCCGCCCGCCCCGGCCAGGCCGAACGACGTGGTGGCGGCCCCTTCCAGCTCCGGGTCCCCGTCAATGGACCCTATTGTGCCTCGATAGGGTGCCGTGCACGGAATCGTTCGGACCCGCCGTAGGTTCTGGAGAAGAGTACCTAGGGAAAGGCTGTCCAACCGTGTTCGACCCGAAGGACCTCTACAAGCTCGCAGACGATGCGCCCGAGCTGCCCGATCCGGTGTTGCTGTACCACTTCGACGGGTTCGTCGACGCGGGTGGCGCCGGACGCCTCGCGCTGGGCCACGTGCTGGCCGAGCTGGAGCACCGGGTCGTGGCGACATTCGACGTGGACCGGCTGCTCGACTATCGGTCGCGGCGGCCCATCATGACGTTCGACACCGACCGCTGGGTTGAGTGCGAGAGCCCCGAGCTGGCTGTTTATGCTGCGAAAGACTCGACGGGGACGCAGTTCCTGGTGATGAGCGGGCCCGAGCCCGACCGGGAGTGGGAGCTGTTCACCAAGGCCGTGGCGGCGCTGGTCGAACGATTGCGGGTGAGCAAGCTGGTGACGTTGCACGGGATCCCGATGGCGGTCCCGCACACCAGGCCGCTCGGCGTCACGATGCACGCCAGCCGTCCGGAGCTGATCAACTCGCAGACCAGCGCGTTCGGGCGGGTCCAGGTGCCGGCGAGCGTCTCGGCGCTGCTGGAGTTCCGGCTGGGGGCGAAGGGGCACGACGCGCTGGGCTACGCGGTGCACGTGCCGCACTACCTGTCGCAGGCCGAATACCCGACCGCCGCCGTGACCGGCCTGGAGGCGGTGACGAGGGGGACGGGGCTGGTGTTCCCGATGGACGCGCTGCGCGACGCGGCCGAGCGCACGACGACGGAGATCGAGGAGCAGATCCAGGCCTCCACCGAGCTGTCCACGGCGATCAGCGGGCTGGAGCAGCAGTACGACGCGTTCGCGGGGGGCGCCGACCGCGAGAACCTGATGGCCGAGACTACGCCGATGCCCACGGGGGACGAGCTCGCCGCCCAGTTCGAGCGCTTCCTCGCCGAACGCGACGACGATTGACGCACTCAGCGGCTGCTCTCCTCGTTCAGGGCCTCTCCCGTTCGGTGTGGCCCGCCGTCCAGGGCCTCTCCCGTCCAGTGCGGCAGCCCGCCGTTCAGGGCCAGAAGACCTTCCATCCGGTACGGCTGCGCCCGGCCGGCCCGCCACCCGCCGCACGGGGCTGAGGGCCTTCCAGGAGCACGGCTGCTGACCCTTCAGTGGCCGGCCGCCGTTACGACGCGCGCTGTGGGCCCTCGGAGGGAATCCGCGAGCCATCGTCACGACCCGCACCGTGGGCCCTCGGAGATCGCAGGGGACGTGACTTGCGCCCTCCGCGAGTCGGTCGTTCGCGACGCGCGTCGTGCCCCTCGGAGTGGATCACCGGTGGCCGGGATAGCCTGGGCGGATGAGGGAGATCCGCGTCGGGTTGATCGGCTACGGCACCGCGGGGGCGTACTTCCACGCGCCCCTGATCCACGCCACCCCCGGCCTGACTCTGGCGGCCGTCGTCACCAGGAACGCGGATCGGCAGGCCGAGGTGGCCGCGAAGTACGGCGCCACCGGCGTGCCCGATATGGAAGACCTCTGGGATCGGTGCGACCTCGTGGTGGTCGCCTCGCCCAACAAGACGCACGTGACCGCGGCCGCCTCGGCGCTCACCCACGGTCTGCCCGTTGTCGTGGACAAGCCGCTGGCCAGGACCGCCGAGGAGGGCCGCGGCCTGATCCGGCTGGCCAAGGAGCGGGGTCTCATGCTGACCGTGTTCCACAACCGGCGCTGGGACGGCGACTTCCGCACCGTGCGGCGGCTGGCCGGCGAAGGGCTGCTGGGCGAGGTGCTGCGGCTGGAGTCCAGGTTCGAGCGGTGGCGGCCGGTGCCCAAGGGCGGCTGGCGGGAGACCGGGGGCGCGGAGGAGATCGGCGGCCTGCTCTACGATCTCGGCAGCCACCTCGCCGACCAGGCCCTGCACCTGCTCGGCCCGGCGCGCGAGGTCTACTGCGAGAGCGATGTCCGGCGGGCGGGGGTGGCCTCCGACGACGATACGTTCATCGCGCTGACGCATGCGAACGGAGGCCGCTCGCATCTGTGGGCGAGTTCGCTGGCCGCGTTGCGCGGGCCCAGGTTCCGGGTGCTGGGGTCGGCGGGGGCGTACCAGAAGTATGGGATGGACGTGCAGGAGGAGCGGCTGCGGGCCGGGATGGCGCCGGACGCTCCAGGGTTCGGGGAGGACGTCGAGGAGCGCTTCGGGGTGCTCGGGGACGAGGACGACCAGCGGGTCGTGCGGACCGAGCCGGGGGCGTACCTGGACTTCTACCGTGGGGTGGCGGCGGCGCTGCGCGAAGGCGCGCCACCGCCGGTGGATCCGGAGAGCGCGGTGGACGTGCTGACCGTCATCGAGGCGGCCCACCTCTCGGCCGCCCAGCGCATCGTCGTCCACCTGAGCTGACCCGCGGCAGCCGGCCCCACAGGCCCTGAGCCGCTCAGTCGCGGAGGCGGGTGTGCATCGCGGCTGTGTCGGAGGCCGTCCAGCCGTGTTGCGTCAGCCAGCCCAGCGGCCCGCCGAAGCGTTCGTCGAGGACGCCGAGGAACTGCTCGATGTACCGCGCCCGCGGCCGGTGGTCGTCCGCAGGGCGGGAGTCCAGATCCCCCCGGTACGTGTCGGAGCCCCGCAGCCGCTTGAGTATCAGCTCCAGCCGCTCACCCGTGGCCACGTAGTCCTCGACGATCGCCTCCCGGGTCGCCCCGGCCAGTTCGAGCGCCAGCGCCGACAGCACGCCCGTGCGGTCCTTGCCCGCCGCGCAGTGCACCAGCGCGGCCCCGTCGTCCAGCGCCATCGCCCGCAGCGCGGCCACCACGCTGTCCGGCCGGTCGCGCAGGTAGCCGAAGTAGAAGCCGGTCACCCGCAGCTCCTCGTCCGGCGCGCGCTCGGCCCAGGGCAGCACCCGGTCGCCGTCGATGGTGTCCGCCTCGACGTCGGTGTGCCGCCCTCCTTCCGCGAACAGCGTCAGGTGGTGATGCCGCACCTCCGGCGCCTGGGTCAGCGGCCCGGGCCCCTCCAGCGACACCTCGGCGTTGGAGCGCAGGTCCACCACGTTCCGCAGGCTCAGCTCGCCCACCAGCAGCGCCACGTCCCCGGGGGTGAGCCCCTGGAGATTGTCGGAGCGGAAGATCCGCCCGCGACGGGTGCGGTCACCGTCGTGCGTGGGCAGTCCGCCCAGGTCACGCACGTTCACCGCGCCTTCAAGATCGATCCACCGCGTCAGCTCTCTCATTATTACGACCCTATATGTCCGCCAAATATGAGCGAATTCGAGGTTCATAACGCAGCATGAACGTATGGATCCACGAGCGCTGCCTCCACGCCTGGTGATCGATCCATCGCTGCCCCCGGAGATCTCGGTCGAGCTACGGTCGAGCCCTCACCTTCTCCGCCTGGCTCGTTCCGGCAAGCGAATGGACACCACGACCAACCCCGCCCTGCTCTTCGTGCTACCGGGCTTCCTGATGCTGATCTACGTTCTGACCGACTTCCGCGGCGTGCTCGCCGCGACCCTGGCGGTCGGCCTGATCGTGCTGATCCGATGGATGGCCCTGGACAGCACCTATCGAGCGACGAGACGAAGACTCCGGCTGGCCCAGACCCACGCGGACCGCTACATCCTGCCTGAGGACCTGGACTATCCCTGTCAGATGCTGCTGCGCCGCGCCCAGAACGCGGTCGAGGCGATCTTGCACTCCAAGGTCCACCGGGCGGGCCTGATCGACACGATCGAGAACCAGGTGTCGCTGCCGGAGGAGATCTGGCAGATCGCCCATCGGCTGCGTCGGCTGTCGTCCATGCACGCCGAGCACGGCCGGCTGATCCCCCGCGAGCTGCCCGCCGGCATGGAGGACGCGTTCAAGCCCTACACCAGCGCGCTGGACGCCGCCTGGTCGTCGCTGTCCCAGCGGATCCGCCATCTGGAGGGGTACGCCAAGCAGGTGCTCAAAGCGGACAAGGTCTACCACGCGCACCTGAGGCTGGAGGCGCTGGCCGCCAAGACCCCCGAGTACCAGCGGCTGATCGCCGACACCGTGCGGGACGAGCTGGCGTACGAGCGCATCAGAGAGCTGGCCGACCAGGCGGCGCACGTGCGCAAGCTGTTCGAGGAGAGCATCATGGAGGCCAGGCAGGCGGCCGGCGAGCTGATCAGGTCGCCGCTCACCTAGCGGGTCGCGGCACCGCCCACCGGGCGCGACACGGCGCCGCGCGGCGCCAGCCGGCGCGGCACGGCGGCGCCCGGCGCGGCACGGCGCCGCCCACTCAGCGGGTCATGGCGCCGCGCGCCGGAGGAGCTCCAGGGTCCTGCGCATGCCGGCCTCGTTGCCGAGGCTGCGGTAGATGTCCCTGGCCTGCTCCAGCGGCGGCACGGCGGCCCCAGGGCCGCCCGCGTCGAGGTGCGCCTCCCCGAGGTAGCGCAGGCTGCGCGCCATCCACCACCGGTCCTCCAGCTCCTCGAAGCCGAGCACCGCCCGCCGCAGCTCCAGCTCCGACTCCTCGATCCGGCCCAGCCGGGCCAGCGCCCGGCCGGCCGACACGGCGGTGCGGGCCACCCCCCACGAGTCGCCCAGCGCGACCAGGATCTCCTCCGACCGCCGCACGTAGTCGAGCTCGCGCAGCCCGTTGTCGGGGTCGCCGACCTCGCCCGCCGCGCGCAGGCAGCGGGCCTCCTCCCACAGCTCCCCGCGCTGCTTGAACATCTCGGAGGCCCGGTCGAGGCTGAAGCCCGCCCTGGTGAAGAGGTTGGCGGAGAGCCGGTGGTCGCCCGCCCGGTGCTCGCCGCGCGCCTGGGCCGCCAGCACCTCGCCGTAGACGCGCAGGGTCTGGGCCTCGGAGTAGCGGTTGCCGTCGCGCTTGAAGATCTCCAGGGCGTCCTCCAGCAGGTCCCTGGCCTCCTCCGGCCGCCGCTCTGCCATGCGCATCTCGGCCAGGTTGCGCTGGGTGCGGGCCATCCACCACAGGTCCTCCTCGCCCTTGAACGCGGTGATGGCCCCGATCAGGAAGTCTTGCGCCCGGTCCAGGTGCCCGTCGCTGAACAACGTCATCCCGACCGTGCGCATGCAGCGGGCCGCCCACCACGACTCGCCCAGCTCGGTGAAGATCTCCAGAGCGCGTTCGGCCTCGCCCAGCGCCCGCTCGCGCAGCCCCAGACCGCCATGCACGGAGGCGCTGTCGAGCAGCGAGATCGCCAGCGAACGCCGGTCGCCGATCCGCGTGGCGGCCTCGCAGCCGAGCTCGGCGGCGAAGACCCAGTCGGCCCAGTACGCCCGCAGCGAATGGCACAGCGAGCAGAACGCCCTGGCCAGCCCCCACGTCAGCTCCCACATCTGGAGCTGGCCGGCTAAGTTGATCATGGCGAGCAGCGTGAGCCGCTCGGCGTTGAGCCAGTCGCCGGCCTTGACCTCCCCGTCGGCGGTGGACCGGCGCCCGCCCCTGCTCCAGTCTTGCGGCCAGCGGTTCTGGGCCGCCTCCTCGGCGCGGCGGCGGTAGCCGTGCAGGACGCGTTCGATGGCGGACCTGCGGCGCTCCGCCTCGTCCTGCTCGGCCAGCTCCGTGGCGAACACCCGGACCAGGTCGTGCAGCCGGTAGCGCATGGTGCCGGTCTGGTCGGTGCCCGACCACTCGGCGAGCTGGGCGTCGATGAGGGCTTCGAGCTGGTCGGCGCCGTCGAGGCCGGAGACGTCGAGCAGCTCGCCGGCCACCCAGCCGGGCACGTCGGGCGCGGTGAGCGAGCTGAGCAGGCGCAGCAGGCGGCGCTGCACGCCGGTGCAGTCGTCGTAGCTGAGCTGCACGGAGGCGCGCACGCTCTTGTCGACCGTCGGCGCGAGCTCCAGCGCGTCGAGGCGGCGGCGGGTGTCGGCCAGCCGGCCGGCCATCTCGCGCATGCTCCACTGCTCGCGGGTGGCCAGCCGGCCGCCGCAGATGTTGATCGCCAGCGGCAGGTGGTCGCAGAGCTTGACGATCTCCTTGGCGGAGCTCAGGTCCTCGACGATCCTGGCGCCGCCCGCCAGCCTGGCCAGCAACTCCACACCGTGCGCCTCGCTGAACACGCCGAGCCGCGTGTCATGCGTGCCGTTCAGGAACAGCGGCGCGCGCGAGGTGACCAGCACCGCGCAGCCCGCCTCGGCCGGGATCAGCGATTTGACCTGGTCGGCGTCGTGGGCGTTGTCGAGGCCGATGAGGATCTTGCGGCCCTTGGTCCAGGTCAGCCAGAGCTTGCGTAACTCGTCGAGCCCTCCTGGGTCGGTGGTCAGGCGGACGTCCAGCGCGCGCAGGAAGCCCATCAGCACTTCCTCGGGACGCACGGGGGCGTCCACGCCGCCGCGCAGGTCGGCGTAGAGCCTGCCGTCGGAGAACCAGCCGGCCACCTCCTGCCCGAACCTGGTCACCAGGGCCGATTTGCCGACGCCGCCGCGGCCGTACACGGAGACGACGAGCGGCGGTGAGAGGTCGGAGGACTTCCGGCGGGCGGCGAAGACGTCACGCAGCTCGGCGAGCGACTCCGCGCGCCCGGTGAAGTGCTCGGGGACGGGCGGCCACTGGTCGGGCGCGAGCGCGGCGGGATCGGCGCGCACCTGGCGCTTGGGCCTGCCGCCCTCGGTGGTGGCCCAGGTGGTCAGTCCCACGAGGACGGCCGCCGCCATCGTCACGCCGATCTTGGCGATCGGCGGGATCTCCCATTCCACGGACGCCGCCAGCACGCTCGCGGCCGCCGCCGCCAGCCCGGCGGAGACGGGCGCGGCCCATCGGATCCTGCGCCGTGGCCGCGGCCTGTCCGGCAGGTTGTCGCCTGTCAATCAACGCCCCCCAATGCGATGACTCCGTGCGATGACCCGATTCAAGCGGATGGGGTACGGCGGGCGCCAGCCGTACCCCATCCCTTCAGCTACAAGCCGATCACGTGACAGGTGGCCGTCATCGTCTTGCTGGGGTCGCTCTCCGACGTGGCGGTGAGCTTCACCCTGGCCAGCCGGTCACCGCCGGCCTCGCGCACCGCGTTCACGGTCACCGGCTGCTGCTTGCCGAAGGCCACCGCGGCCAGCGCGTTCGGGGTCTGGACGCTCCAGCCCTTGCCCTGGACCTCGGTCTTGAGCCGGTAGACGTCGGAGCTCAGGTAGGCGCTGACGTCCTCCGGGTGCTGGCCCTGGACCGGCGCCGCCTTGCCGGTGTTGAACAGCGGGAACTTGCAGGTCGAGACGTTCCTGCCGCTCGGGAGGCCGGCCGTGGGGAGCAGCTTGACGCCGCGCCGCTGCGGGCCCGCGCCGTCGAGCGAGCGGATCGCGACCGTGTAGGAGAGGTGGCCGTCACGGTCGCGCTTCACGTCGGTGACGTAGAAGTGCAGGCGGTTGGCCTGGTCGACGTACTCGTACTGGCTGCCGGAGTCGGTCCCGGCGTGGAAGAGCGCGTCGGACAGCTGACGGTAGTCGCCGATCGTGATCGGCACCTGCGTCCCGTCGGGCATGACGTAGTCGGTCATGTTGATGTCCTGCGGATTGGCGTCGACCACCCACTCGAACGGAGCGGGGTTGTCCTGGTTCTTGGTCTTGGCCAGCAGGACGCCGGAGTCGGGGGTGAAGGAGTCGCTGCCCATGCGGTCCACGACCTCGACCGTGTAGTTCTCGTAGCCGCCGCCGTCGCAGAGCGGGTCGGTCTGCGCGCAGGTGCTCTTGTCGCCGGTGTCGAAGGAGACGTTGACGCCGGCGAGCTCGCTCTGCCCCGGCTGGACCACCCGGGCCTTGACCTTGGCCGTGACCAGGCCGGAATCGTCGAGCGCCTCCCTGGACAGGCGCAGGACGTTCTGCTCGTCCACCATGCCCAGCTTGATCTTGTTGCGGAGCATGTGCTGGGCGCCCATGGACGCGCCCGCGGTGGGCGGGATCAGCCAGCGGGAGTGCGGGCCGCCCGGCCCGTTGAAGCTGCCGCGGCTGAGCATCTCCCAGATCCCGGTGTACGCCCTGCGCACCGGCACGGCGTACGGATTGTTGTAGTTGTCCGCGATGCCCATGATGTGGCTCAGCTCGTGGGCGTACACGGCCATGCCGGAGCTCTCGGCCTGCACCGAGTCGACGCCGAAGCGGGCGTTGGGCCAGAAGTTGGAGCCGGCCTGCCAGGAGGACCATTCGACGTAGCGGGTCTTGATCCAGTTGGGCAGCGCGGGGTCCGGCGGGCCCCACTCGTCCGGCACGGCCTCCTTGGCCGGGAACTTCATCATCCCGAACTCCTGCCAGGTGGACGACTCGTCCTGGCCGGCGCTCAGGTAGAAGACGAAGTCGAACTGCTTGGCCGTCTCCTCTCCCACGGCGGCGAGCCAGGCGGCGTTGCCGTCGGTGCGCAGGTTCTTGGTGCACACGTCGCCGGCGGGGCAGGAGGAGGTGCCGTTGAACGACGACTCCAGGGCGTACTCGTGGTCCTTGCCCGGCATCGTGTACGGGCCGAAGCCGGTCAGGTCCACGCCGATCCGGCCGCCGGAGTCCTCCATCCAGTACTCGTGGATGGTGTGGCCCTTGTTGAGGTCGTTCGGGGTGTTGAGGAAGTCCTGGTAGAACTTCGCGACCTGATCACGCGGGACGTCGTGGGCCTCGGCGCTCGGGTTGGCGTAGATCGTCGCGCCCTTGGGCTGGGTGACGACGAACTCCTGGTTGGGATAGTCGAGCAGCACGAGCGCACCCTTGAACGTGCGCTTCGAGCCCTTGACGGCAGGGTCGTTCCAGTTCGTGCCGGGCGGCCGTTTGTAGTCCGCCCACGTCATCTGGTCGGGATTCTCCCAGTTCTGCGGGTCGAGGGGCTTGAGACCGCCCGGTGGGCGGGTGCGCAGCGCCTGGCCGTCAACGGGTGCGTCGAGTTGCCAGGGCTGCGTCTGCGGCCAGTGGTTCTGCCGCCACGGGTACTCGGGATCAGCGGGGGGTGCTGCGGAAGCAGGGGTCGCCATCAGGCTCACCGGGATCAGCACGAGGGCCGCCAGCAAACCCTTCAGCAGCTTCTTCGGGGCATTCACGGATTGACGGTATAGACGTTATTGACAGAGATCACCGATCAGTTGTAGGGAAGACGTGTAGCGACCTTTCCGACAAATGTTGAAAAATCCATGTGAAGGTGTGTTGTGGCGGATCTGCAGCGGACTGTCGACGAGCTCGCCGCCCGTCTCGGCCGACCCCTCCTGCTGGAGGACCGCGTGCAACGTGTCGTGGCCTACAGCGAGCAGAGCGGCGTCATGGACGACATACGCCGCGACTCGATCCTGCGCCGGCACACCTCACCAGAGGTACGCCAGTGGCTGCGCGCCACGGGCGTCCACGAGGCGGCCGCCCCGCTGCGCACCCCCGGCGCGCCGCATCTGGGCCTGCTGCCGCGCGTCTGCGTCCCGGTACGGCACGCCGACGGGCTGCTCGGCTTCCTGTGGTTCATCGACGCCGAGCCGGCCATGTCGGACGGGCACGTCGCCGAGGCCGCGGCCGCCGCCCCCGCGATCGCACTGGCCCTGTTCCACGAGAGCCTGGCCACGGGGCTGGCCTCGCACCGGGAGCTGGAGGCGGTCACCGGGCTGCTGCTCGGCGAGCGGGACGCGGCCACGCAGCTCATCGAGGCGGGGGCGTTCCCGCAGGCGCAGCCGGTGACCGTACAGGTGGCCAGGCCCTGCGCCGCCGAGCCGGACGAGACGCTCCGGCTGGGGCTGGAGCAGGGGTTGCTGACGCTGCGGCGGCGGCTGGGCGGGCACCATCCGCTGCACCTGGTCCGCTTCGACCACGCCGTGCTGCTCACCGCCGGGCCGCCGGTCTCCCCCGACGAGCTGCACGCGGCCATGCCGGTGCCGGTGGTGGTCGGGATCGGGCGGTCCAGGCCGGTGCTGGCGGAGGCGGCGGAGTCGTACCGTGAGGCCAGGCACGCCGCCGAGGTGACCGCCCGCGTCCCGGGGCTGGGGCGGACGGCGGAGTGGGCCAAGCTCGGCGTCTACCGGATGCTCACCCACCTGCCCGACCAGGAGCTCCATCCGGGGCTGGAGGGGCTGCTGGCGGACGCCCAGTACCTGCCGCTGCTGGAGACGCTGGAGACCTACCTGGACCTGGCGGGCAGCGCGGTCGCCACGTCGCGGGTGCTGCGGCTGCACCGCACGTCGCTGTACTACCGGCTGCAGCGGGTGGAGAAGCTCGCGCGCACCGATCTGAAGGACGGCGGGGAACGGCTGGCGCTGCATCTCAGTCTCAAGATGGCCCGGCTGTCCGGGCGGTACTCGCCGAGGGATTCGCATAATTCGTCCTGATTGCGCTACCTGTCCTGGCTCACGTTTAATGCCGAGAGGGAAAATCCGACGGGAGTGCTGATGCGCAAGCGTGCCGGGCCGAGTCTGGGCAGGCGCGCGCCCGCACCCGTGGTGATCCACTCGGCCCCGCTCGTGCTGCCGATCTGCGCCGAGCCGATCCGCGACGGCGCGGTGGCGGTCATGGGCGATCGGGTGGCCGGGGTCGGGCCGCGGGCCGAGCAGCTCTCGTCGTTCCCGGCCGCGCGGGAGGTGCGGTGGGCGGGGATGATCGTGGCCGGGCTGGTCGACGCCTGCTCCGCCGGCGTCGCCCCCGGGGTGACCGCGCGGGCCGGCGTGGTGTCCGATCTGACCGATCCGCCGGGGCTGCCGGGGATCTCGTACGTCGAGGTGTCCTCCGCGAGCGAGGAGGAGTGGGAGGCGCGCGAACGGGACGCGGTCATCACGGCGCTCCGCGAGATCGAGCGGCCGTGCGCGGTCGGGCTCGCGGCGCGCACGCGGGATCCGCAGGTGCTGGAGGACGTGGCGGTGCTGGCCAGGACGTTCGGGCTGCGGCTGCTGGTCGATCTGGGCCGGCACTCGCCCGCGGCGCTGGACGAGGCCGGGGTGCTGGGCACGCTGTGCCACGTCGCGTGCGCGCGGCCGCTCGACCCGGGCGAACGCAAGCTGCTGCGGCTGCGCAGGACCGTCGTCGCCCTCTGCCCGTGGGAGCCGTCCCCGGTGGGCGACGTGCTGGCGCTGTTCGACGAGGGGAACGTCATCGCCCTGGGCACCGGCGGCCCCGCACTGGACGGGGCTGTCGTGAGCCCGCTGGAGGTGGCCGGGGCGATCAGGCGGCGCGTGCGGGAGCTCGGCCTGCGCCCCAGAGGGCTCGACCGCAGGCTGGTCGAGGCCGCCACGATGGGCGGCGCCACGGCGCTGGGCATGGACCGGGGCGCCGGCCGGATCGGGTCGCTGGCCCCCGGCGCCCGCGCCGACTTCGCCGTCTTCGACGCGCGCGGCCGTTACCCGTACGCGGCCCTGCTCGCCCAGCCGGCCTGCCTCGGCACGGTCGTCGGCGGCGTACTCACCCCGCCGCCCGCCGCCGCCTGACCGGCTCGCCCGGCCCCGGCTGAACCGACCGTCAGCCCGCCGCCGTGTGACCGGCTCGCCCACCCCTACCTGAACTGGCCGTCCACTAGCCCCAGCAACCCTCTCAGCTGCTCCCGCTGCTCCTCCGACAGCACCGCGAACAGGTCCTCGCCCGCCTGGACGCGCGCGTCACGGGCCCGGTCGGCGGCGGCCTGCCCCTCGGGAGTGATCACGACCAGCGTGGAGCGGCGGTTGGCGGGATCGACCTCCCTGCGCACGAGCCCCGCCTCCTCCAGGGCGTCCACGACGGGAGTGAGCGAGCGCGGCACGATCCGCAGCTCGTCGGCGAGCTGCACCATCCGCAGCGGCCGGTCGGCGTCGGCCAGCACCCTGAGCGCCCGCGCCTGGCCGGGGTTGAGCTCCAGCGGCACCAGCCTGCGCACGTAGCCATGCCGCAATCGCTTGCTGACCAGGTGCAGAAGCTCAGCCAGCTCCTTACCGGCGACACTGCCGACAGCGCCGTTCCCGGTGCCGCCTCCCCTACCGTCTCCCATGCCGCAAGTTTAACCGGAACAAATATGAGTTAACCTCTGTTTGAGTGGACATCTGATTAAGGAGGCGCCACTTGGAGGACGAACCTCGCGCGCCACTCGGGCGCATCATCAAACTCTTCACCCCCTATCGCGGCCGCCTGGCCCTCGTGGCCGTGCTCATCCTGCTGTCGTCGCTGGTGGCGCTGGCCTCACCGTTCCTGCTCCGCGAGGTGCTGGACGTGGCGATCCCGGCCAGGGACGCCGGCCTGCTGACCATCCTGGCCCTCGGCATGATCGCGGTGGCGGTCGCCACGAGCGTGTTCGACGTGCTGCAGACCCTGGTGTCCACGACGATGGGCCAACGGGTCATGCACGACCTGCGCATCTCGGTCTACAGCCACCTGCAGCGCATGTCGCTGGCGTTCTTCACCCGTACCAAGACCGGCGAGGTGCAGTCGCGCATCGCCAACGACATCGGCGGCATGCAGTCGGTGCTCACCACGACGGCCTCTTCCTTCATCTCCAATCTCACCACCGTGATCGCCACGATCGTGGCGATGGCCGCGCTCGACTGGCGCCTGACGGCGCTCTCGCTCGTGTCGCTGCCGGTGTTCGTGTGGATCAGCCGCAAGGTCGGCACCGAGCGCAAGCGCATCACCTCCGACCGGCAGCGCAAGCTGGCCACGATCTCCGCGATGGTCCAGGAGTCGCTGTCGATCAGCGGCATCCTGCTGGGCCGTACCATGGGCCGCTCCACAGAGCTGACCGAGCGCTTCGGCAAGGCCTCCGACGAGCTGGCCGACCTCGGCGTGCGCATGAGCATGGCCGGGCGCTGGCGGCAGTCGTCGATCCAGATCGTGATGGCCGCGATGCCCGCGATGATCTACTGGGCGGTCGGCCACACCGGCTCGATCTCGGTCGGGACGCTGGTGGCGTTCACGACCTTGCAGACGAGCCTGTTCCGGCCGGCGGTCTCGCTGCTGCGGCTCGGCGTCGAGGTGCAGGTCTCGCTCGCGCTGTTCGGCCGCATCTTCGAGTATCTGGACCTGCCGGTGGACATTCATCCGGGTGGTAAGACGCTGCCGGCCGTACGCGGCGAGGTCCGCTTCGAGAACGTCGGCTTCGCCTACGACGAGGCGCCCACCCTCACCGGCGTGGACATCACCGTGCCCGCGGGCTCCAGCCTGGCCGTCGTGGGCGAGACGGGCTCGGGCAAGACCACGCTCAGCTACCTGCTCCCCCGGCTCTACGACGTGGACGAGGGGCGCGTGACGATCGACGGCCAGGACGTGCGGGAGCTGACGTTCGAGACGCTGAGCGACGCGGTCGGGGTGGTGTCGCAGGAGACGTACCTGTTCCACGCGTCGATCGCCGACAACCTGCGCTTCGCCAAGCCGTCGGCCACGGACGAGGAACTGGAGGCGGCGGCGCGGGCGGCGCGCATCCACGACCACATCGCCGCGCTGCCCGACGGATACGACACGCTCGTGGGCGAGCGCGGCTACCGCTTCTCCGGCGGCGAGAAGCAGCGGCTGGCGATCGCCAGGACCCTGCTCCGCAACCCGCCGGTGCTGATCCTCGACGAGGCCACCAGCGCCCTGGACACCCAGACCGAGCGGGCGGTGCAGGAGGCCCTCGACACGCTGGCCCGGGGCCGTACGACGATCACGATCGCGCACCGCCTGTCCACGGTCAGGGACGCCGAGCAGATCGTCGTGCTCGACCGCGGGAAGGTCGTCGAGCGCGGCACCCACGACGAGCTGATGTCCCGCGCGGGCCAGTACGCGGCCCTCGTCAGCAGGGACGAGCCGCTCGAACTCGTCTGATCCCTTTTCAAACGTGTCTTGCCTCACAATCCGGTCAGACCGGAATCCCGTCGCCGGAGCACCGTGTTTGTTCCCCCGGTGCATCGTCAAGGCAAGGACCCGTTTTGTCTCCCTCCTCCTCCACGTTCAGAGCGCTGCGGCATCACAATTACCGGCTCTGGGCGGGAGCTGACATCGTCTCCGTCACCGGCACCTGGATGCAGGTGCTGGGCGTCAACTGGCTCATCCTCACGCTGACGGGCTCGGCGACCAGCGTCGGGCTGAGCCTGGTCATGCAGGCGCTGCCGACGCTGCTGCTGGGCATGTGGGGCGGCGCGCTGGCGGACCGGCTGCCGAGCCGGCCCGTGGTGATCGCCGCGCAGGTCGCGCAGGCGGGGCTCGCGGCCGTGCTGGCGGCGATCGCGCTCTCCGGCGCCACCTCCGTGCTGCCGATCTACGGGGTCGCGCTGGCCGGGGGCGTGGTGACCGCGCTGGGCGGGCCCGCGCTCGGCCGCTTCGGGGCCGAGGTGGTGCCTCCGTCCGATCTGCCGAACGCGATGGCGCTCGGCTCCGTCCTCAACTCCGCCGGCCGCATCCTGGGCATGAGCCTGGCGGGCGCGCTGCTGCCGTTCACCGGCAGCGGCGGGCTGTTCCTGATCAACGCCGCCAGTTTCTTCGCGGTGATCGCGGCGGTCGCGGCCATGCGGCGCGCGGAGTTCCATCGGCTGGCCGCCTCCGAGCGGCAGCCCGGCGCCGTGCTCGACGGCCTGCGGTACGTGCTGCGCACCCCCTGGCTGCTCGTCGTCCTCGCGCTCTGGTTCGTGTCGGGCAGCGTCGGGCGCAACTACCAGGTGACCATGGCGGCCATGAGCGCCGGTCCCCTGGAGTCGGGCGCGGCCGGGTACGGCCTGCTGTCCACCGTGTTCGCCGTCGGCACGGTCGTGGGCGGCTTCCTGGCCGCCTCCAGGCCGGAGCTGACGATCCGGCTGCTGCTCGTCATGGCGTTCGTGACCGGAGTCGTCCAGGCGGTGAGCGGGCTGATGCCGGGGCTGTGGGCGTTCGCGGCGATGCTGCTGCCGATCGCGGCCGGCGCGGTGGCCATCGACACCACCGTCTCGGCGCGGGCGCAGATCGACAGCCCCGAGCCGATGCGCGGCCGGGTCATCGCGGCCCTGTCGATCGTCAGCGCCGGGGCGGGCGCGCTCGGCGGGCCGCTGCTCGGGTGGCTCAGCGACACGCTCGGAGCGCGGATCTCGCTGGAGATCGGCGGGGTGGCGTGCGTGGTGGCCACGCTGCTCGCCGCGGTCGCGCTGGCGCGGCTGTCCGGGCAGACGGTCAGGGAGGCCGCCCGGCTGCGCCCCAGCATGGAGAACGCCTGACCAGCAGGTCAGAAGGCTCTCACCACAATTGCATGCACGCGAGCATGAAGCTAACCTACAACTGGAGTTGGAGATTAGCTCTGACTCATCAGTCAGCTAGGAGGTTTGGACCATGCTGTTGACCTCGATCGATCCGTTCTTCCAGGAGTTCGAGCGCCAGTTCGACCGCCTGACCCGCCAGACCTTCGGCGGCGGTGCCGCCGTCATGCCGATGGACGGGCTGCGCCGCGACGATGATGTGCTGCTGCGCTTCGACCTGCCCGGCATCGACCCCGGCTCCATCGAGCTGACGATCGACCGCGGCGTGCTCAGCGTCAGCGCGCGCCGCGAGGAGGAGATCGGCGAAAACGAGCGGCAGTTCGTCCGCGAGCGCCCCATGGGCACGTTCACCCGGCGCGTCTACCTCTCCGAGCACCTGGACAGCGAGAAGATCGACGCGGGCTACGCCGACGGCGTGCTCACCGTCCGCATCCCGGTGCTGGAGCGGGCCAGGCCGCGCAAGGTGGAGATCACGCACGGCGAGACCAAGGCCATCAGGGCCTGACCCGCGGTCCGGGGGCGGGCGCCTCCACCGGCCCGCCCCGGAGACCGCGAGGAGGTCCCCATGTCCGACCTGCCCTTCGACGACGAGCTCGCCCCTCTCTACTCCCTCGGGCAGGTGGCGGAGATGCTGCAGGTCCAGCAGGCGTACTTGCGCAGGCTGGATCAGCACGAGGTGATCAGCCCGAGCCGGTCGAGCGGCGGCCAGCGGCGCTACTCCCGTCACGACATCCTGGTCGTCCAGCACGTCACGCGGATGACGGAGGAGGGGATGACGCTCATCGCCATCCGCCGCATCCTGGAGCTCGAACACCAGATCGCCGCCCTGCGCAGGGAGCTCGACGAAGCCCGCGGCCGGCTGCGGGAGCTGGAGGGGCCGCCCAGGAAGAGATGACGGCTCGTGCGCGTACCCGCCGGCCCGTAATCTCATGAACGTGCACAACACGAGATACGCGCCCGCGGGCATGATGTGCAGCGTCGACCACCTGGCGTCCGCGGCCGGGCTGGCGATGCTGGACCGCGGCGGGTCGGCCGCCGACGCGGCCGTCGCCGCCAACGCCGTCCTCTCCGTCGTCGCCCCGCACATGTGCGGCCTGGGCGGCGACCTGTTCGCCCTCGTCCACAGCGCCGCCCCTGGCGGGGGTGTGACGGCGCTGAACGCCTCCGGCCGGGCCGGATCCGGCGCCGATCCCGCCAGGCTGCGCGCGGAGGGCCACGTCCGCATGCCGCACCTGCACGACATCAGGTCCGTGCCCGTGCCGGGTTGCGTGGACGGCTGGCACGCGCTGCACGTCAAGCACGGCCGCCTGCCCATGGCGGAGCTGCTCGGGCCGGCGATCAGGCTGGCCCGCGACGGGTTCCCCGCCTCGCCGCTCATGGTGCAGGGCGCGCGGGCGGCGGCCGGGCGGCGGCGACTTCGCCTCCGTACGCGCCGCGGGCGACCGCGTGACCAGGCCCGGCGTGGCCCGCGCGCTCCAGGCGGTGGCCGAGGGCGGCAGGGACGCCTTCTACCTGGGCGAGTTCGGGCGGGGCCTGATCGAGCTCGGGGCCGGCGAATACACCGAGGCCGACCTGGCCAGGCCGGGCGCCGACTGGGCGGAGCCGCTCAGGGTGCGCGCGTTCGGGCACGACGTCTGGTCGATGCCGCCCAACTCCCAGGGCTACCTGCTGCTGATGTCGCTCGGCATCGTGGACGGGCTCGACCTGCCCCGGTCCCCGCGCCACCCCGTCTGGGCGCATCTGCTGGCCGAGGCCGCCAGGGTCGCCGGGCACGACCGGCTCGACGTGCTGCACGAAGACGCCAAGGACCTGCTCGAACCCTCCGAGATCGCGCGGCGGCGGGCGCTGATCGACCCGGCGGCCCGGCTCCGGCTGCGCGCGCCTGCCAGGCAGGGCGACACGACGTACCTGTGCGCGGTGGACGGCGACGGCATGGGCGTCTCGCTGATCCAGTCGAACGCGTCCGGGTTCGGCAGCATGCTGTTCGAGCCCCGTACCGGGATCAATCTCCACAACCGCGGCATCGGTTTCTCCCTCAAGCCCGGCCACCCCGCCGAATACGGACCGGGCCGCCGGCCGCCGCACACGCTGACGCCGGCGCTGATCACCCGCCCCGACGGGACGCTGCGCACGGTCGTGGGCACGATGGGCGGCGACGCGCAGCCGCAGATCCTGCTGCAGGTCATCACGCGGCTGCTCGGGCACGGGGAGGAGCCGGGACAGGCGATCGCCGCCCCGCGCTGGCGGCTGGGCACCGGCGGGACCGGGTTCGACACGTGGGAGGCGCCCGACGACGCGATCATCGACCTGGAGGAGGGCTCGACCTGGTCCGACGGCCTGGCGGCGCTGGGGCACCGGGTGGCGGCGCTGCCGTACGGGAGCTCGTTCGGGCACGCGCATCTGATCGACGTACGCGCTGACGGGATGCTGGCGGGGGCCGCCGACCCGCGATCCCTGGTGGGCTCGGCGATCGGGCGCTGAGCCCGCGGACCTGTAGGCAAAGAAGCGCCACCGCCCGCCCCAGGGCAGGCCAAGTCGTAGGATTTCGGTCTGCTCCCTGGGTAGGGGGCGCATATGACCGAACAACCTCCAGACCGATACGGCTACGCCGACGAGCAGGAGATCGAGATCGAGGAATGGACCGACGATCTCGGCCTGCGCCATGAGGTCACCGAGGACGACCCGCAGCACAGGGACACCCTCGACGAACGGCTGCGCCGGGAGGCTCCTGAGCGGCCGCACCGCGGTCCGCGCCCCCAGCATCAGCTCGTCCAGCCGGACGAGGGCCTGGCGCCCGACGTGGACGACGAGGAGATCGGGGAGGACTACGAGTCCGCCGACGACCTCCCCGCGGAGGAACGGGCCGTCCGCATCGACCCGGACGAGAACCTCACATAAGCCGCAGCGCCGGCAGCAGCGCATGGAGGTCGTCGACGATCACGTCGGCGGCCTCCGCCTGCGGGCGCTCAGCGTGCAGGTAGCCCCAGGGGCCGCGGCGGAGCAGCGCGGTGCGCATGCCGGCCGCGGCGGCGGGCAGCACGTCGTTGTCGAGCCGGTCACCCACGTAGAGGATCTCGGCGGGCGGGTGCCCGGCGACCGCGGCCACCTTGGCGAAGAACCCGGGCTCCGGCTTGGACACCCCCCATCCCTCGGAAGTGTGCACGGAGTCGGCGGGCAGCTCCATGGCGACGAGGGCGTCATAGGCCCGTCTGGGCTGGTTGCCGGCGATGATCACCTGGTATCCGGCCGCGCCGATGGCGGCCAGGGCGTCGCGCACGTCGGGGTAGAGGTCGCCGGCGTCGAACCGGTTGCGCAGGCCCTCAGGATCGTCGCGCTCCCAGGCGGCCTCCTCCTCACGCAGGTCGAAGCCGGGGCGTACGAGCTCGAAGGCGTCGCCGTGGGGCCGGTCCAGCGCGGCCATGCCGCCGAGCGCGCCCATCAGCACGAAGCTGCTCACCCCGAGCCGGCCGGCCCAGCGCGTCCAGATGCGCGTCTCGTCGATGAGCGTCTCTCCGACGTCGAACACCACGGCCTTGACCATCGATCCCCCTGCTCCGGCAATCACCTACAAGAGGATTTTTCCACGTGATCGGCACAGACCCGGCATGCGGGGACCGGGTGATCGGCCACGCCTCTCGCCGTCCGCGTGGATGGCCGGTTGTGGTGGCATGACCCCTGGAGAGCTGAAATACTCAGCGTGCCCGTTCGAATACGAAGGGACAGGTCGATGGTAGCCATGGCGATCGAATCTCAGGCGACCCAGCCAGAGGAAACCGGCACGCACACATCTCCGGCGGCGGCGTCCAGGCCGAAGCCGGAGGAGGCCTTCGCGCGCGCGCCACAAACCGCAAGAGAGTTGTTCGATGCCCTACCCCCCCTCCCCGGTCACCGGGCCGAGGTCATCGAAGGGAACCTGATCGTGAGCCCGATGGGCAGCCCGGAACACGGCTGGATGGCCGCGGACCTGCACGATGTCCTCCTCCCGGCGAGAAGGGAGCGAGGATGGCGTGGAGCTCCCGGGACCGTGAACATCTGCATCGAAGGACCCCGGGATTCGCTCGCGCCGGACTACGTGCTGTCCCCCGCCGAGTGCCCCCGCTGGGGTGAGGGGGAGTTGCTGTCGTCCGGCGTGCTCATGGTCGCGGAGGTGGTGTCGCGCAGCAGCACGCACACCGACCGGGAGAGCAAGCGGCGTCTCTACGCAGTGGGCGGGGTGCCGGTCTACCTGCTGATCGACCCGATCGCCCCAGAGCCGGCCGTGACCGCGTTCAGCGAGATCAAGGACGGCGTCTACCAGGTGATGTCCACGGTGATCGTCGGCACGCCGATCAAGCTGCCGGCCCCCGTCGGCCTGGAGCTCGACACCTCCATTTTCAAGGTGTGAGCTTCTCCATCGCCTTCGCGATCCGCTTCTCCGACACCGGCGTCGGCGTCCCCAGCGTCTGGGCGAAGAAGCTCACCCGCAGCTCCTCGATCATCCACCGGATCTCCACCACGTCCGGATCCCCGCGCCGCGCCGGATGCAGCTTCTCCAGCACGTCGTGATAGTCGTCCTCGACCTTGTGCACCCGGTCCATCCACTCCTCGTCCCGCCACGGCTCCTCGGGGAGCTTGCCGAGGCGGCGGTCGATCGCCCGGAGATAGCGCAGCACGTCCGACAGGCGCCGGTTGCCGGTGGCCGTGACGAAGCCCGGATAGATGAGCTTGCCCAGCTGGTCGCGGATGTCGTCGGTCGAGGCGCTGTGCCGCATGGCCTCCAGCCGGGCCCCGGCCTCGTGCCAGACGCTCAGGATCTGCTCCACCTTCGCCAGCACGTCCGCCGAGGTGTCGTAGAGGTTGGCCCGCACGTGCTGGTAGAGGCGGTCGAAGCCGACCGGGTCCCAGGCCGGGCCGCCGGTGGCCTGCATGAGCTGGTCGATCGCCGCGTTGACCACGTCGTCGAACAACGCCACCGCCCCGCCGTGCGGGCTGCGTGACAGGGCCAGCTTGGCCTGGTTGGACAGGCCGCCGAGCAGGGACTTGGCCGGGTTGGTGACGTTGAGGAGCAGCAGGCGGCGGACGCCGGGCCAGTGGGAGCGCCGCTGCTCGGCCTGCGTCTCGAAGATCTTGATGGACACCGAGTCGCCGGCGTCCACGAGCGCGGGATAGCCCTTCATCCGGCCCTGCTCGAAGACCTTGGGCAGGGTGCCGAAGCTCCACGTGTGCAGGCCGGTCTGCTCCAGGTCGTCGCCGGCGGCGGACAGGGTCTGGCGCAGGCGCGGCGCCAGCCGGCGCTTGAGCGCGTCGAGGTCTTTGTCCTCGGCCACCGTGCGCTTGCGCTCGTCGATCACCCGGTAGGTGATGCGCAGGTGGTCGGGCACCTGGTCGAGCTGCCAGGCGTCATGCGGCACCCGGACTCCGGTGAGGCGCAGCAGCTCCCGCTCCACGGCCGCGAGCAGCGGCTCGCCGCCCTGCTCGACCGCCGCGAGCACCTGCTTGGCGTAGTTGGGGGCGGGGACGAAGTTGCGGCGCACGTGCTTCGGCAGCGACCTGATCAGCGCGGTGATCAGCTCCTCGCGCAGGCCGGGGATCTGCCAGTCGAAGCCGTCGGAGTTGACCTGGTTGAGGACCTGCAGCGGCACGTGCACGGTCACGCCGTCGGCGTCCGTCCCCGGCTCGAACTGGTAGGTCAGCTTCATCCGCTGGCCGAGCTGCCGCCAGGCGTCGGGGTAGTCGTGGGCGCTGACGTCGGCGCCCTCGTTGACCAGCATCTCCGGCGAGAACGCGAGCAGCTCGGGCTGCTCCTGCCTGGCCTGCTTCCACCACGAGTCGAAGTGCCGGGCCGAGACCACGTCGGCGGGCACCCGCCCGTCGTAGAAGTCGAACAGCGCCTCGTCGTCCACCATGATGTCGCGGCGGCGGGCCCGGTTCTCCAGCTCCTCGACCTCTTCGAGCAGCCTGCGGTTGTCCTTGAGGAAGCGGTGGTGGGTGTCCCAGTCGCCTTCGACCAGCGCGTGCCTGATGAACAGCTCCCGCGACAGGTCGGGGTCGATGCGGCCGTAGTTGACCTTGCGGCCGACGACGAGCGGCACGCCGTAGAGGGTGACCTTCTCCAGCGCGATCACCGCGCCCTGGTTCTTCTCCCAGTGGGGCTCGGAGTAGGTGCGTTTGACCAGGTGCTGGGCGAGCGGCTCGACCCAGTCGGGCTCGATCTTGGCGTTGACGCGCGCCCACAGGCGGGAGGTCTCGACGAGCTCGGCGGACATGACCCACTGCGGCTGCTTCTTGGCCAGCGCCGAGCCGGGGAAGACGGCGAACCGGGCGTTGCGGGCGCCGATGTACTCCTGGATCGGCCTGCGGCCGTCGGAGCCGCGCTTCTCCACGACGTCCTTGACGCCGATGTGCGACAGGAGCCCGACGAGCAGGGACACATGCACGTGGTACGGCTGCGCGGGCTCGCTGTTGGGCTGCGCCCCGAGCGAGTGGCGGAGCTGGCTGTAGATGTCCTGCCACTCGCGGACGCGCAGGTAGTTGAGGAACTCGGCCTTGCACAGCCGCCTGAACGCGCTGGAGGACAGCTCCTTCTGCTTGTCGCGCAGGTAGTTCCAGACGTTGAGGTAGGCCAGGAAGTCGGACTCGGGGTCGGCGAAGCGCCGGTGCTTCTCGTCGGCCTGCTGCTGCTTGTCGGAGGGGCGTTCGCGCGGGTCCTGGATGGACAGGGCGGCGGCGATCACCATGACCTCGCGCAGGCAGCCGTTCTTCTCGGCCTCCAGCACCATGCGGCCCAGCCGCGGGTCGACGGGCAGGCTCGCCAGCTTGCGGCCGACGCCGGTCAGCCGGCTCTGGGCGTCGAACGCGCCCAGCTCGTGCAGCAGGCTCACGCCGTCCTTCACCTGGCGGCGGTCCGGCGGCTCGACGAACGGGAACGCCTCGATGTCGCCCAGCCCGATCGAGGTCATCTGCAGGATGACCGAGGCCAGGTTGGTGCGCAGGATCTCCGGGTCGGTGAACTCGGGCCGGTTGAGGAAGTCTTCTTCCTCGTAGAGCCTGATGCAGATGCCGTCGGAGGTGCGGCCCGAGCGGCCCTTGCGCTGGTTGGCGCTGGCCTGCGAGATGGGCTCGATCGGCAGGCGCTGCACCTTGGTGCGGTGACTGTAGCGGGAGATGCGGGCGAAACCGGGATCGACGACGTATTTGATGCCGGGGACCGTGAGCGACGTCTCCGCCACGTTCGTGGCCAGGACGATGCGGCGGCCGGTGTGCCGCTGGAAGACGCGGTGCTGCTCGGCGGCGCTCAGGCGGGCGTAGAGGGGCAGGATCTCGGTGTTGCGGAACTCGGCCTTGGCCAGGGCGTCGGCGGCGTCGCGGATCTCCCGCTCGCCCGACAGGAACACCAGGACGTCGCCCGGCCCCTCGCTGATCAGCTCCCTGCAGGCCGCCACGATGCCCTGCGTCTGGTCGTCGTCCTCCTCCAGCGGCCGGTAGCGGACCTCGACCGGGTAGGTGCGGCCGGAGACCTCCACGATCGGCGCGTCGTCGAAGTGGCGCGAGAACCGCTCGGGGTCGATCGTGGCGCTGGTGATGATCACCTTGAGGTCGGGGCGCTGGGGCAGCAGCTGTTTCAGGTAGCCGAGGATGAAGTCGATGTTGAGGCTGCGCTCGTGGGCCTCGTCGATGATCAGCGTGTCGTACTGGTCGAGCATCCGGTCGTTCTGCAGCTCGGCCAGCAGGATGCCGTCGGTCATCAGCTTGACCAGGGTGCGGTCGCTCGCCTGGTCGGTGAAGCGCACTTTGTAGCCGACCGTCTCGCCGAGGTCGGTGCCGAGCTCCTCGGCGATGCGCTCGGCGACCGTGCGGGCGGCGATGCGGCGGGGCTGGGTGTGGCCGATCAGCCCGCGTACGCCGCGCCCGAGCTCCAGGCAGATCTTGGGGATCTGGGTGGTCTTACCGGAGCCGGTCTCGCCCGCGATGATCACGACCTGGTGGTCGCGGATGGCCGCGAGGATGTCGTCCTTGCGCTGGGAGACCGGCAGATTTTCCGGATATTTCACCTCTGGTACGGCTTCGCGGCGCCGGGCCAGGCGCTGCTCGGCACGCTCCACGTCGGCGAGGATCTCCGCGACGATCTTGTCGCGGGTGTCGCGCGAGCGAACCCGGCGCATGCCGTCGAGCCGGCGCCGCAGCCGGCGCTGGTCGCGGGGCATGAGCTCGGGCAGGCGAGACTGGAGCTCGGCGAGTGGAGAAGACAACGAAGGTGTTCCCATACTGCTATCAGGATATTTGAGCCCCGCGGCCTCGGAGCCAACCGGCCCATGGTGCCTGATCGCGCGGGTCTCGCGCATCCCAATATCAGCAGGCGGGACGTCAGGGGCCGTCGGCGGCGGCGCGGGCGGCGCCGATGATGCCAGCCTCGTTCTGCAGACCGGCCGGGACCACCGGCGTGTCGATGTGGACGAGCGGCAGGAACTTGTCCGCCTTCTTGCTCACGCCCCCGCCGATGATGATCAGCGACGGCGAGAACAGCATCTCGACGTGCCGCAGATACTCCTCCACCCGCCCGGCCCACTTCTCCCAGCTCAGCTCGTGCTCCTCGCGCGCCCGCGCCGACGCCCGGTGCTCGGCGTCCTTGCCCCGGACCTGGAGGTGCCCCAGCTCGGTGTTGGGCACCAGCTTCCCGTCCGTGAACAGGGCGCTGCCGATCCCCGTGCCGAACGTCAGCACGAGCACCGTCCCCTTCCGGTCCCGTCCCAGCCCGAAGGTCATCTCGGCCGTCCCGGCCGCGTCGGCGTCGTTCAGCACCGTCGCCCCGCCGAACAGCTTCACCGCGTCGACCCCGACCCAGGAGTGGTGCACGTTCGCGGCCGTCAGCACCACCCCGTCCACCACGACGCCGGGAAAGGTCACCCCGACAGGACCGTTCCAGCTGAAATGCGCGACGACGGCGGCCACCACTTCTGCCACCTCATCGGGCTTGGCCGGCTGCGGCGTCTCGATCCGCAACCGCTCCTGCGTCAGCTCGCCGGCCTCGGTGTCGACGGGCGCGCCCTTGATTCCGGAACCACCGATATCGATGCCCAAAACTTTCATGGTTCTCCTTCTCCCCCGCACGGCGCGGAAAAACTCCCGCGCCGCTATTTCCGGGCCTGACTGAACCCACTCCACGCCCTCCGCGTATCTCGCGTCACAAGCGCTAACTAGGAGGCAACGGATGCGGCCTCGCATCATCACACTCTGCGCTGTTGCGGTTGTTTTGGGAGCGACTCTCACCACTCCCGCACACGCCACCACCAGGACTCGTTTCGACGTGATCAACCTTGTGTCGGACATCAAGGGCAAAGCCCCGGTCACCGACCCCAAGGTCGTCAACCCATGGGGCCTGGCCATGGGCAAGACTCTGTGGGTTTCGAACACCGGAACCGGCAGCGCCACCGTCTACTCCGGCACGGGAAAGAAGGAGCAGACGGAAGTGGCCATTCCGGGCGGCGCCCCGACTGGCCAGGTGTTCAACCCGGGCGATGGCTTCACCGTCAAGGGCAAGCCCGCCACGTTCATCTTCTCCAGCCCGAGCGGCGCCATCACCGGCTGGAACGCCGAGGTGGATCCGGCCAACGCGGTCATCGCGGCGTTCACCCGCGGCGCCGACTACAAGGGACTCGAGCTGGCGGAGACGGACGACGGAGCATTCCTGCTGGCCGCGGACTTCGCCAGCGGGCGCATCCACGCCTTCAACGAGGACTTCGAGCGCATCAAGCTGTCCCGCTGGCAGTTCAGGGACTCCTCCATCCCCTCGACGTACAAGGCCTACAACGTCGCCGTCGCCAACGGCAACATCTGGGTCTCCTACGCCCTGCGCGACCAGACCACCGGCAAGCCCGTCTTCGGCGCCGGCAAGGGCTTCGTGAGCCGTTACGACGGTGACGGACGTCTGACCGGCCGCATCTCCAGGGTCGGGCTCAACGCCCCCTGGGGCCTGACCGCCGCCCCCAAGGGCTGGGGCCAGTACGCGGGCGCGCTGCTGGTCGGCAACTTCGGCGACGGCACCGTGCAGGCCTACAAGAACGGCCGTCACCTGGGCTCGCTGCGCTCGGCCAACGGCCAGCCGATCGTGCTGCCCGGTCTCTGGGACCTCGAGCCCGGCACCGCGGCCACCGGCGGCGAGAGCTCCCTGTGGTTCTCCGCGGGCATCGACGGCACCAAGCACGGCCTGATCGGCGTGATCGCCCCTCAGGGTACGAAGGTGAGCTCCAGCGGCACTCCGTCGAGCACACCGTCGGCCACCCCGACCGATCACTCCGGCCACAAGTCGAGCGCCCCCACTACCCAGCCACCCTCCCAGAATCCCTACGGCGGGTACTGACCAGGCGCTCTTGCGCCGCCGCTCCCAGTCAAGGCGAGAAGCGCAGCTCGCTGAGCACGGCTGGGGGCGGCGGTCCTATGACGTTTCCGGCGCGGTTGGCGCGAGCCGCGCCGGAAACAAACCCCACTCGCCCGGTTCCGGGGCGCCGCGTCTACAGTCGGGGCCGTGAGTGAGCGAAGCTTCAGCGAATGGCTCAGGCGGCAGTGCGAGCCCGAGTGGACGGCGGTGGTGACGCACCCGTTCGCCATGGCGATCACGACGGGCGCGGCGGCCGGCGACGACATGCGGCGTTACCTGGAGCAGGACTTCCAGTTCGTGGACTCCTTCACGGCGCTGCTCGGGGCGGCCGTGGCCAGTGCCGACACGTTCGAGGCGCGGGTGCCGTACGGGCAGTTCCTCGGCCAGGTGGCGACCACGGAGGAGAAGACGTACTTCCATCGGGCCCTGGCAGAGCTGGGCGGGCGCACCGACGCCGCGCCCGAGCCGGTGACGGCGGCGTTCCAGCAGCTCATGGCCGAGGTGCGTGCGGGACAGGACTACCTGCTGATCGCCACCGTGCTCTGCGTGGCCGAGTGGTGCTACCTGGGCTGGGCCTCGCGGGCCGTGGAGCCGCTGCCGGAGAGCTTCGTCCACCGGGAGTGGATCGAGCTGCACGAGGGCGCGGAGTTCCGCTCCTGGGTGGCCTTCCTGCGCGGCGAGCTCGACCGGCTGGGCGCGGCGCTCGGCGAGGAGCGGCGCCAGGAGGTGCTCCAGGTGTTCCGCCGGACGGTGGAGCTGGAACGGGCCTTCTTCGACGTGGCCGCCGCCTGGGTCAGCCGAGCACGGCCGCCAGGTCGCCGAACGTCCGGTAGTGCAGCCCCGTCATGCCGAGCGCCCGCGCGGCCTCCACGTTCGGCAGCCGGTCGTCGATGAACAGGCAGCGCTCGGCCGCGACCCCGGCGCGTTCGACGGCGATCTCGTAGATCCGCCTGTCGGGCTTGGCCACGCCGACCCTGGCGCTGCTGACCACGTCGTCGGCGAAGTAGGTGAGCCCGAGCTGGTCCATGTGCAGCTCCAGCGTGTCCATGGCGTTGGTCACGATGATCACGGGCACGTGCTGCTGCACCCTGGCCAGCAGCGCCCTGACCTCCTCGTCCACCCAGAACCGCACCCGTATGAACTCCCCCACGGCCGCGCGCGCCCGCTCGTCGCCGCCCAGCGCCAGGGCGATGGACTCGGCCCACTGCTCCTCGCTGACGTGGCCGAGCGTCGGCGGCATGATCAGCTCGGGGTCGAAGGCCGTCTTCATCAGCGGCAGACCGTATCTGGCCTCGATGTCGGCCTGGGCGGCGTGGTCGAACTGGCGCAGCACGCCGTCGAAGTCTGAGAGAACCGCGTCAAAGGGGATCACAGCCCCCCATTGTGCCGGGTGAGCGCGCCGGCGTCGCGGCCGCCGGATTTTCGCCACCCGCCCCAGGTGCGGGGGCGACCGGCGGCATTACCATCTCCGAGACAGGATTCGGTATCGGAATGGTAGGGCATGGACGATCATCAGCTGCCACGAGAGCTGTGCCAGCTGTTCACCGACGGCGGCAGGGAGCGCCGGCTGCCCGCGGGGCTGCCCCCCGGCGACGTGGTCTGGCCGGATCCGACCTACACCCATCAGGGCGAGGCGGTCAGGCCGGCGTTCTGGATGAGCGACGAGCCGGCGGCCGGCGAGGACTGGGCACGGCTGCGCGCCTGGCATCCGCACAGCGGTCTGTGGCCGGTCCTGCTGGACGAGTCGGCGCAGCCTTGGGGCATCGGCCAGATCGTGCCGGACGACCCGCGCCTGATCGACCACTTCACCGCCGAGGGGTTCATGACCGAGGTGTGGCAGGAGTGGGTGTCGCAGATGCCGCAGGACGCGCTGGAGGAGCTGGAGCCGTACGGCGCCCTCTGCCCCGGCACGGCCGCGCCCGGGGTGCTGAAGGCCGATCCCGAGGCGGTCGCCGGCTGGCTCGCGGGCGAGCTGGCCGCCAAGGCGATGCCGCTCGGCCTGGTCGCGGCCGCGCGGGGCTCCGACGCGCTGGCGGTCATGGGCTGGCAGGGCGCGCTGCACCACAACGAGTGGATGGTGCCCATGGCGGCGGTGGTGCGGAGCTGGGAGGACCGGTTCGGGGTGCGGGTGGTGAGCGTCGGCTTCAACACGCTGGAGCTGAGCGTGGCCGCGCCGCCCGCCGATCCTGAGCACGCGCTGCACGTGGCCGCCGAGCATTGGGCGTTCTGCCCCGACAACGTCGTCCAGGGCCCCGGCGACCTGCAGGCCTACGCCGAGCAGATCATCGGCGCGCACGCGTGGTCGTTCTGGTGGGACTGAATCCCGCTTTTACGCTCGCGTTCGGCGTCGAGCCGCCCAAGGCTCCGGCCGGAGCCTTGGGCGCGACCGAGGTGTGACGGGTTTCAAGGGATGTGTGCCACGGCGCCGTAGCTGCCCGACGAGCTCGGCTGCTCGAAGCAGGCGGGCTCGTGACCGTCGGGCCGCCATTCCGGCACCCACACCAACCCCGGATCTACCAGCACCAGACCGTCGAGCAACGCCTTGACCTCCTCCCGGGTGCGAATCGCGTGGCCGGGAAGTGTCATCGCCACCAGGTCGTGAATGGCGGACAGCAACTCCGGCGGGATTCCGTCGAACGTGGTCTGCAGCAGGGACAGGTAGCTCCGTTCAGGCACCACCTGCCGGATCCGTTTGATCACGTAGTGGAAGTGCTCGTCGTCGTTCAGACTGTGAGTCGACAGCAGCAGCACGGCCATGGGCCGGTCCCAGTCGAGGAACGTCTGCACGACCCGGTCGTCGAGGACGTCGTCGATCTCGCGGATGTCGCCCTCTACGACACGTACGAGGTCGGTGACGGGCTCGATCGTGGCCCTGGCTCCGGCCAGCACCATCGGGTCGCTCTCCACGTACACGACACGGGCCGACGCGGCGCACAGGGCGTCACGGGCTATGTCGTGCAGTTGCCTGCCGGCGGGCAGGCCGCTGGGGACACCGCTCCCGACGATCACGAACTGGTCCACACCCTCGGTCGCGAGGTGACGGACAACGCGGCATAAATAATGAAGTACGGCCCGCGCGGCGGTCGTCGTGACGGGAGCTGCCTGGTCGTAGCGGCGCATTGCGTCTCTGTCCGCCACGAAATTGTTCTTTCCACCCGCGGCGGCATCGAGAATGCGGGTGATCCTCGCTTGGGTCATGTCCAGCTTCGCCAAGTTTCGGATGGCACGCTGACGCATTGAGTGTTGCCCCTTTCCCCTCGCCCACTATCTCGGGAAAAGCTGATCCTTTCGGACCCCACTCGATGACCCAGACCATATGATCCTCGCTACACCGAGGAAGACAACCGGAAAACCTATTAGTTTTCGGTATATGTGCGTTACCTCGGTTATGCGTAATGATCTCGCACTCAGGAAACAGATCACTTTCCGAGCGAACGCGAAAGCCTCTCGCGATGGAAATTCAGCACCTCGAACGTCTCGTCGCGCGTGGTGGTCGTCACCGACAGCTTCGTGAACGCCTGGTGGTACGCCTCCACCGTGGCGGTCTCGGTGATCAGCTCCTCCGACTCGATGCCGTGGGCGCACGCGATGTCGGGCTCGAACGCCTCGGCGAAGCGCCAGAGCGTGAACGGGCCGGTGCGCGGCACGTAGGCGGGGTCGTCCATCGGCACGACGTGCAGCGAGACGTTGGGCCGCTTGGCGTGGTCGATCAGCATGTCGAGCTGCCGGAGCTGGACGTGCTGCCCGACGATCGACCGCAGCAGGACACTCTCGTCGATCACCGCCCACACCACGATCCCGCCGTCGCGCGCCACGGCCTCCTGGCGGGCCATCACCAGGGCCAGCGCCTCCTCGACGGTCTGCTGCCCGAGGGTCGCGGGCCCGGCCACGGCGATGGCGGCCCTGGCGTATTCCTCGGTCTGCAGCAGCGGCGGCACGAACTGGGTGTGATAGGTGCGGATCACCGTGGCCCGTTGTTCGAGCGCGTAGGTGGTGGCCAGCCAGACCGGCACCGAGTGCGCGTCGTACCAGGCGGCCTCGCGCTCGCCCCTGGCCAGCGACAGCACGTATTCGCGGATGGGCGGGGCGGCGACGCCGTAGACGGTGAGCAGGCGTTCGACGGTGATGGGGGCGGGGGCCAGCCGGCCCTCCTCGATGGCGGGGACCGCGGCGGCGCCCCTGCCCATGGCGGTCTCGACCTGCTCCACGGAGAACTGGGCGGCCAGCCGCAGGCCGTGCAGCCGCTTGCCGAGCGCCCGGCGCTGCGGCCCGCTCAGCGGCGCGACCGCGTCGGGGATGTCGGAGGTGGGCTCCGGCTCCTCGGGCAGGCCCTCGGCCCTGCGGGCGAGCTCGACCACGCCGCGCAGCACGGCCAGCGAGCTCTCCGACAGCCCGGAGGCGGACAGGCCGATGGTGGCCGCCCGCAACTGGAGGTCCTCCACCGTGCCCGACTCGAGATGGTCGTCGCCGACCAGCCAGCCCACGCTCACCTGGAGGCAGGAGGCCAGGGCTCTGAGCACCTGGAGTGTCGGGTTGGTCTGCTTGCCCGTGCGCAACTGGCTGACGTAGGCGCGGGTGATGGGGATGCCCGCCTCCGTCAGCGTGGAGGCGACCTGCGCGCCGGTGAAACCGCGCTTGGTCAGCGCGAGATCGAGCCGCTCGGCGAAGTTCGCCACGGCACACCTCCCTACCGCCCGTGAACATTTCCAGCGTAAGGGACTCAGGCCCCACTGTCCCCTGCCATGCGGGCAAGCTCTGCCCGCGCTGGCAGCTATCAACTTATGCGGAAACTGTCAGTTGACATAGCCCTAGCCGTCAGCGGACTATCGGAGCGTGTGGTAACTGAGACTTAACAGTCAAGGGGTTCTGGAGAGTTCTCCGACGAGGAGGTGGCCGGACGTGACCATGGATTCCGCGGACATCAGTTCCCGGTTCCTCGATGATCCGGCGTACCACGGGCAGGAACGAGTGGTCCAACGCGTCTGCGCACGTGTTGCGGGCACCGACGTACATGTGGCGAGCCTGCCGCTCGGCGGTGTCCAGGTCTGGCTGGACGAGCCCGGTCACCGCTGGCGGTTCTACCACCGGATGGCCCGCGAGCTGCGGCTGGCCGGATGGCACACCGAGACGGGACCTGATCGGCTGCTGTTGCTCGGGTGGAGTGCGGTCTGCCTGAGCCACCGCGCCAGAATGCTGGGCGCGGCCCTGAGCGGGCGGCTGGCCGACTTCGACAAGACGGCGTTCATGGCCGTCATGATCTCCACCCGGCTGTGTCACGAGGGATTCCCGATCGAGGGGCTTCCGGCCGAAGTGGAGGCTCGCTGCGGCGACGCGCTGCGCTGGCCCGCCCGGCTGGCCGATCTCGACGGCCTCGAACGCAGGTCGTCGCTGGAGCCGCTGAGGCTCAGACTGGCCCAGGTGGCCGGTCTGGAGGCCAAGGTGAGCCGTCGCTGTGGCGAGCATCTCTCGCTCGCCTCGAAAGTCGCGCGTGCGGTGGCCGGTGGTGCGGAACCGGGCTCCCTGCGCGCGAGCCAGTCTCCAACGAGTCAATCCCGTACGGGTCAGTCCCGTGCGGGGCAGTCACGGGCGGCCCAGTCGTCCACGGATCGTCCGGCCATGGCCGGGCCGTCCACGACAGGGCCGCGGGCCGGGCTGACGGAGCGCATGGTCTGCGTCAGCGTGCCCAACAACGTGACCACGAGCAAGCGGACGACGACGCGATGACGCCAAGACTTCTCTCCGGGTGTCCGGCGATCCAGCCGGACGGGCCGAGCGTGCGCACGCTCGGCCCGGCCCTCCACTGCCTGGGCGCGGCGCCGGTCATCACGACCGCGCCCCGGCAGGCTCTGCGAGGAGGGCGGCCTGGCCGGAGTCGTGGCCATCGAATCGCCGCCGCGATGATGTTCCCCGTCTCGCGCGTGCTCTGCGGCGCGCGCGCAGGCGGCGGGATGCTGGTGCTGCAGTCGAAGAACGGATGGTCGCCGGCCGGGCCCGGCCGGCGCGATCCGTTCGTCCCCTGCGTGGGTATGTCGGCAGCACTGACGCTGCTGGCCCCGGCGCTTCCCCACCCCCCCGGCACCGTTCGGCACGTGCCGACATCCGTCGGCCCGGTGTTGTTGGCCAGCGCGACAGCGGCTGGCGTGCTGGCCATTTCAAGGGGTTGCGTCTGGGGTCGGCTTTCTCCGTGCCCTTCTCCGTGTCCGGAAATTACGGACACATGCGCTCTCGCGGCCGGTCACCGTACCGGTCGCCTCGGGAGCGTCCACGCGCAGTCGGTCTTTTCGCCGACCGCCGTTCTGCTCGCCGCCACGGCGCTGGTGCGGGTCGCCGGGGCGTCGGGCCGTGAGACCGGTCATCGATCTCACCGCGCGGCGGAAGAGGGGCCGGCGATACCACGCCGGCTCCTCGCCGTGCCGCGCGACCGCTTCGGTCTGATCCGGAGCAGGCTCGCTGAGCTGTACGACCGTTTCGACCACGTCATGAGCCAGGCCAGGGAGGCACTGGCCCGCTACGACGTCTCGTTCATCCCTGGAGTCACTGGAGTCACTGGAGTCACCAACCCGCAATGATCAGGAGTTGCCCATGCTCACCGACGACTTGCGCAGGTACCCACCACACGAAGTCCACGCGCGCGGCCAGAGGCCCGGCACGCCGCCGCCGTCCTGGGGCGAGGACCAGGACGACGTCCCGGCGCCGGCGGAACCCGCGCGCACCGTGCACCGATTGCGCCGTATCCGGCAGGTGTCCGTGCGGGCCAGTACCGAGATCGACCAGGCGCCGCGGCACCGCGCGTCCTGACCACGTCTTCTCTCCCAGGAGGGGAACCCCAAATGCGCACCGTCCTCGCACCCGCACGTAACGGGGGTGTGCCATGAGCCGCAGCAGGGTGGGCGTGATCGTCGCGCCCGCGAACCCGTCGGCGGAGCCCGAGCTGACCCGGCTGCTCGGCTCGCGTGCCGACATGCACGTCACCCGCTTGCCCGTACGGCCGGGATCGCTGGCCGAACGGCTGGAGAGTTACAACGAGGCCCTGCCCGACCTGGTCTGGGCGTTCGACGGCCTGCCGTTGAGCGCGATGGTCATGGCCTGCAGCGAGCCCCGCTATCTGATCGGTCCCGACGAGGACCGCGGCCAGTGCGCCGATCTGACCACCGCGACCGGAGTGCCGTTCGCGTCCGCCACGCTGGCCACGCGTGAGGCGATGGAGCACGTCGGGGTGAGCGACATCGTCCTGGTGTCGCCGTACGAGCCGTGGCTGACCGAGCTGGCCGAGCGGTTCTGGAAGAGCGCGGGCCTGAACGTCACCCAGGTGGTGCAGGTACGCGCCAAGGACGGCTACTCCTCCTACGCGGTCACCCCGTCCGAGTTGATCACCCAGGTCGAGCTGGCTGAGCTGCCGGCCGACGCCGTGCTGCTGTTCACCGGCACCGGAATGGCCACGCTCCCCGTGCTCGGCCCGCTGAGCACCGGCAACGACCGCGTCCTGCTGACCTCGAACCTGTGCACCGCCTGGTGGGCGCTGTCCAGGGCCGTGGGCCGGCATGTGACGCTCAGCCGCGTGCCCTACCGCCGCTACATGAGGGCTCCGCGAGGGGCGCACATGGGAGGCGCGGCATGAACGGCGTCATCGTCGTCGGAGCGGGACCCGCCGGACTGACCGCTGCTCTCTCCCTGGCCAGGGCCGGCGTCCCGGTCACCGTGCTGGAGCGCGAGAGCGAGCTCGGCAGGCAGGCGCGGGCCTGCACCTTTCACCCGGCCACGCTCGACCTGCTCGACGACCTCGGCGTGGCCTCCCGGCTCGTCGCCAAGGGCCGCGTCGTCGATCGCGTGCAGTGGCGCGACCGGTCGGGGATCGTGCTGGCCGAGATGGGCATGGACCGCCTGGACGGCCTGACCAAGCATCCGTTCAGGATCCACGCCGACCAGACCGCGCTCACCCCGTTGCTGCTGGCCGCCCTCAGCGCCTACCCCGACGTGGACGTGCGGTTCGGCACGCACGTCGACGGCGTGGCGGAAGGCGGCACAGGGATCCGGGTCCGCGTCGGCCACACCTGGACGCGGGCCCGGTACATGATCGCCGCCGACGGCGCGCACAGCACGGTGCGGGGCTCGCTCGGGCTGCCGTTCCCCAGGTCCGCCTATCCGACGCAGGCGCTGCGGGTCTTCACCGACTCGCCGCTCGACCGGCTGCTGCCGAGCCTGGCGCCGCTCACGTACGTGCGGGACGTGCAGCAGTCGTGCACGCTGCTCGCGCTGCCCGACCACTGGCGGATCATCTTCAAGATCCCCTGCGACTCGCACGAGCCGCTGTCCCCGTCGAACCTGTCCCTGCTGGTCCGCAGGGCTCTGCCCGGAGCCCGCGAGCCGATCCACGTGACCGGGGCCGACCGGTTCGGCCTGTCCAGGGGGGTGCTGACGTCGTACCGGTGCGGGCGGGTGCTGTTCGTGGGCGACGGCGCGCACCTGACCTCCACGGTCGGCGGGCTCAACATGAACGCGGGCATCCACGACGCCGCCGAGGTCGGGCAGGTGATCGCGGCCGTGATCGGCGGCCACGCGCCACCCGCCGCGCTGGAGGCGTGGGCCTGGCGGCGGCGTTCTGTGCTGCTGCAACGGGTGATCCCGCGCGGCGAGACGCGGCTGGTGGGCGTGCGCGAGCGCGACAGCGCCAGGCTCGCGGCGGCCATGGCCGGGCTGCGCGCCATCGCGGGCGACCCGGACGCGACGCGTGCCTACCTGGCGCAGGCGTCGCTGCTGGACACCGTGCCGGGAAAGACCTGACGTGCCGCCGTGAGGAGCGCGCTGTCCCGCGTACCGACTGGAGGAGGTGTGACACCGGATGTGGCGAACCCTGTCTGATGACGCTCGCCAGGCCATTCGTGACCTGTGCGACAAGCACGGAGCCCGCCTCTACGACTACTGCCGCACCGAGCTCGCCGCCGGCGAGGCCGAGCAGGCGGTCGCCGGCACGGTGCTGACGGCCTACATGTACGCGGAACGCGTGATGGATCCCGCCCTGCGGCGGCCCTGGCTGTACGCGGTGGCCCGCGCTCATCGCACGGTCGCCGCCAGGCCCGCGAGCATCGGCTCCTGGTCGCGCCCCGGGCGCATGTCGGAGCTGCTGCCCGAGGCGCTGCTGTCCCTGGAGCGCCCGCAGCGGGAGCTGCTCGACCTGTCCGTACGCCACGGCCTGTCCGACGTGGAACTGGCCGCGATCTTCGAGCTCGGCCTGGCCGAGGTGCACACCATCGTCGCCGCGGCCGCCGCCGGCCTGGAGGAGTGGTTCGCCGCGATCATCGCCGCGCGCGGCCACGACGGCTGCCCCGATCTGACGGCCCGCGTGTCGGCCTGGGTCGCCTCTCCCGGCAGGCGGGCCAGAGCCAGGATCGGCCGGCACATCCAGTCCTGCGCGACCTGCCAGGCCGCGCCCAGGACCATGTCGGCGGGTGCGCTCCTGCGCCGCCTGCCGATCACGACACTGCCCGGAACACTTCCCAACCGGCTGGCGTCGGCGCAGCCGCTGCCTGGAGACGGGCCCGTCTGGAGAGCAGACGGCTTCCCCGTGCAGGCGCGCACTCTGATGGAGCAGGGCTCGGCCCCCGCTCCACCGGACGCCGACGTCACGCCGCCCGCCCCGGTCGCCGGCCCCACGACGGCGACCGCGGGAGAGCCCTGGTCGGCGGCGGGCGCGGCTGCCGCCGACCAGGAGCACCCGCCGGCCCAGGCCGTGCGCGGACGGCATCCGTTCACCCCGCCCAGCCGTACGCGGGCCTTCCGCGGCGCGAGCGAAGGCCAGTACGGCGACAAGCTCGTCTACAGCGCCGTGGTCAAGGGCTCCGGCAATGGCTCGCACAGCAACGGGGCCATCATCCGCTACGGCGGGATCACGCTGGGCGCCGACACCTACGGCCTGGAGAAGCTCCAGGGCGACGGCGCGCAGTGGCAGCAGTTCTGGCGGGACCGGCCGGAGGACGACGATCCCGAGGCCGGGGCGCCGATCAGGGCGGTGGCCAGGCTCGGGCTGATGGTGGGCGTGGGGCTGCTGGTGGCGGGCCTGGTCTGGGCCGTCATGAACGCCCGCGAGCACCCGGCCACGATCACCAAGGCCGCGGCGGAGACGAGTGTGCTGCTGGAGGAGCCCTCGCGCTGGGTGGCCGCGGCCACCACCGCCGCCGCCGGATCGAGCCTGACGAGCGTGGCCAAGAAGGCCGACCTGCCCAGACCGGCGCCTCCGGTGGCCCGGCTGTCGCCGGCCTCGCTCTGGCTGGGCTCCGGGCGTACCGGGTCGTTCTCGCTGGCGTGTTCGGGGCGCTGCCAGATCGTCTCGGCCACCGGCACGGACGGCATCGCGGTCTCCGGCACGACGGTCAAGGTGCGCGCGTCCGCCCTCCGGGCCGGCTGCGCGCAGCGGCCGAGCGTGCATCGGGGCAAGGTCACCGTGCGGTGGGCGGGCAGGGCCACCGGCGACGGCACCCGCACCGGCGGCGTGAGCGCCGGGAAGGGCACGCTGACGTTGAGCGTGGCCTGGACCACCGCCGGAGGCAAGGGCTCACGCCTGCTGGACTCGCGTCGCGACGCCTTCGGGAGCACCTGCGAGTAAGGGCCTTGGGCTCTCGCGAGCCCAAGGCCGCGAACGGATCAGAAGAACTGGAACTCCGGGTCGGGCTCCGGCAGGTCGAGCCGCTCAGGCCCGCGGAACGTGGCCGTGTCCTTCGGCACGTCCGCCAGCGGCGTCCCGAGCACGAACGGCACGACGACGCTGCTCTTGGCCAGATCGACGGTGACGGTCGCGCCGGTTCCCGCCTCCCCCGTGTAGGTGGAGTCGGTGCCGGCGATCACGAGGCCGATCCTGTGGCCCTTCCTGAACGTGTAGTCCTGCGGCAGCGTCAGCCACTTGACCGTGCCGTACGTGCCCACGGGCAGCGGGGTGGCCTGGCTGAGCGAGCCGCGGTTCTGCACGTCGATCCAGCCGCGGGCGACGATCTCCAGCGGGCGGGTGGCCACGTTCGTGGCGACCTTCCGGTAGCAGGCGTCGTCGGCCGCGGTGCTCTCGCCGTGGCAGTCCTCCTCGGTCAGCGTGGTGATGCCCTGGCCGCGCCGCCAGTCGACGCGGGGGCTCTCGCCGAAGTCGACGAGCAGGGCGGTCAGGTTGGCGGTGGGCTTGTCCAGCTTGACCCGCAGGTCGGCGGTGGGCGTGCCGGACAGGCGCAGGCTCAGCGGGAGCGCGCCCGTGGTGAACGCCACCCGTCCCGGGTTGGCCGTGCCGACGTCCGCCACCATGTCGGTCTCGCTCAGTGCGAGGTCGGTGAAGGACGCGGTGCTGTTCCTGGCGGCGGGCTTGAGCCCGAGCGTGCCGTCGGCGGCGGGGCGCAGCGACGCCTTGAGCGCGAACGGCGCGGGCCAGTCGCGCTGGCTGATCCACTGCGCCGGGCCGATCTCGACGTCGGCCCTGGGCTCCTGGGCGATCCCGTTGCGCACGCCGAGCAGCCAGAAGTCGAACCAGCGATGCAGGGTGTCCACCCACAGGTCCCTGCGGCCCTCGAAGTCGAACGGGTCCACGTGCTGGGTCTGGCCGACCCAGATCTTGCGCGGCACGTTCCGGTCGGCCAGGGCCTTCCACCAGGTGGAGAAGTTGTCGGGCTTGACGTTGAGGTCGTTGACCGTGTGGATGACGAAGACGCTCGCCTTGACCTTGGAGACGTCGCCGAGCAGGCCGCCGAGGTAGTCGCGTTCGGCCCAGAACGGGTTGTAGTCGCCCGTGTCGTCGCCGTCCTCCGCGTCCATCTTGTCGCGTACGGGCTGGCACTTGGGCTCTGGGTCGGTGTCGACGTAGTTCGCCAGCCAGGAGGCGTAGTCGTAGTTGTAGATCACGCCGTTGGAGCGCTGGTATTTGTACCAGGAGCTGATGGCCGAGATCGGGACGATCGTCTTGAGTCCCTCGACCCCGGTGGCGGCGACGGCGTTGGCCAGCGTGCCGTCGTACGACTTGCCGATCATGGCGGACTTGCCCGTGGTCCAGTCGGCCACGGCGGGGGTGCCGTCGGGCTTGGCGGCCTTGGCGCGGCCGTTCAGCCAGTCGATGACGGCCTTGCCGCCCAGGACGTCCGCCTTGCCGCCGATGTCGGGGCAGCCTTCTGACCTGGTGGTGCCGAGCATGTCCACGTTGAGGACGGCGTAGCCGCGGGGGACGAAGTAGTTGTCGTAGAACAGCGGGAATTTCGCGACATTTCCGGCGGCGTCGTATATTTTCCGTTCTGCCTCGTTGCCGCGGCCTGAGTTGTCGTAGTACGGGCTCTCATCGATGATCACCGGCACCTTGAGCCCCGGGCCGGATTCCTTGGGCCTGATGAGGTCCACGCGTACTTTGTCGAGCTTGCCGTCCAGGTCGCTGTCGACGGTGGACTCGACGTACACGTGCTCGCGGATCGCGTCCGCGTAGGAGAAGACCGGCTGCGTACGGCCGTTCTCGACGGTGATGGCCGGTCCGGCCGAGGCCTGGGCCGTGGTCTGGGCCGGGGTCGCGATCGCCAGGGTGAGGGCGATGGCGAAGAGGGCCGGGCGTAATGGTGGCACGCGTGACCTCCGTGGCAGTCGACGAAACAACCCGCAATCTCTCAGACGGCCTGGGAGCTGGCAAGATCCGGGGCATGGATGTTCACGAGAGAGTTCGGGGCTGCCTGCTGGGCGGGGCGGTCGGGGACGCGCTGGGGGCGCCGATCGAGTTCCAGTCGCTGCGGGAGATCCGCCGGCAGTATGGCGCGGAGGGCATCACCGGATATGTCACGGATTGGCGGGGCAAAAGCGCGCTGATCACGGACGACACGCAGATGACCCTCTTCACGGTCGAGGGCCTCCTCCACGCCCGCACCACCGGCCTGCTCCCCCTCCCCGGCACCCCATCCCACCCGGACGGCGGCGCCCAAGGGGCTCCGGCGAGCGGCGGGCCGGAGGCGTACGGCGGCGTCGTGGCGGGGGTGCGGCAGGCGTACCTGAGGTGGCTGGACACGCAGGACCACCGCCGGCCGCCGGCCGCCGACCAACCGCACCGCACGGGTGCGCTGCGGGAGGAGGAGTGGCTGTACTCCAGGCGGGCACCCGGCAACGCCTGCCTGTCGGGGCTGCACCGGCACTTCCCCGGCACGTCCTCGTGGGGCGAGCCCGGGCCGGTGAACCCGGACTCGAAGGGGTGCGGCACGGTGATGCGCTCGGCCCCGTTCGGCCTGGTCACGACGGAGGCGCGGGAGGCGTTCGAGCTCGCGGCGGCGTGCGCGCAGATCACCCACGGGCACCCGACCGGCTACCTGGCGGCGGGGGCGTTCGCGGCGATCGTCGCGCGGCTCATGGGCGGTGAGGCGCTGACCGCCGCCGTCCACCAGGCAATGGAACTGCTGGCCGGTTACCCGGCGCACGAGGAGACCACGGCGGCCCTGCGCGCGGCGGTGGCCCTCGCGGCGGGCGGCGAGCACACGCCGGAGCGGGTCGAGTCGCTGGGCGGCGCATGGGTGGCGGAGGAGGCGCTGGCCATCGGCGTGTACTGCGCCCTGGCCGAGCCGGTGGTCGAGCGGGCGCTGCTGCTGTCGGTCAACCACTCGGGTGACAGCGACTCGACCGGTTCGGTGTGCGGCAACCTCCTGGGGGTGATCCACGGCGGCACCGGCCTGCCCGCCGCCTGGCTCCGCCCGCTGGAGGGCCGCGACACCATCGAACGCCTGGCCACCGAACTCACCTGAACGCCCCCGGGACACGCCGAACCTGTACGCCCCGGGACACGCCGAGCCCACCCGAACGCCACCACCCGCGCGCCGGGCCCGCCCGCACGCGCGCCACCCTGGACACGGCGAACTCGCCGGATCGGCCGCCCGAGCCAGAAGGACTTCCAGCGGGCGAGGGGCTTCCCGTGTGAGGGCCCCGGCGGGGCGGCGGCAGCGTCTAGGCTGGGGGTTCTTCAGCCGTTGAGAAGAGGGTGCATGCGAAACGTCGCTCGGACCTCGCTCGTGGACGCCGCCATCGACGAGCTCCGCAGGGAGATCGCGGGCGGTGTGTGGCCCGTCGGCACGAAGATCCCGTCCGAGAGCCAGCTCGCGCAGAGCCTCGGCATGAGCAGGCTGTCCGTACGCGAGGCGGTCCGGGTGCTGGCCCACGCCGGGCTGCTGCACACCCGGCAGGGTGACGGCACGTACGTGACCGCCACCGACGAGTCCAAGGTCGCCCTGCGCAGGAGGCTCGACACGGCGGCCGCCATGGACATCATCGACGTACGCCGCGGGCTCGACCTCGTGGCGGCCAGGCTGGCGGCGGGCAGGCGTACCGATGAGGACCTGGCCGCGATGCACGAGACGCTGGCCCGCAGGGACGCGGCCGGGCGGGCGGGCGACCTCGACGGGTTCGCGGACGCCGACGTCGAGTTCCACCTGCAGGTGGCCGACTCGGCGCACAACGCGCTGCTCGGCGACCTCTACCGCAGCATGAGCGACGCCCTGCGGGACAGCGTCAGGGACCAGGAGCAGGCGGCGCTCGATCCCGACACCTCCCACGACGACCTGCTGCGCGCGATCGAGGACGGCGACGCGGCTGCGGCCATCGCGGTGTCGGTCGCCATCCTGGACCAGCAGGAGCGCGAGCTCTGACCCCCGCATAGGGGCGTGCGCTCCGAGCCCCGCATACGGATGGCCCCCTTGAGCTCCGCATACAGGCGCGCACCCCGCACCCGGGCCCGTGCGCTCTGAACTCCGCATGCGGGCGCGTCCTTTGAGCCCCGCACACGGGCCCGTGCCCTGAGCCCGTGTGAGGGCGTGTGCGTTTGCTGATCACCGGACAAATCATGATTTGTGCGGCAAGGTCGTGAGCTGTCGCCGACCTGCTGTGGGGTTTCGCTCATGAACTGGCTGTTGTGTCCCGGTTGCGAGGCAGTTCTGCCTGCCGGTCCGCTGGACGCCTGCCCCGGCTGCCGGCTGCTCCTGCGGGGACCGGCCGCCGACGACTACCTCGCGGTCTCGGACATGCTGGCCCTGCTGGACGAACGCCGTACCGAGCTGGTGCGACGCCGCGACGAGGCCCTCGCGAGCATGCGCGACGCCACCGCGGCGGCAGCCCTCCCGAGCATGGCGAGTGTCGCCATCGCGGAGCCCGTGGGTGTGGCCACCACCGCAGGAGCGACCGCCGCCGCGTCGGTGAAGGTCGCACGGAGGCCCCCGTCCCGGCCGGTGGAGGATGCTTCCGCGGAGGCGGAAGCGGCGGCGGCGGCGCCCGGGCGGGATCTGTCGCATCGGGCGGTGCAGAACGTCCTGCTCCTGCTCGGCGGCGTGCTGCTGTCGATCGCGGCGGTGGTGTTCACGCTGGTGAGCTGGCAGGTCCCCGCGCTGCGCGCGCTGATTCTGAGCGTGTTCACGCTGGGGGTGCTGGCCGCGCCCTGGCTGCTGGTACGCAGGCGGCTGGTCGCGACCGCCGAGACCGTGGCGCTGATCGGGCTCGTGCTGATCCCGCTGGACGGCGTCGCGATCAGGCAGGTCTTCGACGAAGGCGGACCCTCGGCGGGGCCCGGGCTCGGTCCGTGGTGGGGATGCTCGCTGATCGCCGCCGCGATGACCGTGGCGTGGGCGGCGTACTCCCTGCGTGCCCCGCTGCGCCTGCCCGCGCCGGTCGCGATCGTGCTGGCCCAAACGCCGCTGCCGCTGGCCGGGCTGGCCTTGGCGAGCTCCTCCACGCTCGGGTCCGGCTGGCTGGCGGGGGCGCTCATCGCGACGGCCGCCGCGGACCTGGCCCTGTGGCAGGCGGCGCGGCGGGCGCGGGCCGCCGCCGAGTACCTGACGACGGCCGTCGCGGGCTCGATCGCCTGGCTGCTCGGCGCGGGCCTCGCCGCCTACCTGGCGGTCACGCCCGGCGACATGCTCGCGCCGTTCGAGGCCGTCGTGCCGTCGGTGGCCCTTCTCCTGGCCGGCGTGCCGTTCGCGGCCCTCGTCCTAGGCGCCGCTTCCGTGGTGGCGGCCTGGTGGGCGGCGGCCACGCGCGGCCGGACGCGGCGGCTGCTGATCGCCGCCTTCGCCGCTCTCGCCGCGGTGGCCGGCGTCTGGGCCGTGCCCGCCTCGGTGGTGCCCGGCTCGTGGCGGCCCGCCGTACTCGCGGCTGTCTCTTGCCTGCTTCTCGCCGCCACGCTCAGGCTTCCGGTACGGCTGCGCGACGGCCTGCGCACCGGCGGCGTGCTCACGCTGTCGGCGGCGGCCTCCTGGAAGCTGTACGCGGTGGCCTCGGCCGCCCTCGCCCCTCTGGGCTGGGTGACGTCGATCTGGCAGGACGTCACCGGTCCCGCGGCCGAGCTGCTGGGCCCAGGCGGCGTCCGGTGGGGCGACACGGCGGCCACCCCGGTGGTGATGGCGGCCGTCGCGGCAGGGCTGGCGCTCGTCCCGCCTCGTGGCGAGGTGTGGACTGCGGGGCTGCGGCAGAGGCTGTGCCTGGGGTTCGGCTCGCTGGCGGTGCTCACGGCTCCACCGGCTTTGGGGATGGCCTACGAGGTCGCGCTGGGGGTGCTGGTCGCGCTGAGCGGCGCCCTGCTGCTGACGGCCGCCCGCCGCCCGGTCCCCACGATCCCGCCGCAAGCCGAGCCTGCCGACCCCGCCGCGGGAGCCCGGGCCGAGGGCGGGCGGACGTGGACGGGGAATGCCGCGCTCTGGGTGGGTGGGTATCTGGCCGTGCTGGTGATGTGCTGGGCCCTGGCCGACCGGCAGGCGACGGCCGTGGTGGCGGCCGGGCTGCTCCTGCCGCTGGCCGTCTGCGCCGTGGCCGCGAAGGACCGCGCCGTGCAGGTGGCGGGAGGCGCCGGGGCGGTGATCGCGGCCGGGCTGCTCCTCTGGGCCCTGCTGCCCACCGGCCTGGCCGCGGCGCTCGCGCTGCTCGGCGTGCGGGCGGCCACGCTCGTGGTGACGCGTCCCTCACGGAAGCTGGCCGCCGCCGTCGTACGCGCGCCCCGCACAGGCCGCACCCTCGCGCTCGGCTCGCTGGACCGGCTGACCAGGGTCGTACGGCCGGGCGGGCGAACGGCCGTCGAGGTCGCGGCCATGGCGCTGGCCGCGTTCGCCCTGACCCGGCCCGGACTGGACAGCGGCAGGCTCGCCCTCGTGCTGGCCATCGGCGCGGCGCTGGCGGCGGCCTCGGCGTGGCGGCGGCCGAAGGGCCCGTGGCGTACGACGGCGGTGATCGAGGCCTGCGTGCTGGCCGCCTTGGCGCCCCTTCCGCTCAGCCAGGCGGTCGTCCCCGCGCTCATCGGCCCGTACGGCTGGCTGACCCACGCCTGGACCGGCGCGACCGGCGGCGCCCGTGAGGCGCTCAGCCCGGCAGCCGGCGCGTGGCCGGAGCAGCCGCTGCTGCTGCCCGTCCTGATCCTCGCCGGCGCCGCCGGGGCGGCCGCCGCCTGGGCGCGATGGGGCAGGCCGGCCGCGATGGGCGTGGCGATGATCGTGTTCCCGCTGGTCGCCACCACGTTGCCGCTGGTGGCCGATCTGCCGTACTGGGCGGCCCTGGTCTTTCTCGTCGCGCTCACGGCCGGGCTCGCGCTCTGGTCGGCGGTGAGCCGGTCGGCGGCGGGCAGCGCGAGCCTGTGGACGGCGACGCTGGCCGTGTCCTGGTCGCTCGCGGACCGTACGGCGACGCTCGCGGTGCTGGCGGCCATCGTCGTCACCGGGCTGCTGTGCGCGTTCCGTGGCAAGGGCTCGCCGGTCACGAGCGTGGCCTCGACGGTCACCGGCCTGGCGATCGGCGCGGAGAGCGTGGCCGCGGCGCTGGGCGGCGGGCTCGGCCGGGCCAACGCCGCGCTGGTCCTGCTGCTGGTCGCGGTGCTGCTGTCGCGGGCCGCCGCGCTGCCTGTCCTGCGCGCCGCCGTCGCCGGGCCCGTGGGCGGGACGGCGCTGGCGTTGTGGACGGTCGCCGCCATGCTGTCCGGCGACGTGGCGCGGCTGTCGCTGGTGCTGGCGGTCGGCGGTCTCGCGCTCGCCGGGGCGGCCGGGCGGCTGCGTGAGGTGCCCCGGTCGGGCGCTCACCTGGTGGCGGGCCTGGCGGCGGGGCTCGCCCTGCTGCCGCATCTGCCGGTGTGGTTCGAGGTGGTGTCGCGGCCGTACGCGCACCTCCTGCGTCCGTGGAGCGAGCGGTACCAGGGGCAGGCGGCCGTGAGCGGGCCGGCCGGGGCTCCGCTGCTGGTGGATGCCGGGTTCGAGGTCACGGGGGCGGTGACCGCGCTCGGGGTGGGGGTGTTCGTGGCGGTGGCCGGCGTGCTCATCGCGCGCGGGACGCGCGGGGCCGCCGCCGCGCGCGCCGCGGCCGTCCTCGCCGTGCCCGGCTGCCTGGTGCTGGTGCCCGCCGTGGCGGGGCTGGCCTACCCGTGGCTGCTGGCGTTCTACGGGGTCGTGCTGGTGGCGCTGGCCGTGCAGGCCGCCGTCCTGCCGCGGGCGGGGGTCGCGGGGGCGGTGGCCGTCGGGTTCGGGGCGCATCTGGTCGTGTGGGCGCTGGACGTGGCGTCGTACACGCTGGTGGTGCTGGCCGGGGTGGCGGTGCTGGGCCTCGCGGCCGGGGTGGGCGGG